>NZ_LR813084.1:5441666-6042500 GCF_903815225.1 Delftia tsuruhatensis
TGCGCTCTCTCACTGAGCCGCTGGACACTTTCTGAGCTGCCTACGCGGCAGCGAACGGCAAGCTGCCGGTGTTGCGCAAGTACCTGGATTTCTGAGCTGCCTACGCGGCAGCGAACTTGAAGCGCCCCATCACGGCGCGCACCGTAGATTTCTGAGCTGCCTACGCGGCAGCGAACTAGACAAAAATCCTCCCAATTCATGGATTTTTAAAGAACTTTCACCCCAAACCCGAAAACACCCCAAAATTCCGAGGCGTCGCCAAGTTGTTGATTTGAAAGGCGACCCCACAGGCCGCCAGAAAAAGGGTCAGAACCAGGGAACAGCAGCTCCCAGGCTCAGCCCGTAGGTGTTGAAGCCCTCCTGGCCCGCCATGCCCTGCACCGCTTTCTGCTCCACGAACAGGCAAAACGGCTGGCCGGTGCTGGCGCTGCGCAGTTGCACGTAGGGCAGGTCCGGGGTGCGCTCCACGCTGTCGGGGATGGCGGCAGCGGCCTGCTCGGCGCTTTCTCCCTTGCGGCGCATGCGGCGGCGGCGCAGGCGGTCGGGGCTGGTCTTGAATTGCCGGCGTTGCACGAGGTAGGGCACGGCGCCCTCTGGTACCAAAGCTGGCGGCGTGCAGTGCACGTGATCGCGCATGCCCTGCAGCCAGGGCTGTTCCATCAGGCCGCGCAGCGCAGGTTCACTGCCATGCAGGCGCAGGATGGTGCCCAGAGTGCGTGGACGCAGGCTGTAGCCGGGAAAGCTGATGCCTATGTCAGCGCTGCCCAGTTGCACCAGGGCGCGGTGCAGCTTGGCGACCAGCGCGCCCAGCAGGTGGGCATGGCTGAACTCCGGGTCGGGCAGCAGCGTGATGTCGATGTAGTGCGTGGTCATGGCGCTCAGCTCGCATCGCCAAACACGCCGCCACGGATCAGCACGGCCATCACGAAATGCTGCTGCTCCACGGCGGGCGCCTTGTCCTTGAGCAGCCATTCGTCCAGCAGTGTGTAGAAGTCCTGCTTTTGCCTGGGCTGGCGGTAGGCCTTTCCCTGGGTGGTGACGGAGCCATAGGGCTCGACCGCGATGGGTCCCAGGTCCTGCGCGCCGTCGTACCAGGTGTCGATGGTGCGCAGGGCGTTGCCGATTTTCTGGGAGTGGATGGCGGCGACTTCCTGGCCCTTTTCGCCGATCTGGTAGAGCGTCTTGCTCTTCTTGGTGCTGGCCTTGTCGAGAATCAGCTCCTGTGACGGGAAGACTTCCTGGCCGGCGCCCAGCCGCACGAAGGCCGTGATCTGCAGCAGCACATGGCGCCGGCCGGCCAGGCCGTCGGCGATCACGGCGCCCAGCGACTGGACTTGTTCGTCGAGTCCGTCCAGCTTGCGCAGGTTCTGCGCCAAGGCGTCGAAGGACCACGCCTTGGCCGCCTTGCCGTCCTGGAGATGGACCACCTGCACTTGCACGCTTTCCGCGCCCACGCGGTTGCGCCACAGAAAGCGGCCGCTGGCCAGGTTGGCCGCATAGCGGTTGCCCAGTTCAGTGAATCCGTGGCCCGCCACATAGGCATGCACGATCTGCGCCAGCCTGGCCTGGTATTCGGCGCTGTTGCAGGCCGAGGGCGTGCCCGCGCCGGCCAGCACGCGCAGCGTGAACTGCACCTTGAGCGTGTCGGCATCGGGGGGCAAGGCGGCTACGTCCACGGTCTGCAGGTTGGGGTTTTCGATGGCGGCGTCGAGCTTGGCGGGGTCCTGGTCCTTGGTCTTGAGGCGGTTGGAGATGGTGCCGCGCACGGACTTTTCCTGCAGCCGCACGGGTGCCCAGGATGCGGATGCGGCCTGGTCGTCCCAGCGGCCTGCGTGGAAGACGGCGTCGGAGGGGTCGAGCTTGCGTTCGAAGGCGAGGACGGAAGCGGTCTTGAGAGCGTTCGACATGGTGATCAATCCTTGGGCAATGCGTTGTGAAGGTCGGAGCAAAGAGGACGGTGCTCAGGTGTAGGGATAGGCGTCATCGTCGTCTTGCGCCCCGGTGTCGGCGGGGTCTGCGGCGCCGTCGATCTGGGCCGGGTCAGGCGCATAGCCACTGCGGCAGCGGTACAGGCCCCGGGCCTCATCGGTTTCGGCGTGCCAGAGCAACTGCTCCAGGTGCGTGAGGCGGTGCGGGCTGATCCATTCGCCCAGGGAGTACACCGACTCCACGAAGCGCAGCGGCGTCGTGGCATCGCGGCTGTTGAGCACTTCACCCGCCGCATGCGGGGGGGACAGCGCCGCATAGCCCACGGGAATGGGCACGGTCCAGCCGCTGCCGGGGCCGCGCCAGGGGTCGGCCCAGGGCTGCTTGCCGTCGGCGGGCGCAGGCTGGCCCGGCTCGGGCGCCACGGGCTCATGGTTGAAGCGCGCGGCATGCAGCCAGGCGTCGAGCAGCGTGGTCTGCGGGGCCTTGGCGCGCAACCGCTGCAGGCGGTCTGCCAGCAGATCGTCCCGCCCCACCAGGGCGAAGCCGGGCAGCCACTGGCGCCGCCATTCGCGGAACTGGCGGCTGCGCTCCGTGGCGTCTTCGGCCAGCACGGACAGCCTGGGGCGCACTCGCCGGCCCGGCGCGGCACGGGTGGGCAGCAGGCTGCCGCCCGCCACACGCATCTGCGATAGCACCTCGCCGGCCTTGTCGGCCCATTGCTGCATCTGCTCGCCGGCACCCTGCACCAGGGTGGCCGCCGTGCCTGCGGCGCGTTTTTCCGAGACGGTGAAAACCAGGGAGATATCGAGGTGGATGCGGCCTTCCTCGACGATGGCGGCCGTGCTGCCGTCCTTGTCCACCGGGTTGCGAGTGAGGTTGAAGCTGCGCACATAGCCCTGGGTCACCTGCTCCTGGTGGTGGTGGCAGACCACGCCCACCGCATGCAGTCGCAAGGGGATGCCGGCCTGCGCCAGTTTGCGCTCCAGCGCCCACATCAGGCCGGTAAAAGCCGTGATTGACGGGAAGCCGTGGGTGAGCGGGCTGGAGATGGCGTTGGCGTTTTGCACGCGCAGATGGGGAAAAGTCAGGATGGCTTGCGTCATGCCGCCCCCTCCTTGTGCCCGACCAGCTCATCGTGTGTTTTGCGTATGGGAATATAGGCCGGCGCATCCAGCCGTTTACGCAGCTCGCGCAGTTGCTGCACAAAGCCGTCCTCGTCGGTGAGCAGTTCCTTTTTCCACTCGCGTGCTTCGGCGTCGCCGACGGGCAGTTGGCCAAGGAGCTGCTTGTTGAGCCAGTTGGCGAAGCGTTTGCCAACCTCTGCCGGCCAATCCATCTTTAGCCACCTGTCAGCGAAATCAGCCTCGCCAGGCAGTTCGGTGCGCAGAGGGTCCAGCCACAATTGCTCTTCAGACACCAGACGCTCAAAGCGCTCGGTCTCGCGCGTCCACCCAGGTGCAAGCGCCTGCTGCAACTCGCCGGCCAAGGACACCATCTCATCGAGAAGCTCGTCAATCAGTGAACTGCGGCGCTGCCGGGTTTCCAGGTTTGGCGTCGGATCAGAAGCGAGAAAGGCGCGCAGTTCTCGCACGGTCTTGCGCACTTGCGGGCGGCCAATGAATACCTTCTCGAACACGGAACTGGCGTGCACAGGCAGCCGGATCTCGTTGCTGCGCCAGACGGGCGGCAGTGAGGCCAGCAGATAGTTCGTACCCAAGCGTTCGCTATTGAGATGAGAGATGTTTTGTGGCTTTGTTCCACCCATCTTTTGCACCGCCAGATGGAGATACTCATGACATACGCCGTCGTATGCTTTCTTGTCCTTACGCGCTTGGCGAGCAGCCTTGTTGGTTTCACCAAAGCGATGCTGATGAACCTGCTTGTAAACCTCATGCACCAGCGATGCTGGGTATAGCGGCGCAAGGATTTCATATGCCTTGTCATCAGACGGATCAACTCCCTTTGCAAGCCAGTAGATTTGCTTGCTGCGCCCATGCACCGCTGGTTTGGGGCATTTCTCATCCAGCAATCGTGACCACGGCAATGGCTTATCGGTCTCGCCATCAGTGCCTTGGCTGAATGCAAACATCACATCATCGTCATGAGATGCCAAAAGGGAACCCAGCGTCTGCCCCTCAAACGGACAATCCAAGAGCAGATACAGCTCGTATGCGGCCGCGTTGTATGCGCCATCTCCAGTGGTATCCATCAAACCGTTGCCGGGCGCCAGGACATGGGAACCAATTTCTTTGAGCGAAGGGAGCCCGGAAAAATCCACTGCGAGGTTCGTAGCCTCCTTGACCTTCAGGTCTGGATGAATTCCCTTTGCGGTATGGCTCGCCAAGGCAATTGCCGGGGCTGCTCTGCCCCCTTTTTCCAGAATCGAGGCTAGCTGGTACTTTTCCTGCGCATCTTCCTTGCGCTTTCTTGTAGCAGCGTCGTCCTTTCCCTCCAAACGGGTCAAAGCCGCCCGTAATCGCGTCGCAACATGATCCAGCATGATTTGCAGGACCTTCAAGCTTCGCTCTGTAGGTTGCGTTACTTCGGTCAAGTTCTCAGCCCTCCTTTCTGTTGAAACCCAGAACATCATGAAACCGCCACCCCTGCGCCTTGTCCGGCAGGCTGGCCACGGCATACCGTGCCGCGCACGCCCCCAGCGACATCCCCTTGCCCTCCGCCAGGGCCACCAGTTCCCGCATCAGATCCACCTGCCCCCAGGGCGTGACGGACTCCTTCCCGGTGAAATGCAACGGCTGAAGGGCTAGCAGGCTGTCCTGCACCGGCACATACAGCGTGTCGCCCCGCCGCTGGCCATCCACGACGCGGTGCAGTTGCAAGCCCTCTTCCTCCTCGTCCGGCAGAAACACCACATCCACGCGCGGCAGCGGGTCATAGCGAAAGCGCTGGAACTGCGGCAGCAGGCCGGTGAGCCACAGGCGGGCGGGGCTGCTCCAGTGCAGGCTGGCGTCGCGCAGCACGGGCGGGGCGTGCGGGCTGCCGGCTTCGCGCGGCAGCATGGCGTCGTGCATGCGGGCGTGTTCCAGGTCCACGAGGTGCCTGCCGGGGTGCAGCGGTTCATTGGCGACTTCAATGCGCGCGCGGGCGTCCACGGGCCATGGCACTTCGCCTTTCGTGTGTTTTGCCAGCAGCGCCTGCAGATCGTGCGAGCGCAAATGGAAGTACCTTGCCGAGTCCGTCTTGTCCGGTACCGGGTCCATCTCGAACCCCGGCTTGCAAAATGCCGCCCGGCCGGGCTTTTCGTAAGCCCGCAGATTGCTGCCCAGCACCCGCAGGTTGGCCTCGCCCACCGCGCCCGGCCGATGCCGCCGCACGCGCCCGGCCAGCTGGATCAGCGAGCGCATGGACGAGGGCTCGACCACGGCCCAGTCGTAGTCGTGATCGCGGCCCACTTCGGTGACCGGCGAGCCGAGCACGATGAACAGTTGATGCGGCTCGGGGCTGGCATCGATCAGTGCGCGGATGGCCGGCCTTTGGAAGACTGGGTCGGCGCCGTCCCGGGAACGCCGGTCCAGCGCGGTGTCCAGCTGCCGCTCGATGCTGGAGCGCGCCAGCAGCGGAAACTGCGAGTGGTAGACGCACAGGTGCACGCGCACGCCCAGCGCGGGAGCGCCCTGGCCGTACATCGCCAGCGCCACGTCGAACAGCGGATCGATGTTGGCCATGCGGACCAGCCCGAAGCTCACGCGCTTGCCGCTGGCGGGGTCGATGGCGTGGTTTTGCGGGCGCTGGTGCAACTGCCAGGCCTGCTCCAGCGCGATGCGGGCAAAGTCGCGGCGCCGTATCGCCAGGTCGGCACCGTGCCATTGGGCAGGCAGGGGCACGAGGGTGGCCAGGCGACGCACTTCGGCCTTGGCGAGCCGGGCCACGCGCTTTTGCACAAAGCTGTCATGGCCCGCGCGAAATGCGGGGCCATCGGCGCAGTCCAGCGCCTGTTGGTGGAACTCGTCCATCCACAGGCAGCAGATGGCGATGGACTCGCCGGGCCGCTCGCCACGGTGCCGCTGGCAGATCTCGCGTCCCGCGCGGTAGGCCAGGAACAGGCCCCGCACCAGCGCGGGCGGCAAGGTGGCGGAGGACAGCAGCACGCGCGAGCCCAGCAGGCCCGCCCAATGCACCAGCCGTGTGAGCACGGGCAGGTCGGCCATGTCGAAGTCATCGGGCTCGTCCAGCACCAGGTCGCTCGTCATGAGCCGCAGCATGGGTGCGATCTGGCGGCCACCGCGCAGGCTTTCCGTGGCAGGCGTCAGATGGTCCACGGTGCAGGCCAGCACGGGCGCGGCGATCAGGGAACGCACCTGGGCATCGTCGGTCAGGCGCTGCAGCAGCGGGTGCCGATCATTGCCCTCGAAGAGCACCTGGCCGCCTTCGTCCAGCAGCGCCTGGCGCGAGGCCGACCCGCTGGCTTCGGCCTGTGCCTCCCAGTGCTCGAACAGCGCGCGGCTGGCCGCGCCACCGACCTGGATGGCGAGCTGCTCGTCGCCCAGGCCCAGGTCGTTCTGGAACACGCGCCCTGTCTGCAGCGTCAGTGTGCGCAGCCCGATGGCGAAGGCGCAGCGCATGCCCACGGCGGGATCGGCCAGCGCGTTCATGATGCGGGCATTGCCCAGCGTCTTGCCGCAGCCCGTGGACGCCATGTTGACGATGAAGGCGCCCTGGCTGGCGCTGCGGTGGCGCATGCTGGCCGCCAGGTCGGCGGCCTTGTCCTGCCACTGGAAGCGCGGGTTGCTGCTGCGTTTCTTGAGGCCGCGATGGTTGAGCAGGGCCGGCAGGCTGCGTGCCAGCGTGGGCAGCGAGCACGCCACCAGCGTGGCATGGGCCTGAACGCCCAGCAGGTGCTCGTCCAGCGTCTGGTTGAAGGACGGTGCTGGCCCCTGGCCTTTGCGGGTGTTGGCGTACAGCGGGTAGCCGGCGTTGCGGTAGGGCTTGCGCCGGACTTCGTCCTCGATGCTGGAGTAATGGTGGTCGGCCAGCATCAGGCACAGGCGCGACACATGCAGGGTGAAAGGGTCGGCCAGGGCCTGTGCATCCATGGACCGGGCCATCAGCTCCTGCAGCTTGCGCGCGTAGCGTGCGGCCTGCCTGCGCCAGGGCGCGGTGGACACCGGAAGACCGCTTGGAAAGTCCCAATGGGCGCGGACCTTGGCGGCATCGACTGCTTCGCGCGGCTCATTCCAGTCGGCACTGATGCATTCCAGCAACCGCTCGATCTCATTGCTGTTGACGAAACGGGGACGTGCGCCGAAGCGTGACCACTGGCGGCGATCGGACTCCAGGTCGTCATCGGCCCCCTGCCGGCCGACCGGCACGGGCATGCAAGGCAGGCGATGGTGGGTCAGCACCAGCCAGGCCACGGCCTGGGCCAGCGGCGCGCTGTGCAGCGCTGCGAAGGGCAGCCGCTCCATGGCCTTCGGCTCATCGATGCCGTCCCGCAGCAGCGACCGGGTCCACTGTGTCTCGAATGCCCCGGCATCGGCACCTTCTTCAGCCAGGCGCCGCAGCCAGCCCGCATCATCGTCATGGCCCACGAAGGCCTGGAACAACCGCACCGACACCCACTCATGGCGATAGTGATTGCGCTCGCGCAGGCCCGGGTTTCCCAACCTTTCCTGGAACGCCCTGGTGGCCTTGCCCAGGTCGTGCACCAGGGCCGCCAGCGCGGCCAGCGCCGTCATCAGCGGCAGATGGTGCCAGTGGCTTTCATCCTCGGCGCGCAGTACGTTGCGGGTGGTGGTATCGGTGGGCACGGCCCCTTCGGCATTGAACTGGCGCGCGTCCCCGACGATCCACAGCAGCTCGCTGTGATCGCGCCCGCGAATCCAGTGGCAGGCCACGGCCGTGTTCTTGCGCGCGCTCTGGCGCAGCAGCTTGCGCAGGCTGTCCAGGCCCGCCTGGGTGATGGGCGTCTGCCAGGTGCGGTCGCCACGGCGCTCGGCAAACTGGTCGAGGATGCGGCGCGTTTCCGTCAACGCCCGCTTGCTGCATTGGGACACGAGCAGCACATTCATTCGCCACCTCCTGTGCCATCCGGTCCAGGCGCTTCGGGGCGTGCCATGCGGGCCGTATCGGTGGCGATGAGCTTGAGCGTATCGATGATGAAGTCCAGCGATTCACTGCGCGTGAGCGCTTCAATGCACTGGCGGCGAAACTGCTGTTCGTCATCGCCACGCATGGCCGACAGAAAGGCCTGCGGCAGGATGGCCGCGTCCTTGACCAGATCGGCCGCATCGAACACCAGGCCGCCGCGCCGTGTCTTGCCATGCAGCACCGCCAGGCCATGCGGCAGCCCCAATACCCAGGTCGCCGTGGCGCCCAGGCCATAGGCCAGATAGTTGCCGTGATCAAGGAAGCGGTTGGCCTCATCGGTGCCCGTGCCCCGCCTGGCACGCGTGAAGTCCCCATAGCCGACGGCATCGACCGCGAGCTTGAACAATGCCTTGGTCAGTCGGGCTTCGTCGGTGAGCAGCGTCATCACATCAGGCGCGTGGGCAATCAGCCCCGTGAATTGCTGCACCAGGGCCTTGAGGCGCTCGATGTCTATCGCAAAACCCGCTTCGCGCAGGGAGCGGGTATTCCATTCGGACAGCAAGCGCTGCAAGCGCCAGGCCTGCAACTGCTTGGCCGCCTGCAGGCGCAGTTCATCGTCGAACCAGAATCTCACCCAGGCCTGCAGATATTCGGTGGGCCGGTATTCGCTTTGCGGAGTCAGCCAGGCCACTTCCACATCCACCTCGTTGGCACTGAACAGCGGGGTGCCCCCACCCCCGCAAAAGCCGACAAGTACACCCGCCTTGGCCAACTCCCGCATGGCAGCCTGGGTGATGGAGGTACCCGTCCCCAGCAGGATGCTGGTGGTATTGGCGATGGGAATATTCCAGTACAGGCTTTTCTTGCCGGCGTCTGTCACGTATTCCACTCGCCCGCCATTGACCAGGACACGGCAATGTTCCAGGTAGTAGATGTTGGCGCGTTTGGAATGAAGAATGGTCTTGAGATCCTGGCTTTTGATGTCCTGCATTGCAGCCTCCCACGGGAGGTTGTATCAAATTGCCAATCCCCTTCGATGGCTCGTCCCGGGAATGAAAAAGCGCCTCGCTTTCACAAGGCGCCTTTGCATTCGGCGGATTGCCAATGCTCACTGCATCTGCTTCAGATTCCCGATCCGCACCAGCATCTCGGTGAACATCTGCATGTCGGCCCGCAGGTCCGGCACCTCCTTGTATTCCAGCGCGTTGTGCGCCGTGTATTTCTTGCCGGGCATGGCGGGGCCGAAGTTGATGGCGTTGGGCATGAACTTCGCGGTGGTGCTGCCGGCCGTGGACACGGGCCGGGCGTCCAGGCCCGTGGTGTCGCCGAAGATGTTGAGCAGGGTGGCCAGCCAGGCGCCCTTGGGGTCGCGCGCCATCCAGTGGCCCTGGGTGTATTGCAGGCTGAGGGGAACCTTGGCGGCCTCGCTCCAGCGGGTGATGCGCTGCTGCACCTCGGCCTGCAGCTGCTCGGGCGTCTTGCCGCGCGGCATGCGCACGTTGGTGGTGACTTCAAGCTTTCCGTCCACGGCCTTGATGAGGTTGGGCGACAGGGTCAGCGGGCCCATGAAGTCGTCCGCATAGGCCACGCCCAACTGCTTGCCGAGGTAGTCCAGGCCGAAGGCGCCGTTGATGTAGCGCACGGCCTGGGTGTAGGCATTGGACTGGACCAGGGCCACGCCCTGGGTGGGCATGAGCACCTGCTGCAGGAACAAGGTCAGGCGCGGCACAGGGTTGACGCCTTCCTCGGGGCGCGAGCCATGGGCCGATGCGCCCGTGACCTTGACGGTGGCCGTGGTGCCGCTGCGCTGGATGTCGATGGCGAACGGGCCGCCCTGCCCCGCATAGCTGGCCGTGAAGTCGCCCTTGGCGGCCTCCAGCCGTGCGGCGATGGCGGCGATGGCAGCCTCATCGGTCGCCGTGATGCCGGCCGTCGCGGTCTGGGCGATGGCATTCGCCGAGGCGGCGCCGGCCATGGCGGTGATGGCAGGGACGGCGGGATCGGCCTTCACGTCGTCGAACACCGCCTTGAGCGCGCCCGAGCCTTTCTCGGCGACGACGGCGGGGTACTTGCTGTCCAGCACGATGTTGTAGGCCGGCAGCGTGGTCTTGCCCTGGTAGTACTTCATGGCGTCGCCGCCGGTCTCCTCCGTGGTCTCGATCATGAGGCGGATGCCACGCGACAGCGGCAGGCCGCTGTCCTTGACGGCTTTCATGGCGAACAGCACGGTGGCAATCGACCCCTTGTCGTCGATGGTGCCGCGCCCGTAGAGCTTGTCGCCCACGCGCGTGACCTTGAAGGGGTCGATGGCCTGGCCGTCCAGCACCCATTCGGCGGGAACGACAGGTACCACGTCGGCATGGGTGAGGATGCCGAATTCATCGGCGCCGGCGTCCGTGGCACGGGCCGCGTTCGCGGGCAGCGTGACCTCGAAGATGCGGTTGTCCACGTTGCGGTACTGCAGGCCGAAGTCCTTGGCCATCTGCTGCACCAGCGCGCCGAAGGCGAGGATGGCCGGGCTTTCGTGCGGCGCCACCTTGGGGTCGCGCACGGTGGGCAGGGCGACCATGCGCTCGATGCTGGACAGCACGGCCTGCTCCTGCGTCAGCCGCGTGTACAGGCCCAGCAGGCGCGCAATGTTCGTCAGGTCGTCGCCCGCGAGAGCGGCGCCTGCCGCATGGCGCTGCACGGCCTGGGCGACTTCGGGCTGGCTGGCGGCGGCCTGCCGCAGGAAGCCGGCGAAATCGGCGGGGCGGGGCTGGGCCTGGGCCAGGGCGTCCAGCGCGGGCTTCTTGAGGGTGTCGGCGCCGGCCGCGCCGCTCCACGCCAGGGCCATGCTCATGGCAAGGGCCAGGGTGGAGGCTTTGAACGGGTGGTTCTTCATGGTCGGTCTGTCGTTGAATGCTGAGGCCGCAAGAATACGGTCTTTGCAGGTGTCTTCAGGACGGGCCGCACTCGCAAATGACGCCAGCTTCCACCCCAGGTCAAGCCGGGGCGGCGGGCGCGATGGACAACGGAATGGTCACGGGCCCGTCGTTGAGCAGGTGCACCTGCATGTCCGCGCCGAAGCGTCCCGTGGCGACTTCGGGATGCAGGGCACGCGCGCGCTGCACGATGTAGTCGTACAGGCGTTCGCCTTCGGCCGGCGGCGCGGCACGCGTGAAGCTGGGGCGGTTGCCGCCGCCGGTGTCGGCGGCCAGCGTGAACTGGCTGACGATGAGCAGTCCGCCGCAGGCGCCCTGTCCGTCGAGGTCCTGCACGCTGCGGTTCATCTTGCCGGCCTCGTCGGCGAAGATGCGCAGCTTGAGCATCTTGGCCAGCAGCCGGTCGGCCTCGGCCTCGGTATCGCCGCGCTCGGCGCAGACCAGGGCCAGCAGGCCGGCGCCGATGCGGCCGGCAACCTGGCCGTCGATTTCCACGCGCGCCTCTTTCACGCGCTGAAGGATGCTGATCATGGTCGGGGGCTCTCGTCGATGGTTGTGGAAGAAGTGTCCGCCTGGCCCGCCGCCTCGATGGCTGCCTCCATGGCGGTCTGCATGCCCAGGGGCAGCAGTTCGATGCGCGCATACAGGCCGGGAACGGCCTGCAGCAGTTCGGCCTCGATCTCGGTGCGCAGCCGCGCGGCGCGGGCCACGCTCCAGTCACCGGGGACATGCATGTGCAGGTCGGCAAAGCTGCGCTCGCCCGCACGGCGGCTGGAGATGTTGTCGAAGACCACGCCCTGCTCGCGGTGGGCGTGGCGGTCCAGCACCACATCGATGCGCAGGCGCTCGGGGGCGTCCAGGGCCTGGTCCATCAGGCCCTGGGAGGACTGCCAGACCAAGTGCGCACCCTGCACGCAGATGTTGAGCGCCACGGCGATGGCCACCGCCGCGTCCAGCCACAGCCAGCCGGTGAGCGATGCGGCCAGCAGGCCGATGACGACTCCGGCCGAGGTCCAGACATCGGTGAGCAGATGGCGCGCGTCGCCCTCCAGCGCCATCGACCGGTGCCGGCGCGCCGAGCGCAGCATGGCCACGGCCAGCAGCCCATTGAGGGCGGAGCTGACCACGGACAGCGCCAGGCCCCAGCCCAGCTGCTCCAGCGGCTGCGGGTTCCACAGCCGCGCGACGGCGGCCCAGGCGATGGCCAGGCTGGCCCCGATGACCAGGATGCCCTCGAAGCCCGCGGAGAAGTACTCCGCCTTGTGGTGCCCGTAGGGATGATCCGTGTCGGCCGGCCGCTTGGCGATGGTGACCATGGCCAGCGCGAACACGGCGCCGGCCAGGTTGACGAAGGATTCGAGCGCGTCCGACAGCAGCCCCACCGATCCCGTCAGCCACCAGGCCAGGGTCTTGAGCACGATGGTCAGCAGGGCCACGGCCACCGAGAGGCGCAGCAGGCTGTGCGGCGCCATCCAGGAGGCGTCGGCGACGGAAGCAAAAGAGGAGGGGTTCTCGGCCATGCTGCGCTGCGGTGGGTGGAATTGCCCCGGATTAGACCACCGCCTGCGCGGCCCCGCATGCCAGAATCCGCGCCATGAACTGGTGGCGGCGATCGGCATGGTGGGTGCTGGCCTGGGCCCTGGCCGCGGGCTGCGGCGCGGCCTGGCTGGCGCACGCGCGCCTGCAGGCGCTGCGCGAGGTGTTCGACACCGATGCCCGCATTGCCCACCGGCTGCTGAGCCAGCGCATGGTGCAGCATGATGCCATCCTGGGCACGCTGGCCTTGCTCCAGCCTCGCCAGCCCAGTGCCGGGGAGGCTTCGTGGAAGCAGTTGCCGCGCCTGTATCCCCAGGTACTCGATGCGGCCCGCCGTGGCGCCGCCGAGGGCGCGCCCTGGCCCGCGCCCTGGCCCGCGCCCTGGCCCTCTGGCATGGCCGAGGCCGAGCGCCGCTCCCAGGCCAGCGGCCACGCCGAACTGGCCCTGGCCGATCTGGCCCAGGGACGCCTGTACCTGGTGCAGGCCGGGCTGCCCGCCAGCTATGCGCTGCTGCTGGATCTGCGCGCCACCATCCCGGCCGACGAATGGCCCCTGCCCCCGGCCACCAGCGCGGTGCGCGCCTGGCTGACCCTTGGCGGGCAGGCGTTCGTGATCCAGGAAGGCGGGCCCGTGCGCCGGGAGCCGCCCGGCTGGGCAGACTGGTCCTGGCAGGTCAGCAAGACCCTGGCCTCGCCCAGCCAGCCCCTGGTCCTGCATCTGCGCCAGCCGCTGAACGCCGCGGTGCTGCCCTGGACGGCCATGCTGGGCTGGGCCGCAGGCTGTGCCCTGCTCATGGCCGTGCTGCGCTCCCTGCTGCGCCAGCGCGTGGCGCAGCGCCGCGCCGAGCAGTTGCTGCGCCTGGGCCAGGTGGCGCGGCTCAATACGCTGGGCGAGCTGGCCGCCGGCATGGCGCATGAGCTGAACCAGCCGCTGACGGCCGTGCTCTCCAGCAGCCAGGCCGCACGCCGGCTGCTGGCCGAGGAGCCCCCCGAGATCGACGCGGCACGCCAGGCCATGGTGCGGGCTGCGGAGCAGGCCAAGCGCGCCTCCGCCGTGGTGGGGCGGCTGCGCCGCCTCGTGGAGCGCCCGGGCCTGGCGCCGCAGGCCGGGGCGCTGGACCTGCCCCAGGCCGTGGCCGAGGCCCTGCACCTGCTGGAGCCCGAGCTGCGCCGCCGCCAGGTCCAGGCCAGGGTGCAGGCTGCCACCGATCTGCCGGCCGCCCAGGCCGACCCCGTCGCCCTCCAGCAGATACTGCACAACCTGCTGGTCAATGCACTGCAGGCCATGGACGGGCAGCCGCCCGCGGGCCGCCACCTGCTCGTGGAGCTGGCACGCAGCGACGCCCGGCTGCTGGTGGCCGTGCAGGACAACGGCCCTGGCGTGGCACCCGACATGCGCCAGCGCCTGTTCACCCCCTTTGCCACGGGCCGCGCCCAGGGCCTGGGCCTGGGTCTGACGCTGAGCCAGAGCCTGGCCGAGTCCATGGGCGGCAGCCTGGCGCTGGGCGCATCCACCACACCCTCCACGGTCGGCGGAGCACGCTTCGAGCTGCTGCTGCCCGCGGCCCCCACCGACCCCGTACAAGCATCCGCCCCATGACCGCCGCACCCGCCCAGGACCTTTCCCCGCTGATCCATCTGGTCGATGACGACGAGGCGGTACGCGACAGCCTGGCCTTGCTGATAGGGACGGTCGGCCTGCGCGTGCAGCGCTGGGCCGATCCGCTGCAGTTCCTGGAGCGGTTCGATCGGCACAGCATCGGTGCCATCGTGCTGGACGTGCGCATGCCCGGCATGGGCGGACTGGCGCTGCTGACCCGGCTGACGGACGAGGGCGTGGACCAGCCGGTGATCCTGCTCACCGGCCACGGCACGGTGGACATGTGCCGGCGGGCCTTCAAGGCCGGTGCGGCGGAGTTCCTCGAAAAGCCGGTGGACGACGAGGTGCTGATCGAGGCCCTGCAGGGTGCCGTGCGCCAGCATGTGCAATCGCGCGAGCGCCAGCAGGGCGACCGGGACGCCCAGCAGCGCTTTGCCCAGCTGTCCGCCCGCGAGCGCGAGGTGCTGTCGCTGATCGTCCAGGGCCTGACCAACAAGGAGATCGGCCGCAGCCTGGAGCTGTCCCCGCGCACGGTGGAGACCCACCGCGCCAACCTGTTCGCCAAGCTGGAGGCGCCCAGCCTGGCTCAGTTGATCCGCCGCTATGCCCGTCTGGCGGACGGCTCGCCCGGCGGCTGAGCCGGCACCTTCTTCGGCCCCTCCGTATTTCTACGCAGCGCCGGGCGTAGCCGTCCGAATGGTGTGCGGCGGTGGCGTTTCCTACATTGCATGCATGCCGCCAGGGCCCCGCGCCCCGGGGTCCATCCACCCTCAAGGAGAACCACATGCCACGCCCCGCCACCGCCCTCGCCACCCTTGCCGCTCTCACGCTGGGCCTGATCGCCACCGCGGCCCAGGCCGACGCCGTGCGCACGGAAAAGAACATGTCGCTGGAGCTGGCCAACCAGATCGCGGCACGCAGCGTGGCCGCCTGCGCGGCCGACGGCCATGCCGTCACCGCCACCGTGGTGGACCGTGCCGGCACCGTGCGCGCCGTGCAGCGGGCCGACAACGCCGGCCCGCACACGCTGGAGGCCAGCCGCCTGAAGGCCTACACCGCCGCCTCGGCCAAGAACAGCACGCTGGCCATCATGGAAGGCGCGCAGAAGAACCCCGGCGCCGCCAATCTGGTGAACATCCCCGGCTATCTGCTGCTGGGCGGTGGCCTGCCCGTGAAGGCGGGCAACGAGGTCATCGGCGCCGTGGGCATCGGCGGTGCGCCGGGCGGCCACCTGGACGACAAATGCGCCCAGACCGCGCTGGGCCAGGTGCAGGACCTGCTCAAGTAACCGGCCCGCCCCCAAGGCCCGGGTTCGCGCAAGGCGTCGGCCCGGGCGTTTCGCGCCGGCAGGAATGTGCGAGCACACGTGACTGCCCTGCGCCGGCCAGGTGACGCTGCAAAAAAAAGACAGCGGGTACACGCTGCTCCAACCGCCGGACAGCGGCACGCGGCCCCAGGTGTCAGCGGCCGCTTACCCACCTACGCAGTGCTATCAAAATCTCTACGATTCCGCTATAAATCCCCTGCGAGGGGGACGCATGCCAGAGAACGTCGACGCGCAACATCCAGATGCCCATGATGCGCTGCTGCAGCTGATCGCCGACACTGCGCCAGCCATGCTGGCCTATTTTGACGCGCGCACATTGCGCTGCCGCTTTGCCAATGTGCACTACGCCCGCAACTTCGGGCTGACGCCCGCCGAGGCGGTGGGCAAGACGGTGCGCGAGATCGTGGGCGAGTCCGTGTGGCAGGTCATCGCGCCACATGTGGAGCGCGGCCTGCGCGGAGAGCATGTGCGCTACGAGCGCGAGGTGCCCCAGCCCGGCGGCCCGCCACGCCATATCGAGTCGATGCTGCTGCCGCACTTCGAGCACGGCAGGCTGCAGGGCGCCGTGGTGCAGATCACCGATGTGAGCCACCACCACCAGGTGGCGCAGAAGGTGCGCGACAGCGAAGAACGCATGCGCAAGTTCACCGAGGTCACGACCGAAGCCATCGTCATGCACCGCGACGGCCTCATCATCGATGGCAACGAGGCACTGTCGCGCCTGGCCGGCTACAGCCTGGACGAGCTGGTGGGGCGGCCCATACTCGACTACATCTGCCCCGAATACCGCCTCTATGCGTTGCAGTACATGCGCAGCGGCCGCGAAGACCGCTTCGACGGGGCCATACAGCACAAGGACGGCCACCGCATCCCCGTGGAGATCGAGGCCAAGACCATGCCCGATGACGGCGAGCCCTACCGCATCGTGCTGGTGCGCGACATCACGCTGCGCCAGCTGGCCCAGGAGCGCATGGACTTCCTGGCCCAGCACGACCAGCTGACCCAGCTGCCCAACCGCGTGCGCCTGAACCAGCTGCTGCGCCAGGCGCTGTCGCTGGCCTCGGTGCAGCAACGCGCCCTGGCCGTGATCATCATCGACCTGGACCATTTCAAGACCATCAACGACTCGCTGGGCCACCACGCGGGCGACCTGCTGCTGTGCGAAGTCGCCCAGCGCCTGCGCGGCAGCGTGCGTTCCCACGACCTGGTGGCGCGCGTGGGCGGCGACGAGTTCGTGGTCGTGCTCACGGGCGACCTCGACCCGCAGGAGACGGAGACCCAGGCCAGCCACCTGCAACGCATCATCGAGGCGCCCTGCTCCATCGAGGGCACGCCGCTGGTGATATCGCCCTGCATGGGCATCGCCATGTACCCGGGCGATGGCCTGGGGCCGGAGGAGCTGCTCAACCGCGCCGAGACCGCCATGCACATGGCCAAGGACAGCGGCCGGCGCAACCTGCAGTTCTACGCCCCCGCCCCCAGTGGCCAGGCCACCCAGATGCTGATGCAGGAGCAGCAATTGCGCCGCGCCCTCGAACGCAACGAGTTCGAGCTGCACTATCAGCCCCAGACCTTCACCGCCGATGGCCGCCTGGCGGGCTTCGAGGCGCTGGTGCGCTGGCGCCACCCCCAGCGCGGCCTGGTGCTTCCCGGCGAGTTCATCGGCTTTGCCGAGGCACGCGGCCTGATTTCCGCCATAGACCACTGGGTTCTGCGCGAGGCCTGCCGACAGGCACGCCAATGGCAGGACGAGGGCCTGGCGCCCGTGCCCCTGTCGGTCAACATGTCGGCGCTGGAATTTCGCCAGCGCGACATGGCGCGCGAAGTGGCACAGGTGCTGGAGGAGACCGGCCTGGAGGCACGCTGGCTGCATATCGAGCTGACCGAATCCACGCTGATGCACACCAGCGGACAGGTGCAGGACACCTTGCAGGCGCTGCAGGCTCTGGGCGTGGGCCTGGCCATCGACGACTTCGGCACCGGCTATTCCTCGCTGGCCTATCTGCGCCGCCACCCGATCAACCAGCTCAAGATAGACCGCTCCTTCATCGCCGACGTCCCCGATAGCGAGGACGACACGGCCATCGTCACCGCCATCGTGCAGATGGGGCGCAGCCTGCACCTGGACATCGTGGCAGAAGGCGTGGAAACACCGGCCCAATTGGCCCTTCTGCGCGACCTGGGCTGCGGCATGATGCAGGGGTACCTCGTGGCACCGCCCCTGCCTGCCGAGCGGGCACGGGCCTGGCAGTTGCACAACAGTCACCCAGTCCAACGACAATAGAGCATGGTTTTGCTTCACAACCCCTCGCAGGCCCAAAGGGCCCCGGCCACCTTGCACACCGACCCCCTGCGGGCCCTGGAGCATGTCCAGCAGCTCTACCGCGAACAGATCGAACACCTTCGCTCGGCCATGCAGCGCTTCGTGACGGGCGAGACGCCGGCCGCCCCCATCCATGCCTACTACCCCTTCGTTCGCATGCACACCTCCACGGTGGCGCGCGCGGACACGCAGCTGGCCTACGGCTTCGTCGAGGGCCCGGGCACGCACGAGGCCACGCTCACGCGCCCCGACCTTTTCTCGCGCTACTACGCCGAGCAGTTCCGCCTGCTGATCAAGAGCCACGGCGTGCCGCTGGAGGTGGGACTGAGCGACAAGCCCATCCCCATCCATTTCTCGTTCGCCGAGAACGACCACATCGAAGGTACGCTGTCGCGCGAGCGGCGCCTGCTGATGCGCGACGTCTTCGACCTGCCCGACCTCGAATCCATGGACGACGGCATCGCCAACGGCACCTGGCGCCCGCAGCCCGGCCAGGCGCTGCCGCTGTCGCTGTTCACGGCACCGCGCGTGGACTACTCGCTGCACCGGCTGCGCCACTACACGGGCACCCAGCCCGAGTGGTTCCAGAACTTCGTGCTGTTCACCAACTACCAGTTCTACATCGACGAGTTCATCCGCCTGGGCCATGCAGAGATGGCCAGGGAGGACAGCGAATACATCGCCTTCATCGAGCCCGGCAACGTGGTCACGCGCCGCACGGGGCTGCCGGCCCAGGCGGGCGACGAGCTGGGCACGCCGCCGCCGCGCCTGCCGCAGATGCCGGCCTACCACCTGGTGCGCGCAGACCACAGCGGCATCACCATGGTCAACATCGGCGTGGGCCCGGCCAACGCCAAGACCATCACCGACCACATCGCCGTGCTGCGTCCGCACGCCTGGATGATGCTGGGCCACTGCGCGGGACTGCGCAACAGCCAGCAGCTGGGCGACTATGTGCTGGCCCACGCCTATGTGCGCGAGGACCATGTGCTGGACGAGGAACTTCCGCTGTGGGTGCCCATTCCCGCGCTGGCCGAGATCCAGCTGGCGCTGCAGCAGGCCGTGGCCGACGTGACGCAGATGGACGGCCCCGACCTCAAGCGCATCATGCGCACCGGCACCGTGGCCAGCACCGACAACCGCAACTGGGAGCTGCTGCCCGACAACCTGCCCCAGCGCCGTTTCAGCCAGAGTCGCGCCGTGGCACTGGACATGGAAAGTGCCACCATCGCAGCCAACGGCTTCCGCTTCCGCGTGCCCTACGGCACGCTGCTGTGTGTCTCCGACAAGCCGCTGCACGGCGAAATCAAGCTGCCCGGCATGGCCAACCATTTCTACCGCGAGCGCGTGGACCAGCACCTGCGCATCGGCATGCGCGCCATCGACATCCTGCGCGACGGTGGCTCCCAGCGCCTGCACAGCCGCAAGCTGCGCAGCTTCGCGGAGGTGGCGTTCCAGTAGCGCCCGCGCCTCGAGCCGCACCGTCATCCAGGGACGCCCATGCCATCGACGCTGCCGCCCCTGGACTTCTTTTCCATGACCGCCGTCGTGGCCATCAACATGATGGCCATGTCGGCGGCCCTGCCCCTGGCCATGGGCCGCCGTGTCAGTGGTGCCGCGCGCCATGCCCAGCATTTCTTCCTGCTCCAGGCCCTGGCCTGGACCTTCATCCTGGCTGCCAGCCGCCTGCCGCAGGGCCTGCCGTGGCGCGACCTGCTCTCCCTGGCTGCGGCGGCCTGCGCCGCGATGGCGCAATGGCAGATGGCGCGTGCCCTGCGCGAGTGGCTGGGCCCGCGCCCGCCGCTGCTGGAGCGCGGGCTGATCGCCCTGTGCGCACTGGGACCGCTGGGCTTTGCGCTGCTGCTGCCCCAGATGGCCCTGCGCACCGGCTGGTTCAGCGCCATCCACGGGCTGTGCCTGCTGGCGCTGGCCGGCCTGTGCCTGGGCCCGCACCGGCCCGTGGCGCACAGCTGGCGCTATCTGATGTGCGGCGTGGCCGCCTTCATGGGGCTGATGCTGCTCGTTCGCAGCTACCTGGCCCTGGCCACGCCCTGGCTGCCCAGTTTCACCGCGGACAGCGGTGCCAACCAGATCTTCGCGCTGCTGACCACGCTCAGCAGCACCTTGCTGATGGTGGCCGTGCTCGTGGCCTGGCGCGACGAGACCAGCCAGCAACTGCGCGACATGGCCCTTCAGGACACGCTCACCGGACTGTCCAACCGCCGCGCCCTGCTGGAACGCGCCCCCGCCATGCTGGCCCATGCGCAGCGCCACCACCAGCCACTGGCCCTGGTGATGCTGGACCTGGACCACTTCAAGCATGTGAACGACGAACACGGCCATGCCATGGGCGACCGGACACTGTGCCTGTTCGCACGGCTGCTCCAGCAGCAGCTGCGCGGCGACGAGATCGCCGCGCGCTGGGGCGGCGAGGAGTTCTGCCTGCTGCTCTACACCTCGGCAGACGGCGTGGACAGCCTGTGCACCCGGCTGCAGTCCGCGCTGCTCCAGGCCTCGGTACAGACCTTGGGCTTCGAGGTGCGCTTCAGCGCCGGCTGCGCCCACACCCCCCAGGTCTGGAGCGGGCTGTGCCTGGAGCTGATGCTGCCACCGGCCGACGCCGCGCTCTACGCCGCCAAGCGCCGCGGGCGCGACTGCTGGACGATGGTACGGCTGGGTCCCCCTGAACAGCGCCCGGCGGGCACGGCGCCGGACCGCACCTCCGATTCGGTGCTGGCCACCGGCCCCTAGCCCCAGGGTCACCGCATGTCCATGCTCTTCGATGCCTGCGGTCACGGCCATCCTGGGCGTGATGCTGGCCCTGGGCATCAGCCACTCACCCAAGCTGCTCGTGTCCTGGCCGGTGCTGCTGTGCGCGGGCATCATGTTCTCCAGCATCGCGCTGATCTCCAACGCCCTGGCCCAGGGCTACGACTTCTTCACCTACTACTTCACGCTGAAGCTCACGCCCATGATGTTCCTGTCGGGCATGTTCGTCCCGCGCGAGCAGCTGTCCGAGGCCGTGCGCCTGGCCTCGGACTGGCTGCCGCTGACCAATGCCGTGGAGCTGGTACGCCCGCTGTTCATGGACGAATGGCCGGCCCACCCGCTGCGCCACGGCCTGGCGCTGGCCGCCACCACGGTGGCAGCCTACTGGTTTGCGCTGGCGATGACGCGCAGGCGCTTCAGGGCCTGAATCCGGCCGTTCTTCAGCGCGCTGCGGCGCGGATCATGTCCACCGCCTTCTCCGCGATCATCACCGTGGGCGCATTGGTGTTGCCGCTGACGATGCGCGGCATGACCGAGGCATCGACCACGCGCAGCCCCTGGATGCCATGCACGCGCAGCTGCGCATCGACCACGTCCATGGGCCCCGGCCCCATGCGGCAGCTGCCCACGGGGTGATAAATGGTGTCGGCATGGCTGCGGATGAAGTCTTCGATGCGCGCATCGTCCTGCGCGCGGGCCGAGGCCGGCATCTCCCGTCCGCCCAGACCGGCGAGCGCAGGCTGGGCCAGGATCTCGCGCGCACGGCGCACGCCGTTCACCATGCGCCGCAGGTCCTGCGCGTCGGAGAAAAACGCCGGGTCCACCAGCGGCAGGGCCAGCGGGTCGGCGCTGGCCAGGCGCAGGCTGCCGCGGCTGGCCGGCTGCAGCACGCAGACATGCAGGGAATAGCCGTGGCCCCAGACCGTCTTGCGCCCATGGTCCACCAGCTTGGCCACCACGAAGTGCAGCTGCAGGTCGGGCGCGGCCTCGCCGGGGCTGCTGCGGATGAAGCCGCCCGCCTCGGCAAAATTGGTGGTCAGCATGCCGCGCCGCTGGCTGCGCCATTGGCCCACGGCGGCCAGCAATCTGCGTACGCCTCCCAGGGACAGGCCGAAGCTGTCGGCCAGTTGGGGACCATCGACCACCAGCACCACATCCGGGTGGTCGTGCAGATGGGCACCCACGCCAGGCAGGTGGTGAACGACATCGATGCCCAGCGAACGCAGGTGCTCGCCCGGCCCCACGCCTGACAGCATCAGCAGTTGCGGGGACAGCAGCGCGCCACCGCTGAGCAGCACCTCGCGCCGGCAGTGCGCCTGGCGCACGCTGCCGCCCTGCAGGTATTCCACGCCCACGGCGCGCCGGCCCTCGAACAGAATGCGCAGCACCTGGGCACCGGTTTCCACACGCAGATGGGGCCGCGCGCGGTGCGGCGCCAGATAGGCCTTGGCCACGTGGTGGCGCTCGCCATTGCGCTGGGTGACCTGGTAGAGGCCCACGCCTTCCTGCGTCGGGCCGTTGAAATCGCCGTTGTGCGCATGGCCGGCCTGCACGCCCGCCTGCACAAAGGCCTGCGACAGCGGGTTGGGATCGCGCAGCTCGGCCACGTTCAGGGGGCCGCCCGTGCCATGCCAGGCGTCGGCGCCGCGCTCGTTGTGTTCGGCGCGCAGGAAGTAGGGCAGGACTTCGCTCCAGCTCCAGCCCGGATTGCCCTGGGCGGCCCAGTGGTCGTAGTCGGCCGGCTGGCCGCGCACATAGACCATGGCGTTGACCGCGCTGGAGCCGCCCAGCACCTTGCCGCGCGGCTGGTGGCCACGCCGCCCGCCCAGGCCCGGCTGGGGCACGGTGGACAGGCCCCAGCTGTGGCGCCCGCCCTTGGCCATGGCGGCCATGCCCGCCGGACAGTGGATGAGCACGCTGGAGTCGGCCGGCCCGGCCTCCAGCAGCGCCACCTGCGTCTGCGCATCCTCGCTGAGCCGCCCGGCCAGCACCGAGCCCGCCGAGCCGCCTCCGATCACGATGTAATCCAGCATGCCTGCCCCTTCCCTGCGGTGTAGCCATCCACTGTTGCAGTCGCCTGCGCGGCGCCGCAAGCCGGGGCAAACCCGGTGGATGCTCCGAATCCCGCTACGATCGCTGGATCGCATTCACTTTGTTCGTTTGAGGAGACTGACAGTCATGGCAATTCAAACCGTAGGCATCATCGGCGCAGGCACCATGGGCAACGGCATCGCGCAGGCCTGCGCGGTGTCCGGCATCGATGTGGTCATGGTGGACATCTCGGATGCCGCCGTCCAGAAGGGCCTGGCCACCGTCTCGGGCAGCCTGGACCGCCTGATCAAGAAGGAGAAGCTGACCGAGGCCGACAAGGCCGCGGCCCTGGCACGCATCAAGACTTCCACCGACTACGCCGCCCTCAAGGGCGCACAGCTGGTCATCGAGGCCGCCACCGAGAACTACGAGCTCAAGGTCAAGATCCTCCAGCAGCTCGATGGCCTGCTGGACGCCGACGTCATCGTCGCCACCAACACCTCGTCGATCTCCATCACCCAGCTGGCCGCCGTGACGACCCGGGCCGACAAGTTCATCGGCATGCACTTCTTCAACCCCGTGCCCATGATGGCGCTGGTGGAGATCATCGTCGGCCTGCAGACCAGCGACGAGACGCATGCCGCCGTCAAGGCCCTGTCCGAGCGCCTGGGCAAGAGCCCCATCACCGTGAAGAACGCCCCGGGCTTCGTGGTCAACCGCATCCTGGTGCCCATGATCAACGAAGCCTTCTTCGTGCTGTCCGAGGGCCTGGCCTCGGCCGAGGACATCGACGCCGGCATGAAGCTGGGCTGCAACCAGCCCATCGGCCCGCTGGCCCTGGCCGACATGATCGGCCTGGACGTGTGCCTGGCCGTGATGGAGGTCTACCTCAAGGAATTCGGCGACAGCAAGTACCGCCCCTGCCCGCTGCTCAAGGAAATGGTGGCCGCCGGTCGCCTGGGCCGCAAGACGGGCCGCGGCGTGTACACCTACTGATCGGTATCCCGCGACAGCGTGAAGGCGAAGTGAAGGCGCAGCAGGCGCCCTCCTTCGCCTTTTTTCCTGGATGCGCCCTGCCTGGCCCGGGCGTCTTCTGCGCGACTGCGGCGTCCCCGGCGCTCCACTATGGTTGCAGCGCAGGAGACACCCATGGACATCGACACCCCCACCCCGCCGCCCGAAGGCTGCATCAGCTGCGAAGTGCGCGGCCATGTGCTGCTGATCGGCATCAACCGCCCCGCCAAGCGCAACGGCTGGACGCCGCCCATGTTCCAGCAGCTGGCCGAGGCCTATACCCGCCTGGAAGACGATCCCGAGCTGCGCGTTGGCGTGCTGCACGCCTTCGGCAGCCATTTCACGGCGGGGCTGGACCTGCCGGTGATGGCCGAATTCCTGCGCACGGGCAAAAAGGCCATACCCCAGGGCCTGGTCGAACCGCACGACTACGGCCTGACCGGCTACCGCCGCCGCGCCAAGCCCATGGTCGTGGCCGTCAAGGGCATCTGCTTCACCGTGGGCATCGAACTGATGCTGGGCGCCGACATCGTGGTGGCGGCCGACGACTGCCGCTTCTCGCAACTGGAGGTGCAGCGCTGCATCATGCCCACGGGCGGTGCCACGCTGCGCATGGCCGAGCGCGCCGGCGTGGGCAATGCCATGCTGCACCTGCTGACGGCCGACGAGTTCGACAGTGCCGAGGCCTATCGCCTGAACTTCGTGCAGAAGGTGGTCCCGGCCGGCCAGGAACTCGACGAGGCCTTTCGCATTGCCGAGCGGATCTCCGCCCAGGCCCCGCAGGCCGTGGTCGCCACGCGCCTGAACGTGCTCAAGGCCATCGAGCTGGGCCAGGCCGCCGCCGTGGCCGATTTCATCCCCGTGCAGCAGCGTCTCGCCAACAGCGAGGACGCCGCCGAGGGTGTCCGCTCCTTCATCGAGAAGCGGCCGGCGCGTTTCACGGGCCGATAGCCTGCGACCCCGATTTCGTCGGGGTTTTTTCGCAAAAATATTGCGCACAATTTAATTGACAGCAATAATTCACCCCATGCCAAGCAACACCATGCCCATCGACACCTCCGAACTGCTCAAGCTGGACAACCAGGTCTGCTTCGCGCTGTACTCGGCATCGCTGGCCATGACCAAGCTGTACAAGCCCCTGCTCGACCGCATCGGCCTGACCTATCCGCAGTACCTGGTCATGCTGGTGCTCTGGGAGCGTGACGGCCTGACCGTGTCGGAGATCGGCGAACGGCTGACCCTGGACTCGGGCACGCTGACGCCCCTGCTCAAGCGCCTGGAAGGCGCGGGCCTGCTGGCACGGCTGCGCGATGCCAGCGACGAGCGGCGCGTGCGCATCACGCTCACGGAACAGGGCCGCACGCTGCGCGCCGAAGCCGAAAAGATTCCCCCGTGCGTGCTGCAAAGCACCCAGTGCACCCTGCCCGAACTGCAGGCCCTGACGCGGCAGCTCGGCACGCTGCGCGAGCGCCTGGCGCCACGCGACAACGACTGAAGACGACCCGACGATTTCCTCCACCCGTCCGCACAGCCGGATATCTTTGCCAAAGGAAGACACCATGGCCCAGCTCGAAAAAGTCCTGTACACCGCCCGCGCCCACACCACCGGCGGCCGCGATGGCGCCTCGCGCACCGATGATGGCCGCCTGGACGTGACCCTGTCCTCGCCGGGCACCAGCGGCACGGGCACCAATCCCGAGCAGTTGTTCGCCGCGGGCTACTCGGCCTGCTTCATCGGCGCCATCAAGGCCGTGGCCGGCAAGCAGAAGATCACCCTGCCCCAGGACCTGGCCATTGACGCCGAAGTGGACCTGGGCACCATCCCCAACGCCTACGGCATCGCCGCGCGCCTGAAGGTCAGCCTGCCCGGCATGGACCGCGCCCAGGCCCAGGCCCTGGTCGATGCGGCCCACCAGGTCTGCCCCTACTCCAACGCCACGCGCGGCAATATCGACGTGCAGATCACGCTGGCCTGATCAGAGGCCGGCGCACCATCTGTCCGGCCGCTGCAGCCAGCGCAGCCGGCGGCTCCTGAGGTCGTAGCGCGCATGGCAGGCCAGCGGGCCGTGCGGCTCGCCGGCCGCATAGCTGACGAGCGCGATCTCGTCCAGCGCGGCCTGCCAGGGCTCCAGTCCCGGCAGGCCGCCGATCCATTGCTGCACCCGGGCACGCGGCCAGGCGCCGCTCCATGCACCCAGTGTCACATGGGGCACATAGGGGCGCAGCGGCTCGGTCAGCGCCAGTTCCCGCCCGGCCGGCACCAGTGCGCCATGCAGCCCCGCCAACGTGGCGCCCGCAGTGTCCGTGTCGCGGACCATCAGGTAGGGCGCCATCTCGAAACTGCCCCAGCCACCGAACTCCAGTTGCAGCGCGGCGGCCGGCATGGCTTGCAGCGCGTGCAGATCCCGCGCCAGTTGCAACACTCCATAGGCATCGGGCAAGGCCGCATCGCCGTCGAGGAAGCCCGCCGTGGCAACGGTCACATGCCACTGCCGCCGGTAGCGCGGCACCAGGGCATCGGCCAGCTGGGCGCGCGCTTGTGCGCAGGCCTGCCGCACGGCAGCCTGCGCATCGACCTCCAGCACCCAGACCGCATAACGCTTGCGGCCGCGATGCCAGCCGCGCCAGTCATCGGCGCCACCGTCCTGCGCTTCGGATGCGCCCGCGGCAACGCTGGCGATGGCATGCGATTGCAGGAAATGGGGCAGCAGCGGCACGGTGCGCGAATCGGTGGAGGACAGACAGGTGCAGAGCTTAAGCCAGCCCGGCGACAATCGCCCCATGTCCGCCACACCGCACGATCCCGATCTCGACGCCTCGCCGCAGGCCCGCCACGCCTATGCCCGGCTCACGCCCGACGTGGTGCTCGACGCCCTGGCCGCCGTGGGCCTGTGGGGCGACGGCCGGCTCACGGCCCTGGCCTCCTACGAGAACCGCGTCTACCAGGCCGTGCTCGAAGACGGCCAGCGCGTGGTGCTCAAGTTCTATCGCCCGCGCCGCTGGAGCCGCGAGCAAATCCTCGAAGAGCACGCGTTCAGCGCCGAACTGCACACGGCCGAGGTGCCCGCCGTGGCGCCACTGGTGCTGGGGGGCGCCACCCTGCACAGCCATGCGGGTTTCGACTTCTCGGTCAGCCCCTGGCGCGGTGGGCGGCCGCCCGAACTCGATGATTTCGAGGTACTGGAGTGGATCGGGCGGTTTCTGGCGCGCATCCATACCGTGGGCGCGGCACGGCCCTTCGCGCACCGCCCGGCGCTGGACCTGGCCGGCTTCGGCCAGGATTCGATGCAGTGGCTGCTGTCACAGCAGATGATTCCGCTGGAGGTGGAATCCGCCTGGAAGGCGGCCTGCCAGCGCGCGCTGGATCTGATGGCACCCGCCGCCGACGGCCTGAGTGCGACGGGCCATTTCGGCCTGCAGGCAGCGCGCACGCTGCGCCTGCATGGCGACTGCCATCCCGGCAACGTGCTGTGGACGCCGCTGGACGACGAAGGCCGTGGCGGGCCGCACTTCGTGGACCTGGATGACGCGCGCACCGGCCCGGCCGTGCAGGACCTGTGGATGCTGCTGTCTGGTGACCGCGCCCAGCGCACCCGCCAGCTGGGCGCCCTGCTGGACGGCTATGAGCAGTTCCGCGCCTTCGACCGGCGCGAGCTGGCCCTGATCGAGCCGCTGCGCACCTTGCGCCTGATCCACTACAGCGCCTGGCTGGCACGGCGCCAGGATGACCCCATCTTCGCCATCAACTTCCCGTGGTTCGGAACCCCCGACTACTGGCGCGGCCAGGTGGACATGCTCAACGAGCAGATCGAGGCCATGCAGGAAGAGCCGCTGTACGCTTGACCGACATCAAGTCGTCTGTCACATCAGGGACAGAAATCTTTACAAATTGTCCCTGACCCCCATGCCCTATCCAGCCTGAGGGGTTCCGGGGTATTCTCGGCCCGAAATCCGCCAGGCCATGCCCTACTCCGCCTTTCCACCGTCACTGCCCAACCCGCTACAGCCCTTGCCTGCCGCGCAGAAGGTGCTGGTGGTCGACGACGTTCCGGACAATGCCGCCGTCATCGGCCATGTGATCAAGGATTTGTGCGACCTGCTCGTGGCGCACACCGGCGAGGAGGCACTGGCCCTGGCCCGCCAGCACCAGCCCGACCTGATCCTGCTGGACATCCGCATGCCGCAGATGGATGGCTTCGAGGTCTGCCGGCGTCTGAAGACGGACCTGGAGACCGCGCACATCCCCGTCATTTTCCTCACCGCGCTGACCGAGCCCCATTGCGAGGAGCTGGGCCTGAACCTGGGTGCGGTGGACTTCGTGACCAAGCCTTTTCGCTCGCCCGTGCTGAAGGCGCGCGTGCGCACCCATCTGCAGATCGCGCAGCAACGCCAGATGCTGCAGCTGCTGTCGCACAGCGACGGGCTCACGGGAGTGGCCAACCGCCGCTTCTTCGGCGCCCAGCTGGCGCGCGAGTTCCTGCGCCTGCAGCGGCTGGGCGAGCCCCTGTCCCTGGTCATGATCGATGTGGACCATTTCAAGGCCTACAACGACCACTACGGCCATCTGGTCGGCGATGACTGCCTGGGCCAGCTGGCCCATGCCATCCAGGGCGCGCTGCACCGCCCAGGCGACCTGCTGGCACGCTATGGCGGGGAAGAGTTCGTCTGCCTGCTGCCGCATACCGCGCTGGACGGAGCGGTGCTGGTGGCCCAGGGCATCGTCGATGCACTCAGGGCGCTGGACCTGCCCCATGCAGCCTCGCCGCTGGGCGCGGCGCTGACCGTGAGCATGGGCATCGCGAGCATCGTGCCCTCGCCCTCCAACAGCGCCCAGCAATTGTTGGCCGACGCCGACCGCCGCCTGTATCTGGCCAAGGGAGCCGGGCGGGACCGCATCGCCTGGTCGGATTGAAAGGAACTCCCTCCGGGCGGCGGCGCCACTTGCCTTGCTGCTCCGGGGGAAACTGCATGCAAACCCAGGGGCCCTGACTCAGCAGCGGCCTTCCACCCGGCAGGCCGGCACGATCTGTCCGCTGGCGTCGCGCCATTGCACGGCACCCGCGGGGGCCGGGGAAGGTGCCACGGGCCCGGGCTCCTGCGCCATCCGCGGGGAGGGCTGGGAGGCACTGCGCTGCGGGTCATGGAGCACCGTGGACGAGCCCACGCCCACGCCGACCCTTGCGCCCCCCCACGCCCGTGGAGGCCCCCCCACCCCCGCGCTGCCCAGTACCTGGCCGCTCTGGTTGACCCCACGCCGACGCCCACCGGCCCCACGCCCGTACCGACGCCGGCACTCAGCCCGCCGCTGCCCAGTCCCACGCCCACAGACACCGGCCCGACAGGGATGCCGATACCCACGCCCCCTCCCACCGAGCCGCAGCCGCCCAGCAACAGCGCGCAGGCGCCCAGCAGAGTCCAGGCCTTCGGGCAGACGCGCGGCCAAGAGAGGGAAGAAAAGCAGGGAGCTGGCATACCGGATTCTTGGATGAATGCAAGTGACCGCTACAGGGTACACCCGCGCGTGGCCGCCGCATGACAGCCATATGCCCGGGTCCCAGCCAGGGGCTCGCGGGAGCCACCGCACCTGCTGCGCGCGGGTTTCCTAGAATTCACCCATTGTCCCGGGGGTCATTCCAGATGCCCTGCGCTGTCGGCAGCGCCCTTGCCGGCAGCCGCTTTTCCCTCTTCTCGCACCCTTTTATGCAAACCCGTTGGCCACCCTATGCGTGGGTGTGTTTCTCCATGTGCGTGGGCGTCATGGGCACGGCCCTGGCCAGCCCGCTGTATCCCCTCTACCAGCAGGCCTGGGGGTTGCTGCCCAGCCACATCACGCAGATCTTCGTCGCCTACATGTTCGGCGCCCTGGCCAGCCTGCTGTTCCTGGGCCGGTTGACGGACCGCTTCGGCTTCGTCGCCGTGCTGCGCGCGGGCCTGATCCTGATGACGCTGGGCGTTCTGGTCTCGGCCATGGCCTGGAACGTGCCCAGCTTCGCGCTGGGCCGCGTGGTCATCGGCGTGGCCTCGGGGCTGATCACGACCTCGGCCTCGGTGGGCATGACGCGGCTCAACAACCGGGGCGACCTGCAGCGCGCCGCGGCCACGACCAGCCTGACCATCGCCTTCGGCTTCGGCCTGGGCCCCGTGGTCGGCGGGCTGATCGCCCAGTGGCTGCCCCGGCCGCTGGTCTCGGCCTACATCCCCTCGCTGGGCCTGGGCCTGCTGGCCATCTACGCCCTGTACCAGGTGCGCATCCCCGGGCCGGCCGACCAGCGACCGGAGCAGGCACCCGCGCTGAACTGGCGCGACTTCATGCCCACCATCACGCTGCCCGAGCGGCGCTTCGCGCGGCACTACGCCCTGGGCGGCATGTGTGCGTTCTGCGCCTTCGGCATGTTCAGCCTGTTCGCCTCGCTGGCGCCCAGCTTCATGCAGCGCATGGTGCCCTGGCACGGTCCGGCCGTGTCCGGCCTGTCCATCGGCGTGATCCTGTTCCTTTCGGCAGGCTTCCAGTACCTGGCACGCCCGCGCCCGACCAAGGGTTCGGCCATCCTGGGCTTCGCCTGCCTGGTGGCCTGCAATCTGCTGCTGCTGGTCAACAATTTCGTCGGCTCGGCCCTGCTGTTCGCCCTGAGCGTCATCACCACGGCGGCGGGCCACGGCCTGTGCAATCTGGCCGGCATGTCCATCGTCAACAAGGTCTCGACGCCGGCCAACCGCACGGGCCTGCTGTCCACCTATCTGGTGGTGGGCTATGTAGGCACCATCGTGCCCATCCTGGGCCTGGGCTGGCTGTCCGACCATATCGGCCTCACCGAGGCCCTGGTCGCCTACTGCATCGTCATGGGCGCGCTGGCCGCCTGGCTGGGCTGGATGTGCACGCGCACGCCCACCCTGCCCATGCCCAGACACTGACAGGCGCCGACCGGCCCGGCTTCAGCGAAAGTGCGGACCGGGGCCGCCTTCGGCCAGGCAGTCGCCATCGTTGCGCAGAGGGCAGACCTTCAGGGACAGGCAGCCGCAGCCTATGCAACCGTCGAGCTGGTCGCGCAGCTGGGTGAGGCCTTCGATGCGCGCATCCAGCGCCTGGCGCCAGCGTGCCGACAGTGCGGACCAGTCGGCCTGCGTCGGCGTGCGTCCGCTGGGCAGGCTCTGCAATGCCTGAGCGATATCGGCCAGCGGCAGGCCCATGCGCTGGGCCACCTTGATGACGGCCACGCGCCGCAGCACGGACCGCGCGTAGCGGCGCTGGTTGCCGGCGGTGCGCAGGCTCTCGATCAGGCCCTGACGCTCATAGAAGTGCAGGGCCGAGACGGTGATGCCGCTGCGCCTGGCGACTTCGCCAACGGAAAGAATGGCTGGCGCTTCAGGCTCGAAAAGGATGGCAGGTGCGGGAAAGGACGGAGGCATGGCGAAGGAGAAATAGGCCCGGCCCTAGTAGGCCCAAGCGGGAGGACATTTGACCTCAACAATGGTTGAGGTTTCAAACTGCCAGCCTCGCCACTCCCGGCATCCACAGATTCGAGTCACGATATGCAACACGACGCGCTCCAGACGCCCCCCACGCTCCACCATCTCCAGCCCGATGGTCTCTACGATGCCTCCCCCAACGGCTACACGCACGTGGTCGCCGTCGAGGGACCGGCACAATGGGTGTTCGTCTCCGGTCAGGGCGGTGAGAACCAGGCGGGTGATCTGCCCCCGGAATTCGCGGCCCAGGCCGTGCAGGCCCTGTCCAATCTGAAGCTCGCATTGCAGGCCACGGGCGCGGACATGGACCGGGTGGTCAAGCTGACGCTGCTCATCGTCGACCATTCGGAACAGCGCTTCAACGACTGGCAGGCCGCCGTACGGCGGCACTGGAGCGCAGGCGGGCCCGGTCAGGAAGGCCTGCCACGTTTTCCGGCCTGCACCCTGATCCCCGTGCCCAGGCTGGCGTTGCCAGGCATGCTGATCGAGGTGGATGCCGTGGCCGCGCTGCCGGTCACGGACCGGCCCGCGCGGGCACCGTTGTGGGTCTGAACCATGCGGCAGCCACCCACCACCCGACACCACAGGCATTGATCCCATGCACAGCTCTCCCCCTGCCCTGTCCGCCACCTCGACCCCCGTGCTGCCACACAGCACCCTGCTGCTCATGGCCACGGCCTGCGGCCTGTGCGCGGGCGCCAACTATTTCAACCAGCCGCTGCTGCACTCCATCGCCGTGGATCTGGGCATCAGCGAGGCGCGTGCCTCGCTGACGGTGACCATGGCTCAGGTCTCCTATGCACTGGGCCTGCTGCTGCTCGTGCCGCTGGGGGACATGCTGGAGCGCCGCCGCCTGGTGCTGTGCCTGATGCTGCTGGCGGCCCTCGGCATGCTGGCCAGCGGCATGGCGCACAGCTTCGGGCTGCTGGCGGCCGGCACGCTGATGACGGGCCTGTTCTCGGTCGCGGCCCAGGTGCTGGTGCCCATGGCGGCCAGCTTCGCGGCGCCCGGCGCCAGCGGGCGCGCCGTGGGCCTGGTCATGAGCGGCCTGCTGATCGGCATCCTGGCCGCGCGCAGCGTGGCCGGCGTCCTGTCCGACCTGGGCGGATGGAACGCCGTCTACTGGGCGGGCGCCATCGCCACGGCGGGCACGGCCCTGGCGCTGCGGCGCGTGCTGCCCGAGGCACGGCCATCCCAGCGCATCGGCTACGGTCAGGTGATGCGCTCGCTGCTGACCTTGCTGCGCGAGCAGCCGCGCCTGCGCAGCCGCGCCCTGATCGGCGGACTGGGCTTTGCCACCGTCAGCGTGCTGTTCTCCACCATGGCGCTGCTGCTGGCAGGGCCGGCCTATGGCCTGGGCGATGCACAGATCGGACTGATCGGCCTGGTCGGCGTGGCGGGCGCCCTCATGGCCAACATGGCGGGCCGCCTGGCAGACAGGGGCCTGGAGCAGCGTACGACGCTGGCCGGCGGCCTGCTGATGCTGGCGGGCTGGGGGGCCCTGTGGCTGGGCGGCACCAGTCTGTGGTGGTTCCTGGCGGGCCTGCTCATCGTCGATGCCGCGCTGCAGGCCCTGCACATCAGCAACCAGAACGTGATCTACGCACTGGCGCCTGCGGCACGCTCGCGCATCAACGCGGTCTACATGACGGGCTACTTCATCGGCGCCTCGCTGGGTTCGGCCGTGGGCTCCTACGTCTGGCTGCACTGGGGCTGGTCGGGCGCCAGCCTCGCGGGCCTGGCGCTGAGCCTGGCCACGCTGGCCGTGGTCGCCCGGGACCGGACGCTGGCCCGCCGCGCCCCATAGGCCTGCACCAGCCCGCGGCCTGGGCAGCGCCGCAGGCACCACCAGCGTGCCATGGCGCATGCACTGGCGTGCAACCATTGCACCAATCCGGGGCAGCGCGCACCAGGCAGGCGCAACCCGGTGGCGCACCACATTGGCACGCTTAATGCATGAAGGAGGGCGTTTGCACCATCCTGCACGCCCGATCCTTCATGCCCGCCATCCCCCAGACAACCGCTGCTTCTGCCGCCTGTGCCGGCTGGCAGGCCCTGCTGGACCTGCGCTTCGAGCGGCGCGCGGCCCAGGGCACGGTGCTGGCGCAGGCACGCCACAGCGGCCCCCTGCGTGTTCAGAAACCGCTGCATCCCGAAGGGCCCGGCATCTGCCACGCGGTATTGCTGCATCCGCCGGGCGGCATCGCCGGGGGCGACCAGTTGAGGATCGATGTCTGCGTGGCGCCCGGCGCCCACGCCCTGCTGACAACACCCGGAGCCACGCGCTGGTACAAGTCCCAGGGCCGGCCGGCCGCGCAACGCGTGCGGCTGCGCGTGGAGGAAGGCGCCACGCTGGAATGGCTGCCCCAGGACAACATGCTGTTCGCGGGCGCCGACGCCACCATGGCGCTGGAGCTGGAGCTGGCACCTGGCGCGCGCGCCATCGGCTGGGATGCCGTGGTGCTGGGCCGCTACGGCGCAGGCGAGCAATGGCAGGGCCACGGCGCAGCGGCGCGCCTGCGCCTGGACAACCGCCTGTGCCATGGCGGCCTGCCCCTGTGGCTGGAGCAGGGCGAACTGCGCTCCACCGACACGCTGCTGGACAGCCCCGTGGCCTGGGCCGGCTTTCCGATCCAGGCCAGCCTCTGGGCGGCAGCGCCGGACCCAGGCGGTGCGCTGGCGGGCCTGAATGAACAACTGGCCACCACCCTGCCCTGGAGCGACGAGGTGCGCGCCGGCGCCAGCCTGCTGGCCGGCCAGGGCGGTGCTCCGTCCGTGCTGCTGCTGCGCGTGCTGGCGCGGCGCATGCAGGCCGCGCGCGCCGTGCTGCATGAAGGCTGGCGCCTGCTGCGCCCGGCCCTGCTGAACCAAGAAGCCCGCCCTCCCCGCCTGTGGGCCACCTGATCAACGGAGACTGACCAATGGAACTCACGCCCCGTGAAAAAGACAAGCTGCTGCTGTTCACCGCCGCCCTGGTGGCCGAGCGGCGCAAGGCGCGCGGCCTGAAGCTCAACTACCCCGAGGCCGTGGCGCTGATCAGCGCCGCCGTGCTGGAGTGGGCGCGCGACGGCAGGACCGTGGCCGAGCTCATGCACCTGGGCACCACGGTGCTGACGCGCGCCGATGTGATGGAGGGCATTCCAGAAATGATCCCGGACATCCAGGTCGAAGCCACTTTCCCGGACGGCACCAAGCTCGTGACCGTCCACCATCCGATCGTTTGAGGAGATCCGCCATGTTCCATCCCCGCCTTCTGCTCGCACCGGCCCTGCTGGCCGCCGCCACGGCCGCCAGCGCCCATACGGGGGCCGGCGTGCACCTGCACGCCGGCGACGGCGCCATGCAGGCCCTGATGGCCGGGCTGTCCCACCCCATCGCGGGCCTGGACCATCTGCTGGCCATGGTGGCGCTGGGTCTGTGGTGCGGGCTGATGCTCAAGCGCCAGTGGCTGCCGCCCGTGGCCTTTGCCGCCTGCATGGCGCTGGGCCTGGCGCTGACGCAGACCCCTTTGGCACTGCCGGCCGTGGAGCCCATGGTGGCCGCCTCGCTGCTGGCCTTCGGCCTGCTGCTGGTGGCCCAGCGCCGCCTGCCCGTGGCCCTGGCCATGGTGCTGGCGGGCGCCTTCGCGCTGTTCCACGGCTTTGCCCATGGCGAGGTCTTCCCGCATGCGCTGGCACCTGCCGTGTTCTGGGCCTACATGGCGGGCATGGTCGGCACCACGCTGATGCTGCATGCGCTGGGCGTGGCCTTCGGCCGGGCCTTGCGCGGCGGCGGCGCGAGGGCCTGGGCCGCGCGCCTGGCCGGCGTGGCCGCCATGGGCTATGGCGCCGTGGCGCTGGCCGGCTGAGCCAGGGAGCCCTCGATGACCGAACGCACCATCCCCGGCGAACTGCTGGCCGAGCCCGGCGAGATCGTCCTCAACGCAGGCCGGCCCGTGCAGGCCGTCACGGTGACCAACACCGGCGACCGGCCCGTGCAGGTGGGCTCGCACTTCCACTTCTTCGAGGTCAACGAGGCCCTGCACTTCGACCGCGCCGCCACGCGCGGCTGGCGGCTGAACATCGCGGCCGGCACGGCCGTGCGCTTCGAGCCCGGGCAGGAGCGCACCGTGGAACTCGTGGAAATCTCCGGCGACCGCATCATCTTCGGCTTCAACGCCAAGGTGATGGGACCTCTCTGAAAGGTACGTTCATGGCAAGCATCACGCGCCAGGCCTATGCCGAGATGTTCGGCCCCACCGTGGGCGACCGCCTGCGGCTGGCCGACACGGCCCTGGTCATCGAGATCGAGAAGGACCACACCATCTACGGCGAGGAGGTCAAGTTCGGCGGCGGCAAGGTCATCCGCGACGGCATGGGCCAGAGCCAGCGCATGGCGGCGGACTGCGCCGACACCGTCATCACCAATGCCGTCATCATCGACCACTGGGGCATCGTCAAGGCCGACATCGCCATCAAGAACGGCCTGATCGCAGGCATAGGCAAGGCCGGCAATCCGGACATGCAGCCGGGCGTGACCATCGTCATCGGGCCCGGCACCGAGATCATCGCGGGCGAGGGCATGATCGTCACGGCCGGCGGCATCGACACCCACATTCACTTCATCTGCCCGCAGCAGATCGACGAGGCGCTGACCAGCGGCGTGACCACCATGATCGGCGGCGGCACGGGCCCGGCCACGGGCACCTTCGCCACCACGGTCACGCCCGGCCCCTGGCACATGGAGCGCATGCTGCAGGCCGTGGACGGCTACCCCATGAACATCGGCCTGCTGGGCAAGGGCAACGCCAGCCAGGCCGCGCCGCTGCGCGAGCAGATCGCCGCCGGCGCCATCGGCCTGAAGCTGCACGAGGACTGGGGATCGACGCCCGCCGCCATCGACTGCTGCCTGGGCGTGGCCGACGAGACCGACACCCAGGTCGCCATCCACACCGACACGCTCAACGAGGGCGGCTTCGTGGAAGCCACGGTCGCCGCCTTCAAGGGCCGCACCATCCACACCTACCACACCGAAGGCGCGGGCGGCGGCCATGCACCGGACATCATCAAGGTCTGCGGCGAGGCCAACGTGTTGCCGTCCTCGACCAATCCCACGCGCCCCTACACGGTGAACACGCTGGACGAGCACCTGGACATGCTCATGGTCTGCCACCACCTGGACGCATCGATTGCCGAGGACATCGCCTTCGCCGAAAGCCGCATCCGCCGCGAAACCATCGCGGCCGAGGACATCCTGCACGACCTGGGCGCCTTCTCCATGATCTCCAGCGACAGCCAGGCCATGGGCCGCGTGGGCGAGGTCGTGCTGCGCACCTGGCAGACGGCGCACAAGATGAAGGTCCAGCGCGGCAGCCTGCCGGGCGACAACGCGCGCCACGACAACTTCCGCGTCAAGCGCTACGTGGCCAAGTACACCATCAACCCCGCACGCACCCATGGCATCGCCCATGTCGTGGGCTCGGTGGAAGTGGGCAAGCTGGCGGACCTGGTGCTGTGGCGCCCTGCGTTCTTCGGCGTCAAGCCCAGCCTCATCCTCAAGGGCGGCAGCATCGCCAGCGCCGCCATGGGCGACCCCAACGCCAGCATCCCCACGCCCCAGCCCGTGCACTACCGCCCCATGTTCGCAGGCCAGGGCAGCGGCGTGGCGCCGGCCAGCCTGACCTTCGTCTCGCAGGCCGCGCAGCAGGCCGACGTGGCCGGCCGCTACGGCCTGCGCAAGCGCACCGTGGCGGTGGAGCACTGCCGCAGCGTGAGCAAGCGCGACATGGTGCACAACGACTGGCAGCCCGACATCAGCGTCGATCCCGAGACCTACCAGGTCGTCGCCGACGGCCAGTTGCTGACCTGCGAGCCCGCCACCGAGCTGCCGATGGCGCAGCGGTATTTTCTGTTTTGATCAACATGCTCACCGTCAACAAACACATGCCCCAGGGCGGGGGCCTTGCCGCCGTGCTGGTCAGGCGCGCCGCCACGCTGGAACTGGACTGGGACATGCGCCAGAAGAGCCGTTTTGCGGCAACAGACTCCACGGGGCGCGATCTGGCCGTGGTGCTGGCGCGCGGCAGCGTGCTGCGCGGCGGCGATGTGCTGGTGGCCGAGGATGGCTCCCTGGTCGCCGTGCGCGCAGCGCCCCAGGCGGTGTTGCGCGTGACGGCGGCCACGCCGCTGGGCCTGCTGCGTGCGGCCTACCACCTGGGCAACCGGCATATCCCGGTGGAGGTCACGCCCACGCACCTGCACCTGGAAAACGACCCCGTGCTGCATGACATGCTTCTGCGCCTGGGCGCGCAGGTGGCCCTGGTGGATGCGCCCTTCGAGCCCGAGGCCGGCGCCTATGGCGGCGGCCACCGCCACGGTCATGACGCCAGCTTTGCCGAGGACCAGGCGCTGGCGCAAAGCGTGTATGCGCTGCATGACCATGGGCACGCACACGGCCACGCCCACCACCATTCCCACGATCATTCCCACGGGCATGAACATGGCCACGACCACAGCCATGACCATGCTCACAAAGGCTGCTGCGGACACGGGCACGGCCACGACCATCCGCATGGCTGACCTGTCGATACAGGGCCTGTGCGCCCTGCTGCACCTGGCCTCGCCCCAGTTGCCCGTGGGCGGCTTCAGCTATTCGCAGGGGCTGGAAGCCGCCATCGAGCACGGTCTGGTCACGGATGCCGGCACGGCGCGCACCTGGATTGCCGATGCGCTGGTCCACGGCTTTGCACGCTGCGAGGCGCCGCTGTGGCTGCTGCTGCGCAGGGCCTGGAGCGCAGGCGACGAGGGTGCGGTGCACGAATGGAACCAGTGGTTCATTGCCAGCCGCGACAGCCGCGAGGCCCGTGCCGAGACGCTGCAGATGGGCTGGTCGCTGCACAGCCTGCTGCGCGCTGTGCCCTGGGGGGGCGAGGCCTTTGCGCCCCGCATCGCACAACTGGGCGCCCTGGTGGAGGGACCCGGCCTTGCCTATCCCACGGCCTTTGCCTGCGCCTGCGCCGCCGTGGATGCGGACGAGGACCACGCCCTGCTGGCCTATGGCTTTGCCTGGCTGGAGAACCAGGTGGCCGCCGCCATCAAGGCCGTGCCGCTGGGCCAGGTGGCGGGCCAGAGCCTGCTGCTGGCCCTGCATCCGCTGCTGGGGCAGGCCGTGGGCGAGGCCCGCCGCCGCGCCAGCGAGATGCCGCCCCGGCTGGACACCATGCTGCCCCAATGGAGCGTGCTGCAGGCACGGCACGAACACCAGTACTCCCGGCTCTTCCGCTCCTGAACAACCTTTCCCCCAGTCCACCATGAACACCCGCACCAAGAAACTCCCCCCGCTGCGCGTCGGCATCGGCGGCCCTGTCGGCTCCGGCAAGACCACGCTGCTGGAGATGTTGTGCAAGGCCATGCGCGCGCACTACGACCTGGTGGTCATCACCAACGACATCTACACCAAGGAAGACCAGCGCCTGCTGACGGTGGCCGAGGCCCTGCCGCCCGAGCGCATCATGGGCGTGGAGACCGGGGGCTGCCCGCACACGGCCATACGCGAAGATGCTTCCATCAACCTCGAGGCCGTGGACCGCATGCTGCGCCAGTTCCCCGAGGCCGACATCGTCTTCATCGAAAGCGGCGGGGACAACCTGGCCGCCACCTTCAGCCCCGAGCTGTCGGACCTGACCCTCTACGTGATCGACGTGGCCGGTGGCGAGAAGATTCCGCGCAAGGGCGGACCCGGCATCACCAAGAGCGATCTGCTCGTGGTCAACAAGACCGACCTGGCGCCCTACGTGGGCGCCAACCTGGACATCATGGAAGCCGACACCCGGCGCATGCGCGCCCACAAGCCCTATGTGATGGGCAGCGTGAAAAGCGGCCTGGGCCTGCGCGAGGTGATCGACTTCATCACCGAACGCGGCCTGCTGCCGCCCATGCCCGCGCAGGGCTGATCCGATCGGCCCCGCAGCCGACCCCGCAACCGGCCCTCAGCGCTGTGGCGTATGGCTGGTCGCCTTGGCCTTGGGCAGGGTGGCCGCGCTGCTGGAGGACACCAGCGGATGGCCGGTGGAGGTGGCGGCACCATCGGTCTGGCGCCATGCCGATGGCTTGGGCGCCACCATGGGCTGCGGTGCGACGGCAGGCGCCCGGCTGCGGTTCCAGGCCGGCAGCAGCACACGGCGCACGAAACCCATGTCCAGCGCCAGCCACAGCAGCACCGGGCACAGCGTGGGCACCATCAGCCCGCCCATCTGGTAGGCATAGACGATGGCTTCCAGCTGCCACGGCTGTATGCCCAGCACATTGAGGTCCAGGCCGGCCACCAGGCACAGCTGCATCAGCACCTGCGAGACCACGCTGAAGGTCTGCAGCGGCAGCAGCGCCACATAGCCCAGCGCGATGCGCCACCACCGACCCGGCCCCCAGGCCGCCAGCAGCAGCGCCACCAGCACCGGCAGACCGTAGCCGTAGCGGGCGGGGTCGACCTCGACGATGGCCTCGGCGCGGCGCCAGCCGGTCTGCTCGTTGGACACCTGGACCGAGGAATTGACGACCAGGTTGCGCGGCGCCTCCAGCTCCACACGCTGCACCCAGCCGCTGGCGGCGCTCTCCAGGACCCACTTGCTCATGCCCGAGACCGGCACGGCCAGCCAGCCGGCCGCCAGCGTCCAGGCCAGGGTCAGCACCACGATGCCGCCCATGGCCAGGGCGGCGAAACGCGAGATGGGATTGCGTCCGATCATCGGGCGTTCCTCAGGCCGCCACGGCGGCAGGGGGCAGCGGGGGCTCGGCGCCGCCGTCCTGCGACGGACTCCTGCGGCCGCTCCAGCGCACCCACAGCAGCCAGAACACCAGCACGTCGAGCATGATCAGCGCCTGCCACAGGTATTCATGCGCGAAATTGAAGGCCGTGGTGCTCCACTGGCCCAGATAGAACAGGCTGATGACGCGCAGCACGTTGATGGCCTGCACGGCCACGAAGCCGGCCACCAGCCCGACCAGCTTCTGGCGCCACGACGAGGGGAAGGCCATCACCGCGGCGAACAGCACGATGTAGGCCTCCAGCCCGTTGCAGCCGGCCTCGATGGACACGCCAAAGCCCGTGGCCGTGTTCCACAGCACCTTGCCCGCGGCCGATGCAGTGCTGTCGAACCAGGTCACCAGCGAGGCACAGACATGGGCCAGGAAGGACGTCCAGGGCAGCACGATGTGCTGCTGCACCCAGCTCAGCAGGTTCAGCCCGAACATCGTCAGCTGGATGGCGAGAAAGATCAGAAAGAAGCGCAGCATGGCAGGTCGTAGGTCTTGGTTGCCGGTCCTGCGACCTGGCAGTTGCACACAGTTTCCCTCTACAGGCCCCCGCATTATCTTCGGATGGCCTGATGACAACAAAGGCCGGGGCGTGCGCCACGCCACCGGCCCTTGCCGTCAGAGGACAGCCATCACGAATGCTCGCGCCGGCGCACCGCGCCCAGCGCCATCAGCGCCAGCAGGGACGACATCAGCACCAGGCCCCATTGCGACAGCGTGGGGATGCGGGCCGTGTTGTCCGGACCCGGCTTGAGCGGCGTGGTGGTCGTGCTCTTGTCGTTGTCCGGGTTGCCGTCGCCGGGCACCGAGACCGAGGCCGAGTTGCTCAGCGGGCGGGCGCCCTTGTAGGGCTTTTCCAGCCGGGTCTCCAGCGTGAAGACCGCCGTGCCGCCCTTGGCCAGCTGCGGCACGCCGCAGGTCACGGTGCGCGTGGCGCCGGCGTAGCTGCAGCCCGCCGATGCCGAGATGAACTCCAGGCCCGCCGGCAGCACATCGGTCACCGAGGCGCCCGCGGGCGACTGGGGATCGCGGCCATAGTTGGTCACGGTGAGGGTGTAGGTGGCGGTATCGCCATCGTCCAGCGGACCGGCCGGCCCCTGCTTGCCGATGCCCAGATCCACGGCATTGCCCAGGCGGCTGGTGGAGGTGCGGTCCGTGGTCGTGTTGTTGACGATCACGTCACCGCCATTGCTCAGCCATTCCGTCTCGAAGGGTTTGACCGAAGCCTCGTGGTAGATGGTGCCCCCCGAAGCCCTGCCTGGCAGATCCTGCGCCCGCATCTTGAACTTGATGGTCAGGCTCTGGCCCGGTGCCAGCGAAGGGATGGTGCACTGCAGGGGACCGCTGGTCGCGTTCAGCGCCGGCTGCACGCCGCACCAGGATGCGGAAGCTCCGGGAATGCCGGCCAGGGTCAGGCCGTTCTGGTAGCTGAAGGTGGCCGTGGAGCCCGATGCGGGGAACTTGTCTGTCACGACCACCTGGGTGGCGTAGGAAGGGCCGGAATTGGTCACGGTGATGGTGTATTCCGTGTCCTCGCCCAGCACCAGGCCGTCGGACGTGTGGCGCATGCTGATGTTCACGTCCAGCTCGGCACGCTTGAGCCTGGCCTTGGCCTCGGCCTGGTTGTTGGCCTTGGTCAGTTCCTCGGTGGTGGTGTCCACGGCGACCGTGTTGGCGATCTCCGTGTCGGCGGCCAGGTCGCCGCGCGAGCGCATCCTGTAGCTCACCGTGTACTGCGAACCTGCAGCCAGCGGATTGGCCCAGGCGCATTCCAGCGTTCCGCCGCTGATGCCATCGGTGGCGGCCGGCGTGCAGGTGCCGCCGCCGGAGACCGTGGGCGTACCGATGAAGATGGCATCCGCAGGCAGCACATCCCTCATCGTCACATTGGCGGCCGACGAGGGGCCGTAGTTGGGCACCGTGACCGTATAGGTCATGGGTTCGCCCGCAGCCGCCACCTTGGGCGAGACCTGCTTTTGCGCGGCGATTTCCGCGATGGCCTGCACGGTGATGCTGGCCGTCGAGGAATCGTTGCCGGGATCGGCGTCATGGATGTCCAGCGACTGGGCCGAGGCCGCGTTGGCATAGCTGCCGGTGGTGGCGCGCTTGGGGCGGATCACGACCTCGATCACCACTTCGGCGTCCGGCGCCATGGAGGTGATGTCGCAGGTCAGATCGCGCGTCTCGCTGTTGGCATTGCCCGAAGGAGTGCCACAGCTGGCATTGACGCCGGAGACGATGCGGCTGGAGACATAGCCGCCGCCCGGGTATTTGTAGGGCACGGGGTTGCCGGCCTCGTCCACCGGGTTGCCGCCCACGATGCGCACGCCGTCGGTCTGCTTGACCAGGGACTGCAGCGAATCGCGCACGCGCACATTGGTCACGGTCGTGGTGGCCGAATGGTTTTTCACCACCAGCTGGTAGGTGACCTCTTCGCCGCTCTTGATGGAGGCCGGCGGCACGGGGCTGACCACGCTCTTGACGATGCCCACATCCACCTTGTCGGCAGACACGGTGACCGTGGCCGAGGTGCTGGCCGACGCATTGTCCCGGCCGATCACGCCCGCCGAGGCATTGTTGGTGAAGTCCAGATAGCCCGAGGCCAGCGTGACCTTGGCCCTGACCGTGATCTGGCGGCTGGCGCCCACGGCCAGGCCTGCCATCGAGGTGCAGCTCTGGGTGGAGCAGGTCCAGTCACCCGCGCCGGTGCCTGCGCCGGACATGCCGACGATGGCCATGCGACCGTCCGCAGGGTTGTCGGAAACGGTGATCTGCTGATTCGGCAGCACGGGCATGGGGCCGTTGTTGGTCACCGTGATCGTGTAGCTGAACTCCTGGCCCGCCAGCACCGGGCGGCTGGGGCCGGCCTTGACCAGACGCAGCCGTGCGTCGTTGCTGAAGCTCACCGCCGCACTGTCGCTGTTGTTGCTCTTGTTGGGCTCGTTGAGCTCGGGCGGCACGCCGATCACACCCTGGTTGACCAGTTGCGCACCCGGCGTTCCACCCGCAGCCACGCTGGCCCTGAAGCGGATGGCCTGCATGTTGGCGTAGCCGGCCACCGGGTACTCGCCCGCGTGGGTGCAGGTGATGGTGCCGCTGTTGTGGCCGCAATTCCAGGGCGCCGTGCTGCCCTCGAAGCCCGTGAAGGTCACGCCGGCCGGCAGGGTGTCGGTGATGGTGAGATCGCGCGGTACGAGGGAGCCGCCTTCGCGGCGCGGCTGCAGCGTGTAGATCACATCGGTTGCCTGCAGCGCATCGAGCACGGTGGGCGCCACCTGCTTGCGCAGTGACACATCCACGAACTCGCTGCCGCTGGACACCACGGCGGCGCCGGCGGTGTTATTGCCGGACTGGCCGTCAGGCATCTCGGTGCTGGCGTCCTTGTAGCCCTTGACGCTGGCCGCACCGGCAATGGTGCCGCTCATGTTGGCGATGGCCGGCACGGTGATGGCCGGCAGCACGGCGCCCGGCGCCACGGGTCCGCCGCGCGTGCAGCTGAGTTCGCCCGAGATCAGCGGATAGCCCGTGGCGGGCGTGCAGCTCCAGCCGCTGCCTGCAGGCGCGCCAGTGATCACGGCCCCGTTGGGCACGGGAAAGCGCACCACGGTACGGCCACCGGCCGGCACCTCGGACGGGCCCTTGTTCTGCACGTCGATGGTGTACTGGAAGGCACCGCCGTTGGCCACGCTGGCGGGAGCCGCCACCGCAATGGCCAGGTCGGCCGCCTCGGTGGTGGTGAAGTTGCGATCGAGCTGCGTGTTGTTCTGGTCGTTGTCGTAGTCGGGCGAGGCCATGCGCGCGCTGGCCACGGCGCGCCAGTTGGTGCCCACGACCGGCAGGATGACCTGGAAGGCCACGGACTTGAAGCCATCGGCAGGCGCCAGGCTGCCGATGTTGCAGACCAGCGTGTTGTTGGCCGCGGTGAGCACCGTGCCGGCAGCCGGTGCCGTACAGGTGATGCCGCCCGGGCTGCTGCTGTAGCCCTGGAACACGGCGCCCACGGGCAGCACCTCGGTCAGGGTGACGCCAACGGCGTCGGGACCGATGTTGTTGTGCCTGACCTTGGCCACATAGGTGAAGGTGCCGCCGGCAGGGCCTGCCGATGCGTCCTGCCCGTCGTAGAGACCATCCTGGTTGACCAGGATGTCGGTGTCGGCCGGCGCCGCCACGGCAGCCGCCGTTGCCAGCAAGCCGCCGGACAGCAGCGCACGCGCCAGCCAGCCCTTTCTCGTGAAAGCCATACAAACCTCTCTTTTGCTTCGTTGACAGCGCCGAATGCCGCAGGCATGGGCGCGCGAGATGCCCGGCTGACACAGCTCTGTCAAAAAGCCGACAACCGGACGCACCAAAAGGAGGCATGATGGTTCTTTATTACCAAAAGTAAATACGATCTGTAATATTTAACAAAAGTGAGTATTTGGAAGTGTTTGTGAGTTTTTTGTGAGTCCGCCATCGATTGCCGGTTTTCCTCACGGAGCGCAGACGTGAAAAAGCCGGTGGCAGCTTGGCTGGCACCGGCTTGGAAGGCTGATCTGCCGCGCATTTGCGCGGCAGTGAGCAGGCACTGAGGCCTAGGGAATGCGCCTGGGCAATCCTTGTGAGGAACTCACGCCAGCAGCGCGTTCACACGCTTGACGTAGGCGGCCGGGTCCTCGGGCATGCCGCCCTCGGCCAGCACGGCCTGGTCGAACAGGATGTTGGCCAGGTCATGGAAATGCACCGAACCGTCCAGCTTCTTGACCAGCGGATGCTCGGGATTGACCTCGAGCACGGGCCGCGCGTCGGGCGCCTGCTGGCCGGCCTGCTTGAGCAGGCGTGCCAGTTGCAGGCTCATGCCGCCGTCCTGTACCACCAGGCAGGCGGGAGAGTCCACCAGGCGCGTGGTCACGCGCACGTCCTCGGCCTTGTCCTTGAGGGCCTCCTTGAGCTTGGCCAGCAGCGGCTTGAAGGCCTCGGCGGCTTCCTCGGCGGCCTTCTTCTCCTCCTCGTCCTGCAGCTTGCCCAGGTCCACGGCGCCCTTGGCCACGGACTGCAGCGGCGTGCCGTCGAATTCGGTCAGGTAACCCATGGCCCATTCGTCCACGCGGTCGGCCATGAGCAGCACCTCGATGCCCTTCTTGCGGAAGACTTCCAGCTGCGGGCTGTTGCGGGCAGCGGTCAGCGTGTCGGCCGTGATGTAGTAGATGGCGTCCTGGCCTTCCTTCATGCGGGCCTTGTAGTCGGCCAGCGAGACCGAGGCCTGCTCGCTGGTTGTCGAGGCAAAGCGCAGCAGCCTGGCGATGCGCTCCTTGTTGGCGAAATCCTCGCCCAGGCCTTCCTTGAGCACGGCGCCGAACTCGGCGTAGAACTGGCTGTACTTGCCTTCCTTGGCCTTGTCCTCCTCGCTGACCACATCGGTCACGCCTTCGGCGTCGGTGGAGGCCTCGTGCCGGTCGTGCTTGGCCAGGTCCTCGAGCATGGACAGCACACGCTTGGTCGAGCCATCGCGGATCAGGCGCACATCGCGGCTTTCCTGCAGCAGCTCGCGGCTGACGTTCAGCGGCAGGTCGGCCGAGTCGATCACGCCCTTGACGAAGCGCAGGTAGCCGGGCATCAGCGCCTCGGCATCGTCCATGATGAAGACGCGCTTGACGTAGAGCTTGACGCCCGCCTTCTTGTCGCGGTTGTACAGGTCGAACGGGGCCTTGGCAGGGATGTACAGCAGCTGCGTGTACTCGGTATTGCCCTCGACACGGTTGTGGCTCCAGGTCAGGGGAGCCTCGAAATCGTGGCTGATGGCCTTGTAGAAGTCCTGGTACTGCTCGGCCGTGATGTCCTTCTTGGGACGCGTCCACAGCGCGCTGGCCTTGTTGATGGTCTCCCATGCGCCGGTCTTGACCATGGCGCCAGGCTGGTCGTTCTCGCCATCTTTCCATTCCTCCTTTTCCATGAGGATGGGCAGGCTGATGTGGTCGGAATACTTGGCGATGACCTGCTTGATCTTCCAGCCGTTGAGGAACTCCTCGGCCTCGGGACGCAGGTGCAGCGTGATGCTGGTGCCGCGCTGGGCCCGCTCGATCTGCTCGACCTCGAACTCGCCCGTGCCGCCGCTGGTCCAGCGCACGCCCTCGGAGGCGGGCAGGCCCGCGCGGCGCGTCTCGACGGTGATCCTGTCGGCCACGATGTAGCCCGAGTAGAAGCCCACGCCGAACTGGCCGATCAGCTGCGAGTCGGCCTTCTGGTCGCCCGACAGCTTGTCCATGAAGGCCTTGGTGCCGCTCTTGGCGATGGTGCCCAGGTTGTCGATGGCTTCCTGCGCACTCATGCCGATGCCGGTGTCGGCGATGGTCAGCGTCTTGGCGGAGGCATCGAAGGACACGCGCACCTCCAGGTTGGGCTGGTCCTCATAGAGCGCGGCATTGTTCAGGGCCTCGAAGCGCAGCTTGTCGCAGGCATCCGAGGCGTTGGAGACCAGTTCGCGCAGGAAGATCTCGGGGTTGGAATACAGCGAATGCGTGACCAGGTGCAGCAGTTGTGCGACTTCGGCCTGGAAGGAATGGGTTTGCTTGCTCATGCAGACGGTGTCCTATGGGTTCACAACAGAGAAAAAATCAGCCCTTATCTCGGGCCGGCGTGCGCATTATCAAGATCCTACCGACCGGTGGACAGCGCAAGCCCGGGACGATTGTTCACTTTTTCGCCCTCACGCCAGCGCGGGAGCGGGGCTATAACAACGCCACTTTCCGCCGCAGGGCGGTCAGTGCGCGCAGGGCCCGGGCGCAGCGGCGGGCCTGCTTCTGGAGATTTTCCATGCACACCTCTGTTCAAAAATGGTCCGCCGAATTCCTCGGGACCCTGTGGCTGACCCTGGGCGGCTGCGGCGCGGCCGTGCTGGCCGCCGCCTTCCCGCAGGTGGGCATCGGCCTGGTCGGCGTCTCGCTGGCCTTCGGCCTGACCGTGGTCACGGGCGCCTACGCCCTGGGGCCCATCTCGGGCGGGCACTTCAACCCGGCCGTCTCCGTGGGCCTGGCCATGGGCGGGCGCTTCGCCTGGAGCGAGGTGCCCGGCTACGTCGTGGCCCAGGTGCTGGGCGCCATCACGGGCGCGGCCATCCTCTATGTGATCGCCACGGGCAAGGCCGGCGCCGACATCGGCGGCTTCGCCACCAACGGCTTCGGCACGCATTCGCCGGGCGGCTACGGCCTGACGGCGGCCCTGGTCACCGAGGTGGTGATGACCGCCATCTTCCTCATCGTCATCCTGGGCGCCACGGCCAAACGGGCCGCCGCCGGCTTCGGCGGCCTGGCCATCGGCCTGTGCCTGACGCTGATCCACCTGATCTCGATCCCCGTGACCAATACCTCGGTCAACCCGGCACGCAGCACGGGCCCGGCCCTGTTCGGCCCGGAGATCGCGATTTCGCAGCTGTGGCTGTTCTGGGTGGCCCCGATTGCAGGCGCCCTGATCGGTGCCGTGATCTACAAGGCCCTGCTGGCAGGCCCGGCCGACGAGTAAGGCCACGCAGGGGCGCACGAGGCGCCTGGCAGAAAACCCCGGCGGCTGGCGACAGCCGCCTTTTTTTGCTTGAACCTTTGGTGAAACACGGTTTTCATTTGTTGCTTGACGGCAACGAGAAGGACTTTTACCTGGGTCAAACAGGCCAACTTTACGAAATAGAAACCGAACGCTAGTGATTCGCAATAACAATTCGCGGGCTTTCATCGGAGCGAACATGCACACATTCCAACAAATCCTCCCCCCCGCGAACCTCACCCAGCTGGCCCTTGCCGCGGCCCTGAGCCTCGCGGGCACCTCGGCCCTTGCCCAGGCCAACACCACCCTGGGCACCGTGAACGTGACGTCCTCAACCGACGCTCCGGTCAAGACGGACAACGCCTCCTCGGCCAAGTTCACCGCACCGCTGGTGGACACCCCCAAGACGGTGCAGGTCATCAACGAGGAAATCATCAAGCAGACCGGCGCCACCAGCCTGCAGGACGCGCTGCGCTCCACACCCGGCATCACCTTCGGCAATGGCGAAGGCGGCAACCCCTCGGGCGACCAGCCCTTCATCCGCGGCATGGACGCCCAGGCCAGCACCTTCGTGGACGGCATGCGCGACATCGCGGCCGGCACGCGCGAGGTGTTCAACCTGGAAGCCGTGGAAGTCATCAAGGGCGCGGACTCGGCCTACGCAGGCCGTGGCGGTGCCGGCGGCTCCATCAACCTGGTGACCAAGAAGGCCAGGAACGAGAACTTCATCACGGGTGACGTGGGCCTGGGCACCGACAGCTACAAGCGTGCCACCATCGACGCCAACCGCGTACTCGGCGAAGGCGTGGGCCTGCGCCTGAACGCCATGGTGCACGATGCCGACGTTCCCGGCCGCAACGGTCCCGAGAACAAGCGCTGGGGCATCGCCCCCACCGTGACCTTCGGCATGGGCACGCCCACCGAGGTCTCGCTGTCCTGGCAGCACCTGCAGACCGACAACATCCCCGATGGCGGCGTGCCCTACCTGTACGGCAACACGGCCGCGGCCGGCCTGCCCGGCGGCAGCGTGGTCCGGCCCACCTACGGCGGCAACCGCGACAACTGGTACGGCCTGACCAGCCGCGACTACGAAAAGGAAAAGAGCGACCTGTTCACGGCCACCGTCGAGCACAGGTTCACCGACACCCAGAAGTTCCGCAACAGCCTGCGCTACAGCAAGACCGAGCAGGACTACCTGTGGACCCAGCCCGACGACAGCAAGGGCAACGTGGTCAACGGCTACGTGTTCCGCCGCGGCAATGCACGCGTGGCCGACATCAAGACGCTGCAGAACCTCTCGGAGTTCACGGGCAAGGCCCAGACCGGCGGCGTGGGCCACAGCTACGCCTTCGGCCTGGAGCTGTCCAAGGAAAAGGCCGAATCCCGCACGGCGGCGGTGCAGACCACCAACACCACCTGCACGGCCGCCAGCCTGTGGTGCGCCTCGCTGAACAACCCGGACAGCAGCCCGCTGTGGAACCTGCCCGTGACCCTGGGCTCCCCCAGCCACAACCAGATCGACACCGTCGCCCTGTACGGCTTCGACACGCTGAAGTTCAACGACCAGTGGCTGCTCAATGCCGGTCTGCGCATGGACCACTACAAGCTCAGCTCTTCCGGCCCCGCCGGCCGCAACACGCCGGCCTATGACCTGAGCCGCTCGGACACCTTGTTCAACTACCAGCTGGGCCTGGTCTACAAGCCGGCCACCAACGGCAGCATCTACGCCAGCATCGGCACCTCCTCGCGCCCCGGCGGCTCCATGCTGGGCAATGGCAACGAGGACCTGGGCATCTCCACCGACCAGCTGGCCAATCTGGCGCCCGAGAAGACCCGCTCGCTGGAACTGGGCACCAAGTGGGATCTGATGGAAAAGCGCCTGGCGCTGACCGCCGCGCTATTCCGCAACGATGTGACCAACGCGCGCATCACCGAGAACGGCGTCACCTACATGGGTGGCAACAAGGTGGTCAACGGCGTGGAGCTGGGCTTCTCGGGCAGCGTGCTGCCCGGCCTGAGCGTCTTCGGCGGCTACACCTACATGGACAGCGAGCAGAAGAACGCGGGTGCGGGCAACGTGGCCAATGGCCTGCCGTTTCCCAACACGCCCAAGCACAGCTTCAGCCTGTGGACCAGCTACAAGCCCATGGCCAGGCTCACCATCGGCCTGGGCATCTACGCCCAGAGCAGCGTGAACCAGGGCTATATCCGCTCCACGGTGGATGGCGGCATCGTCACCAAGGGCGCCAATGGCTATGCGCGCTATGACGCCATGGTGGCCTACCAGATCGACCGCAACCTGACTCTGCAGCTGAACCTGTACAACCTGGGCGACAAGGTCTACTACAGCGGCGTGCGTTCGCCCCACTACGCGACCATGGCGGCAGGCCGCTCGGCCGTGGCCTCGCTCAAGTGGACGTACTGATCTGCCGATCGCCCCAGGCGAACGCGCAGCGGCTTGACGCTGCGCAGATCACCGCAAAGCCCCGCAGGCCATCGCCGCCTGCGGGGCTTTTTTGCGGGACACTCATTGATTCCGCCCCTGAGGACCGCCTGCCATGATGCTCCGCATACCCGCCCTGCTCAGCCCCGACGAAGTACGCCAGTGCCGCCAGGCACTGGAGCAGGCCGCATGGCAGGACGGCCGCGCCACGGCAGGCCACCTCGCGGCCCAGGTCAAGGCCAACCTGCAGCTGCCGCTGGACAGCCCGGCGGGCCAGGCCATCGGCGACCTCATCCTGGACAAGCTGGGCGCCAGCCCGCTGTTCATGTCGGCGGCGCTGCCGTTGAAGGTGCTGCCACCGCGCTTCAACCGCTACGAGGGCGGCGGCACCTACGGCAACCACATCGACAACGCCATCTTCACCATCCCCGGCACGGCCATCAAGGTGCGCAGCGACGTGTCCACCACGGTGTTCTTCAGCGAGCCTGACGAATACGAGGGCGGCGAGCTGGTCGTGGAGGACAGCTTCGGTCACCAGAGCGTGAAACTGGCCGCGGGCGACGCCATCGTCTACCCGGGCACCAGCCTGCACCGCGTCAACCCGGTCACGCGCGGCACGCGCTATGCCAGTTTCTTCTGGACCCACAGCCTCGTGGCCTCGGACGAAAAGCGCCGCCTGCTTTTCGACCTGGACCAGCAGATCCAGCAGCTGACGGTGCGCCACCCGGGCGACCCCAGCCTCTCGGCGCTGTCGGGCACCTACCACAACCTGTTGAGGATGTGGTCGCAGGCCTAGAACTGCAGCATGTATTGTGCGAGCGCACGCGGCAGGCGGAGCAGGGGCTCACGAGGCGTCAGAAGCTCTCATGTGCACCGAGGTAGCGCCACTGTCCTGCAGGCAGGTTGCCCAGCGTCACGCGGCCGATGCGGATGCGCTTGAGGCCCACGACGCGCAGGCCCACCAGCTCGCACATGCGGCGGATCTGGCGCTTCTTGCCTTCGGTGAGCACGAAGCGCAGTTGCTCGGGGTTCTGCCAGTCCACCTGGGCGGGCTTGAGTGCCTCGCCATCCAGCGACAGGCCGTGGCGCAGGCGCTCCAGCTGCTCGGCCGGGAACACGGACTGCACGTCGATGTCGCGGTCGCCATAGGTCACGCGCACCAGGTACTCCTTGTCCACCTCGGAGTCCTCGCCGATGATCTGGCGCGCCACGCGGCCGTCCTGGGTCAGGACCAGCAGGCCCACGGAGTCGATGTCCAGCCGGCCGCAGGGCGCCAGGCCCTTGAGCTGCGCGAAGTTGAAGCGCGTGCGGCTGCTGTCCTGGTTCCAGTGGTTCTGTGGCGTGACCAGGGTCACGGCAGGCTCATGGCCATCCTCGGCCTGGCCGCTGACGTAGCCCATGGGCTTGTGGATCAGGATCGTGACCTGCTGGTCCTGCCGCTCGCGTGCCTCGCGCTCCACCGTGATGCGGTCGGAAGCCACGACGTTCTGGCCCATGACGGCAACTTCGCCATTGACACGCACCCAGCCCTTTTCCACCCATTCGTCGGCCTCGCGGCGCGAGCACAGACCCATGTCGGCCAGGCGCTTGTTGATGCGCACGGCACCGGGCACCTGCGCCTGCACGGGCGCGGGGGCACGCTTGACGGGGATCTCTCGGCTGCCGCCATCGGCAGGACGATAGGTGCGGATGCCGCTGAGCGGGCGGTAGGCAGGTTCGGCCGGCACATCACGGCGCGGGCCACGGGCATCGTCGCGGCGGGGCCCGCGGACATCGTCACGGGGACGGTCCCGGAAGCCGCCTTCGCGCGGACCATCACGGAATCCTTCGCGTGGCCGCTCGTCGCGCTGGCCATGGGGCCGATCGCGGCGCTCGTCCTGGCGCGGTGGACGCGGGGGGCGTGCCTCACGGGTGTCGCGCTGCTCGCGCGGGCCACGGCCTTCGCCGCCGCCGGATTCGCGCCAGTCACCACGAGGCTGGGAGCGTTCCAGGTCCTCTGCACGGCCGAAGCCGCCCGTGCGGGGACGCTGGTCCCGTGCGCTGGCGCGGGGGGCGGCATCGCGCCGGTCGGAGCGCTCGTAGCGCTCATTGCGCCCGCCGCGTTCGTTGCGGTCGCCACGTTCATTGCGGTCGCCGCGCGCACCGCGTGCGCCTGCGGACTTGCCCGCGCCACCGGAGGAGGGGCGGCGGGAATCGCCGGCAGGCTCGGCCTGGGGCTTGGCGGGACGGCGCAGCACAGGGCGCGCCGAGGGCGCTGCCGCCTCGTCGGTGCCGGGCCGGGGCGGTTTGGAAGAAGTAGGGGATGACATCAGGCCGCCATTGTCGCGCGCCACGGCCCGCCACGGCGGCGCCCTGCGACCAATACGGGCATTGCGCTCGGCTATCGGGCCGGCCTCGCCGTGCCCGGCCCGGGACGCAGCCGCCGGCACCGCACCTGGGCACCTGCAGCCCACGGCCGGCACGGCGCACATGCCCGACGATATGGGAAGCCATCGACCTTCAACGGCATGCGTTGTATCCGCCCCGATATGCCATCGCACCGGTTTTCAAAAGACCAGCAAGAACCGATGAGTAAAGAAACTTCGCAAACCGGCCAGAATTCCGAATGAAGGCATGCGAAACATATCGTTCCTTATGTAATAAATAGTTTTCCACCCCGCTGCACACCATTCCCATCCACGGCAATGCGGATCATTCGATTCGCAATGGAATGCCTGTCGCGCCATAGAATGGCGCGCGCCAGGAAGCCAAGAGCCTTCTTCGATACGGCGACCTGTGCGCATTGCCCGTTGCGGCCTCCGGGCCTTCATGCCCATACTCCAGCCTCATTCAGCAAGGAAAACCATGAGCGATACACCCCATCTATCGAACTCTCCGCCATTGAAAGAACAATTCAAGGCACTTCTTATCACCAAGATGGACCTGACCGGAATCCAGTGGTCCGATATGGAAACCGCCATCGGGGAGAATGCGGAAAAATACCGCCCGCTCTGGGAGCGCATGGTCAATGGCAAAAAAGGTTTCTTTGCCGGGCTCAGTCCCTGCTGGACGGCCATTCCTTTCATGGGTGTGTCCTGGGCGATTGCGCGCCGGGTCTACGCCTATGCCGTGGTCGCCTTCGTCACGCTTGTGATCATCAATCTGCTGATGCCCGGCACGGCCGGCGCCGGCCGCGTGCTGGGCATCGCCGTGGCCATTTCGTTCACCGTCAAGCGCACCTATCTGCAATGGCTGGTCACACGCATACAGCAGATCAACCAGATGGGGCTGACGGGGGGCGCGCGCGAAGACGCACTGCGCCAGATCGGCGGCCTGGACCAGAAGAACGGCTGGATCGCCTTCGGCGTGCTGCTGGCCATCGGCCTCGTGCTGGCGATCTTCTGAATCCGGAGCCTGCTGCCCGCCCGCCGCTCAGCGGTCCGCGGGCAGCCGGTCGCACAGGGCCACCAGCTGCGCGAGCTGGGGGCCCACGTCCCGGACCAGTGCGCGGCCCGGCATGCGCAGGCCGGGCACGGCGCAGTTGAACAGCAGCCGGCGCGTGCCATAGCGGATGCGCGAGGCCGCGCCCACGGCACAGACACCCAGGCCGGAATCCCCCATGTTCACCGCGAAGCCCCTGTCCTGATATCGGGCAATGCTCTCCCTGGCGTTGTCCAGGCAGCGCGCATATTCATCGGGCCGCTGGTGCTGCACGCGCTGCAGGAAGTGCTGCTGCTCGCCGACCCCGAGCTGTGCCAGGCCCGCCCGGCCCATGGCGGTCTCCAGCACGCCGCGCACCGCCCCCACGCCCGGGCGCTTGAGCGTGCCGCCCTCCCAGGCGCAGGTCTCCAGGTAGACCACGTCCAGATCCATGGCAACGCCCACCGACACGGCCCCCTTCACACGATCGGCAAGGGCCTGCATGGGCAGGCGCAGCTGGGCCAGTTGCGGGGTGTTGATCACATACGGGTAGCCCAGGGCCACGGCGGCCGGGCCGACGAAGTAGCGGTCCAGCCGCTCGTCATGGTCCAGGTAGCCCATGGTCTGCAGGCTGCGGCACAGGCGCGATACCGTGGGCCGTGGCAGGCCCAGGCGCCGGGCCAGCTCGCTGTTGGCATGCGGACGCGGGTCGCTGACGAAGCACTGCAGGATCATCAGCCCCTTGGCCAGCGTGCCCGCGAAATACGGGTCCTGCTCACGGATGCGGCAGACATCCTGCGAGTCCCTGGGCTGATGGGCGATCGGTGCTTGGGTCACGCAGCGATTGTGCGGAAGCCGGGCGCCATGCCGCAACTGCGTTTCAATAATTGAAACGGCAGTGCGGCCTCCGCCGCCGCGCTTCCTACAGTGCGGCCCATGATCCAAGACGACGCCCGCCTGCAGGCCCTGATTGCAGACATCCGCCATTTCGTCCGCCACCGCTGGCATCCGCTGGAAGAGCAGGTCGAGCGCGACGACGACATTCCGCCCGCCGTGGTCCAGGAGCTGCGTGACAAGGGCTACTTCGGCTGGAGCATTCCCCGGGCCTACGGCGGCCTGGGCCTGAGTACCGAGGAACTGGTGCTGTGCGCCTTCGAGCTGTCCCAGGCCTCGGTGGCGCTGCGCGCCCGCGTGGGCACCAACACCGGCATAGGCTCGGAGGCCCTGGTCGCCGATGGCACCGAGACGCAAAAGCAGCGCTGGCTGCCGCGCATGGCGCGCGGCGAGCTCACGGGCTGCCTGGCGCTGACCGAGCCCGACGCGGGCTCCGAAGCCAGCAACATCCAGACCACGGCACGCCGCGAGGGCGACCACTACGTGCTGGACGGCACGAAGCGCTTCATCACCAACGCACCGCTGGCCGATGTCTTCACCGTCATCGCCCGCACGCAGCAGGGCAGCACGGGCAGCGAAGGACTCACGGCCTTCTTCGTGGAGCGTTCGCCGGGTCTGTCCACCGGCCAGCCCTACCGCAAGATGGGCCAGGCCGGCTCGCCCGTCTCCGACGTGCATTTCGACGGCTGCCGCGTGCCGGCCGACCAGATCATCGGCGGGCGCGAGGGCCAGGGCTTCAAGACCGTGATGAAGGTGCTCAACAAGCAGCGCCTGCACCTGGCCGCGCTGTGCACGGGCCCGGCCATGCGCATGCTGGAGCTGGCGCTGGCGCATGTGAGCGAGCGCCGCCAGTTCGGCCAGCCGGTGGCGAACTTCCAGCTGGTGCAGGCCCTGCTGGCGGACTGCCGCACCGAGATCTTCGCCGCCCAGTCCATGATCCTGGAGGCCGCGCGCGCCCGCGACCGCGGCGAGGACGTGGCACTGTCCGCCTCCATGTGCAAGTACTTCGCCTCCGAGATGTGCGGCCGCGTGGCCGACCGCGCCGTGCAGATGTTCGGCGGCGCCGGCTATGTGGCCGACTTCAGCCCCATCGAGCGCCACTACCGCGATGTGCGCGTGTTCCGCCTCTACGAGGGCACCAGCCAGATCCACCAGCTCAACATCGCCAGGCACATGCTGCGCGAGCGCGGCTGACACCGGAGACGCCATGAAAACCGCCCCCAGAACCTCCCTGGCAGGCATGGGCCTGCTCATGCTGTGCGCCTGCGCGCATGCCGCCTTTCCCGAGCGGCCCGTGCGCGTGATCGTGCCCTTCCCGGCCGGGGGCAGCACCGACCTCGTGGCCCGCGCCCTGTCGGTCGAACTGGGCCAGGCCCTGGGCCAGCCCGTGGTGGTGGAGAACAGGCCCGGCGCCGGCAGCCTGGTCGGCTCCGAGCTGGTCGCGCGCGCCGCCCCTGACGGCTACACCCTGCTGATGGCGGGCCTGAGCAATGTCTTCCTACCCCATGTGCACGCCCACCTCAAGTGGAACCCGCTGACCGACTACGAGTACATCGGCCTGGTGGCGGACCTGCCCAACGTCATCGCCGTCAACGCCAAGGCCCCCTACCGCACGCTGGCCGAACTGGTGGCCGCCGACAAGGCCCAGCCCGGCACGCTGTCCTTCGGCTCGGCGGGCACGGCCACGCCCTCGCACCTGGTCTGCGAGATGGTCAACCACCGGCTCGGCACGAAGATGCAGCACCTGCCCTACAAGGGCAACGCCCCGGCCGTCAACGACCTCATGGCCGGCCACATCCCCGTGATGTGCAACAACCTGGGCGGCACCCTGCCCTACATGCAGGGCGGGCAGATCCGGATCCTGGCGCAGACCGGCAAGAGCCGCTCTGCGGCCGCGCCCGACATTCCCACCTTTGCCGAACTGGGCGTGACCGGCCTCGATACCGGCCTGTGGGTGGGCCTGGCCGCGCCCAAAGGCACGCCGCAGCAGATCGTGGCCACGCTCAACCAGGCGCTGGCCAAGGCCATGGCCCTGCCCGAGACACGCGCCAAGCTGGTGCGCCTGGGTGCCACGCCGCTGCCCACGCAGACGGCGGATTTCCACCGGCGCGTGGCCGAAGACCGCCGCGCCTGGGAGCCCGTGATGAAGAACGTGGACCTGAAAGGCCAGTGATGGAACGCCATGGCTACCCCCTCGAAGGCGTGCGCATCCTCGACATGGCCACGGTGCTGGCCGCCCCTTTCTCGGCCACGCTGTGCGGCGACCTGGGCGCCGAGGTGGTCAAGCTGGAGCTGCCCGGCGGCGGCGACACCTTGCGCAGCCTGGCGCCCGTGCATGAAGGCCACGCCATCTTCTGGAAGACGGCCAACCGGGGCAAGCAGGGCGTCTCGCTGGACGTGCGCAAGCCCGAGGGCCGCGCGCTGTTCCTGCGGCTGATCGCGGATTTCGACGTGCTCGTGGAGAACTTCCGCACCGGCACCCTGGACCGCTGGGGCCTGGACCTGGCCACGCTGCATGCGCACAACCCGCGCCTGATCGTGCTGCGCGTGACGGGCTTCGGCCAGACCGGCCCCTATGCACGCCGCCCCGGCTTTGCGCGCATCTTCGAGGCCATGAGCGGCTTCACCCACCTCACGGGCGAGGCCGATGGCCCGCCCCAGCACATGAACTACCCGCTGGGCGACGTGGTGGCGGGACTGTTCGGCGCCTTCGCCATCGCGGCAGCCCTGGCCGAGCGCAACGCCCTGCCTGCGGCCCGGCGGCGCGGCCTGGAGATCGACCTGTCCGCCACCGAGGCCCTGCTGCGCCTGCTGGACCCGCTGGCGGCCGAATACGAACTCGGTGGCAGGGCGCGCTCGCGCATGGGCTCGCGCGCCGGCTACACCGCGCCGTCCAACGTCTACCAGACCCGTGACGGCGCCTGGCTGACCGTGGTGGCCACGGGCGATGCCATCTTTGCGCGGCTGTGCGAGGCCATGGAACAACCCGCGCTGGCGGCGGATGCGCGCTTCGCGGACAACGCCGCACGCATCCGCAACCTGGCAGACATCGACGCCATCGTTGCACGCTGGTGCCGTGAACGCGACTTCGCCCAGGCCGCCCAGGCGCTGGCCGCGCGGGAGATTCCGTTCAGCAGGATCCACTCGGCCCAGGACACGCTGGCGGACCCGCATTTCGCGGCGCGCGGCAGCTTCATCACGCTGGCGGACGACGCACTGGGCGCCCTCACCGCACCGGCACCCGTGCCGCGCTTCACCGGCCGCACGGCGCCCTCGCCCCGCACCGGCCCGGCCACGGGCCAGGACAACGCCGCCATCTATGCCGCCCTGGGGCTGGATGCGCGGCAGCAGGAGAAGTTGCGTCTGGAGGGCGTGATCTGAGAATCGAGGCGCCCCTCAGGCCGCCACCTTGCGCTGGGCAGTGAACAGCCCGCTGCGCAGCGCCTCCAGATCGAGCACGCGCAATCCGCCGTACTCGACGACGATGGCATGCTCGCGCTGCAGCACCGACAAGGCCTCGTTGACACGCTGGCGCGACAGGCCCACGAGGTAGGCCAGCTCCTGCTGGGTGATGCGCAGCACATCGCCCACGCCCGGGTACAGCAGCGGATGGAACAGCGCCGCAAGGCTGCGCGCCACGCGCAGGTCAGGATTGGTGAGGCGGTCGATCTCGCGGGCCGCGATGAACTGGCCCAGGCGCTCGTTGAGCTGGCTCATGACGAAGCGGTTGAAGCCGATGGAGTGGTCCAGCAGCCAGTGGAAGGTGTCGATGGGAAGGCCGCCGACCACGCTCCTGCGTATGGCCTGCACGTTGTAGCGGTAGGGCTCGCGCTTGACGGCCGTGCCCTCGCCGAACCAGCCACCCGGTGGCAGGCCGGCCAGCGTCATGCTGGCGCCGTCCACGCCGTCGGTGTTCATCTTGAGCAGGCCTTCGACCACGCCGAACCAGTAGGTAGGGGCCCGGCCCGTGCGGCAGACATAGTCGCCCGGCTGGGCATCGCCGACGACCAGCGCCTTCTGGGCGCGTTCCCGCTCGGCGGGCTGGAGCACGGCCAGCCAGGGAATGCCTGCGAGTTCCTCGGACCGTGGCGCGCGCCGGCGCTGGTGCAGTGACAGTTCTTGGCTCATGGATGGTTCATCAAAAACCATCCAAGCATTGCCCGAGCCCGGCGGCCCGCGTAAGCGGGATTTCCACGAGCAGGCCGGTGCCCGCCAATGGCAGCGAAATGTCCGTCCCCCGGCAATGCAAGCCCTGATGCAACGCAAGCGACCCTTTTGGCACCATTTGTTACGGCAGGTTTTCCCGATGATGGCTTTCCCTCAAATTGTCGTCAAACAGACACCACGACGTCAAAGCCAGACCTAGGATGCAGTCCAAGCCGGTTTGCTGCGGCCTGGGCCCCAGGGTTCCGCGGCACCCGTTCATCGAACTCCCAAGGACATGGAATGACGACCACGTTCCCGCACCTGCTGCTCCAGCATGCCGCCGAGCGCCCCCAGGCGCCGGCGCTGCGCGAGAAGGAATACGGCATCTGGCAGACCTGGAGCTGGAGCGAGGCCTTGGACACCGTGCGCCACATGGCCTGCGGCCTGGCCGCGCTGGGCATGGCGCGTGGCCAGAACCTGGCCTTCGTCAGCGACAACCGGCCCCATGTCTACATGGGCTTCATCGCCGTGCAGGCGCTGGGCGGCGTGCCGATCCCGCTGTACCAGGATGCCGTGGCCGCCGAGATGCGCTTCGTCATCGAGGATGCCGAGATCGACTTCGCCTTCGCCGAGAACCAGGAGCAGGTGGACAAGCTGCTGGAGGTGCGCGAACACGTGCCCGGCATACGGCACATCGTCTATGACGACCCGCGTGGCATGCGCCACTACGACCAGCCGGGTCTGATCAGCACCGAGGCCCTGCTGCAAAAGGGCAAGGACTGGGATGCCGCGCACCCGGGCGCCTGGGATGCGATGCTGGCCGCACTGTCGCCCGACGATGTCTCGGTCATCCTCTACACCTCGGGCACCACGGGCAAGCCCAAGGGCGTGTGCCAGACGCACCGCAGCTTCGGCGAGTCGGCGCGCGGCGGCGCCCAGGTGGACCGCCTGGGCCCTGGCGACAACGTGATCTCCTACCTGCCCCCGGCCTGGGTCGGCGACCATCTGTTTTCCTTCGCGCAATGGCTGGTGGCCGGCTTCACCATCAACTGCCCCGAGTCGGCATCGACCGTGTCCATCGACCTGCGCGAGATCGGCCCCAGCTACTACTTCGCGCCGCCACGCATCTTCGAGGGCATGCTGACCTCGGTGTCCATCCGCATGGAGGATGCGGCGCCCTTCAAGCGCTGGATGTACGAGCGCGCCATGGCCGTGGCACGCCGCGTGGGGTCGGACATCCTGGACGGCAAGCCCGTGGGCCTGCTCGACCGCATGCAGTACGCGCTGGGCGACCTGTGCATCTACGGCCCGCTGCGCAACGCCATGGGGCTGTCGCGCATCCGCGTGGCCTATACGGCGGGCGCGGCCATCGGCCCCGAGCTGTTCCGCTTCTTCCGCTCCATCGGCATCAATCTCAAGCAGCTGTACGGCCAGACCGAGACCTGCGCCTATGTCTGCATCCAGCGCGACGGCCAGGTGGAGCTGAGCAGCGTGGGCCAGGCGGCGCCCGGGATCGAGCTGAAGATCGCCGACAACGGCGAGGTGCTGCTCAAGGGCGTGTCCGTGCTCAAGGAGTACTACAAGCGCCCCGACGCCACGGCCGAGGTCATCGACGCCGACGGCTGGTTCCACACGGGCGACGCGGGCCTGATCGATGCCGGCGGCCAGCTGCGCATCATCGACCGCGCCAAGGACGTGGGCAAGACCGCGCGCGGCGCCATGTTCGCGCCCAACTACATCGAGAACAAGCTCAAGTTCTTCCCCCAGATCAAGGAGGCGGTGTGCTTCGGCCACGGCCGCGACCAGGTCTGCGCCTTCATCAACATCGACTACGAGGCCGTGGGCAACTGGGCCGAACGCCAGGGCCTGCCGTATGGCGGCTATGTGGACCTGGCCTCCAAGGCCAAGGTGCTGGAGATGGTGGCCGACTGCGTGGCCCGGGTGAACGCCGACCTGGCCGCCGAGGCCGGCATGGCCGACACCCAGGTGGCGCGCTTCCTGGTGCTGCACAAGGAGCTGGACCCCGATGACGACGAGCTGACCCGCACCCGCAAGGTGCGCCGCGGCTTCATCGCCGACAAGTACGGCGTGCTGGTCGATGCGCTGTACACGGGCAAGCGCGAGCAGTTCATCGAGACGCAGGTGAAGTTCGAGGATGGCCGCACGGGCAGCGTCAGCGCCACGCTGTCCATCGTCGATGCCAAGACCCATCCCGCGTCCGCGGCCAAGGCCTGAAGGGAGTCGCTGCAATGGCACACAAGAAGATCGGCGATGTCATCCTGGACATCAAGAACATCAGCCTGCGCTTCGGCGGCGTGAAGGCGCTGACGGACATCTCGTTCAATGTGCGCGAGCACGAGATCCGCTCCATCATCGGCCCCAACGGCGCGGGCAAGAGCTCCATGCTCAACTGCATCAACGGCGTGTACACGCCGTCCGAGGGCTCGATCACCTTCCGGGGCAAGACCTTCAGCCACATGAACAGCCGCCAGGTGGCCGAGATGGGCGTGGCGCGCACCTTCCAGAACCTGGCGCTGTTCAAGGGCATGAGCGTGATCGACAACATCATGACCGGCCGCAACCTGCAGATCAGAAGCGGCATCCTGATGCAGGCCCTGCGCATTGGCCCGGCCGCGCGCGAGGAGATACGCCACCGCGAGTTCGTCGAGCACATCATCGACTTCCTCGAGATCCAGGCCTACCGCAAGACGCCCGTGGGCCAGCTGCCCTACGGCCTGCAAAAGCGCGTGGACCTGGGCCGTGCCCTGGCCATGCAGCCCCAGGTGCTGCTGCTGGACGAGCCCATGGCAGGCATGAACGTGGAGGAAAAGCAGGACATGTGCCGCTTCATCCTCGATGTCAACGACGAGTTCGGCTCCACCATCGTGCTGATCGAGCACGACATGGGCGTGGTCATGGACATCAGCGACCGCGTGGTCGTGCTGGACTACGGCAAGAAGATCGGCGACGGCGCGCCCGACGAGGTGCGCCAGAACGAAGACGTGATCCGCGCTTACCTTGGCACGAGCCACTGAGGGGACAGACATGGGATTTTTCCTGGAAACCTTGTTCGGCGGCCTCATGGTGGGCACGCTGTACGCATTGATCGCCATCGGCTTCGTGCTGATCTTCAAGGCCTCGGGCGTGTTCAACTTCGCCCAGGGCGCGATGGTGCTGTTCTCGGCCCTGGCCATGGCGCGTTTTTCCGAGTGGATTCCGAAGTGGACCGGCCTGGAGGCCGGCTGGTTCACCAACCTGCTGGCCATCTGCGTGTCGCTGGCCATCATGGTGGTCGTGGCCTGGGTGATCGAGCGGCTGGCGCTGCGCCACCTGGTCAACCAGGAGCCGATCACGCTCTTGATGGCCACGCTGGGCATCGCCTACCTGCTCGACGGCCTGGGCCCGATGATCTTCGGCAGCGCCGTCTACAGCATCAACGTGGGCATGCCCAAGGACCCCATGTTCATCCTCGACGGCCTGTTCGAGGGCGGCGTGCTGCTGAGCCAGGAAGACCTGTACGCGGCCTGCATCGCCGCGCTGCTGGTGGCCGCGCTCAGCGTGTTCTTCCAGAAGACCAAGACCGGCCGCGCCCTGCGCGCCGTGGCCGACGACCACCAGGCGGCCCAGTCCATCGGCATCCCGCTGTCGCGCATCTGGGTCATCGTCTGGTCGGTGGCCGGCGGCGTGGCCCTGGTGGTGGGCATCATCTGGGGCTCCAAGCTGGGCGTGCAGTACTCGCTGTCGCTGGTGGCCCTGAAGGCCCTGCCCGTGGTGATCCTGGGCGGCCTGACCTCGCTGCCCGGCGCCATCATCGGCGGCCTGATCATCGGCGTGGGCGAAAAGCTCTCCGAGGTCTACCTGGGCCCCCTGGTCGGCGGCGGCATCGAGACCTGGTTCGCCTACGGCCTGGCCCTGTGCTTCCTGCTCGTGCGGCCCCAGGGGCTGTTCGGCGACAAAATCATTGATCGCGTTTGACCGTTACGGAGAACTTGCACCATGTTTTATCGTGAGAACGGTCAATTCAAGACGAGCTACGCCTCCGACCAGCAGATCTTCGGCGTCGCCCAGGACCGCTGGGCCATCGTGCTGCTGCTGGCCTTCGCCTTCCTGGTGATTCCCTTCGCGGTCAGCGACTACACCTTCCAGGCCGTGCTGATCCCCTTCCTGATCATGTCGCTGGCGGCGCTGGGGCTGAACATCCTGGTCGGCTACTGCGGCCAGATCTCTCTGGGCACCGGCGCCTTCATGGCGGTGGGCGCCTATGCGGCCTACAACCTGCAGGCGCGCTTCGAGGGCATGCCGCTGCTGGTGGCCCTGATCGGCGGCGGCGTGCTGGCCATGGTCTTCGGCGTGGTCTTCGGCCTGCCCAGCCTGCGCATCCGGGGCCTGTACCTGGCCGTGGCCACGCTGGCCGCCCAGTTCTTCATGGACTGGCTGACCAGCCGCGCCGCCTGGGTGACGAACAACTCCTCCTCGGGCTCGGTCAGCGCCGGCCCGCTGTCCATCGCGGGCTGGAAGATCGACACGCCCATGGAGAAATACCTGCTGTGCCTGGGCATCCTGTGCGTGCTGGGCCTGGCCGCCAAGAACCTGGTGCGCAGCGCCATCGGCCGCGAGTGGATGGCCATGCGCGACATGGACGTGGCCGCCGCCGTGATCGGCATCCGCCCCACCTACGCCAAGCTCAGCGCCTTTGCCGTCAGCAGCTTCATCGTCGGCGTGGCCGGCGCGCTGTGGGGCTTCGTGCACCTGGGCGCCTGGGAGCCCGCGGCCTTCAGCCTGGACCGCTCGCTGCAGTTGCTGTTCATGATCATCATCGGCGGCCTGGGCTCGGTGGTGGGCAGCATCTTCGGCGCGGCCTTCTTCGTGCTGCTGCCCCTGCTGCTCAACCAGGTGCCCCACTGGCTGGGCCTGCCGCTGTCCACGGCCACGGCCACCTACCTGGAGCACATGATCTTCGGTGCGCTGATCGTGTTCTTCCTGATCGTGGAGCCGCATGGCCTGGCCAAACTGTGGGCCACGGCCCGCCAGAAGCTGCGCGTCTGGCCCTTCCCGCATTGAGATGGAGTACCCCCTGAGTCGCTTCGCGCCTTCCCCCTTGAAGGGGGACGACACCCTCGCTGCGGGGCGGCCCTTGCTCGGTGTCCCTGATCTCGGCCTCGCCAGTTTCCAACATGGCGCCAGGAAATATGGGATGTTTGATTCTGATCGACGCAAGGCGCCACAGAGTGCCGGATAACCGGGGAATCTTCCCCAGCCAACTAGGAGACAACGTCATGATGTTCAAGAAAGTCGCCATCGCCGCCGCCACCGTCGCCGCCGGAATCGGCGGCCTCGTGGCGGCCCCTGCCGCCCAGGCCCAGGAGCAGTTCGTGCCGCTGCTGGTCTACCGCACGGGCCAGTTCGCGCCCCTGGGCATTCCATGGGCCGACGGCAAGCAGGACTACATCAAGCTGGTCAACGCCAAGGGCGGCATCAATGGCGTGAAGATCGCCTACGAGGAATGCGAGACGGCCTACGACACGGCCAAGGGCGTGGAATGCTATGAGCGCCTGAAGGGCAAGGGCGGCGGCGCCGCCGGCTTCGATCCCCAGTCCACCGGCATCACCTTCGCCGTGACCGACAAGGCGCCCGGCGACAAGATGCCCATCATCACCACGGGCTACGGCCTGTCGCAGTCGGCCGACGGCAAGGTGTTCGAGTGGAACTTCCCGCTGCTGGGCAACTACTGGACGGCCGCCGACTCCATCATCCAGGACATCCTGAAGAAGGAAAAGGGCAGCCTCAAGGGCAAGAAGATCGCCCTGGTCTACCACGACTCGCCCTACGGCAAGGAACCCATCCCGCTGCTGCAAAAGCGCGCGGCCAAGGAAGGCTTCGACCTGACCCTGCTGCCCGTGACCGCGCCCGGGGTGGAACAGAAATCCACCTGGCTGCAGATCCGCCAGCAGCGCCCCGACTATGTGCTGCTGTGGTCGGCCGGCGTGATGACGCCCACGGCCGTGCGCGAGGCCCAGGCCACGGGCTATCCACGCGAGAAGATGTACGCCATCTGGTGGGCCGGCTCGGACCATGACGTCAAGGACATCGGCGCTGGCGCCAAGGGCTACAACACCGTGACCATCCACAACACGGCCGAGCACGACAAGGTGCACGAGGACGTCAAGTCCATGGTCTACGACAAGGGCCAGGGCACCGCCACCGACCCCAAGGAACTGGGCGCCATGGCCCATACGCGCGGCATGGTGATCTCCATGCTGCAGGTGGAGGCCATCCGCACCGCGCAGGAGAAGTTCGGCAAGGGCAAGGTCATGACCTCCGAGCAGGTGCGCTGGGGCCTGGAGAACCTGAACCTGACGCAAGAGCGCCTCAACGAGCTGGGCTTCGGCAAGATCATCCGCCCCGTCAAGACCAGCTGCGACAACCACCTGGGCACCGACTGGTCGCGCATCGCCCAGTGGGACGGCGCCAAGTGGAAAGTGGTCTCCGACTGGTACCAGGCCGACAAGTCCATGGTCGAGCCGCTGGTCAAGGAGTACGCGGACAAGTACGCCAAGGAAAAGAACGTAAAAGTGAGGAGTTGCACCCCCTGAGGCGCTGACGCGCCTTCCCCCTGAAAGGGAGACGACACCCTCGGGGCGGGGCGGCGCGGCCGGCATAGGCCCTTCCTCGGTGTCTCTGAGTTGGGCCGCGCCAGTTTCATACGCTGCGCGCGGTCCACCGAGATGCTTCGCAAGCTGCGGCCACCGCATCCATCTCTGTATCAACGCCCATGGACGACGCCATGACCACCGCATCCACCTTAGCCCCGGCCGCCAGCGCTCCGCTGCTCGTGGTCAATGGCATCGAAGTCATCTACAACCATGTGATCCTGGTGCTCAAGGGCGTCTCGCTCCAGGTGCCGCGCGAGAGCATCGTGGCCATCCTTGGCGGCAACGGCGCGGGCAAGACCACCACGCTGCGCGCCATCTCCAACCTGCTCAAGGGCGAGCGCGGGGAGGTCACCAAGGGCACGATCGAGCTGGAGGGCGAGCGCATCGAGAACCTCAGCCCCTCGGACCTGGTCCGGCGCGGCGTGGTCCAGGTCATGGAGGGACGCCACTGCTTCGCCCACCTGACCATCGAGGAAAACCTGATGACCGGCAGCTACACGCGCACCGACAAGGGCGAGATCGCGGCCAACCTGGAAAAGGTCTACAACTATTTTCCGCGCCTGAAGACCCGTCGCACCTCGCAGGCGGCCTACACCTCGGGCGGCGAGCAGCAGATGTGCGCCATCGGCCGCGCGCTGATGGCCAATCCGCGCATGGTGCTGCTGGACGAGCCCTCCATGGGCCTGGCGCCGCAGATCGTCGAGGAGGTGTTCCACATCGTCAAGGACCTCAACAGCAAGGAAAAAGTCACCTTCCTGCTGGCCGAGCAGAACACCAACATGGCCCTCAAGTACGCGGACTACGGCTACATCATGGAAAGCGGCCGCATCGTCATGGACGGCGCTGCCTCCGACCTGGCCAGCAACGAGGACGTCAAGGAGTTCTACCTGGGCGTGGGCGGTGGCGAGCGCAAGAGCTTCAAGGACGTGAAAAGCTACAAGCGCCGCAAGCGCTGGCTTGCATGAATACCCCCTGAGTCGCTTCGCGCCTTCCCCCTGAAAGGGGGACGACACCCTCGGCGCGGGGCGGCCCTTCCTCGGTGTCCCTGGGGTTGGGCCGCGCCGGTTTCGCGGGCAAGGGGCGGCACAAGGATTGTTGGAATCTTTCTTTCACCACTGGCCGGACTCCATCTGCCCTTTCCACCTACAGGACTAGCCATGAGTGCCTTCTACGACGCGCTGGAGACGCGCACCCCTGACGAACGCGAAGCGGCGCTGCTGGCCGCCCTGCCCCGGCAGATCTCCCATGCGCAGCAACACTCAGCCGCCTTCGCCCAGATCCTGGCCGGCGTCGATGCCGCGCAGATCACCAGCCGCGAGGCCCTGGCCCGCCTGCCGGTGACGCGCAAGTACGAGCTGCTGCAGCGCCAGGCCGAGCAGCGGCCCGCGCAGATCTTCGGCGGCTTCAACGCCATCGGCCTGGGCCAGCCCATGCCCCGGCTGTTCGGCAGCCCCGGCCCCATCTACGAACCCGAGAGCCGCCGCGCCGACTACTGGCGCATGGCGCGCGCGCTGCATGCCTCGGGCTTTCGGCCCGGCGAGCTGGTGCACAACTGCTTCAGCTACCACTTCGTGCCCGCCGGCTCGATGATGGAAAGCGGCGCCCATGCGCTGGGCTGCACGGTATTCCCGGGCGGCACGGGCCAGACCGAGCAGCAGGTGCAGGCCATGGCCGATCTGCGGCCCGCCGGCTACGTGGGCACGCCCAGCTTCCTGAAGATCATCGTGGAGAAGTCCATCGAGATGGGCCTGTCCATCGCGTCTGTGACCAAGGCCATGGTCTCGGGCGAGGCCTTCCCGCCCTCGCTGCGCGACTGGCTGGCCGAGCGCGGCATCGCCGGCTACCAGTGCTATGCCACGGCCGACCTGGGCCTGATCGCCTACGAGACCGAGGCCCGCGAAGGCCTGGTGCTGGACGAGCAGGTCCTCGTCGAGATCGTGCGCCCCGGCACGGGCGACCCCGTGGCGGCCGGCGAGGTGGGCGAGCTGGTGGTCACCACCTTCAACCCCGACTATCCGCTGGTGCGCTTCGGCACGGGCGACCTCTCCGCCGTGCTGCCGGGCCAGTGCCCCACGGGCCGCACCAATGTCCGCATCAAGGGCTGGATGGGCCGCGCCGACCAGACCACCAAGGTGCGCGGCATGTTCGTACATCCCGGCCAGATCGCCGAGGTGGTGCGCCGCTTCCCCCAGGTCGGCAAGGCGCGCCTGGTGGTCACGGGCGAAATGGCCAATGACCAGATGCAGTTGCTGGTGGAAACACGCGAGACCTCGCCCGGGCTGGCCCAGCAGCTGTCGGATGCGGTGCGTGAAGTCACCAAGCTGCGCGGCGACGTGCAGATGGTGCTGCCCGGAACCCTGCCCAATGATGGCAAGGTGATCGAAGATGCGCGCTCGTATCGGTAGCACCCCCTGAGGCGCTGGGCGCCGTCCCCCTCTCCTGCGGGAGGGGGACGGCGCCCCTGCGATCGGGACATGCCTGCTCCTGAAAAAGCGTTATCTGTCAAGGCTCCCAGGGTTTGCACTAGATCAATCCAAAGGGAATCTGCTGCGACGCAATAGAAACAATTCTTAAAATCCGTCACCCCGTGCATTCGGTTTTCTTGCGTGTTTGCCCTCAAGGGTGGATGCGCATCGCCCCCTATCATTTGCACGCTATTCACTTGGAGACACCATGCAAGCATTGTTCAAGATCGCAGCGATCGCGCTGGCCGCCGGTGCGGCCGTCGGCGCCCACGCCCAGGACTACCCTGCCGCCGGCAAGACGATCACCCTCATCGTGCCGTTCACCGCAGGTGGCCCCACCGACAAGGTGGCCCGCGATCTGGCCGAATCCATGCGCAAGCAGCTGAACAATGCGACCATCGTGGTGGACAACGCCGACGGCGCGGGCAGCACCATCGGCACGGCCAAGGCCGCGCGCGCCCGTCCCGACGGCTACACACTGCTGATCAACCACATCGGCATGTCCACGATCCCGTCGCTGTACCGCAAGCTGTCGTTCAACGTGCTGGGCGACTTCGAGTACGCCGGCATCATCAACGACGTGCCCATGACCCTGATCGGTCGCCCCTCGCTGCCGGCCAAGAACTTCGCCGAGGTCAAGGACTGGATCGCCAAGAACCAGGGCAAGGTCAACCTGGCCAACGCCGGCATCGGTTCCGCCTCCCACCTGTGCGGCCTGATGCTGCAGTCCGCCATGAAGACGGAAATGACGCCCGTGCCCTACAAGGGCGCCGCACCTGCGATTGCCGACCTGATCGGCAACCAGGTCGACCTGCTGTGCGACCAGACCACCAACACCACGGGCCAGATCACGGCCAAGAAGGTCCAGGCCTATGCCGTGACCACGCCCAAGCGCCTGACCATGCCCGCGCTCAAGGACCTGCCGACGCTGGCCGAAGTGGGCGTGCCCGACTTCCAGGTCACCATCTGGCACGGCCTGTACGCGCCCAAGGGCACGCCGGCGGACATCGTCAAGAAGGTCAACGAAGCCATGAAGGCCGCGCTCAAGGACCCCGAGTTCATCAAGCGCCAGGAAGCCCTGGGCGCCGTGATCGCCAGCGACGGCCGCATCGAACCCGAAGGCCACAAGAAGTTCGTCCAGTCCGAGATCGAGAAGTGGGGCAAGGTCATCAAGGCGGCGGGCACCTACGCCGACTGAGCCTGGAGCCGCGGTACGGCTGATCGCTCCGACATCCCCCGAAAGAACCCGGCCCTGCCGGGTTTTTTCATGGGGGCGATACCTCAGGGTGCCGGCCCGCGCAGCGCCATCACGGCCTGCCAGACGCCACCGCGCAGCCTGGCGTTGTAGAGGTTGCTCTGCGCATTGCCGGGCCCTTCGTAGTAGCTGCCGCGCAGCAGGCATTCGGCGCCGGTGGCCGTGCAGTGCACGAGTTCGACGCCGAACATCAGGGCCGGGCGGCCGCTGGCCCGGTCCAGCACCTGCTCTCCCCCCTTGCCCACGTCGCAGGCGGAAGCGGGGCGGACCAGGGACTGGCCGCCGAGCAGGGCCAGTGTGCCGGCGTCGGGATCCAGCAGCGCCCAGCCGCGGCCATTGCCCACGCAGTAGGCTGCGGCCTTGGGGCCCAGGTTGGAGGCATTGTCCAGGAACAGCAGGGAATAGACGGCAGCGGCCGCCCCCGGCGGCGCCTGCGGGCCGGCGGATGCCCTGGGCCTGTCCGCGCAGGCGGCCAGCGCCACCGAGGCGGCCAGCGCGGCCAGCCAGGGCAGAGGTCGGCAGTGGCGATGCATGAAAGTCCTTTCTCTTCGGTATCTCCGGATGCCGTGTTTACCACGGACCGGGCTCAGGCCAGACCTTCGAGGTCGGCGCGCTGGGCCTCGAACAGCGCGATGAGGTGATCGGCCACGGCCCGCACCCGCCGCGAATGGCACAGATCGGCATGCATGGCCAGCCAGATCGGCTGGTCCGCGCCCAGCTGCCGCGCGACGCAGGCCAGACCGCCACGCCGCGCCAGGAAGTGCGGCAGGACCGCCAGCCCCAGCCCGGCCTCGACGGCGGCCAGCTGCGCGGACAGGGTATTGGTCTCCAGCCTGAGTGGCCGCCCGCGCAGGGTACGGGCCAGCCACCGGGCCGCGGGCAGATGGGCATGGTCCTCGTCCCAGCCGATGAAGGCATCGCCATCGAACGGCGCAGCACCGGCCTGCGCGATGCGGTTGTGCACATAGGCCGGCGCGCCATACAGGCCAAAACCCAGGGTGCCCAGGCGCCGTATGGTGAGGTGGCCGGCCGCAGGCTGGGTCATGCGCACGGCCAGGTCGGCGTCGCGCCGGTGCAGGTTCAGTGTCTGCACGCCGCTGACCAGTTGCACGCGCAGGCCGGGATGGCGCTCGAACAGTTGCGCCAGCGAGGGCAAGATCAGCGGATTGGCCAGGTTCTCGGCCGTGGCCAGCCGCACCACGCCCGCCACCTGCGCCTGGCTGTGGGCTGCCTCGCCCAGGGCCCGGGCCGCATGCTCCAGCGCCTCGGCCGGCGCCAGCAGCGCCTGCCCGTCATCCGTGAGCCGATAGCCGCTCTGGTGGCGGCTGAACAAGGGCACGGCCAGCGCGGCCTCCAGCCGGTCCAGGCGGCGCGAGACCGTGGCCACGCCCAGCCCCAGCGCCGCGGACGCGCCGCTGAGGCTGCCCGTCCGGGCGATGGCCAGGAAAATGCGGGCGTCGTCCCACTGCAATGCCAGGCTCCTTGTCTTTCCGGAAATGGAAAATCGAATCGCGATTTTCGCAGTAGGCAGGCCTGCGCGGAAAAACCATACTGCGGCCTTGTTTCAGCAGGAGGAAGTGCAATGCAACAACGCACGCTTGGCCACGATCTGTCGATATCCGCCCTGGGCCTGGGCTGCATGGGCATGAGCGAGTTCTATGGCCCGCGCGACGATGCCCTGGCGCTGCAGGCGCTGGGCCACGCCGTCGATGCCGGCATCGATTTCCTGGACACGGCCGACATCTACGGGCCGCACCACAATGAAGAGCTGATCGGCCGGTTCCTGGCCTCGCGCCGGCCGCGCGTGAAGATCGCCACCAAGTTCGGCATCGTGCGCAAGGCCGGCGAGTACCGGCGCAGCCTGGACAACAGCCCGCAGTACGCCCGGCAAAGCTGCGAGGATTCGCTGCGCCGCCTGGGCGTGGAGCGCATCGACCTGTACTACGTGCACCGCATCGATGCGGCCCGGCCCATCGAGGAGACCATGGAAGGCCTGGCCCGGCTCGTGCAGGAAGGCAAGATCGCCCGCATCGGCCTGTGCGAGGTCAGCGCGGCCACGCTGCGGCGCGCCCATGCCGTGCACCCGGTCACGGCCGTGCAGACCGAGTACTCGCTATGGACGCGCGAGGTGGAGCACGAAGTGCTGCCCGCATGCCGCGAGCTGGGCGTGGGCCTGGTGGCCTATTCGCCGCTGGGGCGCGGCTTTCTCACAGGGCGCTTTCATGGCGGAACGGCCTTCGAGGAAGGCGATTTCCGGGCCAGCCTGCCGCGCTTTCAGCCCGGCAACATCGACACCAACCAGGCGCTGGTCGAGGGGGTGTCCGCCCTGGCACGGCGCAAGGGCTGCTCGGCCGCCCAAGTGGCCCTGGCCTGGCTGCTGGCGCAGGGGCCGGACGTAGTGCCCATCCCGGGCACCCGGCGCATTGCCCACCTGCAGGACAACCTGGGAGCGCTGTCGATCACGCTGTCGCCCGCCGAGCTGGACGAGTTGCGGCGCGCCAGCGACGAACTGCCCGTGGCCGGGCAGCGCTATACGGAGGAAGGCATGAAGGGCGTCAACGCCTGAGCAGGCCGTCAGGCCACCCTCTCGCCGTCAGGCCGGTCACCAGGTGACGTCGCGGCCCTCGGCGGCACTGCGGCGCAGCATGTCGATCATGGGCGCGGCGCGCTGGCGCAGACTGACGGCATCGGCCAGAGCCGCATCGTCCTGGCCGCCCTCCTGTGCCGACTCGTCGGAGCGGGCCTTGCGGCGGGCATCGTCGTCGGCCACGGCCGCTTCCAGCGCCTCGATGGCGGCCGGGATCTGCTGGGCCGTGATGATGCCGCTGGCCCCCGGCGTCTTGCCGATGATCTCCAGGACCTGGCGCCCGTTGGACTCGAGCATGATGACGTCGGCGGTGGCGCGGGATTTGAACTTGTAGAGCATGGCAATCCTTTCAGCGGTACATGTACTCGCGGTTGAAAGCATAGCCCGATTGCGCACCGACCATGGACCCGGTCTCCAGCCGGCCGTCGGGATGCGTGCACAGCATCTGGTGCAGGGCGATCCAGCCACGCTCGAATCCCATGGCACAGCCGGCAAGGTAGAGGCGGTAGGCGCGCAGCACCTTGGCGGCGCCCTCGGCATCCGCGTGCGCCTCCAGGATGCGCTGTGCCTCGGGCAGCTGCGCCTCCAGCGCGTCGGACCAGTTCCACAGCGTGCGCGCGTAGTGGGGGCGCAGGTTCTCGGTGTCCACCATCTCCAGGCCGCTGTGGCCCATGTCGTGCAGCACGCGGCTCACATGCATGAGCTCGCCGCCCGGGAAGATGTAGCGGTCGATGAACTCGCCCATGCCGGCGCCCAGCTGGGTGTTGTCCACCCCCCCGGCCGTGATGCCATGGATGAGGGCCAGGCCGCCGGGCCGCAGCAGGCGGTGCACGGCCTGGAAATACTCGGGCAGCTGGGCCTGGCCCACATGCTCGAACATGCCCACCGAGCCGATCTTGTCGAAAGGCTGGCCGGGTGCCAGCGCGCGGTAGTCGAGCAGTTGCATGTCCACGCGGTCCTGCAGCCCGCGTTCGGCGATCAGCCGCTGCACGTGGCGGTGCTGGTTGTGCGAGAGCGTGATGCCCGTGGCCGTGACGCCGTAGTGCTCCGCCGCCCACAGCAGCAGCGCACCCCAGCCCGCGCCGATGTCCAGGAAACGCTCGCCGGGCCGCAGGTCGAGCTTGCGGCAGATGTGGTCCAGCTTCGCTTCCTGGGCCTGGGCCAGCGTCATCTGCGGATCGCGGAAATAGGCGCAGGAATAGACACGCCTCGGATCCAGCCACAGGCCGTAGAAGTCGTCGGAGATGTCGTAGTGGAACTGGACCTGCCGGGCATCGCGCGCCAGCGTGTGCGCGGCCATGGAGCGCATGCGGGCCATGGCGTGGACCCACCAGTGGGAAGTGCCACGCACCGGGTCGGCCTGCAGCAGGCTGGCCGCGGCCGCCATCACGTCGCGCATGCGGCCTTCGACCTGCACCAGCCCTTCGACGACCGCGCTGCCCAGGGTGCCGATCTGTCCTGCGGCCAGGCTGGCCATGGCCGCCAGGCTCTGGAAATGCAGGACCACCTGGGCATCCGCAGGCCCGGCGCGCTGCCCGGACGGCAGGACCACGGCCACGGAAACGGGAAGAGACGCCAGCCGCGCCTCGATGGAGCTCAGCACTTGTGTCATGCTGTTCATTCTTGACAGCATCATGCACTGCGTCAACCGCGGCCAGGACCGCGTGCAGCAAGGCCCGGCGCCATCTCGCCGGACGCTTTCCCTCAGGAAATCAGCTGCTGATAGTCGCGCCGGGTCTGGGCGGACACCGAAGCAAGCACTTGCTCGAAGGGTGTCTTGTGGCGAGCGACCAGCCGCAAGGATGCGACGGCCCGCGATTTGCAAAACCAATGGCAGGTGTACTGCATGAGCAACAGCTCGGCCGTCATCATGAAGGCGCGCGCGCGGCGCTCGTCCTCGTTGGCGCTGTCGGCCACGCGCACGGCGGCGATGCCGCGCGCATGCAGCTGCATCGCTTCGCGCAGGTCGAAGCCCGACGACGGGAACAGCCGGTCCAGGTAGGGCAGCGCCAGCGGCAGCGTGTTCACGCGCGTGCGCTGCGGCTCGGCCGTGGCCAGTTCCTTGGCGAAGCGCTGGAACTGCTCGGCCAGGCTGGCCTCGGTGTTGTCCAGCACGGTCCAGATCTGGGCACGGCGCTGCTCGTCGCTCTCGCCCAGGGCGCGCAGATAGCCTTCGATCAGCCCCCCCATCAGCTTCTCGATCTGAAACCGCCCCAGATATTGGGCCAGCAAAAGGGTATGCCGGCGCTGTTCCTGTGTCTTGAGCAGGTAGATTGCGATGAAGACAATGATCGCCAGCGTGAAGAAGTCCATGAAAGCAGCAAGGAGGCCAGGGGTGCGTGAAGGCTTGAGTGTAGTCAGGCGTGGCTTGCCTGCGTTTTTGGTGGGCTTAGGCCTGCTGCTGGGCGGCTGCGCCACCCGGGGCGCCGGTGACGGAATGGGTTACTACTGGCAGAGCCTGCGCGGGCAACTGCACCTGCTGCAGGCCAGCCGCCCCATTGACGAGTGGCTGCAGGATGCGGACCTTGCTCCCGCGCTGCGCGAGCGCCTGCGTTCCGCACAGCGCATGCGCAGCTTCGCCGTGGACCGCCTGGGCCTGCCCGACAACGCCAGCTACCGGCGCTACGCCGACCTTCAGCGGCCCTTCGCGGTGTGGAACGTGGTGGCCGCACCGCACGACAGCCTGGAGCTGCACCGCTGGTGCTTCCCCGTGGCCGGCTGCGTGGGCTACCGCGGCTATTTCGCCGAAGCCGACGCCATCGCCCAGGCGCGGCAACTGGCCGGACAGGGCCTGGAGTCCAGCACCTACGGCGTGCCCGCCTACTCCACGCTGGGCTACCTGAACTGGCTGGGCGGCGACCCGTTGCTCAACACCTTCGTCGGCTGGGGCGAGGGCGAATTCGCAGGCCTGCTGTTCCACGAGCTGGCCCACCAGGTCGTCTACGTGGCCGGCGACACGGCCTTCAACGAATCCTTCGCCACCGCCGTGGAGCGGCTGGGCACGCCCCTGTGGCTGGAAACCGAGGCCAGCCCCGGCGCTCGGGCGCGCTGGGAGGCGGGCCAGTCACGCCGCACGCAGTGGCGCGCGCTGACGGGACGCACGCGCCAGGCGCTGCAGCAGCTGTTCCAGGACCCGGCATTGCGCGGCGCCGACATGGAACAGGCCAAGGCCGGCATCTACCGCCAGTTCCGCGAGGACTACGCCACGCTGCGCGAGCAATGGCGCCATGCGGACGCCGCGCTGCTGGCCACCGAGGCCCAGCGCCAGCAATACGCCCGCCACCAGGCGCGCATGGACCGGTGGGTGGCCGAGGCCAACAATGCCAGCTTCGGCGCGCTGGCCGCCTACGACGACTGGGTGCCTGCCTTCACCGTGCTGTGGAACGAAGCCCGGCGGCAGGCCGGTGGCGACTCGGCCAAGGGCTGGCAGCGCTTCTATGCCGAGGTCCGGCAGTGGGCCGACCTGCCCGTGGCGCAGCGCACCGCCCGGCTGTGCGCCCACATGCCGGCGGGCGCGCCGGTCCCGCCCGCCTGCGCCCGGGATCAGGACGGCGCGTCGGCGTCCCGGGAGGGTTCCGCGCCAGGCAGGTGAATGCGCGCCAGCAGGCCGCTGGCACTGCCGGGCGGCGGCGACTGCAGCTCCAGCCGGCCGCCATGCCGGGCCACGATCATCGACACGATGGACAGGCCCAGCCCATAGCCCGGCGACGCCAGTTCGCGCATCGCGCCCTGGGGCATGCGCAACTCGTCCACATGGCGCACATGCCGCTCGCGCGCCGTGCCCAGCGCCGTCGCATTCATGCCCGGCCCCTCGTCGCGCACCTGCACGGTGCGGCTGTCGCAGACCTCCAGCAGCACCTCGGAGCCTTCGCTGTAGCGCAGCGCGTTCTCCACGAGGTTGCGCAAGGCGATGGCCAGCGTGTCCACGTCGCCGGCCACGGGCCCGCAGGGCTGCTCGGGCAGCACCACATCCAGCCGCAGCTGCGTGGACTCCGACTGCTGCCAGAACTCGGAGGCGACCATGCTGGCCAGCGCGTCCAGGCGCACATCGTCCTGGGCCAGCGCCGAACCGGAGGCCGCGCGCGAGAGCTGCAGCAGCTTCTCGGTGCGCTGGCGCAGCCGCTCCAGCGCCGCGTGGGCGGCGCGCACATCCGCGTTGTCCACTCCCTTGTCCAGGGCCGTCTGCAGACGCAGCGTGGCCACCGCCAGCGGCGTGCGCAACTCATGGGCCGCATTGGCCGCCATCGAGCGCTCGACCTGCAGCGCGTGCGACAGGCGCTGCATCAGGTGGTTGATGCCCCGGCCCAGCCGCCACAGCTCGCGCGGCATGGCCGCCAGGTCCAGTGGCTCCAGGTTGGCGCCCCCACGCTCGCTCAGTTGCAGCTGCATGTCGCGCAGCACGCGCAGGCGCCGGCGTGCGGTGGCGCGCAACACCCAGCCCATCAGGACCAGCGTCACCAGCATGACCGATCCCAGCGCCAGCAGTGCGCGCTGCAATGCCTCGCTGCGCTCGACCATGGGGTCGGCCAGCGTCAGGAACAGGGGCTGGCGGGGATGTGCGACCACATAGATACGCCAGCCCTCGCGTTCATGGAAGCCCTCGCGCATGGGCACGGGAAAGGCCGCGACGGGCGCAGCCTGGGTGCGCAGCAGCACATTGCCATGGCGGTCCTGCAACTGGTAGACCAGATCCTCGGCTTCGTCGCCGGGCTGCCGGGCCACGTGGGGATGCTGTACGCCATCGCTGGAGTGGTCCTGCTGCTCCAGCTGGTGCACGGCCACCTCCAGCAGGCGGTGGGCGCTGTCCACCATCTCCTGGTCGAAGTTGCGGTGCACGATGTGGCTGACATACCAGGCCAGGGCCAGCAGGCAGACCATCCAGACGGCGGCCAGCGCCAGCGTCAGCTCGCGGGCCAGCTGGTCGGCCAGGCGCGGCGGCAGCGCCAGGCTGTAGCGCACCGGCTCATCCATGTTCGACGGCCAGCCGGTAGCCCGTGCCGCGCACGGTCAGGATGCGCTCGCGCCCGAGCTTGCGGCGCAGCCGGCTGATGAACACCTCCAGCGTGTTGCTGTCCGCCTCGGCGTCGAAGCCGTAGAGCGCATCGAGCAGATGCTCGCGCGCATGCACGCGACCGGGCTGGGCCGTGAACACGCGCAGCAGCGCCCACTCCTTGGGCGTGAGCAGCAGGGTGCGGCCCCCGTCACGCACCATCTGCCGGGCCAGGTCGATCTCCAGGGTGCCCAGGCGCAGCACGGCGTCCTGCCCACCCTGCAGGCCGCCGCCACGCCGGCTGATGGCACGCAGGCGGGCCAGCAGCTCCTCGGGGTCGTAGGGCTTGACCAGGTAGTCGTCGGCACCGGCGTCCAGCCCCCGGATGCGGTCGCTGACCTGGTCGCGCGCCGTCAGCACGATGGTCACGGGCGGCTGGGCCAGGCGGCGCAGCGTGGGCATGAGCGCCAGGCCGTCGCCATCGGCCAGGTGCAGGTCCAGCAGCACGGCCGCGTAGCTGGCGCCGGCCAGGCAGGCCCGCGCCTGCTCCAGCGAAGGCACGCTGTCGATCAGGAAGGACTTGGAACGCAGGTAGCTGCTGACGGCCTGGGCCAGGGCCTCGTCGTCTTCGACCAGCAGGATTCGCATGGATGTCTGAACGTATGGACGCCCCCGGGGGCCATCTCGGACGGTGCTGCCGCGCAGCACAAGCTGAACGCAAGCTGAACGCGGGGTTCAGATGTTCTTAAGCTTGAAATTCTACGCTGGCGCGATGTCCCATCGTCTGACCGCCCCCGCGCGCCTGCCTGGCGCCGATTCGTCCCTGCGCACGCCTGGCCCGGCTCGCATCCTGGAGGGGCTGCGCAAGGTCTGGAGCGCGCCGCGCTCCCCGCAAGCCGTGGTGATCGTGCTCTCGTTGTGGCTGCTGCTGACCACCAACTGGGCGCTGTGGCTGCGCCTGCCCCACCTGGAAGGCTATGACGGCGGCTTGCTGCCCCTGCTGCTGCGGCTGCTGCCCCTGGGCCTGGGCGGCATCCTGCTGCTGCTGTCGCTGACGGCCTGGCCGCGCGGCATGAAGCCGCTATGGATCGCCCTGCTGCTGGTGGCCGGCGGCGCCCAGTACTTCATGGTGGCCTATGGCACCGTGATGGACGGCGGCATGGTCAACAACATCCTGCAGACCGACTGGCGCGAGAGCAGCGACCTGTTCAACCCCCACCTGCTGCTGCAGCTGCTGCTGGTCGCCGGCCTGCCCACGGCCTGGCTGCTGCGGCTGCGCGTCAGTCGCCCTCGCAGTTCGACGCAGACGGTGCTGCGCACGCTGACACTGCTGGCCGCCGCGCTGCTGCTGGTGGCGGTCTCCGTCTTCGCCTCGTACCGGGAGCTGGCGCCCGTGATCCGCAACAACCTCTGGATGCGCCACATGCTCAACCCCGTCAGCCCCGTGCTGGCCACGCTGGACGCCGCGCTCAAGCCCATCCTTCGGCCCAAGCGCCCCTTCGCCAGCATCGCCGCCGGTGCCACGCTGGGCGCCACCTACGCGGCCGAGCGCAAGCCTCCGCTGTTCGTGATCGTGGTGGGCGAGACGGCCCGCGCCGCCAACTGGGGCCTCAACGGCTACGCGCGCGACACCACGCCGGAGCTGGCCAAGCGGCAGGTGCTCAACTGGAGCAATGTCACCTCCTGCGGCACCAGCACGCGCGAATCCGTTCCCTGCATGTTCTCCCACCTCGGCCGCGCGGGCTTCTACAAGAGCAAGGTGGACTACGACAACCTCGTCGACGTGCTGTACAACGCCGGCCTGGCCGTGCTGTGGATAGACAACCAGGCCGGCTGCAAGGGCGTGTGCGAACGCATTCCCAACACCAGCACGGCCGACCGCCTGGGCACCGCCGACGGCAAGGCGCTGTGCTCCTCCGACGGGGAATGCCTGGACGGCATCCTGCTCAGCGGCCTGGACGAACGCATCGAGGCCCTGCCGCGCGAGCGCCGCGAACGCGGCGTGGTGCTGGTCATGCACGAGATGGGCAGCCATGGCCCGGCCTACTACAAGCGCTCCACGCCCGAGACCAAGCCCTTCCAGCCCGAGTGCCTGACCAATGCGCTGTCCAGCTGCACGCGCGAGCAGGTGGTCAACGTCTACGACAACTCCATCCGCTACAACGACCATTTCCTGTCGCAGACCATCGACTGGCTGGCCGCCCGGCAGTCGCAGTACCAGACCGGCATGATCTACATGTCGGACCATGGAGAATCCCTGGGCGAGATGGGCATCTACCTGCACGGCATGCCCTACGCCATGGCGCCGGACGAACAAAAGCACATTCCCATGGTCGCCTGGCTGGGCAACCTGGGCGCGCGCACGGGCGTGTCCGAGCGCTGCGTGCGCGGACAGCTCGATGCGCCGCTGTCGCACGACAACCTCTATCACACGACACTGGGCCTGCTGGACGTGGCCAGCCCCACCTACCAGAAGCCCCTGGACGCCCTGGCCGGCTGCCGCAGCTGACCGGCCGTCTTCAGCGCTGCTGCCAGAAGCCCCGGTGGGGCTGCAGCATCTCCTGGCGCACGGTGGCCACCGGGCCGGTCACCTGGACCACGCGCTGGCCGCGCGCGAAGACCTCGCGGCAGGGCAGGGACAGCGTGGGGTTCTCGGGATGGCTGCCGGTCAGCGCCAGCAGGTCCGTTTCCTCGGCGCCGTAGAGCACGCGGCCTATGCCGGCCCAGTAGATGGTGCCAGCGCACATGGCGCAGGGCTCGAAGGTCGTGACCAGGGTGCACTGCGCCAGGTAGGCGCCCGGATAGTTGGCTGCCGCCGTGCGCGCCAGCGTGGCTTCGGCGTGGTTCACGGTGTCGATGTTGCCCTGCTCGGCCAGCACGGTCTCGCCGTCGGGCGCCAGCAGCAGCGCGCCGAAGGGGTGGCGGCCCATGGCCATGGCCCGTTCGGCCACGGCGCCCGCGCGCCGCAGCTGGCGGGCGGCCTGTTCGTCGGTCAGAGGCGTCATGGCCGGATTCTCCCTCACTCGCCCTGGGAGCCCCGGTGGGCCCATCCCGTGGTGCGCTTCTCGACCACGCTGAACAGCTCGTACATGGCCATGGCCATGGCACCCACCACGATCAGGCCCGCGAAGGCCAGTCCCATCTGCATGGATGAGCCGGCCGACACCAGCAGGTAGCCGATGCCCTCGTTGGCCGCCGTCATCTCGCTGACCGTGGTGCCCACGAAGGCCAGCGTGATCGCCACCTTGAGCGAGCCGTAGAAGTACGGCATGGAGCGCGGCAGGCCCACCTTGATCAGCACGTCCCAGCGGCGCGCTCCCAGCACGCGCAGCACATCCTCCAGCTCGGGCTCCAGCGTGGCCAGGCCCGTGGCGATGTTGACCATGATGGGGAAGAAGCTGATCAGAAAGGCCGTGAGGATGGCCGGGCCCGCGCCAATGCCGAACCACACCACCAGGATGGGCACGAAGGCCGCCTTGGGCAGGGCATTGAAGGCCGTCATCAGCGGATAGAAGGCCGCATAGGCCAGGCGCGAGGAGCCGATCAGAAAGCCCAGCAGCACGCCCACGACGATGGCCAGGCCGAAGCCCGCCATCGTCACCCAGTAGGTGCGCCAGGCATGGGCGGCGATGATGCCGCTGAACTCGGCCAGCTGTTTGCCGATGGCCCAGGGACTGGGAAAGATGAACTCCGAGACCTCGAAGGCCGAGCAGATGACCTGCCACAGCAGGATGACCGCCGCCAGAAGCACCCAGGGTGCCCAGCGTTCCGCGTATTTCTTGTGCATGGGGAGAGATTCCGATTCGCTTGACTGGATGGGTTTTACTGATGGATGGCCGCGCCGCTCTTGCGCATGGCGCCGATGTGTCCACGCAGCTCGTGCACGATGTCCGTGAACTCGCGCGTATAGGTCAGCTCCAGGTCGCGGGGGCGCGGCAGCGCAATGTCGCGACGCACCACAAAGCGGCCCGGACCCTTGCTCATCACATAGACGGTATCGGCCAGGAACACGCTTTCGCGCAGGTCGTGCGTGACCAGGATGACGTTGAAGCCCTGCTCGGCCTGCAGGTCGCGCAGCACGCACCACAGTTCCTCGCGCGTGAAGGCATCGAGCGCGCCGAAGGGCTCGTCCAGCAGCAGCATCTGGGGCTCGTGGATCAGCGCGCGGCAGATGCTGGCGCGCTGCTGCATGCCGCCGGACAGCTGCCAGGGGTATTTGTCCTCGAAGCCGCCCAGGCCCACCTTCTGCAACAGGGCACGCGCGCGGGCCTCGTACTCCTTGCGCCTGACGCGGAACTGCGAACGGTGCGGCTCCACGATCTCCAGCGGCAGCAGCACGTTGTCCACGGTGGTGCGCCAGGGCAGCAGGGACGGCGCCTGGAAGGCCATGCCCGAGATCTTCAGCGGCCCGGTCACACGCTGGCCGTCCACCAGGATGCGGCCCATGGAGGGCATCTTCAGCCCCGTGGTCAGCTTCATGAAGGTGGACTTGCCGCAGCCCGAGGGCCCGACGATGGCGATGAACTCGCCGCGCCGCACCTGCAGGTCGATGGCCTCCACCGCGAAGTGGTTGGCGCGCAGCAACTCCTCGTTGTAGGCAAGCCAGACGTCGCGGAACTCCACGAAGAAGTCGCCGGGGTCGGAGTCGGATGTGGGAGATTTCATGGCAGGCAAGGGGCAAGGGCCGGCGTGCCGCCCCATGGCGGACACGCCCGGCAGATCATTTCTTGGGCAGGATGTTCAGTTCGGCGGCGGGCGGCAGGAAGCTGCCGTTCCAGACCTCGGCCGCGTTCACGCGGGTCTTGGTCGCGTAGACGTCGGAGACCTGCGAGGCCATGAGCGACAGCCGCGTGGGCACGACCTGGCCGAAGCCCTCGGCGCGCGCATCGGCGCTGTTGACCACGGTGTCGATGGCCAGCTGCAGGCGGCGCGTCTCCAGCTGGGTATTGACGATGCCGTCGCGCTCCTTCACGTAGGCGATGGCGGCGGCCGGGTTGGCGATGACCTCCCTGGCGCCCTTGGCGAAGGCCTGCAGGAAGGCCTTGATCGCCGCCGGGTTCTCCTTGATCAGTTTCGGGCTGGCGATGATGGCGTTGCCGTAGAGCTTCACGCCATGGTCCGCGAACGGCATGACCACCACGTCGGCCGCCTTGATGCCGCGCGCCTCCAGGTTCAGCAGCGAGGTGAAGGTGAAGCCAGTGATCGCATCGATGTCGCCGCGCACCAGCATGGTCTCGCGCAGCGGTGGGTCCATGGCCGTCCACTGCACGGCACCGACCTGGTTGGCCTTGGCGAACAGCGGGAAGGCCCGGCGGCCTGCGTCGAACACCGGCGCGCCCAGCTTCTTGCCCGTGAGGTCGGCCGTCTTCGTGATGCCGCTCTTCCTGAGCGCCATCACCGAGGCCGGCGTGTTGTTGTAGACCATCATCACGGCCACCGGCTTATTGGGCATGTCCGGGTTGTTGGCCTGGAACTCCATCAGCGCCGCCAGGTCGGCGAAGCCCAGGTCATAGGCGCCCGAGGCCACGCGCTGCACCACGCCGCCCGAGCCGCTGCCCGCGTCGATGGCCACGTCCAGCCCCGCCTCCTTGAAATAGCCCTTGGCGGCGGGTTGCAGGAAAAAGGCGGCCGGCCCCTCGAAGCGCCAGTCGAGCTGGAACTTCAGCGGCGTGGCGGCCTGGGCCTGTGTCGGGCCTGTTGCCAGGCCCGCGCTGGCGGACAGTGCCAGGACGGTGTGCAGGAACAGTCGTTTTTGCATGGTGGCTTCCTCTCTGATGGCAATGAAAAACAGGGGGTTCAGGGCTTCCAGGCGCCCTCGTGCGACGCCGAGGCCTCGGCAACCAGGGCCGGGCCTATGCACTCGATGGCGTGGGACGAGGCGCCGAACACGTCGCGGCAGGACAGCTCGGCATCCTTCTGGTCCAGGCGCTCGCCACGGAAGGCACGCAGGCGCACGGCATCGATGCCGTAGACCACGCGGCCGATGGCCGACCAGAAGATGGCGCCCGCGCACATCACGCAGGGCTCGGCCGATGAATACAGCGTGGCGCCGGACAGTTGGGCACGGTCGAACAGGGGGCTGGCCAGGCGGATGGCCGACAGCTCGGCATGGGCCGTGCAGTCGCCGCTCTCGCCATTGGCGTTCGAGGCCTCGGCAAGCACGCGGCCGTCGGGTGCCACGATCAGGGCGCCGAAGGGCCGGTTGCCGCGTTCGCGGGCCCGGTCGGCCAGGGCGATGGCGCGGCGCAGGTACAGGCCGTCGCGCTCATCCAGCGTGGCTTGTTCCGGCAGTGCGGGGAGGGGAGCGTTCATGTCCGTCTCCTCAGGCCTTGGCCATGCGGGCGGCCAGCGGCGGCAGCAGGGCCCGGTTGAACAGCGCATCCGATGACGGCACGGATTTCAGGCCGAAGGCCTGGCCCACCTGCTCCACCTGCCGGGCCAGCAACGGGGCATCGACATCGCCCAGCCCATGGCGGCGCGTGTCGGCCGCGGCCAGGTACTGGGCGGTGATGGCCCAGCGCGCGGCCTCCAGCTTCTCGTCCAGGATGGGCTCGCGCTGGCGCACGGCGGCCACGGCCAGCGCCGGCTGGGCCAGGCATTCGAGGATGGCGCGGTTGCTGGCGCGAAGGAAGGCCGCCACCACGGCGGGCTGCTCGGCCACCAGGGCACTGGAGGCCAGGATGGCATTGCCGTACAGCTGCACGCCCGCGTCGGTATAGCGCAGCACCGACAGTTGCTCGGCCGGCATGCGCGCGAACAGCGACACGGCCGAATCATGGAAATAGGTGGCCGCATCCACGTCGCCGCGCACCACCACGTTGTCGCGCGCCGAGAACTCCGTGGTGGACCAGGCGAACAGGTCGGCGGGCAGGCCCTGGCGCTGGGCCACCATCGGCCAGACGCGGCGCGTGGACTCCACGGCGGCGGCGGCCACCTTCTTGCCCTTGAGGCTGGCGAACTCGCCGGTGATGCCCCGGTCCCTGCGACCGATGATGGCGAACGGCGCACGGTTGTAGTACTGGTAGACCGCCTGCACGCGCGCCGCGCCCGGGTTCTGCGCCTGGAATTCGATCAGCGAACTGATGTCGCCCAGGCCCAGCTGGTAGGCGCCGCTGGCCACGCGGGTGATCGATGCCACCGAGCCCGAGCCCACGTCGATGCCCACGTCCAGGCCCTCGTCGCGGTAGTAGCCCTTTTGCAGGGCGACGAAGAAGGGCGCGGTCTGCGAGGTCACGCGAAAGTCCAGCGTGAACTTGAGCGGGATTGGCGCCTTGCCCTGGGCGAAGGCGCGCGGCAGCGCGGCGCAGGCGCAGACGGCGGGCAGGGCGGCGATGAAATGACGGCGTTGCATGGTGGGGAACTCTCAGGCCTCGATCGAACGATGGGACCGGGCGGGCCAGGGCCCGCAGCCGGTGCGACATGAGCAATTTCCGGGCAACGCGCACAGGGCGCGTGCTGAACGCTTCTACTCGTGGGTCCTTGTATGCAAAGTGCGTACCACCCCCTGAGCGGCTGCGCCGCTTCCCCCGTTGCACGGCGCCTCTCTACTCGCTTCGCGAGGGAGGGGGACGACGCCATCGCCGCGAGGCGGCTCTTGCTCGGCGTCCCCGCGCTTGGGCCGCGCCAGTTTTGACCGCATGGAGCGGCATGCATCAGCTTGGTGCAAAACCCGCCATATGCGGGCAAGGCGCCAAGGGCTGGGGCCGAACTGCACCACGATGGGACTTGGCCGGGAGGACTACGGGCAGTTGGGGGCTGGCGCGCTGTTTGCTTGGGTGATGGGCAAGAGTAGAAGCGTTCAGCATGCCGGTCCTGCCGGCGCGGGTCATTGCTCTTGAAGCGGGTGGGGAGGCAGCCTGGTGGCCTCCCCTGCCCTGTCCACCACTTCAAGAGCGATGCGCGGCCCCGGGCCGTCGCGTCCCTTGCCACTGCCGTTGCGGCAAAGGAAACAGACCATGAACACGCTTGCCAACCCTGCCTTGCCTTCCGATTACGCGCTGGGCGAACTGGCCAAGGAGGCCCGCATGGGCGGCCAGGGCGAGGAGATCCGCACGCGCGAGGTGCGCGTCATCGACATCTCCGATTTCGCGCACCGCAAGGCCGAGATCGCCGAGGCCCTGTGGCAGGCCTCGGTGGAGATCGGCTTCTTCCAGGTGTCGGGCCACGGCATCCCCCAGCCCGACATCGACGCAGCATTCGAGCGTGCCGAGCAGCTGTTCGCGCTGCCGCCCGAGGTCAAGGCGCAATGGCCCTTGTCGCGCAATGCGGGCTGGGAGCACAAGGCCCAGATCCGGCCGTCCACGCGCACCCCCGACCAGAAGGAGTCCTACCAGGTCACGCGCCCGCGCATGGCCGGGCTGTGGCCCACCGAGCAGGAACTGCCGGGCTTTCAGCAGGCCACGCTGGGCTTCGAGCGCCAGTGCTGGCAGGTGGGCATGCAGCTGCTGTCGTGCTTTGCCTACAAGCTGGGCTTTGACGCGGACTTCTTCACGCGCGCCCACGACCCTTCGGTGCCTGCCTACCAGAGCACGCTGCGCATGCTGCACTACTTCGCCGTCGATCCCGCGCTCCAGGACGAGCTGGGCCTGTGGCGTGCGGGCGCCCACACCGACTTCGACTGCCTGACCCTGCTGTTCCAGCGCGCGGGCCAGGGCGGCCTGCAGGTGCTGCCGGGCAAGGAAATCGAAGGCCAGCAATGGACGCCCGTGGACCCCGTCGAAGGCGTGATCACCTGCAACATCGGCGACATGCTCACGCGCTGGAGCGACGACCAGCTGCCCAGCAACTTCCACCGCGTGCGCAACCCGCTGCCCCATGAATACCAGGGCGCCCGCTACAGCCTGGCCTTCTTCTGCCAGGCCAACGAGGATGCGGTGATCGAGGGGCCGGGCCGGAAATATCCGCCCATCACCGGCGCCGAATACCTGCGCCAGCGCATCAGTGCCAATTTCTCCAACAGGTATTGAGGCTGGAAACGACAAGGCCCCGGAGTCCGGGGCCTTGTCGGCGATCAGGGGTGGCGAGGATCAGCGCAGCGACTCGATGAGATCGACGTACTGCTGCTTGGCCTCGTCGGTGGTCGCGCCCTTGAGCTTTTCCCAGGCATCCCACTTGGCGCGGCCCACCATGTCGGTGAAGCTGGGCTTCTTGGCCTCGTTGTCGCCCTCGGTGGCCTGCTTGTACAGCGCATAGATCCTGAGCAGCGTGGCATTGTCGGGGCGCTCGCTGATCGAGGTGGAATTCTTGACGGCGGCCTCGAAGGCGGCGTTCAGATCGGACATGGCGGGTCTCCTGTGGGCGGTTCGTGTAGCGGCACAGTGTAGCGAAAAAAGCGCGATTTAGAACGATCGTGCTTTTTTTGACATCCACCTCAGTCGGCGGCCTCCAACCGCGCCGCCGGGACGAACTCCTGCGGGATGCGTCCGTGGTCCATGACGACCACGCGGTCCGCGATGGCGCACGCCTCCTCGAAGTCCTGCGTGGCGTAGACGGCCGTGCAGCCCAGATGGCGCAGCAACGCTGCCAGCTCCAGCCACAGAGCTTTCTGCAGGTCTCGGCCCAGCAGTGACAGCGGCGCGTCCCATAGAACCAGGCGTGGTCGCGCCACCAGGGAGCGCGCCAGCAGCACGCGCTGCCGCTGGCCGCCCGACAGGCTGGCGGGCCGGTACTCGCCCATGCCTTGCAACCCCAGCAATGCCAGCGCCTGCAGGGCGCCCTCGCGAACCTGGGCCTGCGGCAGTCCGCGCAGTGCCAGTGGCAACCCCACATGGCCCTGCACGCTCATGTCGGACGACAGATTGTCGCCCTGGAGCACCAGGCCCAGGTCCCGCATCGGGAAAGGAGAGGATGCGCCGCCCCAGGACACACGGCAGCCATCGCGGTCCACGGCAGCGTGCCCGGGCGGATCCAGGCCGGCCAGCGTCCTGAGCACACGGGTCTTGCCGCAGCCCGCCGGGCCCGACAGGGCCAGGATTTCGCCGGGCGCGATCCGCAGGTCCATGGTCTGGACCGCGGCCTGCCCGCCATGGCGCAGGCGCCGTTGCCGGATATGCAGTGCCATGCCCGGGGGGCCGTCCGCAGGAAAGGGGAAGGATGTCACAGGGGGCGCATGCTATGCGCCCCCTGTGACATGAACATGTCAGGCCGCGCGGCAGTTCCTCAGCGCGTGGGCTCGGCCAGCCAGCGCTGTGCCAGCCGCACCCAGAAAGTGGCGCCCTGCGGGATCAGCGCATCGTTGAAGTCGTAGCTGGGATTGTGCAGGGTGCAGGGCCCGCCGCCGTGGCCCATGGCACGGTGGTCACCGTCCCCATTGGCGATGAAGCAGTAGGCGCCGGGCTTCTCCAGCAGCATGAAGGCGAAGTCCTCGGCGCCCATGGAAGGCTCCTGGGGCAGCACGTTGGCCTCGCCCACCACCTCGGCCATGACGCGGCGGGCGAACTCGGCCTCGGGTGCGGAGTTGATGGTCGGCGGGTAGTTGCGCACGAACTCGAACTCGCAGCGCGTGTCATGCGCGGCGCAGATGCTCTCGGCCAGGGCCTTCATGCGCCGCTCTATCAGGTCCAGCACCTCCAGCGTGAAGGTACGCACCGTGCCCTGCAGCTCCACGCTGTCGGGAACGACGTTGGTGGCCTCGCCCGCGTGCACCATGGTCACCGAGACCACTCCGGCCTCGATGGGCTTGACGTTGCGGCTGACGATGGTCTGCAGACCCAGGATGAGCTGGGCCGCCACGGGCAGCGGATCGATCACCATGTGCGGCATGGCCGCATGGCCGCCCTTGCCGCGCACGACGATGCGGAACTCGTTGCTCGACGCCATGACCGGCCCCGGGCCCACGGCCATGGCACCCGCGCGCATGCCGGGCCAGTTGTGCATGCCGAACACGGCCTGCATGGGGAACTGCGTGAACAGGCCGTCCTCGACCATCTCGCGCGCGCCGCCGCCGCCCTCCTCGGCCGGCTGGAAGATCAGGTGCACCGTGCCCTCGAAGCTGTCGCGGTGCGCCGCCAGGTACTGGGCCGCGCCCAGCAGCATGGCCACGTGGCCGTCATGCCCGCAGGCGTGCATCTTGCCCGCGTGGCGGCTGGCATGCTCGAAGGTGTTGAACTCCTGCATGGGCAGGGCGTCCATGTCGGCGCGCAGGCCGACGGCACGGCCGCAGGCACCTGCGTCGCGCCCGTGGATGGTGCCCACCACGCCCGTGCGGCCCAGGCCCCGGTGCACGGCGATGCCCCAGTCCTGCAGTTGCCGGGCCACGAGGTCGGCGGTGCGCAACTCCTCGAAGCACAGTTCGGGATGGGCGTGTATGTCGCGGCGCAGCGCGGTGATCTCGGGTGCGCTGTCCAGCAGTTCCTGCAGCAAGGCCATGGGGTTCTCCTTCGAATGGCGCTAGCCTACACCCGGACCTTGCCGTCGGCGGTCAGCATGGACAACTCCACGAAACGCTGCCTGGTGGACTGCGCCTTGAAGACCAGAGGGAAGCCGGCCACCTGCTGGCCATGCAGGCCATCGAGCGCGGCCACCAGGCCGTCGCGCGTGGGCTTGCCGCCAGACGAAGCCTGGCGCAGCGCATCGGCGAACACCCGCGCGGTCAGGTAGCCCTCCAGGCTGGAGTAGCTGGCCGCCAGCTTGCCACCGCCCTTCTGGATGGCCGTGAGGAACTCGCGCGTGATCTGGCGCGAGGTCTGGAAGGGCGATGGCACGACCTGGGTCACGACAACGCCCTCGGCGTCCTTGCCCAGCGCCTCCGCCAGCGCCTGGGTTCCCACGAAGGAGACGTTGTAGAACTGGCCGCCGAAGCCTGCCTGGCGCGCGGCGCGCACGAAGGCCGCGCTGGCCGACCAGGTGACGATCTGCACGATGACGTCGGCCCCCAGCGGCACCAGGGCCTTGACGGCCGCCGCCACGTTGGCGGAATTGCGCTCCACGGTGGCCGCGCCCACGGGCTCCAGCCCCTTGGCGGCCAGGGCCGCCTTCACGCCTTCAAAGCCCGACTGCCCGTAGGCATCGTTCTGGTGCAGCACGGCCACCTTCTTGAGGCCCAGGCCGGTGAGATGGCGCACCATCAGAGCCGTCTCGTCGGCATAGGAGGCGCGCACGTTGTAGACCAGGTGGGCCAGCTGGGGCTGGCGCAACGCGTCGGCGCCGGTCAGCGGCGCGAACAAGGGCACGCGCGCCTTTTGCAGCAGCGGCAACGCGGCCATGCTGGTCGAGGTGCCCACATAGCCGAACAGCGCGAACACGTCGTCGGACAGGAAGCGTTGGGTATTGGCCACGCAGCGCTCGGGCTCGTAGCCGTCGTCGACCACGCGCAGCTCGATGTTGCGCCGGCCCACGCCACCCTGGGCGTTGAGCTGCTCGAAATACAGTTTCGCGCCCTCGTGGAAGGGTTGGCCGATCTGGGCCGCAGGCCCGGTCATTGCGCAGGACTGGCCCAGCACGATGGTGCCGCCGGAATCCTGGGAGCGCGCCACGCCGCTCCACGCGGCTGCCGCGGCAGCGGTGCCTGCTGCGATGAATTGTCTGCGGCTGAAGGCCGTCTCTGGTCGGTGCATGAAATACCTGTCGTCGTCACGGGAGTCGGCGCTCCCGCCCCATGCAGGCCGCCGGAAGGGTCCGCATAATAAGGACAAGCTGCGCATCCGGCGCGCAAGTCCCGCGCCGCCCCTGGCCTTTCACGGTTTTTACGCAGACTTCGTACCCATTCCCAAAAAAGCCTCGCCCACCATGTCCTCCGCCACGCCAACCTCCCAGGTCCTGGGCGCCTGCCCGCACGACTGCCCCGACACCTGCTCGCTGGTGACCACGGTGCAGGACGGCGTGGCCACGCGCGTCCAGGGCAACCCCGCCCATCCGCACACCGGCGGCGTGCTCTGCGCCAAGGTCAGCAAGTACACCGAGCGCAGCTACCACCCGGAGCGTGTGCTGACACCGCTCAAGCGCACGGGCCCCAAGGGCAGCGGGCAGTTCAGCCCCGTGTCCTGGCAAGAGGCCCTGGCCGACATCGCCACACGGCTGCAATCCCTGGCGGCGCGCGACCCCGAGTCCGTCCTGCCCTACAGCTACGCGGGCACCATGGGCCTGGTCCAGGGCGAGAGCATGGACCGGCGCTTCTTCCACCAGTTGGGCGCCTCGCTGCTGGACCGCACCATCTGCTCCAGCGCGGGCGGCGAGGCCCTGGCCCTGACCTACGGCGGCAAGCTGGGCATGCGCGTGGAGCATTTCATCGAAAGCCGGCTGATCCTCATCTGGGGCAGCAACAGCATCGGCAGCAGCCTGCATTTCTGGCGCTACGCGCTGGAGGCCAAGCGCAACGGCGCGCGCCTGGTGTGCATAGACCCGCGCAAGACCGAGACGGCCGACAAGTGCCACGAGCACCTCCAGCTGCTGCCCGGCACCGACGCCGCGCTGGCGCTGGCGCTGATGCACGAGCTGATCACCCACGGCTGGCTGGACCATGACTACATCGAGCGGCACACGCTGGGCTGGGAATCGCTCAGGGAGCGCGCCCTGCAATGGCCGCCGGAGCGCGCGGCCCAGGTCTGCGGCCTGCCCGTGGAACAGATCCGCCAGCTGGCGCGCGACTACGGCACGACCGCGCCCGCCGCCATCCGCCTGAACTACGGCGTGCAGCGCGCGCGCGGCGGCGGCAATGCCGTGCGCGCCATCGCCTGCCTGCCGGCCCTGGTCGGCGCCTGGCGCCACCGCGCGGGCGGCCTGCTGCTGTCCGCCTCGGGCGCCCTGCCCGCGCAGCGCGCGCACCTGCAGATGCCGCGCCTGCTCGGCGATCGCCGCCCGCGCACCATCAACATGAGCACCATCGGCGACGCGCTGCTGCACCCGGGCGATGCGGCCTTCGGCCCGCGCGTGGATGCCATCGTGGTCTACAACAGCAACCCCGTGGCCGTGGCCCCCGAGTCGGCCAAGGTCGTGGCGGGCTTTGCCCGCGAGGACCTGTTCACCGTGGTGCTGGAGCAGTTCATGACCGACACAGCCGATCTGGCCGACTATGTGCTGCCCGCCACCACGCAGATCGAGCACTGGGACATCCACGGCAGCTATGGCCATACCGACGTGCTGCTCAACCGCCCCGCCATCGCGCCGCTGGGCCAGGCACGCAGCAATGCACAGATCTTCCGCGACCTGGCCGCGCACATGGCGGCCCATGACACGGCCTTCGCCGCGCCCCACTTCCATACGGATGACGAGCAGCTGTGCCGCGAGGCCTTCGAAGGGCGCGGCGTGGACTTCGCCGAGCTGCTGGACAAGGGCTTCGCCACCCTGGCCCTTCCCGAGGCGCCGTTCGCCGAGGGCGGCTTCGCCACGCCCTCGGGCCGCTGCGAATTCGCCAGCGCCGAGCTGGCACGGCGAGGGCTCGACCCGCTGCCCGACTACCTGCCCAACTACGAGACCGGCGACACCGACCCGCGCTATCCGCTGGCCATGATCTCGCCGCCCGCGCGCAACTTCCTCAACAGCAGCTTCGTCAACGTCAAGAGCCTGCGCACCATGGAGGGCCGCCCCCTGGTGGAACTGCACCCCGAGGATGCGGCGCGGCGCGGCGTGGCCGAGGGCGACCGGGTACGCGTCTTCAACGACCGGGGCAGCTACGAATGCCACGCGACGCTCAACGGCCGCGCACGCCAGGGCGTGGTCAACGGGCTGGGCATCTGGTGGCGCAAGCACGGCGACAACGGCACCAACGTCAACGAACTGACCCACCAGCGCCTGACCGACCTGGGCCGTGCGCCCAGCTTCTACGACTGCGCGGTGCAGGTGCAGCGGCTGGCCGCCACAGCCTGAAGGCGCTTATCCGGGGCATGGCGCGCGGGCCCGCCGGTGTCGGCACAATGGACCGCATCGCCACCACCGACAGGAGATGCCCATGCTGCAAACCGCCGTGGTCGCCGTGCGCGACCGGGCCCGGCTGCAGGAAATCGTCGGCGTGCTGCTGCGCTTCGGACTGGCCGACCTCGTGGACACGCTGGGCCTGGCCCGCTTCGCGCCACGCGGCGGCATGGCCAGCTCCAGCCCCGGCCCCGCCGCCGAACACCCGCTCGATGCCAGCCGCCCCGAACGCCTGCGCATGGCGCTGGAGCACCTGGGGCCCAGCTTCGTCAAGCTGGGCCAGATCCTGGCCACACGCTCGGACCTGCTCGCGCCCGAATGGACGGCCGCGCTGCAGCAGCTGCACAGCCATGCCGCGCCCCTGCCCTGGGAAACCGCCCGGCCGCTGATCGAGCAATCGCTGGGCCTGCCCGTGGACCAGGTGTTCACGCATTTCGACCCCGTCCCGCTGGCCTCGGCCTCCATCGCCCAGGTCTACCGCGCCCGGCTCAAGGCCGAGACCGCACGTCAGGAGGGCAGTGACGCGAACGAAGCCATTCCCGGCCCGGACATCGATGTCGTAGTCAAGGTCCAGCGCCCCGGGCTGCGCCCGCAGATCGAGGCCGATCTGCGCCTGCTCGAACACCTGGCGCTGCTGGCCCAGGCGCAGTGGCCGCAGCTGGCCCGCCTGCGCCCGCGCGAGGTCACGCGCCAGCTGGGCCAGGCGCTGCGCGAGGAACTGGACTTCACCGTCGAGGCCCACAACGGCGACGCCGTGGCCGCGCACTTCGCGAACCAGGACGAGATCGTCGTGCCGCGCATCCACTGGGCCCTGAGCGGGCCGCGCCTGCTGGTGCAGGACTATGTGGCCGGCGTCCCGGCCTCGGCCGTGGGCACCGACCCCGCGCTGGATGGCCCGCTGCTGGCGCGCCGGGGCGCCCGGGCGTTCCTGCAGATGGTGCTGCGCGACGGGCTCTTCCATGCCGACCCCCATCCCGGCAACCTGCTGGCCCTGCCCGGCAACCGCGTGGGTTTCATCGACTTCGGCATGGTCGGCCGCCTGTCGCCCCGGCGCCGGCGCCAGGTGCTGGGCCTGATGCGCGCCCTGGTCGAGGGCCAGAGCCGCAGCCTCGCCGGCGTGCTGCTGGACTGGGCCGCCGAAAACGAGTCGCCAGGCCATGCCTCCCCCTCGGCCGCGCGCATCGAGGTCGCCGTGGACCGCTTCGTCACCCGCCACGGCCCCGGCGCGGGCAGTGGCCGGCTGGTGATGTCGCGCGCACTGCAGGACTTCATGGCCCTGGCCCGGGAAACCGGCGTGGCCCTGCCGGCGGACATGGCCCTGCTGCTCAAGGCCCTGATCACCGCCGACCAGGTGCTGCTGCAGCTCGATCCGCAGTTCGACGTGGTCGAGACCGCCACGCCCCTGGTCAAGGCCCAACTGCTGCAGCGCTACTCCCTGCGCAGCCTGGCACGCCAGCGCCGCGCCGCCATGGCGCAGTGGATGGAACTGGCCGACGACGCGCCGCACACCCTGCGGCTGGTGATGCAAAGACTGCGCTCGGGCCGGGTGCAGGCCGACCTGGACATACGCCACATCGACCGCCTCTCGCTCGCACTGGAACGCGCCGCCACCCGGCTGGCCCTGGCCGTGGTCTCCGGCGCCTTCATCCTCGGCCTGGCCCCCGGCCTGCTGACCATGGGCCCGCGCCTGTGGGGCGTTCCCCTGTTCGCCGCCCTGGGCGTGGCCGGCGCTGGCGCCAGCCTGGCCGTCCTGTTCATCACCATGCGCCGGCAGAAGGCGCTGGATTGATGGCTGTCACGGGCTGCACACACGGGTTTTAGCGGAAGGCATCCCGCTGCAACCGCAGCGCGTCGCGCTCAATGCTGTGGCGCAGCTGCTCCATGTCGGCCGGGTCCACGCCCAGTTGCGCAAAGTGCGGCTGCCAGCCATCGACGACCTGCACCACCTCGCGGATCAGCTCGATGGCGCGCGGTCGCTGCAGGCCGAACTCGCCGATGCCGGTGAGCGCGTTGTCCAGCGTGGACTCGGTGCCATGCTCACCAACCTCCATCTGCTGGTAGCCCAGGTTCTGCAGCGTGGGTACCACGTCGTAGGCTGGCGAGAGCTGGTAGTAGCCGTCAAAGCCCAGGCACAGGCTGTGGTTGCGCTCATGGTCGTCGGTGTTGTCCATGAGGATGTTGAACACCATTCGCTTGAAAAGCTCCTGCCGCATGGCGGCCTGGCGCTGTGGGTGGGCCAGGCGCAGCAGCATGGAGGCCAGGGCACCATAGCTGTCCTGCAGCCCGGCGGCGCGCAGCACCGTCCTGGCTGAAAGGCAGTGCACACGGTAGGGGCCGGCGCGGTCGAAGCGCTCGATGCTCAGCGCATGGGCGGGCCTGCGCCGACGCGCGGACAGCGGCAAGACGGCCGTGACCGCCGGCTGGATGCCCGCACGGGCGGCCAGCGTCATGGTGGCGTGCTCGATCAGAGGGACATCGACCGTATCGCCCAATTCCCCGAACTTGACCACGCTGCTGCCGGAAGACGTCTGCAGCAGCGCCTTGGGCCTGGCGCCGCCCAGCGTGACGCCCGGCTGTATCAGCCGCTGCATGTCTGCCGCAATGGGGGTCTGCGTCTGCACATCCTCCAGGGCAACCGCCAACTGCGCCAGATCCTGCACCCGGGCGTAGGGTCCCAGCTGGCGCGGAATGTACTGCTGCGCGGAGACGGACACGCCCAGCGCACCAAAACGGTCGTCGCCCGCAAACAGCAGCATCTCCAGAATGGACAGCCGCGCCGGGCGATCGATGTGGCGGATGATGCGCTCGCCCCAGCGGTCGGGGCGGGCATCGTCCAGGGCGCCGGGCGCGCTGCCCTTTTCGCCTGCGCTGAACACCGTACCGGCCAGCAAGGGCAAATCCTCGCTGAGCGGGAACTGCCACCAGTCGGCCGCATAGGCGAAGCTGGCGCAATCGGCCACCAGCGGCGACAGCCCGATCTCGCCGATCAGCGTGGGCGCGGCGGGATTCACCAGGGCCCAGGCGTAGAGCCGGTCCTGGGGCACATAGCTGCGCGGATGGATGCCGGGTGCGGCAGCAGCGGCGGTCATGGACGCGAGGCCTTCTGCGTCAGCAGATCGGCCAGGCCTGCGGCCGTGGCATTCCGGCTCGCCTGGGCCTTCCGCACGGCCTCATGCACCTGGGCGACGGGTCCGGTGGCGGGCTCGGCGCCACGCCTGGGAGCGGATCTGGGACCGGGCATGCCCCGGCCACGGACTTTGGCGACCTCGCGCTCCAGCGCCGCGTGGTCGTTGGGCGGTGCAATCAGGTCGGCCAGGCCCCGGGCCTGATTGATCAGCCACAGGCACATCACATAGGAGGCCACGGAGACGGAGGGATCGCCGCGCTCGATGCGCGCCATGGTGGGCTGGGACACGCCCAGCCGCTGGGCCCACTGGGCCTGCGTCTCACCCCGGCGTTTGCGGGCGATGACGATGTTCTGCGCCAGCAACGCAATCTGCTGGAGCACGGCCTGCGGGTACTCCGAGGGAGCGGCATTCTTCTTGGGCATTCATAGATGGTAGTCAAATACCGTTTTCACGCAACTTTATGAATAATCGAACCCAGATCGACTCCTGCAGAAACAACAACGCCAACTTATTCATAGGTATCCGTATCACTACGGAAATTCATCATCTATGAATAAATTGGCGTATTTTCCTGCCCTCCAGCAGAGGGCAGGCCCAGACGGCACCGGTTCAATCCAGCTTCACGCCCGCGCTCTTGATGATCGCCCCCCAGCGCCTGGACTCCGCCCGCGACATGGCCAGGAACTGCTCGGGCGTGCCTGGCAGCGCCTCCATGCCGAAGTCCTGCATGCGCTTGACCACGGCGGGATTGCCCAGCGCCTTGTTGAGCTCGACGTTCAGGCGCTGCACCACGGCGGGCGGCATCTTGGCCGGGCCCAGGATGCCCTGGAAGGCATAGACCTCGGTATCGGGCACACCGACCTCGGCCAGCGTGGGCAGCTCGGGCAGGCCGGGCACGCGCTTGGCCGTGCCGATGGCCAGGGCGCGGACCTTGCCCGACTGGATCACGGGCAGGCCCGAGGCCAGATCCAGGAACATGCAGGGCACCTGGCCTCCCATCACGTCGGCCAGCGCAGGCGCGGCGCCACGATAGGGGATGTGGGTCAGGAAGGTGCCGGTGCGGTTCTTGAACATCTCCATGGCCAGGTGGTGGGTGAGCCATTGCCCGGCGAGGCATAGTTGACCTGGCCCGGATGCGCCTTCACGTAGGCCAGGAAGTCCTTGAAGGTCCTGGCCTCGAAGTTCGGATTGACCACCAGCGCCATCGGGAAGCGGCTGATGCCGCCGATGTAGGTGAAGTCCTTCTCGGGGTGGAAGGGCAGCTTGCTGAACAGGTGCTCGTTGTAGGCCAGCACGGCGTTGTCGGCCGACATGATGGTGTAGCCGTCGGGCTTGGCCGTGGCCACGATCTGCGCGCCGATGTTGGTGGAGGCGCCGGGGCGGTTGTCCACCACGATGGTCTGGTTCAGCGCCTGGCGCATGGCCTCGGCCACGGTGCGCGCCAGCACGTCCGTGCCGCCGCCCGGCGGGTAGGGCACGACCCAGCGGATGGTGCTGGCGGGCCAGTCCTGCGCCTGCGCGAAGGGCGCGGCCATGCCAGCCGACGAGGCCGCCATGGCGGTCAGAAATTGTCTACGGTCCATTGTTGTCTCCTGTGGGATGGGGGTGGATGGTCCTGGCCTCGCACTGTTGTTCTTGTTCATGGCGGCAGCGGCCGTGTGGTTCAGGACGGACTGGCTGCGGGGAACTCCACGCGCTGCACCTTGAAGCCCTGGGCGGCGAGCAACGCCGGCAGGCCGCGCGCCCCCACCATGTGCAGGGCGCCCACGGCGGCGAACACGCTGCGGCCGGCGCGAATCTGCCGCGCCACTTCGCGCGCCAGGCCGGGGTTGCGGCCATAGACCATGCGGTCGTAGTCGGCGCGCTCGGCGGCATTGGCCATGCAGTCGCACCAGTCGGGAAGGTTCTCCAGCAGATGGATGCGGCCATCGGCCCAGACGCGCGCGATCAGGCCCAGCTTGCGGGAGGCGATGCCGCTTTCCAGCTGGCGCAGGCCGGACTCCACGGTCTCGGCCACGCGCGCGGGATCGTCCGAGACCAGTTCACGCAGCTGCAGCTCGGGCGTCTCCAGCGACAGCACGGGCTTGTTCAGCGCGCGCGCCATGCCGGCCAGCGAGAAATCGATGCCATAGGCCGCGTCCAGCCCCTCGCCGCGGCCGGCCAGGGACAGCAGGGTCATCACCTGGGCGTCGGGGCGCAGTGCGGCCAGTTCAGGGCCGGCACAGGCCAGGCGCAGTTGCTCGTCCAGCCTGCGGCCGAGATCCGCGGGCAGCGGCGGCGCGTCGGGCCGGGCCCGCAGACCGGCGTATACGGCCTGCATCACCTCGGGGTCGAGAATGTTCAGTTCCAGCGCCAGGCTGTCGGAGGCGCGCAGCGCCTGTGTCACCCCGGGGCCCGGCACGCTCCATTCGCGCCTGGCGGCGTGCATGGTTCCGTAGAGCCAGCTGGTGCGGCCCCGGTATTCGACGCGCCACAGCAGCCCCCGGTCCCGCGCCTTGCGCTGCAGGGCCTGCATTTCGTCCGGACCGGGCATGCGGGCCTCGGGCGGGCAGGCCGCAGGAGGCTGGACAGGCCCGGAGCCGGCAAACGCCATGGCCACGGGCAGCAGCGCGAGGGTCGCCAGGCCACGGCGCAGCCGGCAGATGATGGCGGGCATCATTCGGCGGGCTCGGCGATGGTCTGGTCGATCGCGCCGAAGATGCTCTGGCCGTCCTTGCCCTTCATCTCGATGCGGATCGTGTCGCCAAAACGCATGAACTCGGTCTTGGGCTCGCCGTCCTGGATGGTCTCTATGCAGCGCTTCTCCGCAATGCAGCTGTAGCCCCTGGGCCACTCCATGCGCTTGTTCTTGCCCTTGCCGCTTTCCACGCCCTTGTTGCTCACGGTGCCGCTGCCCACGATGGAGCCGGCGCGCACATTGCGCGTCTTGCAGATATGGGCGATGAGCTGGCCGAAATGAAAGCTCATGTCCTCGCCCGCATCGCACATGCCGACCTTGCGGCCGTTCCAGGTGGACTGCAGTGTCAGGTGCAGGCGCCCGCCCTTCCAGGCATCGCCCAGCTCGTCCAGCGTCACGGCCACGGGGCTGAAGGCCGTGGCGGGCTTGGACTGGAAGAAGCCGAAGCCCTTGGACAGCTCGTTCGGTATCAGGTTGCGCAGGCTCACATCGTTGGCCAGCATGACCAGGCGCACGCCGCCCAGCGCGCGCTCGGGCGTGGCGCCCATGGGCACGTCGCCCGTGATGACGGCGATCTCGGCCTCGAAGTCGATGCCCATGGCCTCGCTGGGTACCACCACCTCATCGCAGGGACCCAGGAAATCGTCGCTGCCGCCCTGGTACATCAGCGGGTCGGTGTAGAAATTGGCGGGCACCTCGGCGCCGCGCGCCTGGCGCACCAGTTCCACATGGTTGATGTAGGCCGAACCGTCGGCCCACTGGTAGGCGCGCGGCAGCGGCGCCATGCACTGGCGCGGATCGAAGGCAAAGGCATGGGGCGCCTTGCCGCTGTTGAGTTGGTGGTAGAGATCCTGCAGCTGGGGCGCCATGTAGCTCCAGTCGTCCAGCACCTGCTGCATCCGGCTCGCGATGCCGGTCGCATAATGGGCCTGGCCCAGGTCGCGCGAGACCACGACCAGTTGCCCATCCCTCGATCCGTCCTTGTAAGTGGCAAGTTTCATGGTGTCTTTCCGTGCCTTCGCTGCGCGACCGCGGCCTGGGACAGGGCGTCGGATTCCCTCCGCGCCCCGCCACAAATTACGATAAGTTAAATTGATTTAACTAAACAAAACACAATTCTATTGCAATGGACAAGGAACGCGCAGGGATACAGTCCGTCGAGGTCGGCTTCACATTGCTGGAGGCGCTGACGCGCGCATGCGGCCCCCAGATGCTCAAGGACCTGGCCTCCGACGCCGGCATGAGCGCCGCCAAGGCCCACCGCTACCTGGTGAGCTTCCAGCGCATCGGCCTGGTGACCCAGGACGCACGCACCTCCCGCTACGACCTGGGGCCCGCCTCGCTGAAGCTGGGCCTGGCCTCGCTGGCGCGGCTGGACCCCGTGCGGCTGGCGCGCGAACGCATGCCCGCGCTCACGGAACAGTTGCGGCACACCACGGCCATCGCCGTCTGGGGCAACCACGGGCCGACCATCGTGCACTGGGAGGAAAGCGCCCATTCGGTCACCGCCAACCTGCGCCTGGGCGATGTCATGCCCATGCTGGCCTCGGCCACGGGGCGCTGCTTCGCGGCCTGGCTGCCGCGCGAGGCCACGGCCGCGCTGCTGGACCCCGAGGTCGAGCACGCCCGGCGCAGCCAGCGCAAGGACCTGCCGCTCACGCCCCAGGCCATAGACGCCATGCTGGCCGAGGTGCGCGAACGCGGCACGGCGCGCGTGGTCGACACCGTGTTGCCCGGCATCGTCGCGTTCTGCACACCGGTGTTCGACGCCTCGGACCATATCGTGCTGGGGCTGACCACGCTGGGCTCGGTCGCCACCTTCGACCCCGAATACGGCGGCGCCATCGATGCGCCGCTGCGCCTGGCCTGCGAGCAGCTCTCCCGTGATCTCGGCTGGAAGGCCTGAGATGGACCGGCGCCAGCGCGCTCTTCCCCTGCTCACCGCCGCGGTGCTGGGCGCGCATGCGCTGGCGCTGCTGGGCCTGCCGCTGTGGAACCAGATCCCGTCGCAGCGCACCGAGGTGGCTGCCCTGCAGACACGCGCTCTGTCCCTGCCCGAACCACCCTCCCCACCGACCGCGCAGCCCGCCGCGGTACCCGACACGCCGGCCCCTGCCAGGGCACAGCCCAAGCCCCGCCCCCCGGTCCGGCACCCTGCGCCGGCCGTGGCGGCGCCCGAACCGCTGGACACGCCCATTCGCGAGACCGTGGAACCCCTGCCCTCCGCAGCGCCGGCCGAAGCCTCCACGGCAGACACTCCCGTGGCCGGCACGGACACGGGCACGGAGCTGGCCGGTGCGGACCCTGCACCGCAGTCCGCCGCCCAGGCGCAACCCCGGCCCGAGCTCCAGCCCGCCCCCACGGGCGGCACGCCCCAGGGCATGGAGATCACCTCGCCGGGCGGCACGCCGCTGGCTTCCGACGCGCCCGTGCCCGTGCAACTGCCCGACCCTGCTCGGCTGTCGTTTGCCGTCACGGGACAGGCCAAGCGTTTCAACTACTCGGCCAGCGCCGAGCTGGTCTGGCGCCATGCCAACGGCCAGTACCAGGCCCGCCAGGAGGTCAGCCTGTTCCTGCTGGGCTCGCGCTCGCAGGCCAGCGAGGGCCGCATCACCGCCCAGGGCCTGGAGCCGCGCCGCTTCGACGACAAGGCCCGCAAGGAGCAGTCGGCCCAGTTGGCCTTCGAACAGAACACGGCGCATTTCAGCTCGGGCGCGCCGGATGCCCCCATCGCCCCGGGCGCCCAGGACCGTCTCAGCGTGTTCCTGCAACTGTCCGCCCTGCTGGCGGGCGCGCCGCAGCGCTACCCGGCGGGCTCGCAGATCAGCTTCATCACCGTCAGCGCGCGGCGCGCCGACCGCTGGAGCTTTCGCGTGGGCGAGACCGAGACCCTGGACCTGCCCATGGGCAGCACGCCGGCGCTGCGCCTGGACAAGGTCACGGCGCCCGGCGACGACCAGCAAGCCTCGCTGTGGCTGGCCCCCGGCCTGCAATACCTGCCCGTGCGCATCCGCCTGGCCCAGGACAACGGCGATTTCGCCGACCTCCAGCTCAAGAGCCGCCAGGCGCCCTGATCCCAGGGAGTTTCCCGGTAGGCCGGCACTGGCAGGCGCCGCTGCCGCCCGCCTACCACAGCGCGGCCGACGGCGCCCGCCGCCGAGCATGCCAATCCATGGAATACTGTGTGCAAGCGCCTGCGGTGGACAGGGGGCCCCACGGTCCTTGAAATCCGGCGCTTCGCAGCCATCTGTGCTGTGCGATGCTCGGCAACGGGCAAGAAAGGGAACACCATGCAAATGCTCTACGACTCCGAATCCTTTGTGGTGCTCCATCTGCGTCCCGATGTGGATCCGGACGCAGCGTCCGGCCCTGCGGCCGCCGATGCACCGCCCCAGCTGCCCCGCCACGGCTTCGAGATCGTGGACAAGCGCTCGGGCAAGGAGGTGTACCTGGACGGGTCCTGGGCCGAGATGTTCCAGAAGCAGATCATCGCCTGGCAGCAGGACGCCCCGACCGAGGAAGAGGTCGAGGACGCCCTGGAACGCTACGCCGGCCTGGCCCAGCAGCCCGTCGTGGTGCACTGACAGGACAGGGCACCCGGCCCCGTGAAGGGACCGGGTGGACAAGCCTTCGGCAAGCCCGCCGCATCCTTGGTGCGGCGGGCTTTTTGCTGGGCATGCGGACAGGCCCCGGGCTTTCACCGATCCGCGATCCCTGCCCGCTCCCTAGAATCCCGGGCACAGGTTCAAGATTTGAAGACCATCTGTGAGATGGTCTTGTCGCGCCTGTACGGTTTGCCGGCCTCTTGCAGAAACACAGGAGGCCAGCATGCAGACCAGCATCCACAGGATCCGCGGCGTTCAGGATGTCATCGCCCATATCGACGAACGCCCCGGCATCTCGGGCCGTGCCGGCACCATCTGGTGGCTGGCGCTCGGCGGCCTTTTCCTCGACGCCTTTTCCAACTCCGCGCTGAGCGTGGGCCTGGGCCCCATGACGCGCGACCAGCAGCTCACGCCGGCCGAGGTGGCCTGGATGACGTCGCTGGCCTCCTGGGTGTCCATCGCCTTCAACCCCATCGGCGGCTGGATGGCCGACCGCTGGGGCCGCATGCGCCCGCTGGTCATCGCCAAGGTGCTGGCCGTGGCCGGCGCGCTGCTGGTCAGCATGGCGCCCGACTACGCCACCATCCTCTTCGGCCGCTTCTTCGTGGGCGCGGCCTATGGCATCGACTTCGCCATCGCCATGGCGGTGCTGGCCGAGTTCACGCCCGCACGCCTCAAGAGCCGGCTCAACGTCTGGCAGGGCATGTGGTACATGGCCGTATGCAGCAACCTGGTGCTGGCGCTGTGGTTCCACTCCTGGGACGTGGGCGATTCGCTGTGGCGCTACTCGGTCGCGGCCACCGCCGTGTTCGGCGTGTCCATCCTGGGCCTGCAGGCCGCGCTGCTGGTGGAAAGCCCGACCTGGCTGGCACGCAAGGAGCGGCTGGACGACGCGGCCCGCGCCATGACGCGCATCTACGGCCAGACCTTCAGGGCCGCGCCGCCCGCCGAGCGCCTGCCCGTGCTCAACCCGGCCCGGCGCGGCCTGGCCAATGTGCTGCTGATCTTTCGCGGCATCTACCTGCCGCGCACCGTGCTGGCGGCCACGGTGCAGATAGGCCAGTCCATCCAGTACTTCGCCGTGGGCTGGTACCTGCCGCTGATCAGCGCCTCGCTGTTCGGCAAGGACTTCCGCGAGGCCACGCTGGGCGCGCTGGTGTTCAACGTGTTCGGTATCGTCGGCGGCTTCCTGTCGCCCGTCATCGGGCGCCGCCTGGGCCTGCGGCGGGCCTCGGCCTTTGGCTTTGCGCTGGTGTTCCTGATGCTGCTGGTGCTGGGCCTGTTCAACGGCCGCATGCCCATCTGGCTGGCCGTGGCCGTGCCCTCGCTGTTCATCCTCTTTCACTCGGGCGGGCCCGGCGCCAACGGCAAGAGCCTGTCCACGCTGTCCTTCCGCAGCGAGCTGCGCGCGGGCGCCAATGGCGTGATCGGCGCGCTGGGCGCCATGGGCGCGGCGCTGGGGCTGCTGGTGTTTCCGCTGTTTCGCCAGCAGTACGGGCTGGAGAACACCTTCCTCATCCTGTCCGTGGTGCCGCTGGTGGCCAGCGTGGTCTGCTTTTCCATCCGCTGGGACCCCACGCGCACCACGGTGAATCCCGACGACGAGCCCGGCGCTCCCCAGTTCGCCGATGACGCCGCCCCGCCCGCCAAGACGGCCCAATCCATTGCCTGAGAAAGATCTCCCCATGCACCATGAAGCCGTGATCCTTTGCATCGACGAAGGCACCTCGGGCACGCGCGCCGCCGTCGTGGGGCGCGACGGGCAGGTGTCCGCCCAGGACTACCTGCCGCTGCAGGTCCACTGCCCGCGCCCCGGCGTGGTCGAGCAGGACGCCGACCTGCTGCTGGAGCGCACGCTGGACGTGTGCCGCCGCGCCATCGCCCGCGCCCGGGGCAGCGGCCAGCAGATCGAGGCCCTGGCCATCGCCAACCAGCGCTGCTCGGCCGTGCTCTGGGATACGGTCACGGGCCGGTCGCTGGCGCCCATCATGGTCTGGCAGGACTCGCGCCACCGCGACGAACTGGCCCTGCTGGCCGGCGACTGGGACGCCCGGCTGATCCGCCACGCGGGCCGGCCCGTGGGCGTGCGTTCGCCCTACCTGTGGGCCGCGCGCAAGCTGCGTGAGGATGCGGCCGTGGCCCGTGCCTGGCAGCAGCGCCGCCTGGCCTTCGGCACCATCGACTCCTGGCTGCTGTGGCATCTGTCGGATGCGCGCGCCGTGGTCACCACGCCCACCAATGTGACTTCGGGCAATGCCTATGCGCTGGGTGAGCACCGCTACCTGCAGGACTGGCTGGACGCGCTGGAATTTCCCGCCAAGCTGCTGCCCCGCCTGTGCGAGGACGTGCAGGACTTCGGCCGCACGCGCACCGATCTTCTGGGCCTGGCCGTGCCCATCCTGGCCTGCGCGGGCGACCAGCATGCAGCGGCCGTGGGCCTGGGCTGCCTGGAGCGGGGCCAGGCGCTGTGCGTGCATGGCACGGGCAGCTTCGTCGATGTGCTCACGGGCACCCAACTGCCCGCGCATGACGCGGCCCATGAAAGCTCGCTGACCATGACGGCGCGGCGCATGGGCGGTGTCTCGCGCTATGCCATCGAGACCTATGTGCCCACCACCGGCTCGGCGCTCAACTGGATCTGCGAGAAGCTGCAGTGGTTCGACAACCCGCAGCAGATCAGCGCCCTGGCCGGCGATGCCGAAACGCCGGCCGACCTGGTCTTCATCCCCGCGCTCACCGGCCTGCGCCTGCCTGCCATGGAGCCGGGCGCGCGGGCCTCGATCTCGGGCGTGTCCATGGCCACCTCGCGGCCGCAGCTGGCGCGCTCCATCCTCGAAGGAATTGCGCATTCCGTGGCCTCCTGCGTGCAGGCGGACGAGGCCGCCTCGGGCACCGAGGTGGGCGAACTGCTGGTGGGCGGCGGCCTGTCGGGCAGCGATGCCCTGCTGCAGATCCAGGCCGACCTGGGCGGCCTGCCCGTGCGCCGCCTGGCCGATACCGACAAGGCCAGCCTGCGCGGCATCGCCTTCATGGCCGGCAGCGCAGGCCTGCTGTGGGACGGGCTGGAGCAGGCCTGCGCCACGCTGCGCACCGAAGCGGTCTTCACCCCGCGCATGGCCGCCGACGAGCGCGGCGAGCGCCGCCGCATCTGGCGCGCCCGCGTGGGCGACGAACTGGCCCGCGCCCGGGCCCCCGGGCGCAGCGCCGCCCTGGAGGGCTGCGCATGATGCAATGGCCCTTTGGCAATGAACGCAAGGAACGCAGGGACAGCGCCGCACTGACCCAGACCGCGCCGCTGCAGCTGCAGCGCGCGGACCAGCTCGCGCGGCTGGGTGACGAGGCCTTCGACCTGCTGGTCATCGGCGGCGGCATCACCGGCGTCTATGCGGCGCTGGACGCCAGCCTGCGCGGCCTGCGCGTGGCCCTGGTGGAGAAGGACGACTTCGCCTCCGGCACCTCGTCCAAGTCCTCCAAGATGGTGCACGGCGGCCTGCGCTACATCGAGCAGGGCAACCTGGCCCTGGTGCGGCACTCGCTGCTGGAGCGCCAGCGACTGCGCCGCAATGCGCGCCACCTGGTGCAGCGCCTGCCCTTCCTGTTTCCCGTGATGGAGCGCGACGGCGTCTTCGACGCCCGCCTGGCCAAGGCCTTCGGCAGCCTGCTGTGGACCTATGACCTGGCCGGCGGCTGGCGCGAAGGCATCTTGCACCGCAAGCTGGGCAAGGCCGAGGTGCTGTCGCACTGCCCGAGCTTTCGCGAAGAGCAGCTGCTGGGCGGCTACATGTACTTCGACGCGCGCGTGGACGATGCGCGGCTCACGCTGGCCGTGGCGCGCACCGCGGCCTTCCACGGCGCGGCCGTGCTCAACCACGGCCAGGCCACCGCCGTCACGCGCAACGCCCACGGCCGCGTGGATGGCGCCATCGTCCAGGCCGATGGCCGCGAGATCACGGTGCGCGCGCGCAGCGTGGTCATGGCCACGGGCGTGTGGCTGCGCGACTGGGATGGCCGCAAGCCCGGCCAGGAGCCCCGGCTGCACGTGCGCCCCGCCAAGGGCGTGCACGTGGCCATCCCCTGGCTGCGCATACGCAACGACTGCACCGTCACCATTCCCGTGCCGGGCCGCAGCCGGCGGGCCACCATCACGCGCTGGGGCGATGTCTCCTACCTGGGCACCACCGACGAGGACTACGCGGGCGGCCTGGACGATGTGCACTGCACGCGCACCGAGCTGGACTTCCTGCTGGAAGGCGCACGCTCCGCACTCAAGGTGGACCTGTCGCCCGAGGATGTGGTCGGCTCCATCGCAGGCTGCCGCCCCCTGGTCGGCCCGCCCGGCGGCAAGACCGTGGAGATGAAGCGCAACCACGAGATCCATGTGGCGGCCGACGGCCTGGTCACCATCGTGGGCGGCAAGCTCACCACCTCGCGCCACATGGCCGAGCAGACCGTGGACGCCGTGGAAAAGCTGCTGGGCCGGCGCACGCGCTGCACCACCACCTCGGCCTTTGTGCTGGGCGCGGCCGGCTACGACGCCCAGGCCATCACGGCCACGGGCGGCCTGTCTGCCCACCTGGGCGAGCGCTACGGCACGGAGGCGCGCTTCGTCAGCGACCTGCTGGCCGCACGCCCCGAACTGGCCCGGCCCATCGTGCAGGGACTGCCCCATACCGAGGCCGAGGTCCTCTACGCCGTGCGCCACGAAATGGCGGCCAGCGTGGACGACGTGCTCTCGCGCCGCCTGCGCGCCCGCCTCATGGCGCGCGATGCCTCGGCCCACGCCGCGCAGCGCGTGGGCGAGATCCTGGCCGAAGAACTCGGACTGCCAGCGGCCCTGGTCGCGCAACAGGTCCACGACTACCGCCGCGCCACCACACGCGAAAAACAGATCTTGATGGGAGATATCCAATGCTGAGCAAAGACGCAATCGCCCGCGGCTACAACCGCCGCAACTACGTGGTGGGCGCCCCCACGACCCCAGGCTGGGCGGCGCAGGCCGCACCTGCATCCGAAGGTCCTTCCTCCAACCTGCAGCACGAACCCGTAACCGTGCCCGAGGCCGTGCTCGCGGCGCTGCGCGCCGCCTGCGACCGCGTGCAGACCGCGCACGCCGAGGTCGTGGCCGGCACGCGCGACTGGTGGGCACGCACCATGGTGGCCGAGACCTCGGGCCACCCGGCCACGCCGCAGGCCGTCATCGCCCATGTCTCCACCGTCGAGCAGGTGCAGGCCGTGATGCGCATTGCCGACCAGCACGCCATCCCCGTCACCGTCTCGGCCGGGCGCAGCAACGTCACGGGCGCGGCCCTGCCGCTGCGCGGCGGCATCGTGCTGGACCTGTGCGAACTCAACCGCTTCATCGCCATGGACGAGACAAGCCAGATCGTCGAAGTCGAGGCCGGCATGTTCGGCGACGTGTTCGAGGAAACCATACAGGGCCGCCACGGCATGACCATGGGCCACTGGCCCTCGTCCTTCGGCATCAGCACCGTGGGCGGATGGGTGGCCTGCCGGGGCGCGGGCCAGCTGTCCACGCGCTACGGCAAGATCGAGGACATGGTCCACGGCATGGACGTGGTGCTGGCCGATGGCCGCCTGGTCACCGTGGGCGGCTACGCGCGCGCGGCCATCGGCCCGGACCTGCAGCAGCTGTTCATCGGCTCGGAAGGCACGCTGGGCGTGATCGTGCGCATCCGCTTCAAGCTGCACCGCCTGCCCGACCACGGCCGCGCCGTCGCCTATGGCTTTGCCAGCTTTGCCCAGGGCCTGGAGGCCTGCCGCCAGATCCTGCAGCAAGGCGCCAACCCCGCCGCGCTGCGGCTGTACGACGCGCTGGAAAGCGGCGTGCAATTCGGCCGCGGCGACCTCCACGTGCTGCTGATCGCCGACGAAGGCGCGCCCGAGATCGTCGATGCCGTCATGGCCATCTGCGAACGTGTGTGCGCACCTTTGGGTGAACGACTGGACGGCGCCGCCACCCTGGAGCGCTGGCTGGACACGCGCTACCTGACCGGCAAGAGCGCCGAGGGTTTCAAGAAAGGCCCGGGCTTTGTCGCCGACACGCTGGAGATGTGCGGGCCCTGGAAAGACCTGCCGGCCATCTACGAGGAAGTGGTCGCCGCACTGCAGGCCGTGCCCGGCACGCTGGCCGGCTCTGCCCACCAGTCCCATGCCTATGTGGATGGCGCCTGCCTGTACTTTTCGCTGCGCGGCGAGGTGGCCGTGGACCAGCGCGCCCAGTGGTACCGCGCGGCCTGGGACGCGGCCAACGCCGTGCTGCTGCGCCACGGCGCCACGCTCAGCCACCACCACGGCGTGGGCCTGCTGCGCGCGCCCTACATGCGCCAGGCGCTGGGCACGGCTTTCCCCCTTCTGGAGGCGGCCAAGCGCATGCTGGACCCCAAGAACCTGCTCAACCCCGGCAAGCTGGGGCTGGAACTCTGACATGGGCCGCCCGGACAACTCCCTGGGCGCGCGGCTGGCGCGCCGCCCCGTCATCGCCACCCTGTACGGGGCCGAGCAGATGGACGCGCTGCTGGCCAGCCAGGCCGAAGTCGCCATCGTCGCCAACATCGAACTGCGCCGCCTGCGCTCGGTGATCTCCACCATCACCGGGGCGGGCAAGATCGCCATCGTCAACATCGACAGCTGCGACGGCATCTCGCCCGACAAGGGCGGCGTGGACTACCTTGTGGACCTGGGCGCCAGCAGCCTGCTGTCCACGCGCGTGGCCACCATCCAGCGCGCCAACAAGGCCGGGCTGCTGACCATGCAAAAAGTCTTCGTCACCGACCGCTCCACCTGGCCGCGCAGCATCAAGGCCGTGGAGCAGAGCGACCCCAACCTCGTGCAGATCATGCCCGCCCCCATGCTGGCCCACATCACCGAAGCGGAGCGCCGCATCCTGCCGCCGCTCGTGGCCTCGGGCTTCGTGTGTTCGCAAGAGCAGGTGCAGCAGGCGCTGGCCGGGGGCGCGATTGCGGTGTCGACCAGCGACAGTGGGCTGTGGTGAAGGGCTGAGGCAAGCGTCATGCTTGGCCGGCATCAGTGCGGAGTAATCGCCGAGACTCCAGCATGCGTCGAGTGCTCTCCAGCTCTTTTTGCAGCAACTCGGCATCCGGCAGCACCATCCGGTAGTTGGCCGCCATCACCTTGGTCGGCAAGCCATCCAGCGCATACCGCGCCAGGGCATGGCCCTTGTCGGCGCACAGGATCAGACCCACGGGCGGGTTCTCATCCGGGTAGGCCCAATGCTCCTTGGCATAGTTGCAGTACATGTGCATCTGCCCCACGTCGGCATGGGTCAGGCTGCCCAGCTTCAAGTCGATGATGACCAGGCAGCGCAGCTTGCGATGGAAGAGCAGAAGATCCACGCGGTACCAGTTCTGGTCGATCCGCAGCCGACGCTGCCGCCCGACGAAGGTGAAGCCTTCGCCAAGCTCCAGCAGGAAGTCTTCCAGCCGCTGTATCAGGGCCGCTTCTAGGTCGGACTCCGAATACTCGTCCTTGAGGTCGAGGAACTCCAGCACATACGGATCCTTGATCGCATCGTCGGGGGTCACGGCATCCCCGGGCCTTGGCACGGACCCTTTGACGAGCATGGCCGCCTTGTCCCTGGACAAGGCCGTGCGCTCGTAGAACTGACTGCCTATCTGCCGGTCGAGCTGGCGCACGCTCCAGCCACCGCGCAACGCCTCGGCCTCGTAGAACCGGCGGGCATGGTCATCCTTGACCGACAGCAGCCGGACATAGGCGGACCATGGCAACGTGAAAACCTGGGCCAGTTCGGACAAACTCAATTTCCCAGACGGTGTCTGGGAAATTCCAGTCTGTGGATATACGAGGAAGAAGCGCCGCATGCTCTGCAGGTTGTTGACGCCAAATCCGCGCCCGAAACGGTCGCTCAGATCGGTGGACAACCTCTCCATCAACTGCTCGCCATAGCCGGCGCGTCTGCGCCCCTTCTGCTCGGCTTCGACGATCCGGCGCCCAATCTCCCAATAGCTGGCGGTCATCAACGCATTGACGCTGCGGGCCGCGGCTTGCCTCGCGGCGTCCAGCAACTCCACGATGCCCCCATGGATACCGGCATAGCCAGCCGGCAGGGCGGCAGGGTCACCCGCCGCAGGCGTCTTCCTTGTCATGCTGTCACCTCCTCGGCCCAGAATACCCCGGGCCTGTGGCCCGGCCAATGCCTTGGTGCTGCGCCACTGCGCCCAACGCAGCACGCATGGCGCTGCCGGACACTGCGCCCGGAGCCCGGCCCCTCAGGCCGCGCGCCGGCCCCTTACCTCCACGCGCTCCACCAGGTCCTTGAGCAGATCGAAATGCAGGCGCATGTCCCTGAGCGAACGGCCATAGCGTGAGCGTGGCAGCTTGAAGGCCTTGTCGGCCAGTTGCACGGCGCTGGCCGCCATGCGCCATTGCTGCTCGAAGGCCTCGTGGTCGGGCGGCGGGTCGGCCTGCATGCGCCGTATGTGGGCCAGCGCCAGTTCCACCGCGCATTCCACTTCGAACTGGCGCGCATTGTGTCCCCGCTGGTTGCGGCAGGCATGGGTCAGCGACACCAGCAGGCCCTCCACCATGACCAGGGAGACATGCATGGCCTGCTGCCAGGTGGGCCAGGTGGGCCGGGCGGATTGCGGGCAAGGCTGCGCCTGCGCTGCCTCGCGGGCAGCGTTTTTACGAGAGGCCATGGTGTCAGTCCTCCTTAGGGCGAAGGGGACAGGTGGGGACAGGCACAGCGCATTGGCTGGTGGAGATGGATACGGTCATGGTCTGTTTTCCTACGAGATCACAGAAACCACCCGATGCGTTTCTACGCGCAACAAGGTGGACGTGGTGGTTAGAAACACGTCCGTAGTCGTGCGGGCGTCCTTGCGGATAGCCCCCACCACGCCCGAAACCTTGCGAACAGGCGCAAGCGAATGCGCCAATCCGACGAGATAAGGCATGACAAAGCCCCGCTTGAACGTGGGGGCTGCAACGCTACGGAAGGTGTTTCTACGCACCGGGCCTTTCGGCTTGCGGGCAGTTTAGCGGCAAAAAAGGGCGGCCGGGTGGTCCTACTGCACGGCCCGGCCACCGAAGCGCCCGCGCGCCTCCAGCCACCGGAACATGGGCGCCACCAGCAGCAGCACGGCGATCAGTCGGCAGACCTGGAAGGCCGTGACCACGGGCACGCCCAGCTGCAGCACCTTGGCCGTGATGGCCATCTCGGCAATGCCGCCCGGCGAGGTGCCCAGCAGCAGCGTGACCCAGGGCAGGTCCACCGCCAGGTGCAGCAGCCAGGCAAAGCCCGCGCAGATCACCATCAGCCCCACCGTGCCCACGGCGACGGAGCCCAGCCAGCGCGGCGCCGTGTGCAGGAATTCGCGCCGAAAGCGCACGCCCAGGCTGACGCCGATCACCAGCTGCGCAGCATTGACCAGGACCTGGGGCACGGCCGACAGCTCCTGCCCGAACATGGTCAGCAGCATGGACACCAGCAGCGCGCCCAGGAACCAGGGGTTGGCCCGCTTGAGCCGGTCCATGGCCCAGGCGCCCAGGCCCGTGAGCACGGCCAGCAGCGCCAGCCCCGGCCATTCGACGATGCGGATGCTGGGCGGCGTCAGCCCCTCCAGCCCGTGCATGCCGCTCCACTGCAGCGCAAACGGAATGGTCACCGTGACGATGACCAGGCGCAGGCTGTGGCTGGCCGCCACCAGGTCGGTGCGCGCGTTCTCGCGCTCGGCCAGCAGCGTCATCTCGGACGCCGCGCCGATGGCGCCCGCGAAGTAGGTGGTGGCGCGCATCTCGGCGGCCGGAATCTGCGGCATGCGTGGAGCATGCACGCGGTACAGCCAGGCGCCGAAGCCCCAGCCCAGCAGCAGCGCCCAGGCGATGCCCACGGCAATCGCCCACCACAGCCCCGCGATCAACTGCACCACGGCCGGCGTGAAATACAGGCCCAGCGAGGCGCCGATGATCCACTGCCCCCCGTTGCGCAGCCGGCCCGAGCTGGCCGTGGGCGCGCCCAGGATGGAGGCCAGCGAGGTGGCGATCAGCGGCCCCAGCATCCAGGGCAGCGGCGTGCGCAGCCACAGGCACAGCTGGGCGGCAGCGAAGGCGCCCAGCAGGGTCAGTGCGATGCGAAGCAGGAAAAGGGGGCGGCGCTCGGGCATGGCAGGCGAGGCGAAGACAGGTCCAAAGCCTGCGAGTATCGCCGCGTCGGCTCCCGCGTGCTGTCGGCGGCGCCGCCGCAGCGCTACCTCCGTGACAGGTCCGCGCCCCGGCGCACGGCCATCTCGCGGCCCATGGCCGCCTGCGTTGCCTCCGGCAGCAGGCCGCGCGCCTGGGGGTAGGCCAGCCGCTCTTCATTCTCGACATGGCTGGCATAGCAGGCCGCGAAACGTTCGAACAGCTCCTCGTCAGCCGCGCCAAAGCCCTGGGACCGCCCCTCGGCCATGTCCAGCAGCGGCCGGCGTGCCAGCGCCCAGTCGGCGCTCATCAGGCCGTGCTCGCGCTGCAGACGCTGCACCAGGGCCACGGTCTGCGCATCGCCCTGTTTCAGCAGCGGCGGGAAGACATGCAGCTCCTCGTCCTCATGGTGCAGCGGCGCCGCCTGGTCGAAGTAGCGCAGAATGTCGCGCGCCGCCTGGCGTGCGCTGTCATCGCAACCTTTGGTCTGGAGATGCACGCGCAGCCGTTCCAGCAGCGCCAGCATGCGCAGCACGCGCTCGTGGCAGGCCTCGAGCATTTCGAAGGGCTTCTCGAAGCCCACGGCCGGCGCGTTCCACAACGGCAGGCCGCGTGGACGGGGGGCGGCATGGCGGTTCATGCGTCGGTCCTTTCCCTTGTCTTCGCTGGCGCCGGCCGCTGTCTATGATGGCGGCCGCTGCGGGAGTGCCGGCACTTGCGCGCAGCCCAGCCCAAGGACCTTGCATGAACCAGGACAGCGAGTATCTCGAATCCGTACTTCACCAGGACATCCCCCTGACCCGCAGCATGGGTCTCAGGGTGCTCCACTGGCGTGACGGCCAACTGTGTCTGCAGCTGCCGCTGCAGGCCAATGTCAACCACAAGCACACCATGTTCGGTGGCAGCCTGTACTGCGGCGCCGTGCTCGCGGGCTGGGGCTGGCTGCACCTGCGGCTGCGCGAGCAAGGCATTGCCGACGGGCACATCGTTATCCATGAATCCCAGATCAGCTATCCCCTGCCCGTGACGGGCGACGCCCTGGCCCTGTGCGATGCGCCCCCGCAGGCGCAGTGGGACCGTTTCCTGGCGACCTATGCGCGCCATGGCCGCGCCAGGCTGGTCCTGCAGGCGCGCGTGGTGAACGCAGGCGCGCAGGCGGACGCCGTCCGCTTCACGGGTCAGTACGTGCTGCACCGCTGACAGGCGCCCCGCGCGCACGCCCCTCATCCACAGCTCCCCAGGTTCCCGCAGGCCGTGCAGTACTCGCAGCCGTCCTTGCGGATCACGGCATGGGCGCCGCATTCCTCGCATTTGCGGCCGGCCATGACCATGGGGTCGGTGGCCAGAGCTTCGGGCTCGGGCAGCGGCGATGGCGCGGGCGGTGCGCCGCTGCCGCGCCGGGCCAGGATGTTCTGCACCGCATAGGCGATGGCGGCCACCTCGGAGTCGTGCCACATGGGCACGCGCGTGCCGTCGTCCCGCTGGTGGGTGCCCAGGCGCACGGGGCCCCGGTCCCAGGCCACCTTGCGCATGTCGCTCAGAGCGCGCTCCAGGAAGCCGCCGCGCGCGGCCAGTGACAGCAGGCGCATGCTGGAGGTCACCCATTGCTGGGATTCGCCGCTCTGGCCCACGGGCATGAAAAATTCGATGGCGCGGTCCACCTTGCGGCCATCGGGCAGGACCACGGGCAGGAAGGAGACGACCAGGTACAGGCGCTTGGGGCCTTGCTGGGTCCAGTACTCGATCTTCTCGGCCACGGCGTCCAGCGCGCCCTGCGGGCGGCTTTCGATCACGCTGCGCAGCGGGTCGGGCGCGGTGCCCGGCACTGCCGCAGGCGCGGCCTGCTGCTCGGCAGGCGCGGGCGCATGGGTTTCGAGCACCGCGCCCAGGATGGTGTTGGGCCGGTAGGTGGCCAGGCCCTTGAGGCCGGCCTTCCAGGCCTGGCGGTACAGGTCCTTGAAGTCCTCGTAGGGATAGTCGGCCGCCACGTTGACGGTCTTGGAGATCGCCGTGTCCACGAAGGGCTGCACGGCCTGCATCATGGCGATGTGGCCGGCCGCAGGCATCTGCAGCGCGCTGACGAAATAGTCGGGCAGTTGCTGCACGTCGCCGCCCAGCGAGCGGTACAGGCGCCAGGCATGGTCTTCGACCGCGTACTCGGCGCTGCCGCCATCGGCCGTGCGTTTCTTGCGCTTGTAGGTCCAGGAGAACGGCGGCTCTATGCCGTTGGAGGCGTTGTCGGCAAAGGCCAGGCTGACCGTGCCCGTGGGCGCGATGGACAGCAGGTGACTGTTGCGTATGCCGTGCTGGCGTATGCGCTGGCGCAGCGCTTCGGGCAGGCGGCTGGCGAAGCTGCCTTCGGCCAGGTAGCCATCGGCGTCGAATTGGGGGAAGGCCCCCTTCTCGCGCGCCAGCTCCACCGAGGCGCCATAGGCCGCATCGCGCATGCGCTCGGCAATGCGCGCGGCCATGGCCCGGCCCTCGGGCGCGTCGTAGCGCAGGCGCAGCATGGCCAGCGCATTGCCCATGCCCGTGAAGCCCACGCCGATGCGCCGCTTGGCCTCGCTTTCCTCGCGCTGCTGCGGCAGCGGCCACCAGGTCAGCTCCAGCACGTTGTCCAGTGCACGCACCTGCACGGCCACGGCGCGCTCGAAGGCCTCGAAGTCAAACGCAGGCTCGCCCGCGAAACCGAACGGATGGCGCACGAAGCGCGTGAGGATGACGGGGCCGAGGTCGCAGCAGCCGTAGGGCGGAAGCGGCTGTTCGCCGCAAGGATTCGTCGCCGCGATCTCCTCGCAGTAGCGCAGGTTGTTGTCCTCGTTGATGTGGTCCAGGAAGAGGATGCCGGGCTCGGCGAAGTCGTAGGCCGAGCGCATGATGGTGTCCCACAGCGTGCGCGCCTGCACGGTCTGGTAGACCCACTGGCCGTCTTCGCGCTGGTGGGCACCCTGCTCCAGCAGGGCGGCGCCGGGGCGGGCGCGGTGCACCAGGTGCCAGGGCTGGTCTTCGGCCACGGCCTGCATGAAGGCGTCGCTGACGCCGACCGAGACGTTGAAGTTGTTCCAGCGGCCCGGCGTGCGCTTGGCGGTGATGAATTCGAGCACGTCGGGATGGTCGATGCGCAGTACGCCCATCTGGGCGCCGCGCCGCGCACCCGCGCTTTCCACGGTGGCGCAGGACTGGTCGAAGACGTTGATGTAGCTGCACGGGCCCGAGGCCAGCGAGGCGGTGGCCCGCACCTCGGCGCCCCGGGGGCGGATGCGCGAGAAGTCGTAGCCCACGCCGCCGCCACGGCGCATGGTTTCGGCGGCCTCGCGCAGGGCCTCGTAGATGCCGGGGTAGCCGCCGTCGTCCACGCCCTGGATGCAGTCGCCCACGGGCTGCACGAAGCAGTTGATCAGCGTGGCCTGCAGGTCGGTGCCGGCCGCGCTCATGATGCGCCCGGCGCCGATGGCGCCGGCCTGCAGGTTGGCCAGGAACAGGGCCTCGCATTCGGCGCGCCGCGCCTCGGGTTCGACCGAGGCCAGGGCGCGGGCCACGCGGGCGTAGAGCTGGCCCACGCCGGTCTCGCCGTCCTTGAGGTATTTCTCGCGCAGCACATCGAGGCTGATGGGCTGCAGATCCGCCGCGTCCTGTGCGCGGCCCAGGTTGTCGCGATGCATTGGCATGGCTCCCGTGTTGACTGGCCTGCCGCTGTCCCTGGCACGGGCTCGGGACTCGGGCGACAGACAGCTGTCCATCATGCGCCAACCGGGCGGAATTGGGGGCGGCGGCCCTGCACGGAGCTTGCGGCAACGCAAGCCGCCCGCCTGCCAGCAAGGCGCGGACGGGCTTCAGGCACCCCGGCACCATGACCCTTGCGCGGACCCTGGAATGGCGCACTTGGCGAAAAGGATCAGGAGCGGCGCCCGAACACCGACTTGGGGCTGCGTCCGTAAAACCGCGCAAACGCCGCGCTGAAGTTGGACGGATGCGCATAGCCCACCTGCCAGCCGGCCTGGGCCACCTGGCAGCCGGTCTCCAGCAGCGCCCAGGCGCGGCGCATGCGCAGCTCCAGCAGCAGGGCCTGGGGCGTGCTGCCGAAGACGGCGCGAAAGCCCTGCTTGAGGCGGTGCTCGTTCAGGCCCACGGCGGCACTCAGGTAGGCCAGGGTCAGGTCGCGGTCCATGTGCGAGGTCAGCAGTTCGCGCGCCCGCTCCAGCCGGGCCAGGTCGTCGGCGGACCAGCGCGGCGGCGCCTCGGGCCGCTGTGGCGCGGGCGCCAGGTGGCGCAGCTCCAGCGCGGCCAGGCCCAGCATGGCGATGTGGCGGTCCAGCGCATCGGTGGGCTGGGCGCTGGCGGGCTGCATTAGCCGGCGCACCAGGGCCAGGCTGCCGGGCAGCGAGGCACGGCGGTCCAGCTGGCGCACGCCGTCCACCTGCGTGATGCGCTGCGACAGCTCGGCTCCCAGATAGCGGTCCAGCGCCGCGCCCGACAGCAGCAGGCGCAGCTGGCGCACCGGCTGGCCGGCCGCGTAGTGGCGTTCGCCCTGGCTGCCGCGAAAGGCCGCCAGCGTGGTCTGCCCCGCGCCGAAGCGCAGCGTGGCGCCGCTGCGCGCCACAAACCCTGAATCCCCCGCCAGCCCCAGCGTGATGACCAGGGTGCGGCCCTGGTCCGAGCGGTCGGCATGGACGCTTTCCTCCACCAGGTCGCGCAGCGGGCAGTAGTGCGAGCGCGCCAGCACGATGCCGTCGCCCAGCGTGAAGCGCTCGCAGTGGCAGTCGCCCAGCTCGGCCGGCAGGGCGTGGCGCGTCCAGCCCGGCGCGCAGGGCTGTGGCAGGGCCGAGGTGGACGGGGTGCGGGAAGGCATGGCGGGCGGGTGTGGATGCGCTGCGCATACGAAATGCTCCGGCGCGCATAGGTTTTCAAATGATAGCGATTCTCATCTTCCCTAGCATCGGATGCCAACGAGATGCCCTTTGGAGAGGACGAGAACACCATGACCTTCCCCCTTCGCTGGCCCGCCGCGCTGGTGCTGGCCCTGCCCCCTTGCGTGGCCGCCGCCCAGGATCAGGCGCCCGACGCCCCCCTGCCCGAGATCACGGTCACCGTGAACAAGCAGGCCGAGAACCTGGACGCCGTGCCCGCCAGCGTCTCCGCCTTCGATGGCGCCGCGCTGGAATCGGCGGGCGTGCGCGGGCTGGATGCGCTGTCGGCCCAGGTGCCGGGCTTCAGCTTCCAGGCCTTCGGCCAGTCGGGCGTGCAGCCGCCCGTGATGCGCGGGCTGACGGCCAACTTCGTGTCGTTCTCATCGTCCACGCTGCTGCTGGTCGATGGCGTGCCCACGCTGATGGCCCAGGGCTTCGAGCACAGCCTGCAGGGCGTGGACCGCGTGGAGGTGCTGCGCGGCCCGCAATCGACGCTGTACGGCCGCAATGCCGAAGCGGGCGTGGTCAGCATCACCACGCGCCAGCCCGGCGACACGCCCCATGCATCGATCAGCGCCGAGGCCGGCAACCACGGCCAGCGCGCAGGCAGCTTCGAGCTGGGCCGCGCCCTGGTGCCGGGCCAGCTCTCCATCGGCCTGTCGGGCGAATGGCGCGCGCAGGACGGCTTCATCCGCCACCAGGGCACGGGCGAGCGCGTGGACGACCGCGAGCGCCAAAGCGGCCGCCTGGCCCTGCGCTGGACGCCCACGGCCGATACCGAGGCCACGCTGCGCCATGCCCTGCAGCGCTGGGACGATGGCGCCGCGCAATGGGGCAGCATCAGCGCGCCGCGCGCCACGGTGAACTCGGGCACGGCGGGCTGGAACCGCTCGCGCGGGCAGACGCTGTCGCTCGATGTGTCGCACCGCTTCGCCTCGGGGCTGAAGCTGCGCTCCATCACGGCACGCAATGTGTTCGACGACCGCGTGCTGCAGGACACGGACTTCCAGCCCGCCGACCTGCTGCACGTGGGCCGCGACTACCGCCTGGCCACGACCTCGCAGGAACTGCGCCTGGAGGGCCAATCGCAGGCCCTGGGCGGTGCCCGCTGGCTGGCGGGCCTGTACCTGGACCGCGACGACCATGACCTGCGCTATGAGCAAAAGCTGCCCGCTGCGCTGATGCAGCCCACGGCGGGCCTGAAAGGCAGCACGGCGGCACTGTTCACGCACTGGACGATTCCCCTGGCCGAGCGCTGGACGCTGGCGGCCGGCGCGCGCATCGAGCGCAACCGCGTGGAACTCGCGCCCGTGGGCGCGGCGGCGCGCAGCGACGACTGGTCGCGCTTCAGCCCCAAGCTGTCGCTGCAATACCAGTGGTCGCCCCAGGCCCAGGTCTACACCAGCCTCGGCGAGGGCTACCGCGCGGGCGGCTTCAACGTGTTCTCGCCCGCCATGGGCTATGCGGCCTACGAGCCCGAGACCGTGCGCGCCTGGGAAGTCGGCGCCAAGGGCCGACTGCCGGGCCAGCGGCTGCGCTATGCGGCCTCGCTCTACACGCAGCAGGTGCGCGACATGCAGGTGCAGCAGATGGGCCTGCCGGGCGTGGTCTACATCACCAATGCGGCGCGGGCGCGCTCCACGGGGCTGGATCTGGAGCTGGACTATGTGTTCGGCGGCGGCTGGCAGCTCAAGACCGCGCTGGGCCTGAACCGCACGCGCTTCGGCACGTTCCGCGACGGCAATGCCGTCTACGACGGCCGGCGCAACCCCTTCGCACCCGACGCCAACCTGCATGTGGCCCTGCGCTACGACGCGCCCCGCGGCTGGTGGGCCCAGGCCGCCGTGCAGGGCACGGGCAAGGTCTATCTGGATGCCGCCAACAGCTACCGCCGCCCCGGCTACGGGCTGGTGCACCTGTCGGCCGGCTATGCCAGCGGCCCCTGGGAAATCGCCGCCTACCTGCGCAACGCGGCCGACCGCCGCTACGACGCCGTGGGCTACCTCAACGGCCAGGTCGTGGTCTACAGCCCGCCGCGCGAGTTCGGCGTGCGCCTGACCTGGCGCATGTGACGACAGCATGCAACGACACGATGAAGGATCTTCCATGACGACCCATCCCCCCGCCTCTCCCGCCACCGGCCACGCCCTGCAGCCGCTGTGGAACCTGGCCGCCGCCCAGGTCCAGTCCGAGGCCCTGGTGCTGGCCCTGGAATCCGGCGCACTGGACCGACTGGCCACGCCGCACACGGCCGCCGAGCTGGCCCGCGTCCAGGGCTGGCACACGGCCAATACCGCCCACTGGCTGGAGCTGCTGTGGGCCATGGGCCTGCTGCGGCGCGGCCAGCACCAGCCCGTGAGCTATCTGCTCGCCACCGACGCGCTGCGCTACCTGCACAGCGCATCGCCCGAGTCCTGCGGCGCGGCCTGGCTGTTCCGCCTGCGCTCGCTGCGCCATTCGGCCTCGCTGCTGCGCGGCCTGGTGGAGCATGGCCCGCAAGGCGACGGCGCGCCCATGGCCACCGGCAATGCCGAAGGCTGGGCCGCCGCCGCGCGCGCCCAGATCGGCCAGGAGCAGCGCGCCGTCAGCGTGCCCGCTGCATTGCGACTGCTGCAACAGGTGCCCGAAGCCGCCAGCGCGCGCCACATGCTGGACCTGGGCGGCGGCCCCGGATGGATCGCCCTGGCCCTGCTGCGCCAGCATCCCGCGCTGCGGGCCAGCGTCTTCGACTGGCCCGAGGCCGTGGCCGTGGCTGCGGACAACGCCCGCCAGTCCGGCCTGGCCGAGCGCTTCACCGCGCTGGGCGGCGACCTGGCGCAGGACGGCATAGGCCGCGGCTACGACCTGGTCTGGTGCTCGTCCGTGCTGCACTTCGTGCCCGATGCGGCGGCGGTGATCGCCAAGGTCTTCGACGCGCTGGCACCCGGCGGCGTCTTCGTCTGCGCCCATGCCGAGGTGGACGACACGCCCGAGGCCGCGCTGCGCACCCTGCCCTGCTACCTGCCCATGCGCCTGCTGGGCCGCCGCGTGACGCGGCGCGGCGAGATCGAGGCGCTGCTGGCCCGGGCCGGCTTCGGGCGCATCGAACGCAGCGAGTCGCGGGACTTCCCGCTGGCGCCGCTGGCGGTGCTGGTGGCACGCAAGGCCGCGCCATGAAGGCCGCCAGCCCGCGTCCTGCCTGGCTGCTGCAGGCCCTGTTCGGCTGGCTGCACCTGGCGCTGACGGCGCCCAGCGTTTACCTGTGGCTGGGCCTGCCGCTGGTGCTGCGCCAGCATGGCTGGTCGGGCACGGCCATCGGCCTGTTCCAGCTCGCGGGCCTGCCCGCGCTGGTCAAGTTCGCGCTGGCCGCGCCCGTGGAGGCACGCGGCGCCTCGGGCGGCCCGCGCTACCGCGCCTGGGCTCTGGTCCTGTGCCTGGGCTATGCGGGCGTGCTGCTGGCCCTGGGCTGGCAGGAACTGCTGGCCGAGCGCGCCTGGCTGTTCGGCCTGGCCTGCGCCGCCGCGCTGGCCGCGACCTGGGCCGACATTCCCGTCAGCGCACTGGCCATCCGCCTGCTGCCGCCCGAGGAACGCATGCGCGCCGGTGGCGTGCGCGCGGCGGCGCTGTCGCTGGGCGCCATCGTGGGCGGGGGCGCCATGCTGCTGGTGCAGGCGCGCTGGGGCTGGCGTGCGCCCTTTGCGTGCCTGGCCGGCGCGCTGGGGCTGGGCGCCTTGCTGCTGGCCTGCATCGTCGGCGGCGAGCCGAACGACGTGCCGGCCGATGCACAGGCACCGGCGCGCGAAGGCCTGGCCGCCATGGTGCGCGGCTATGGCGCCCAGCCCGGCGCCCGGCGCTGGACCCTGGTGCTGGTCAGCTACTTCCCCTTCATCGGCGCGGCCTGGTTCTACCTGAAGCCGCTGATGCTGGACCACGGCTTCGCGCCCGCCCAGGCCGCCCTGCTGGCCGGCATGGGCGGCGGCGTGGTGGCGGCGCTGGCAGCGGCGGCCTCGCCCGCGCTGACGCGGCGCCTGGGCACGGCGCGCGCCCTGCCGCTGTATGCGGCGCTCAACGTCGCGGCCCTGGCCCTGCTGGCCGCCGTGGTCGCGGCGGGCGGCCCCGCGCCCGGCATGGTCGCTGCCGCGCTGTGCGTGGCGGCGACCATGGGCGCCTCCTCGGCCTGCGTGTTCGGGCTGATGATGCAGTTCGCCCGCCCGCGCCGGCAGGCCTTCGACTACGGCCTGCAGGCCAGCCTGTTCGCGGGCAGCCGCATGCTGGTGCCGCTGGCGGCCGGCGTAGCGCTGGACGCCGCGGGTGCGGCGGCCATGCTGGCCGGGCTGGCAGTGGCGGCGGGGCTGGCGTGGCTGTGGGCGTTGCGTTGTGCGGGAGATGGGTGGGCCGCGCAGGACGCACGCTGAGCGGTCAGACGGCCGCCGCCAGCGCGCGCAGCTGGGCCAGCAGCGCAGGCGGCAGTTCCAGCCCCTGCGCCTGCGCGGCCAGGGCACGGTCGTGGCGCGCCAGCCCCGGCACGCGCGTGCCGCCATCGGCCAGCATGTCGGCAATCAATCGGCTCTTGATGTCCCGGTACAGCGCCAAGATGCGCCCCCTCTCACATGCGTTTGAACCGCGCCATCCTGCCACAGCGGCGCAGCGCGGCGCAGCATGCGTGCACCCGGCACGGCTGCCCCCAACGCCCGCATGGCCTATGCCGCCGCAGCGCGCAGGCAGTGTTTAGCATGGCGGGATGCAAGAGCCACGACCCACTCCCTCTTCGCGCCTGTCCGGCCTGGCTGCGGCGGCCCTGCTGGCGGCCGCCCTGGCCGGCTGCACCCTCCCGCCCACCACGGCGCGCAACTGGAGCCAGCAGTTGCAGGAGTGGGCCGGCGCACCTATCGTGCTGCTGGGCGAGCAGCACGACGCCGAGGCCCACCAGGCCTGGCAGCGGGCCACGGTGGAGCAGCTGGCCGGCCAGGAGCGGCTGGCCGCGCTGGTGATCGAGATGGCGCCGCGCACGGGATCGACCGCCAACCTGGGGCGCGACGCCGCCGAGGACGTGGTGCAGCAGGCCCTGCACTGGCAGGATGCCGACTGGCCCTGGCCCCGCTACCGGGCCGTGGTGATGGCGGCCGTGCGCGCGGGCGTGCCCGTGCTCGGCGGCAACCTGCCGCGCCGGCGCATGCACGAGGCCATGCGCGACGAGCGCCTGGACCACCATCTGCCCCCCGACGGCTGGCAGCGCCAGCTCGACGCCATCCGCGAAGGCCACTGCGACCTGCTGCCCACCTCCCAGCTGGCGCCCATGGCGCGCATCCAGCTGGCCCGCGATGCCAGCATGGCCGAGGCAGCCCGGGAGGCGGTCCGTCCGGGCAAGACCGTGCTGCTGGTGGCCGGCAGGGGCCATGTGCTGCGCGGCGTGGGCATTCCAACCTGGCTGCCCGAGGGCACGGGGGCCAAGGTGGCCGTGGCACAGGCGGGGGAGCAGTCGCTGGCGCATGCGGCGGATGCGGACTGGCTGCAGACGACGGATGCATTGCCAGCCAGGGACCACTGCGTGGAGTTGCGGGAGAAGTTCAGGAATCCGCCAGCGCCCCGGGCGGATGCCGGCTGAGCTGGCCGGGTCCGTTGCCCCTTGACCCTGCCGGTCCAAAGACAGCCATCGGGAACGGCAAGGCTCAGCAGCCCACGGGCCACATCCCCTCATTGCCCTGCACCCACTCCCCGAACGCCTGCGCCGCCATCGGCTTGCTGCACAGATAGCCCTGGAAGAAATCGCAGCCCTTGCCGCGCAGAAAGGCCAGCTGCTCCGCCGTCTCCACCCCCTCGGCCAGCACCTTCAGCCCCATGGCATGCCCCAGCGCGATCACCGAGCCGCTGATGGCCATGTCGTCCGCGCTGTGCGGGATGTCGCGGATGAAGCCCTGGTCGATCTTGAGCAGGTCCAGCGGAAAGCGCTTGAGGTGGGCCAGCGAGGAGTAGCCCGTGCCGAAGTCATCGATGGCCAGCCGCAGTCCCTGGGCACGCAGGCGCCGCATGACGGCCAGGGCCTCCTCGGGGCGCTCGGCCAGCGCGCTTTCGGTGATCTCCAGCTCAAGGCAGTGCGGCGCGAAGCCCGTGGTCGCCAGCGCCTCGGCGGTGGCGCCCGCGATGTCGGTCAGCAGGAACTGGTGCAGCGAGACGTTGACGGCAATGGTCATCTCGGGCAGGCCCTGCTCGCGCCATCGCTGGCCCTGGGCACAGGCTTCGCGCAAGACCCACAGGCCCAGCGGCCCGATCACGCCCGAGCTTTCGGCCACGGGAATGAAGCGCGCCGGAGAGATCAGGCCTTCTTCGGGATCCAGCCAGCGCACCAGGGCCTCCGCGCCCACGAGGCGGCCCGTGGCCAGGTCGATCTGGGGCTGGAAGTGCAGGCGCAGGTGGCCCAGCTCGATGGCCTGGCGCAGGCGGGCCTCCATGGCCAGGCGCTCGCGCGCTGCCAGGGTCATGTCTTCCTCGAAGAAGCACCAGGCGCGGCCGCTGCGCGACTTGGCGCCATAGACGGCCGCATGCGCGCCCTGGAGCAGGTCCTGCGCATTGCCGGCATGGGACGGGTACATGCAGATGCCCACGCTGACGCCGGCCGTCACGGACAGGCCGTCGGGCGAGCTCCAGGGCTGGCCGGCCGCCGCGATCAGCTGGCGCGCGCGGGCAATGGCGTCGCCGCGCTCGCTCATGCCCTTGAACAGCACGGCCAGCTCATCGCCGGCCATCCGCCCTATCTGGTCCTGCGGCCCCAGGGAGTCGTGCACACGGGCCGCGATGTGGCGCAGCACCTGGTCGCCTATGGCATGGCCATAGCTGTCGTTGACGTCCTTGAAGCGGTCGATGTTCAGCAGCATCACGGCCAGCGCGCCCTGGGTGGCTGCGGCCTCGGCCACGGCCTCTTCCAGCATGGTGGTGAAGCGCACGCGGTTGGGCAGGCCGGTGAGCATGTCCCGGTGGGCCAGGAATTCGAGCTGGGCCTCGCGTGCCTTCTCGGCCGAGATGTCGGTGAACATGCACACGTAGTGCGTGACCCGCCCCTGTGCATCCCTGACGGCGCTCAGCGACATGCGCTCGGGGAAGATTTCACCATTCTTGCGCCGGTTCCAGATCTCGCCCTGCCAGTGGCCCGTGGCGCGCATGCTGTCCCACATGGCTTCGTAGAAGGCCTGGTCGTGGCGGCCGGACTTGAACATGCGCGGGGTCTGGCCCAGCATTTCCTGCTCGGTATAGCCCAGCAGCCGCGTGAAGGCGCCGTTGACCGACAGGATGCGGCTGCGCGCGTCGGTGACCACCACGCCTTCCATGGTGTTGTCCACCACGGCGGTGGCCAGGCGCTGGCGCTCGTCGGCCTCGCGGCCGGCCTGCAGTGCGGCGCGGGCAGCCCGTTCGCCGCAGCGCAGGCGCCACAGCATCCAGCCGCCGCCCAGGGCCGTGACCAGCACCAGGGCCACCGAGGACAGCATGCGCCGCTGCCCCGCCGGTCCGGGCGGTATCTGCAGGTGCGCCAGCAGCCATTCCACGCCCCAGAGCCACAACAGACCGGCGCAGACATACAGGGTCATGGCGCCCCAGAGCGGTATTCGGGGCTGCTCTCCCTGATCTTGCATGGTGTTCCTCAGAACGTTCGTAGAACGTGTGACTTGCGCAGGGTCGTGTGCATGCTGCGACAATTGCGCCGCTATGACCCAAGCCTATATTCTTACCCTTTCGTGCCCCGACCGGCTCGGTCTGGTACATGCCGTCTCGGGCTTTCTGCTCGAACAGGGCGGCAACATCGAAGAGGCCGCGCAGTATAACGACCCGGCCACCGGACTGTTCTTCATGCGCGTGCAGTTCGCCTGCAACGGCTGCGATCCCGCCGCCCTGAAGGCGGCCCTGGCCGAGCTGGCCGGCCAGTACCAGATGAAGTGGCGCCTGCACGCCAAGGACGAGGCCATGCGTACCGTCCTCATGGTCAGCAAGGAAGGCCACTGCCTCAACGACCTGCTGTTCCGCTGGAAAAGCGGCCTGCTGCCGGTGGACATCCGCGCCATCATCAGCAACCACCGCGAGTTCTACCAGCTGGCCGCCAGCTACAACATCCCCTTCCACCACATCCCGGTCACGGCCGCGACCAAGGCCCAGGCCGAGGCCAAGCAGTTCGAGATCATCGAGGCCGAAGGCGCCGAGCTGGTGGTGCTGGCCCGCTACATGCAGGTGCTGTCCAACGACCTGTGCACCAAGCTGGCCGGCCGTGCGATCAACATCCACCACAGCTTCCTGCCCAGTTTCAAGGGAGCCAAGCCCTACTACCAGGCCCATGACCGCGGCGTGAAGCTGATCGGCGCCACCGCCCACTACGTGACGGCCGACCTGGACGAAGGCCCGATCATCGAGCAGGACGTGGCCCGCGCCGACCACACCGACACCGTCGAGGACCTGACGGCCCGCGGCCGCGACACCGAGAGCCAGGTGCTGGCCCGCGCCGTCAAGTGGCACAGCGAGCACCGCGTCATCCTCAACGGCCACAAGACCGTGGTCTTCCGCTGACGCCAGCCCCCTGCCGTCCATGGCCAGCATGAACCCGTGGGCCGGCAGCGGCGCGCGCCGCATCCCGCCCATACAGTGCCTGCTCACTTTCGAGGCGCTGGCGCGGCTGCGCAGCGTGACGCAGACGGCCGAGGAGCTGTGCGTCACGCCCAGCGCCGTCAGCCACCGCGTGCGCCAGCTCGAGCAGATCCTGGGCACGCGGCTGTTCGGCCGCTCGGACTTCTCGCTGACCACCGAGGGCAGCGCCTACCTGGCCCATGTGCGCGAAGGCCTGGGCGCGCTGCAGCGCTTTCCGGGCGAGGTGACGGCGCCCGGCCGGCGGCGGCTCAAGCTCGCGGTCACGCCCACCTTCGCGCGCGTGATCCTGATTCCCCGGCTGCGCCAGTTCACGGAGACCTACCCGGAGATCGACATCGCGCTGCAGGTCTCCATCCCGCTGCTGGACGTGATCGCCGAGGATGCCGACCTGATGGTGCGCTTCGGCCCCGGACACTATGCCGACGTGGAGCACATCGAGCTGGCGCGCGACATGGTCACGCCACTGGCCTCGCCGGCCTTCATCCGCGAGCACGGCCCGTTCGAGCAGCCCGAGGACCTGGAAGGCATGCCGCTGCTGCGCAGCCCGCTGGAGCCCTGGCGCACCTGGTTCGGCGCCACCGGGCTGGACTGGCCCGAGCCGCACGAGGGCTCGCAGTTCAACGACATCGGCCTGATGTGCGACGCGGCCTCGGCCGGCATGGGCATCGCCCTGGTGCGCCACAAGCTGGGCGCGCCCTGGCTGGACAACGGCACCCTGGTGCGCCTGTTCGACGTGGACACGGCCAGCCCACATGCGCACTACCTGTGCTGGAGGACCGGCACCATGGACCGCTGGGAGTGCGCCGCCTTCGCGGAATGGTTGAAGAGGGCGATGGCCTGCTGAGGCGCCCATAACTGATTTCGCGGATTTCACGGATTTCACGCGCCGTTGCAATAAACATCAGCGCAGTCCCGCTGCACAAAGACGGCGGCATCGCCTAAAGTCAGGCTCCATGACTTCCGCCAGCTCCCCAGCCAGCCCCGCTCCCGGCGCCATGGCCTCGGCCGCCGCCGATGCGGCCCACCAGCAGCCCACAGTCTCCGAGCGCGCACGGCGCCAGGCCGAGGTCGTGGCCGCGCTGGCCCGCCATGTGCCCGCGCATGCCCTGCTGTGGCATGCCGAGGACACCACGCCCTATGAGTGCGACGGCCTCACGGCCTACCGCCAGCGCCCGCTGGTGGTCTGCCTGCCCGAGACCGAGGCCCAGGTCCAGGCCGTGCTGCGTGCCTGCCACGCCATCCGGGTGCCCGTGATCGCGCGCGGCGCGGGCACCGGGCTGTCGGGCGGTGCACTGCCCCATCCCATGGGCGTGACGCTGTCGCTGGCCAAGTTCAACAAGATCCTCCAGGTCGACGCGGCCAGCCGCACGGCCGTGGTGCAGTGCGGCGTGCGCAACCTGGCCATCAGCGAGGCCGCCGCGCCCTTCGGCCTGTACTACGCGCCCGATCCCAGCAGCCAGATCGCCTGCACCATCGGCGGCAACGTGGCCGAGAACTCGGGCGGCGTGCACTGCCTCAAGTACGGGCTGACCGTGCACAACGTGCTCAAGGTGCGCGGCTTCACCGTGGAGGGCGAGCCGGTGGAGTTCGGCTCCACGGCGCTGGACACGCCGGGCTTCGACCTGCTGGCCATCCTGGTCGGCAGCGAAGGCATGCTGGCCGTGACCACCGAAGTCACCGTGCGGCTGATCCCCAAGCCCCAACTGGCGCGCTGCATCATGGCCAGCTTCGACGACGTGCGCAAGGCCGGCGACGCCGTGGCCGCCGTGATCGCGGCCGGCATCATCCCGGCCGGGCTGGAGATGATAGACAAGCCCATGACGGCCGCTGTCGAGGACTTCGTCAGGGCCGGCTACGACCTCACGGCCGAGGCCATCCTGCTGTGCGAGAGCGACGGCACGCCCGAGGAAGTCGAGGAAGAGATCGCCCACATGAGCGAAGTGCTGCGCAGCGCGGGCGCCACGGCCATCACGGTGAGCGAAAGCGAGGCCGAGCGGCTGCGCTTCTGGAGCGGGCGCAAGAATGCCTTTCCCGCCAGCGGGCGCATCAGCCCCGACTACATGTGCATGGACTCCACCATCCCGCGCAAGCGCCTGGCCGACATCCTGCTGGCCATCCAGGAGATGGAGAAGAAATACGGCCTGCGCTGCGCCAACGTCTTCCACGCGGGCGACGGCAACCTGCACCCGCTGATCCTGTTCGATGCCAACGACCCCGACGAACTGCACCGCTGCGAGCTGTTCGGCGCCGACATCCTGGAGACCAGCGTGGCCATGGGCGGCACGGTGACGGGCGAGCATGGCGTGGGCGTGGAAAAGCTCAACTCCATGTGCACCCAGTTCACCACGGCCGAGAACGACCAGATGTTCGCTCTCAAGGCGGCCTTCGACCCGCAGGCCCTGCTCAACCCCGGCAAGGTGATTCCCACGCTCAACCGCTGCGCCGAGTACGGGAAGATGCTGGTGCGCGGCGGGCAGATCGCCCATCCGGACCTGCCCAGGTATTAGGGCGTTTCAAGGCCTGCTGCAACGCATCCACAATCCATCGATCACGCGGGCCAGCGTACTGCCCTGCCGGGGCACGGACAGGTCCTCGGCCAGGTCTTCGGCCAGGGTCTCCAGCGCGACGGCCTGGGTCAGCGTGCGCATGCCGCACTCCATGGCCACGGCCGTGTCCAGATAGGTGACGCGCGGGCCGCTCACATTCCAGCGCATGCGCTCGCGCACGCGGCCGACCAGGCTCATCTGCCGGCGCATGGTCTCCATCTGCCCTGCAAGGGCCTGGCGTATGCGCTCGCCGGCCTCGGGCCTGTCCTCCTCCTGCCGGCGCATGGCCGCCTCCTGCTGCTCCAGCGTGCGGTCCAGGGCCTGCAAGGCGGCCTCGCGCCCCAGGCGGGCCTCGTCATGGCGCGGCAGCTCCGCGCGCAGCCGGGCCAGCACCTGCTCCCGCTCGCGCCCATAGATGGCCACGGCGGCGCGGCCCGTGCGTGCGCAGGCTTCGGCGGACAGCACCAGCCGCTGCGGGGAGGCCTCGGCACTGAGTTGCTGCGGACGGAAGCTGCGGCAGTCCCGCATCTCCTCCAGCAGGCGCATGTCCTCCAGGTGCCGACGCATGCGCTCATCCTCCTTGCGGGCTTCGAGCGCGTGGCGGGCCAGCATCTCCTGGCGCTGGCGCTGCAGGCCCAGCAGTTCGCGCCAGCCTCCGCGCAGCCGGGCCTCGAACCGCGCCTGCTCGCCCTGGGCACCGCGCTGCAACAGTTCGCCCTCCTGGCGCAGTCTGGCCTGCAGGTAGCCATGCACACCGTCGCGCTCGCAGGCGTACTCGACGATGCGGCCACCGCCCCCATCGCCCACGCTGCGCCAAGTGCTGCGTGCGCAGGCCTTCCGCTCCCCCAGCACCCGGCCTATCGAGGTGCCTGAGGCGGCGCCCCAGGGAGCCGCCTTGACGGCCAGGACCCCGCCATCGTCACCGCCGCAACCGCCCAGCAGCAGGACCAGGCCCGCCGCCGACGGCCACATTCGTTGCCAACGCATGTGTCCTCCTCCGCATGTGATTTCCAGGTTCGGCCCTGGATGTTAACTATCAATCAAGCTGTCAACGTGATTTGTTTCAATAGTCACTGCGCTCCCGGACTTATCCCATAGCGTTCCCGCATGCAGGATGCAAAGCAGCGGTTTGCGCAGAAATTACGTGATTCCATGGAGGCCCGGGGCTATGAGGCCAAACCCTCCGTGCTGGAGCGCGAATTCAATACCCGTTTCTGGGGCAAGCCCATGTCCCTGCACGGTGTGCGCCTGTGGCTGCTGGGCAGGACCATGCCCGACAACAAGAAACTGGCAGCGCTGGCCGACTGGCTGCAGGTGCCGCTGGAAGAATTCATCCGCGCGCCGCAGCCCGTACGCGAGGTGCGCGAGCCCAAGGGCAGCTGGTCCGCAGGACTGGGCTACGAGGACAACGAACTGTTCAAGATCTATCTGCGCCTGCCCGTGCCCAAGCGCCGGCTGGCGCGCGACGTGATCCTGGCCATCGCCCGCGCCCACGAGGCCGAGGAAGCGGAACGCGCCGCAGGCTCTTGAGCATGCGGCGCGTCAGCGGCTTCGTCGACGGGCACCAGCGGCCCCGCCCGTATCAGCCCCCCATGGAGCGCTGGCGTGCATCGCGCTGTGCCGGCGTTTCCTGGAGCAGCTCGTTGATCACTTCCTGGCGCGTCTTGCCGGAGCCCGCCTGCTGTGCCTGGGCAGGATAGACACCCTGGTTGAAGCGCGAGCTGCCGCCCTCACGGACTGCCGCCGCGGCTTCTGCCATGACCTGGGCGCGCGTCTTGCTGCTCTGGAAATGCGAGGGGTGGATGGTGGCGCCCGCCTCGTTGTTGGCCGGGTGCACATAGCCTGCGGCCATCGCGGCGCCAGGCAGCGCCAGGGCTGCGGCGGCGGCCAGGCCAGCGATCAGGGAAGCGGAGGGGAAGCGGCGTTGCGTCATGGTCGGGTTCCTTTCAGGGCGTTGGTTATTCGTTCTCCCCACGCCCCGCAGGGCAGGGCGCCGGGGAGAGGACTCCAATGTAGAAACCGGCCCCCCACGGCAGCCGCACAGGGTGGTGACATTGCTGTCATATTTCCGACACACAACTTCGCAAAAAAAAGGCCACGGCAGCCTGCCGTGGCCTGTCAAGGGCGGATCCGCCGTCAAACGGCGGGTACACCGCCCTGGGGCAGAGCCCCTCCCGAAACCGGCCCGTCGCCGTCACCGCCGCCCTGGGCTTCCGAAGGATCCTTGCGGTGCACCAGCCAGTACAGCAGCGGCAGCACCAGCAGCGTCAGGATGGTGGACGACAGGATGCCGCCGATCACCACCGTGGCCAGCGGCCGCTGCACCTCGGCGCCCGTGCCCGTGGCGATGGCCATGGGCACGAAGCCCAGCGAGGCGACCAGGGCCGTCATCAGCACGGGGCGCAGCCGCGTGAGCGCGCCTTCGGTGACGGCATCGAACACGCTGCGGCCTTCCTCGCGCAGCGAGCGGATGTAGGAGATCATCACCAGCCCGTTGAGCACGGCCACGCCCGACAGCGCGATGAAGCCCACGGCCGCCGAGATGGACAGCGGGATGTCGCGCAGCCACAGCGCCAGGATGCCGCCCGTGAGCGCGAAGGGAATGCCCGTGAACACGACCAGCCCGTCGCGCACGTTGCCGAACATGGCGAACAGCAGCACGAAGACCAGCATCAGCGCCACGGGCACGACGATCTGCAGGCGCCGGGTCGCGGACTCCAGGTTCTCGAAGGTGCCGCCCCAGCGCGTCCAGTAGCCGGGCGGCAGCGTGAGGCTCTCCAGGCTCTGCTGGGCATCGCCGACGAAGGAGCCGATGTCGCGCCCGCGCACGTTGGCGCTGACCACGATGCGGCGCTTGCCGTCCTCGCGGCTGACCTGGTTGGGGCCGGGCGCGATCTCGAAGCGGGCCACGGCCGACAGCGGCACGAAGCCGATGCGCCCGTCGGCACCGCGCGGCAGGGCGATCGGCAGGCGGCCCAGGGCCTCCACGTCGTTGCGCACCATGTCGGGCAGGCGCACCTGGATGTCGAAGCGCTTGTCGCCCTCGAACACCGTGCCGGCCTCGGTACCGCCCATGGCCGTGCTGATGGCGTCCTGCACGTCGCCCATGTTCAGGCCATGGCGCGAGGCCTTCTCGCGGTCGATGTGCACGGTGAGCATGGGCAGGCCCGAGGTCTGCTCGATCTTGACCTCGGAGGCGCCCGCGATCTGCTGCAGCATGCCGGCCACGGTCTGCGCGTTCTTCTCCAGCACGGCCATGTCGTCGCCGAAGATCTTGATGGCCACGTCGCTGCGCACGCCCGAGATCAGCTCGTTGAAGCGCAGCTGTATGGGCTGGGAGAACTCGTAGTTGTTGCCCGGCACACGGTCCACCGCAGCCTGCACGGCGGCCAGCAGTTCCTCGCGCGGGCGCGCCGGGTCCGGCCACTGGCTGCGGGGCTTGAGCATGATGTAGCCGTCCGAGATGTTGGGCGGCATGGGGTCGGAGGCGATCTCGGCCGTGCCGGTGCGCGCGAACACGCGGTCGATCTCTGGGAACTCCTTCTTCAGCGTCTTCTCGATCTGGATCTGCATCTCTATCGATTGCGTGAGGCTGGTGCCAGGGATGCGCAGCGCCTGGATGGCGAAGTCGCCCTCGTTGAGGTTGGGCGCGAACTCGCTGCCCAGCCGCGTGGCCAGCAGCAGGGACAGCGCCACGGCCACGCCGGCGGCCGTGAGCACCACGGCCGGCGCGGCCATGACGCGCGACAGCACGGGCGCATAGGCGCGGCGCGCCCAGCCCATGAGGCGGTTCTCCTTCTCGCCCACCTTCTTGCCGATGAACAGCGCGATGGCGGCGGGAATGAAGGTGATGGACAGCAGCATGGCGCCGGCCAACGCGATGACCACCGTGAGCGCCATCGGGTGGAACATCTTGCCCTCCACGCCGGTGAGCGCAAAGATGGGCAGGTAGACCACCATGATGATGAGCTGGCCGAACAGCAGCGGGCGGCGTGCCTCCCTGGCCGCGGCGAACACCTCGTGGAAGCGTTCGCTGCGCGTCAGCAGCCTGCCGCGCGCCTCCTGCGCGTGGGCCAGGCGGCGCACGCAGTTCTCCACGATGACCACGGCACCGTCGATGATGATGCCGAAGTCCAGCGCCCCCAGGCTCATGAGGTTGGCGCTGACCTTGTACTGCACCATGCCCGTGAAGGTGAACAGCATGGACAGCGGGATGATCAGCGCCGTGATCAGCGCCGCGCGCAGGTTGCCCAGGAACAGGAAGAGGATGACCACGACCAGGGCCGCGCCCTCGACCAGGTTCTTCTTGACCGTGGCGATGGCCTTGTCCACGAGGTTGGTGCGGTCGTAGACGGTGATGGCCTTGACGCCGTGCGGCAGGCCGCGGTTGATCTCGGCCATGCGCTGGTCCACGGCGCGCGAGACGGTGCGGCTGTTCTCGCCGATCAGCATGAACACCGTGCCCAGCACCACCTCGCGGCCGTTGTCGGTGGCCGCGCCCGTGCGCAGCTCGCGGCCCAGGCCGACTTCGGCCAGGTCGCGGATGCGGATGGGCAGGCCCTGGGCCGAGCCCACGATGACCTCGCGGATGTCCTCGATGCCGCGCACCTGGCCCGGCGCGCGGATCAGGTACTGCTCGCCCTGGCGCTCGATGTAGCCCGCACCCACGTTGGTGTTGTTGCGCTGCAGCGCCGTGACGATGTCGGCCAGCGTGAAGCCGTAGGCCGACAGCTTCTCGGGCGCGGGCGCCACCAGGTACTCCTTGGCATAGCCGCCGATGGAGTTGATCTCGGTGACGCCGGGCACGTTGCGCAGCTGCGGCTTGATCACCCAGTCCTGGATCTCGCGCAGGTCCATGGGCGTGTAGGGCGTGCCGTCGGGTTTTCTGGCGCCCTCCTCGGCCTCCACGGTCCACAGGTAGATCTCGCCCAGGCCCGTGGAGATGGGGCCCAGCGTGGGCGTGATGCCCGCAGGCAGGCTGTCGCGCGCCTGCTGTATGCGCTCGCCCACGAGCTGGCGCGCGAAGTAGATGTCCGTGCCGTCCTTGAACACCACGGTGACCTGGGACAGGCCGTAGCGCGACAGAGAGCGCGTCTGCTCCAGGTTCGGCAGGCCGGCCATCACCGTCTCGATGGGATAGGTGATGCGCTGCTCGGTCTCCAGCGGCGAATAGCCGCTGGCCTGGGTATTGATCTGCACCTGGACATTGGTGATGTCGGGCACGGCGTCGATGGGCAGGCGCTGGTAGTTGTAGATGCCCAGGCCCGCCATGCCCAGCACGGCCAGCAGCACCAGCCAGCGCTGCTCTATGGCGAATCGGATGATGCGTTCAAACATGGAGTGCTCCGTTCATGAACGCATCAATGCGCGTGTTCGGCCGTGGCCTTGCCCTGCTCGGCCTTGAGCACGAAGCTGCCCTCGGCCACGTAGGACTGGCCGGGCTTGAGGCCTTCCAGCACTTCCGTGTTCTTGGCATCGGTGCGGCCGATGCGCACGGGCTGGGCGCGGAAACCGCCCTGCACGGGCACGAAGACCACGGTCTGCTGGCCTTCCAGGCGCTGGATGGCCGCACTGGCCACGGCCAGCGGCACCTGCTGCGAGGAGGCCGTCAGCTCCACGTTCACGAACAGGCCCGGGCGCCAGACGCCATCGGGGTTGGGCAGGGTGATGCGGGCCGGCGCCGTGCGCGTGTCCTGGCCGATCAGCGAGCCCACGTAGGCCACCTCGCCCGTGGCCGCGGAGTCGAAGGCCGTGGCACGCACCGTGGCCTTCTCGCCCACGCGCACGGCGGGCAGGTCGGAGGCGGCCACGCGCATCTCGGCCCAGACCGAGCGCAGGTCGGAGATGGTGAAGACCTGGGTGGAGTCCTGCACGGCCTCGCCCACGGACAAATGCTTTTCCACGACCACCCCATCGAAGGGTGCGCGCAGCTCGAAGCGGTTGAGCCCGCCCGCACCCCCCGCTCCCGCGCCGGTGGCGGCCAGCTTCTGCTGCGCGTTGGAGACGGCGATCTCGGCCTCGCGCAGCGCCTGCTGGGCCTGCAGGTAGTCCTGCTCGGCCGAGACCTTTTCCTCCCACAGCTGCTTTTCACGCGCATGCGTGGTGCGCGCCAGCGCCAGGCGCTTTTGCGCGGCCGCCAGCTCGCTGCGCTGCTCGGACACCGTGGCGCTGCTGAGCACGGCCAGCAACTGGCCTTTCTTCACGACCTGGCCCAGGTTGGCGGGCACGCTCTCGGCCACGCCGATCACGCGCGGCACCACGTGGGCCGTGCGGTCTTCGTTGAAGCGGATCTCGCCGGGCAGTTGCAGCACGGAGCGCACCGTGGCCGGGCCCGCCTCGGCCAGCGACACGCCGGCCGTGCGGGTGCGCTGGGCATCCATGGCGATCAGGCCCTCGTCGTCGTCATGCCCGGCCTCGGCACCGGCCTTGGGGGCCGGCTTGTCCTTGGACTCCTCATGGTGCTCGTCGTCCGCATGGCCTTCGTCGTGCTTGTGTTCTGCTGCACCGGAGGCGGCCTTGCCGCCCGCAGCGCTGCCGTGGTGTTCTTCATCGGCATGGCTTGCAGCCTCGCTGTGCCCGTGGCCATGGCCGTCGGACTTGGCGGCCCCCGTATCAGGGCCGCTGCGCAGGATCAGCACGGCGGCCAGTGCGCCCAGCGCGAGGATGGCGGCAATCGCCACCAGGGTACGGCGCGGTGTCATGGCAGGGGTGGAAGGTGTGGGGTTCATGGTGCGGCACGGTCGGGTTCGGATTGGGGTGTCAGGCCGGGTTCCTCGCCCAGCAGGCGGGCGATGTCGGCGGCGGCGCGGTGGGTGGCCAGCAACTGGTCCAGGTACTGGACGCGGGCCTCGGACCAGGTGCGCTGTGCGTCCAGCACGTCGATATAGGCGAACTTGCCCAGCGCGAAGCCGCGCGAGGCCAGTTCATAGGCCGAACGCGCGGCAGGCAGCACCTCGCCCGACAGCTGGCCGGCCTGCAGGCGGCTGGTCTGCAGCTGCTCGCGGGCCTCGAACAGTTGCGTCTGCAGCTGGATGCGTGTGGCCTGCAACTGGTCCTCGGCCTGGTCGGCCAGGCGCAGCGCCTGCAGCTGGTTGCCCCGGTTGCTGTCGAGCACGGGCAGGGGCACGGAGATGCCGACCACGAGCTGGTTGCGGCCCACCTCGGTGGCGCGCTTGACGCCCAGGCTCAGCGTGGGATCGGGAATGCGGCGGGCGCTTTCCAGGTCCGCGGCAGCGCGGCGCTGCTCCAGGGTCTGGCGCGCGCCCAACAGGACCGGTGCCTGCTCCATGCGCTTCTGCAGGGACGCCAGCGAAGGCACGCCGGGCAGGTCGTCAACGGCCCCATCGGCCTCGCCGTAGGGCCGCACGGCATCGCCCCACAGCGCCTGCATCTGGCTGCGCGCCACGCGCAGGGCCGACTGGGCACGGCCCAGCTCCAGCTGGGCACCGGACTCGGCCACGCGCGCCCGCGTCTCCTCCAGCGGCGGGATCTTGCCGGCCGCCACGCGCTTGGCGGCGGACTCGCGCACGTTGCGGGCGATCTCCAGCGTCTGGCCCGACAGCTGCACGCGCTGCTGCGCGGCCAGAACGCCATAGAAGGCCGCGCGTACGTCGGCGCGCAGCGCGGCCTCGGCACCGGCCAGATCGGCCAGTGCGACATCGCGCCCGCGCTCGGCCACGCGCATGCGGGCCGCGCGCTTGCCGCCGATCTCCACCGTCTGGTTCCACTGCATGGTCACCGTGCGCGTGGAACGCCGCGTGTCCTCCTGCAGGAAGGACAGCTCCGGATTGGGCCGGGTCCGGCTCTGCAGCACCGAGCCTTCGCTGGCGGCCAGCGCCTGGCGCGCGGCGCGCAGGTCGGGATTGTTCTCCAGCGCCAGGGCCGTGGCCTGTTCGAGGGTCAGCACCGGCAAGGCCACGGCAGCCGATGCGGTGCTGGCCCTGTCGCCAGCGGGCTCGGCGGCGGCCACCGCGCCCGCTGCCAGGCACGCCGCCACGGCCACCGCGCTCCAGCAGCCCTGGCGGATTGTCCTCATCGGAAAGGACGGGAATGAAAGCATAAGGAAACTCCTGGCCCGGACCGGATGGCCCGGGCATGCGGCGAGGCCGCAGCTCTGTGAGGGATGCGCAAGCGAGATCGGGGCGACCCGCGCGGATGCGGGCCGAAAGCCCTGGCGGCTCGCGCCAGCGGCCGGCGTCAGCCCTGCCAGCGAGGACGGTCGGGCCGCAATTCCGCCACGGAGTCGTAGCGTGGAGGAGGTTCGGAGAAGTCGGCCGGCGGCGACGGCACGGCGGCAGGTGCCAGCCGCTCCAGCGACGGGGCCGCCACCCAGGCGTGGCAGCAGCCGCAATCCGAGGCCGGCCAGGAGGCCGTGCCGTCGTCCAGGGTCTTTGCCTGGGCGCCGGCCTGGCCCGCATCCTTCACGTGCAGGCTGGCCACATGGCCATGGTGGCCGAAGTGCGTGTTCTCATGCCCGTCATGGCGGCACAGACCTGCCGCCGCCGCCCAGGTCCACTGGAACAGCAAGGCGATCACGAGGATGGCGAGTGCAGTGAAACGGTGCCGGGTCATGGCGCAGGCGGGCTGGACGGACGGAGGGTGGGACTCGATGGAGATTGCATTGTGGACCCTGGCGACTCTAGAAACAGCGCAGCGACCCCCTCCTGACCGAAAAATGACAAATTTGTCATCTCCACAAATGGAGGCATTCACCGACAATGCCCTGCATGAAACTGCTGGTCGTCGAAGACGAAATCAAGCTGGCCGACTACCTCCGCAAGGGCCTGACCGAGGAGGGGTTCGTGGTCGATGTCGCGCACGACGGCATCGATGGCCTGCACCTGGCCACCGAGCTGTCCTATGACCTCATCGTGCTCGACGGCATGCTGCCGGGCATCGATGGCCTGGCCGTCCTGGCCGCGCTGCGCCAGTCCAAGCAGACGCCGGTGCTGATGCTGACCGCGCGCGGCCAGGTCGAGGACCGCGTCAAGGGCCTGCAAGGCGGTGCCGACGACTATCTGGTCAAGCCCTTCGCATTTTCCGAACTGGTGGCCCGCATCCATGTGCTGCTGCGCCGCAGCGGACCCAGCCAGGTGGCTCCCGAGACCACCATGCTGCGCATGGCCGACCTGGAGCTGGACCTGATACGGCGCCGCGCCACGCGCGCCGGCCAGCGGCTGGACCTCACGGCCAAGGAGTTCAACCTGCTGAGCCTGCTGCTGCGCCGCCAGGGCGAGGTGCTGTCGCGCACCGAGCTGGCCTCCCAGGTCTGGGACATGAACTTCGACAGCGAGACCAACGTGGTCGAGGTGGCCGTGCGGCGCCTGCGCCTGAAGCTGGACCAGCCCTTCGAGCAGCCGCTGCTGCACACGGTGCGCGGCATGGGCTATGTGCTGGAGTCGCGCGCGCCGTGAGCCAGGACAGCGACGCTCCCGCCGTGGACATTCCCCACCTGGGACGACGCCTTTCGCGCTGGCTGGCGCTGCAGACCATGCTGGGGCTGGGCCTGGTCTGCATGGCCGTCTACGTCGTGGCGGCCATGACGTTCGACCAGCACCAGCACGAGACACTGGACATCAAGCAGCAGGCCGTGCTGCATCTGATGACCGAAAGCCGCAACGTCCACGAGCCGACCGGCATGGCCCACATGCTCGACGACTTCCTCACCGGCCTGGACGAGCTGTCGCTGCGCATCACCGATTTCCGGGGGCAGGTGATCTACGAACGCAAGCGCCTGGCCCCTGCGGGACGCACCATGCAGCGCGGTTTCGAGGTGGTGCTCGCGGACACCGGGCAGACCGCCTTCGCCACGCTCACGCTGGACCGCAGCGGCGACGACAGGCGCCTGTCCCTGCTGGCCTGGACGCTGGCGCTGGCGGCCGTGGGCGGCTCGCTGGCCGTGTCGCTGTCGGGCATCTGGCTGGTGCGGCTGGGCCTGGCACCGCTGCGCGAGCTGACCGAGCAGACGCGCCAGCTCTCGGCCCAGGACCTGCAGCGGCGCCTGGACCCCAGCGGCCAGCCGCAGGAGCTGCGGCCGCTGGTCGCCCAGTTCAACACGCTGCTCGACCAGTTGTCGGCCGCCTACCGGCAGATGGAGGCCTTCAACGCCGATGTCGCCCATGAGCTGAACACGCCGCTGACCACGCTGATCAGCAGCTGCGAACTGGCCCTGCGCAAGCCGCGCAGCGAGGCCGAGCTGCGCGAGGTGCTGGCCTCCAACCTGGAGGACCTGCGGCGCGTGGCGGGCATCGTGGCCGACATGCTGTTCCTCTCGCATGCCGACCGTGGCCAGGGCGCGCGACTGGCGCCCGTGTCCAGCCTGGCCGCGCTGGCCCATGAGGTCATCGAGTTCCACGAGGCCGCGCTGCACGAGGCCGACCTGCAGGTCAGCGTCGAGGGAGATGCCGCCGCCGAGGTCGACGTCAGGCTGCTGCGCCGGGCCCTGTCCAACCTGATGGGCAATGCCACGCGGTATGCCGCGCGCGGCTCCACCATCACCGTGCAGATCGGCGCGCGCCCCTGCATACGCCATTCTGGGGCCGGCGATGTGGCCCTGGCCGTGCTCAACCAGGGGCCGGCCATCGACCCTGCGCACCTGCCGCGCCTGTTCGACCGCTTCTACCGCGCCGACGCCGCGCGCAGCCAGGCCGACCGCAACCATGGGCTGGGCCTGGCCATCGTCGCGGCCATCGCGCGCATGCATGGCGGGCGCTGCTTTGCCGAGTCCGAAGGCGGCTTCACGCGCATCGGCCTGGAGCTGCCGGACAGCCCGGGCCCGCCGCGCGATTCCCCGGCCTGAACACAGGCACCGGGGCGGCGGCACAATGGCGCCCCATGACGCAAGACGCCCCCTCCTCCTACGAAACGCTGCTGGCCGAAGGCAATGCCCTGGTGGCCCAGGCGCAGCGGGCCGCCACCCAGGACTTTGCCCAGGCCCGGGCGCTGTGGCAGCAGGCCGGCAAGCAGTTCTACCTGGCCCACAAGGCCGACCCCGACCAAGCCGAGGGCGCGTTTCGCCTGGCCCAGGCCTGGATGGCCGAAGCCCATGCGCTGCAAAAGGAAGACTCGCCAGACGCCGTGGTGATGTGGCGCAACGCCGCCGCGCAATGCGAGCTGGCGTTCGACCTGGAACCCGAAAACGGCCGCCTGGCCATGACGGCGGCCAGCTGCCACATGTTCGGCGGCCAGCATGACGCGGCCAAGGCCTGGCAGCAGATCGGCCAGCACCTGCTGCCGCAGGCGCCCGAGGACGGAGCGGCCTGAACCGGTCAGGCGGCCTGGGCGCCCTCCAGCGCCAGCAGCTTGAAGACCGCGCGCGCCGTGCACACGGCCTGGCCCGCGCTGTCCAGCACATTGCCCTCGCAGAACACGGTGCGCGCCCCTGCGCGCAGCACGCGTGCCTCGACCAGCAGGTCGGTGGTGGCCGAGGCGAGGAAATGCGTGCTCATCTCGATGGTCACCACGCCCAGCCCCAGCGGGTTGGACGAGCGCGCGGCCGCGCTCAGCGTGAAGTCCAGCGCGCTCATCAGCACGCCGCCATGGCCATGCCCCCGGCTGTTGGCCAGGTGCGGGCGCATGGGCAGGCGCGTGCGGGCCAGCCCGGGCGCCAGGCTCACGGGCTCCAGGCCGATATGGGACATGAAGGGCACGTCGATGCCGAAGTAGCCGCGCGCCAGCGCGGCGGCCTCAAGGTCCGGGGCGGTGGAGATTCCAGCGGCGTTCATCCGATCTCCGCAATCGCCTGGCCTTCGGCCACGGGCTCGCCCACGGCCACGAGCATGCGGCGCACGGTGCCGGCCACCTCGCTTTCCACGGGAATCTCCATCTTCATGGACTCCACGATGATGAGGGTGTCGCCCAGTGCGACGGTGCCGCCTTCGGCGGCTTCCACGGCGGCCACGAGGCCGGCGATGGGGCTTGTGATCATGTTCGGGGTGGTGGTCATGGGTATGCCTTTCAAAGGTGGGCCAGCACGCGCTGGGCGATGCTGGTATCGATGCGCAGGTCCAGGAAATCGGCGTGGCCGAGGATGCGTTCGATGAAGGGAATATTGGTTTTCACGCCCTCGATGCGGGTCTGCGCCAGCGCCTGGCGCAGCCGCACGATGGCCTGGGCGCGGTCGCTGCCATGGGCCACGAGCTTGGCGACCATGGGGTCGTAGAAGGGCGTGACGCTGCAGCCCTGGGCATAGCCGGTCTCCACGCGCAGGCCTTCGCCCTGGGGCATCTCGAAGCGGTCCAGGCGCCCCGGCGAGGGCAGGAAGCGCACGGGGTCTTCGGCATAGATGCGCGCCTCGATGGCATGGCCGCGGGCCACGGGCTCGGCGGGCAGCACATCCCGCATGCGCTCGCCGGCGGCCAGGCGGATCTGGGCCTCGACGATGTCGATGCCCGTGATCTCCTCGGTCACCGCATGCTCGACCTGCAGCCGCGTGTTCATCTCCAGGAAGACAAAGCCGTGCTGCGGCGTGTAGAGCATCTCCACGGTGCCGATCACGTCATAGCCCGTGCGCGCCAGCAGGCCGGCCAGCAGCTGCCGCATGTCGGCCAGGGCCTGCGCGGGAATGCCTGCGGGGCGGGCCTCTTCCACCACCTTCTGGTGGCGGCGCTGTACCGAGCAGTCGCGCTCGAACAGCACGCGCACCGCGCCATGGCGGTCGGCCAGCACCTGGAACTCGATGTGGCGCGGCGACTCGATCAGCTTTTCCAGGTACAGCTCGGCCGTGCCGAAGTACTTGGCGGCAATGCCGCTGGCCTTGGACCAGGCAGCCTCCAACTGCTGTGCATCGTGCGCGGGCAGCATGCCGATGCCGCCGCCCCCGCCTGCGGGCTTGACCAGCACGGGAAAGCCGATGCGCGCGGCCTCGGCCTGCGCCTCCTGCAGGCCGTGAAGCACGGCCGAGCTGGGTGCCTGCGGCATACCCTGGGCGGCCATGAAGGCCCGCGCCTGGGTCTTGTGGCCCAGCGTGCGTATCCAGTGCGGCGAGGGGCCGATGAAGCACAGGCCCTGGCTCTGCACCGCCTCGGCGAACTCCGCGTTCTCGGAGAGAAAGCCGTAGCCCGGGTGCACGGCATCGGCGCCCGTCTCGCGCGCCACCTGCAGCAGCCGCGCGGGGTCCAGATAGCTTTGCGCGGCGGGCGCCGGGCCTATGCACACGGCCTGGTCGGCCGCGCGCACATAGGGCAGGCCGTCATCGGCTTCGGAGTACACGGCCACGGATTCAAGGCCCATGCGCCGCAGCGTGCGGATCACACGCGCGGCCACGGCGCCCCGGTTGGCGACCAGCACGCGGCGGATCGGATGGATGGCGTCGCTCATGCGTCCTCCCGGGCCAGGCAAACCACGGCATCGACGATGACCGGCGCCTGCGCGCCGCGCGCCACGAGCACGGGATTGGCATCGACCGACTGCACGCGCCCGCCCTGGGCCAGCATCCAGTCGCCCAGCCGCACCATCATGGCGGCCACGGCCTGCAGCTCCACGGCGGGCATGCCGCGAACGGCCGCAAAGGCCGGGGCGATGGCCAGGCGCGCAATGGCATCCAGCGCCTGCCGGGCAATGAAGGGGGCGACAAGGAACTGCACGTCCCTGAGCGCCTCCACCAGCACGCCGCCCTGGCCGACCATGACCACCACGCCGAATTCGGCATCCACATGGGCACCCAGCGCCAGCTCGAAGTCGGCCCTGTGCTGGGCACCCAGCAGCAGGCCGCCATCGGCCGCGCCCAGGCGGCGCAGCGTGGCGGCGAAGTCGCCAAAGGCCTGCAGCGCCTGCTCCGCCTCGCGGATGTTCAGCCGTACCAGGCCATGCTCGGACTTGTGCGAGAGATCGGCGGACACGCCCTTGGCCACCAGGGGTAGCGGCAGGGACTCGATGGCGGCGCGCACCTCGTCCACGCTCCTGCAGACCAGATGGCGCATCACCGGCAGGCCCGCGCGCGCCAGCTCGGACAGGCTGGAGGGCTCGTCCAGCGTGAGGGAAGGGGCCACCGTCACCGGCACCGATGCCTCGGCAGGAGGCACCTTTGCCTGCCGGCCACCCGCCTGTTCGGCCAGCAGCGCCAGGCCGCGCATGGCGGCGCGCTCGCTCCAGAAGGTGGGCACGCCCTGGTCCTGGAAGGCCCGGGCCACCCAGTCCTGATTGACGCTGACCGCAATCGGCACGCCGGTGTCGCGCGCAAAGCGGCTGGCCTGGCCCGCGAAATCGGCGAAGTCATAGCCTTCGCCGCCTATCGGAAAACCCACGTGGACGAGGTCCGCCGCACCGCTGCCCGACAAAGCCTGCAGCGTGTCGCCAAAGGTCTGCGGCCTGCCCAGCAGGGCCGTGGTCATGTCGATGGGATTGCGCGCCGTGACATACGGCGGCAGGGCCTGGGACAGGCCGTCCAGCGTGGCGGCATCGAACGGCTCCAGGGCCAGGCCGTATTCCTCGGCCGCGTCGGCCGACAGCACGCAGGTGGCGCCCGAATTGCTGATGCTGACCACGCGGCGACCGCGCGGCGCAGGCTGGGACAGGAACAGCGGCGCGTAGTCGATCAGCTCGCGGAAGTCGGCCAGGCGCGGTATGCCGTGCTGGCGCAGGAAGGCATCGGCCAGCGCGTCCTCGGCCGCCAGCGCGCCCGTGTGCGAGCTGGCCGTGGCCTGGCCTGCGCGCGTGCGGCCGGCCTTCACGGCCAGGATGGTGACGCCGCGCGCATGCGCCAGCCGCGCGGCCTCGGCCAGCCAGCCGCTTTGCCTGAGCGTCTCGATGTAGAGCACGACCAGGCGGATGCCCTCGTCCTCGACCACGGCGCGCACGGCCTCGGCTGCGCAGACATTGGCCTCGTTGCCCGTGGACAGCATGTAGCGCACGCCGATGCCCGCGCGGCGCAGGCCGCCGTAGAGAATGGCCGCGCCCGCACCGCTCTGGCTGACGATGGCCACGGGGCCGTCGGCCGGCGCGTTCTCGTTGATCATGGTCGAGAAGTTGAGGATGGCGCCCGTGGCGAAGTTGGCCACGCCCTGGCAATTGGGGCCGAACAGGCGCAGCCCGCCGCCTGGCGCCCTGCGCGCCCGCGCCACCAGGTCGGCCTGCTGCTGGCGACCCTCCTCGCCCAGCTCGGCAAAGCCCGAGGAATAGACCACGGCCAGGCGCGCGCCCACGGCCACGCAGTCGTCGATGGCGGCGGCCACGTCCTCGCCGGGCAGGCTGATGACCACGGCATCGGGCGCCTCGGGCAGCTCGCGCAGCGTGGGGTAGGCCGCCAGGCCCTGGACCTCGGCGCGCTTGGGGTTGACGGGCAGGATGCGGCCCGCGAAGCCGTGGCGGCGCAGGTAATCGATGGGCCGGCCACCGGCCTTGATGGGATTGTCGGAGGCGCCGAGGATGGCGACGGAGCGGGGGTTCAGTGCTTGCAACAGAGACATGCAGAAGGTTCTTTCAGGAAATCAGGGCGCCAGACAGGTCTGCGGCACGTGCAACTGGCGCGGCCCGGCCCAGGGACACCGAGGAAGGGCCGCCCCGCACCGAGGGTGTCGTCCCCCCGCGAAGCGAGAGGGGGAAGGCGCGAAGCGACTCAGGGGGCCTTCAATCCAGTGACAAGGCTTCGCGCTGGATGACTTGTCCCCAGTCAGCGACTTCCTTGGTGATGCGCTGCGCAAATGGCGCAGGCGCCAGCATCACGGGCTCGCCCTGGCTGCTCAGCACGGCGCGGATGCGTGCATCCTGGAGCACGCCCTTCGACGCTTCGTAGAGCCGGTTGACGATGGCCGGTGGCGTGCCGGCCGGCGCCAGCAGGCCGGCCCAGAAGGTGACGTCGAAATCGGCATAGCCGGCCTCGGCCATGGTGGGCACCTCGGGCAGTTGCTGCATGCGCCGGGGCGCGGTGACGGCCAGCGCCACGAGCTTGCCGCTGGCGATGTGGGGCAGCGCGCTCCAGGTGTCGAACTGCGTGTCCAGTTCGCCGCTGAGCACGGCCATCTGGGCCTGCGATGCGCTCTTGTAGGGCACATGCGTGGTCTTCACGGCCGTGCGGTTGCTCCAGGCCGCATAGGCCAGGTGGGCGATGTTGCCGGGGCCGGCCGAGCCATAGCTGAGCTTGTCGGGGTGGCCCTTGGCGAAGGCGATCACGTCCTTGGCCGAGCGGATCTGGTGCTTCTGCGCCCACTCGGGGTTGACGGTGAGGATGAAGGGGGCATCCAGCACCATGGTGATGGGCGCGAAGTCCTTGGCGCGGTAGGTGATCTTCCTGTAGATCTGGGGGTTGATGGTGATGCTGCTGGAGTTGGTGACCAGCAGGGTGTAGCCGTCGGGCGCGGCGCGCGCCACCTCGCCCACGCCGATGGCACCGTTGGCGCCGGGCTTGTTCTCCACCACCACGGGCTGGCCCAGCGACTTGCTCAGCGGCTCGGACAGCGCGCGTGCAATGGTGTCGGTGAACGAGCCTGCAGGGAAGCCGACCACGATGCGCACGGGGCGCGTGGGCCACTTGTCTTCCTGGGCCTGGGCCGCCGTTGCGGCGCACAAGGTCAGGCACGGCGCCAGGCACAGGGCCAGGGCGGTGCGGCGCGAGGGCATGCGCGGTTGTCTGGTTGCCATTGCTTTGTCTCCTTGGGTTTTTATGCGTTCAGGGCCGCAGGCCGAACTGCGGCGCTCCGGCCTCGCGCAGCGGCGCGGCCAGTTCCACGAATTCGCTGAGCAGGGCGCGCGTGTCGCGCGGATCGATGACCTCGTCGATGCCGAAGGCCTCGGCCGTGCGGAAGGGCGAGGTCAGGCTGCGCACGCGCTGCTCGATCTCGGCGCACTTTTGCACGGGGTCGTCGGCGCCTTCGATCTCGGCCTTGTAGGCCACCTCCAGCCCGCCCTCGATGGGCAGCGAGCCCCAGTTGGCCGAGGGCCAGGCATAGCGGAAGTTGAAGCGGCCCATGTGCTGGTGGCCGGCCGCAGCCACGCCGTAGGCGCGGCGGATGAGGATGCTGCACCAGGGCACGGTCGCCTGGTAGACGGCGGCCAGGGCTCGCACGCCGTAGCGCATGACGCCGGCCTTCTCGGCCTCCACGCCGATCTGGAAGCCCGCGATGTCCACCAGGTTGACCACGGGCAGGTGGAAGGTCTGGGCCATGTCCACGAAGCGCGTGAACTTCTCGGCCGAGGGGCCGTCCCAGCCGCCGCCGTAGAAGTACGGGTCGCTGGCCACCACGGCCACGGGCCAGCCGTCGATGCGCGCCAGCCCGGTGACGATGGCCCGGCCCCAGTGGCGGCCCGTCTCCAGGAAGGAGCCCTCATCGACCAGGCATTCGACAATGGGCCGGATCTTGTAGACCTTGCGGCCATCGCGCGGAATGGCCGACAGCAGCCATTCGTCGCGCCGCCGCGGATCGTCCTGCGGCGCGGTGCGCGCAGGCAGTTCATACACCGAAGAGGGCAGGTAGGACAGGAAGCGGCGCACGCGCTCGAAGGCCTCCTGCTCGGTGGCCACCTCGTCATCGACCACGCCGTTGCGCGTGTGCACCTGGCTGCCGCCCAGCTCGTTCTTGGTCACGTTCTGGCCGATGCGCGCCACCACGGGCGGGCCGGCATTGAACAGCTGGGCGGTTTCCTTGACCATCACCGAGTAATGGCTGGAGGCCACGCGCGCCGCGCCCATGCCGGCCACCGAGCCCAGGGCCAGCGAGACCACGGGCACGGTGGACAGGTTCTGCACCACCTGGCTCCAGACCTTCATGGTGGGCACGCTGGTGTAGCCCTTGGTCTCGATGTTGCGCACCGAGCCGCCGCCGCCCGTGCCATCCACCAGGCGCACCATGGGCAGGCGCAGGTCGTGCGCCATCTTCTCGGCAAAGATCAGCTTGTCGCCCACGGCGCCGTCGTTGGCTCCGCCGCGTACCGTGAAATCGTCGCCCACCACGACCACGGGCCGCCCGCCCACGCGCGCCCGGCCCATGATGAGGTTGGAGGGCGTGAAGTCCGTCAGCCGGCCCAGGCTGTCGTACTGGCCCGAGCCGGTGAGCGAGCCCACCTCCACGAAGGACTGCGTGTCCGTGCAGGCCTCGATGCGCTCGCGCACCGTGAGCTTGCCGGCGGCCTTGTGCCGCGCCACCTTGTCCTCTCCGCCCAGTTTGGCCGCCAGTGCGCGGCGGTATGCGATCTCGTCCACTTCGGGTTGCCAGCTCATGTCGTCGTGTCTCCTTGTGCCTGGTGAGATGCACGAGGCGTGCCAGAACGCAGGGCGTTGAATTCAAAGGACTTTTTTCGCAGTCGACCTGCACGTGTCCACATCAAGGACAACCTCGAAGACACGGGTTGGGTACTGTCTTCCATGGAGACACCACGGGGACAGACCCGTGGCCTGCGCGCCGCTAGAGTGCGCTCACCCCAGCCACTGCCCGCCCTGCCCATGCCCAGCTCCCCCGACCACCGATTCGGCGTTCTCGTCTGGCGACGCGACTCGCCCGAGCCCGTGGCGCGGCTGGGCCTGGCGCAGGAGCCGCTGCTGCATGCAGCCGTCGCCGAGGCCCTGGCCCGCGCGCACGGCGACGGGCACAACCCCATCGGCCATGGCCAGCTGCTGCACGTGGAAACACCGGGCCCGCGCGGCACGGTGGCCCGCCATGTGGCCGTGGTGCTGGCCGATGCCGAGGGCGAGGTCGCCCTGCTGCGCCCGGCCGACGAGGCGGCGGCGCTGTTCGACATGGTGGCCAGCGTGCCCTTCGCCTTCGCCATCCTCAACATGTTCCTGACCAACCCGTACCAGGCGATCACGGTGGCCGACCATGAAGGGCTGATGCGCTACATCAGCCCCGTGCACGAGAAGTTCTTCGGCCTGGCGCCCGGCACGGCCGCAGGCCGGCGCGCCGAGGACGTGATCCCCAACTCGCGCCTGCCCCACGTGGTGCGCAGTGGCCGGGCCGAGATCGGCGACCTGCAGCAGCTGGGGCCGGGCGTGAGCCGCATCGTCAACCGCATGCCGGTCTACGAGGGCGGCGCCGTGGTGGGCGCCGTGGGCCAGGTCAGCTTCAGCGGCGTGGAGGCACTCAACCGCATGCAGCAGCGGCTGAACCAGCTGCATGACGAGGTGCAGCACTACAAGCGCGAACTGAGCCAGTTGCGCGGCGGCACGCCCACGGCGCAGATGGTGGGCGCCAGCGCCCCCATGCAGAGGCTGGCCCGCGAGATCGACGCCGTGGCGCGGCTCGATGTGCCCGTGCTCATCCTGGGCGAGAGCGGCAGCGGCAAGGAGCTGGTGGCCCAGGCCCTGCATGCGCGCGGGCGCGATGCCGACGCGCCCCTGGTCAGCCTCAACCTCGCGGCCCTGCCGGCGACGCTGATCGAGTCCGAGCTGTTCGGCTACGAGGCCGGCGCCTTCACGGGCGGGCGCAGGCAGGGCCAGCCCGGCAAGCTGGAGCAGGCCGAGGGCGGCACGCTCTTCCTCGACGAAGTGGCCGACATTCCCATGGAAATCCAGGTCAAGCTGCTGCGCGTGCTGGAGGACCGCCAGGTACAGCGCCTGGGCGCGCACAGCGGCCGGCAGGTGAACTTCCGCATCGTGGCCGCCACGCACCGCGACCTGCGCGGCCTCATCGACAGCGGCCGCTTCCGGCTGGACCTGTTCTACCGCCTCAGCGGCGTGGTGCTGCATGTGCCCGCCCTGCGCCAGCGCCTGGAGGACATCCCGGCCCTGGTGCAGCGCTTTGCCCAGTCGTTCTGCGAACGCAACGGCATTGCGCTGCCGCGCATCGCGCCTGGCGTCATGCCCTACCTGGCCCGCCAGGCCTGGCCCGGCAATGTGCGCCAGCTGCGCCAGCGCGTGGAAGAGGCCCTGGTGTTCTGCGACGGCCACCTGCTGGGCGTGGACAACTTCGCGCGCCACGAGGACCCGCTGGCCGGCGCGCGACCTTTGCCCGTTGCCGAGGCCGACATGCCGTCCACCGGCGCCGTGGCCCCGCTCAAGGACCAGGAGCGCCAGGCCATCCTGGACGCCATCGCGCGCTGCGGCGGCAACAAGAAGCTGGCCGCGCAGGAGCTGGGCATCTCGCGCTCCTACCTGTACAAGGTGCTGGGCGCGGCATCGCCCGGCTGAGCCTGTCGGGCCAAGGGCAGGGAATTCGAGACAGAGGCTGGCCGCACCGTTGCCATACTAGGCACCCGTACCCACTGCCGCCCCTGCCGCACCCGGCGCCCCGAATGCAAGACACCCGAGACGCGCTCGAACAGCGCCAGATCCCCATCTACTTCGCCGCCGTGGCCCTGGCCGCAGCCGCCGCCTGGGCGCTGCCCGGCACGGGCGTGCTGGAGCGTGCCATCAACCCCGCGCTGGCGCTGATGCTGTACGTGACCTTCCTCCAGGTGCCCGTGGCCGAACTGCGGCGCGCCTTCGGCCAGGTGCGCTTCCTGGCCGCGCTGATGGTGGCCAACTTCATTGTGGTGCCGCTGCTGGTCTGGGCCCTGCTGCAGTTCCTGCCCACCGACCCCCTGCTGCGCCTGGGCGCGCTGCTGGTGCTGCTGGCGCCCTGCATCGACTACGTGGTCACCTTCTCCCACCTGGGACGCGCCGACGCGCGCCTGCTGCTGGCGGCCACGCCGGCCCTCCTGATCGCGCAGATGCTGGCCCTGCCCGGCTACCTGGGCCTGTTCCTGGGTGACGATGCGGCGCGGCTGGTGCAGGCGGGGCCTTTCCTGCATGCGTTCGTGTGGCTGATCGCCGTGCCGCTGATCCTGGCGGCTGCCACGCAGCTATGGGCGGCGCGCAGCCGGCGCGGCGCCAGCACCTCGGCATGGCTGGGCCTGCTGCCCGTGCCGGCCACGGCGCTGGTGCTGTTCGTGGTGATCGCCTCCGTGCTGCCCCAACTGGGCCCGGCCACGCAGGCGGCCTGGAGCGTGGTGCCGGTCTATGCGGCCTTCGCCGTGGCCGCGCCCCTGCTGGGCTGGCTGGTGGCACGCGCCTTCCAACTCCCGGCCCCCGCAGGCCGCGCCGTGGCGTTCAGCGCGGGCACGCGCAATTCGCTGGTCGTGCTGCCGCTGGCCCTGGCCGTGCCCGGCGCCATTCCCGTGCTGCCGGCCGTCATCGTCACGCAGACGCTGGTGGAGCTGCTGGCCGAGCTGGCCTATGTGCGGGTGATCGCGCGCTGGGGCCGTGACCAGACGCCTGCCCGGTGATCAGGCCCACAGCCGCCCCGCATTGGAGACCAGGAACAGCAGCAGGCCCACGGCGCCGCCGACCACGGTACCGTTGATGCGGATGTACTGCAGGTCCTTGCCGATGTGCAGTTCGATCAGCTCGGACAGCTCGCGCGCATCCCAGCGGCGCACCGTGTCGGCGATGTGCTGGGCCAGGAATTGCGAGACGTCGGGCGCCAGCGCCTGGGCCCAGCGCTTGAGGCGCTCGTTCATGGAACTGCGCAGCGCCTCGTCGTGCGCCAGCGACTGGCCCAGCCAGCGGCCCATGGCGGCGGTCTTGCGCGCCACCTGCGAATGCTCGTTGGCCAGGTCCGCCTGCAGCTTGGCGCGCAGGCCCAGCCACAGCGCCCGCAGGTAGCCGGCCAGCTTTTCGTCGTGCAGCAGGTAGTGGCGCAGCCGCCCGGCGCGCTCGGACATGGCGGGGTCGGACTGCAGCCGCGTGACCAGCCGGTCCACGGAGGCATCGAAGGCCTTGCGCATGTGGTGCTCGGGATTGCTGGCGATGTCCTGCAGCAGGCTGTCGAGCGCGCCCGCAATGGCACTGGCGCCCTTGTCGCTGAGCCAGTCCGTGGGCAGCATCTTTTCCTTGAGCGGATGCTCGCGCTTGAGCCACAGCACGATGGTCTGGGCGATCAGCACATGGGTCTCGGCCTCGCGCAGCACGCCGCTGACGCGGGCCAGCACATCGTCCAGCACGGCCTGGTGTCGGCCGTCCTTGGTCAGCCCCGACAGCAGATCCGCCGCCGCGCGAGGCAGGTCCACCTGGGCCAGCAAGGCCTTGAATGCCTGGGTCAGGAACCGCTCCACCTGCCGGTCCTGCACCATCTCCAGCGCCGCCAGCGCCAGGCGCGCCACCTGCCGCCCCAGCAGGGTGCTGTTGGCCGGCGTGGTCAGCCAGCCGGCCAGCACGCGCGCGGGATCATGGCGCTCGATCAAGGCCACCAGGGACGGCCCATCCAGGAATTTGTCGCGCACGAAATTCGCCAGGTTGGCGCCGATGCGGTCCTTGTTGCGCGGGATGATCGCCGTGTGGCGGCCCACCAGGGGCAGGGGAATGTGGCGGAACAGCGCCGACACCGCGAACCAGTCGGCCAGCGCGCCGACCAGGGACGCTTCGGTCACGGCCTTGATGCAGGCCAGCCACAGCGGCACATGCTGCCAGTGCGCGGCGGCCACCGACGAGGCCACGAAGCCCAGGGCCACGCACAGCAAGAGCGCCAGGGGCAGGCGCTTGGCCGCGTTCAGCGTTTGGCGTTGTTCCGGCGACAGCATGGACCGCAGCATAGCGCCGGTCATCGCCACCGGCATGACGGCCCTGGCGCCAATGCCTGTCAGCCGGCGCCTGCCTTCGGATTGCGCGGACAATACCGGCTTTCTTCAGAACCCTCTTGCGAGAACAAGACCATGACCGACGCCAACGCCTCCGCCGAGCGCCCCGCCCTGCCCGACCACCTGTCCATCGATCCGCGCAGCCCGCACCATGTGGCGGCGGTGTTCGAGCATGACATCGGCATCCGCTTCAATGGCAAGGAGCGGTTCGATGTCGAGGAGTATTGCGTGAGCGAGGGGTGGATCAAGGTGCCTGCGGGCAAGACGCTGGATCGCAAGGGGCGGCCGTTGCTGATCAAGCTCAAGGGAGCTGTCGAGGCGTTCTACCGCTGATTCCGTTTCTGGTTTTTGATTCTGTCGCGCCTCTGGCGACAGAGGCGCGACAAGCTCAAACATCGCCAGCAGGCAGGACAAAAAAACTCAGGCCAGCGCCTCAGCCGGCCCAAAAAACTCATACCGCACCTGCTCCTGCGGCACCCCCAGCCCCCCCAAGGATGCCTTCACCGACCGCATGAACCCACGAGGACCGAGGAAGTAAACGTCGGCATCGGCACAAGGCAGCCACTGTTCCAGCAGCTCGGTGGTCAGCAGCCCCTGCGCATCCACCGCATCGCCCTCCTGCACGCGGTCATAGCAGTAATAGCGCGTCAGCTGCGGATGCGAAGCGGCCAACGCATCCACATGCTCGCGGAACGCATGCACCCCGCGCTCGCGCGCGCAGTGGATGAAGACCACGGGCCGCTTGCCGGGCAGGGCCGCATCCAGCATGGGCAGGGTGGGCGTGATGCCCACGCCGCCGCTGATCAGCACCAGCGGACGCTCGCCGGGCTGCAGCGTGAAATGGCCCGCGGGCGGGAACAGCCCCAGCGTGTCGCCGACCCGGACCTGGTCGTGCAGGAAGTTGGACACCTTGCCACCGGCCTCGCGCTTGACGCTGATGCGCAGGCTGCGGCCGTCGGCCGGGGCGGACAGCGAGTAGTTGCGCCGCTGCTCCTGGCCGTCCACCATCAGGCGCAGGCCGATGTACTGGCCGGGCTGGTGGGCCATGACGGGGCCGCCGTCGGCCGGCACCAGGTAGAACGAGGTGATCTCGGCGCTTTCCGCCACCTTGTCCTCCACCACGAAGGCGCGCTCGCCACGCCAGCCGCCCTTGGCCGCCGCCGTGCGGTCATAGGCCTGGCGTTCGGCGCCGATCAGGATGTCGGCCAGCTGCTGGTAGGCGGCGCCCCAGGCAGCTATGACCTCGTCGGTGGCGATCTCGGCGCCCAGCACTTCGCGGATGGCGCGCAGCAGGCAGGTGCCGACGATGGGGTAGTGCTCGGGCTGCACCTGCAGCGCGACGTGCTTGTTGATGATCTGCGCGGGCAGATCGCCCAGGGCTTCAAGCCGGTCGATGTGCCTGGCGTACATGAGCACGCTATAGGCCAGGGCGCGCGGCTGGGCACCGCTTTGCTGGTGGGCCATGTTGAACAGGGCGCGCACCTCGGGGTACTCGCCGAGCATGGTCTGGTAGAAGTGGGTGATCAGCGCCTCGCCGCCGGTTTCAAGCAGCGGGACGGTGGATTGGACGATGGCACGTTGGCGGTCGGTCAGCACGGAAAACTCCTTGGGTACGGGGACGGACATGCCCGGTGCGATGCCGGGCGTGCCTTGACAAAGGCAAGCGCCGTGCCAGGACTGCAGCCCTTGCAGAACAAGGGTTTGGCGTTTCATGCGTCAATATGACCTTCTTCAAAACGAGTCTTTTTGACAGCTATCGCAGTCTTTATGACGACATCCATCGCCCTGCATGCCCTGACGCCCCTGGTGGCCGACCTGGCCCGGGACCTGCCCGAGCGCGAGCGCTTTCGCCGCCTGCTGGCCGCCCTGCGCGCCGTGCTGCCGGCCGATGCCGCCGCCCTGCTGCGCCTGGAGGGCGAATGGCTGAAGCCCGTGGCCATCGACGGCCTGGTACCCGATGCGCTGGGGCGGCGCTTTCGCATTGCCGAGCACCCGCGCTTCGCCCACCTGCTGGCCGCTGGCCAGGCCACGCGCTTCGCCCCCGACAGCCCGCTGCCCGACCCCTATGACGGCCTCATCGCCCAGGGCCATGGCCCCCTGGAAGTCCACGACTGCATGGGCTGCGTGCTGCTGGCCGGCGGCCTGCCCTGGGGCCTGCTGACGCTGGATGCGCTGGACACGGGGCGCTTCGCCGACCCGGCCGCGCTGGCGGCACTGCAGGCCTTCAGCAACCTCGCGGCCGCCACCGTCACCACGGCCGAGCGGCTGCGCCAGCTGGCGCGCAGCGCACGCGCCCTGCCGGCGCACGGGGCGCCATCCGGGGGGGAGCCATCGCGTCCGCTGATCGGCCAGAGCCCGGCCATGCGCGCGCTGCAAAGGGACATCGCCCTGGTCGCGGCCAGCGACCTGAGCGTGCTGATCACGGGCGAGACCGGCACGGGCAAGGAGCTGGTGGCCCAGGCCGTGCATGCGCAATCGGCGCGCGCGGGCCGGCCGCTGGTCAGCATCAATTGCGCGGCCCTGCCCGACAACCTGGTGGAAAGCGAGCTGTTCGGCCATGTGCGCGGCGCCTTCACCGGCGCGCTGTCCGAGCGCAGCGGCAAGTTCGAGCAGGCGCACCAGGGCACGCTGTTCCTGGACGAGGTGGGTGAACTCTCCCTGGCCGTGCAGGCCAAGCTGCTGCGCGTGCTGCAAAGCGGCCAGCTGCAGCGCCTGGGCTCGGACCGCGAGCACCATGTGGACGTGCGCGTGATCGCCGCCACCAACCGCGACCTGGCGGCCGAGGTGGCGGCCGGCCGCATGCGCGCCGACTTCTTTCACCGCTTGAGCGTCTACCCGCTGCACGTGCCCGCGCTGCGCGAGCGCGACAGCGATGTGCTGATGCTGGCCGGCTTCTTCCTCGAGGAAAACCGCTCGCGCCTGGGCCTGGGCGGCCTGCGCCTGCATCCGGCCGCGCAATCGGCCCTGCTGGCGCAGGACTGGCCCGGCAATGTGCGGGAGCTGGAGCATCGGGTCAGCCGCGGCGTGCTGCGCGCCCTGAGCCGCACGCCCGCCCCCGCAGGCGGCCGGACCCGCATCGTCACACTGGCATCCGCCGACCTCCGGGATGAACCCCGGGCCTCGGAGGCGGCGGCCCGGTCAGCCACAACATCTGCGCAGGCGCTACCCCCCAGCCCCCAGGGTCTGCGCGAAGCCGTGGAAAGCTACGAGCGCGGCCTGATCGAAGCCAGCCTGCAGCGTCACAACGGCAGCTGGGCCGCCGCCGCGCGGGAGTTGCAGATGGACCGCGCCAACCTGCAGCGGCTGGCGCGAAGGCTGGGACTGGTCAGGTAGGACGCCGCAGCGAGCGCAGCCAGCCATGCCCGCTGACCAGCAGCACCCCGGCCAGCACCATCAGCGCCCCGGCCAGGAAATGCGCCTCGATGGGCTCGTGCAGCAGCCAGGCGCCGAGCAGCACGCCAAAGATCGGTGTCATGAACGAGAACACGCCCAGGCGCGTGGCCAGGTAGCGGGTCAGCAGCCAGAACCAGACGAGAAAGCTCGCGAAGCTGACCACCACGGCCTGGAAGGCCAGCGCCGCCCAGGCCACGGGCGTGGGCTCGAAGCGGGTCTGGCCCAGCAGCAAGGCAGCCAGCATCAGCAGCACGAAGGCGGCCACCAGCTGGTACAGCAGGGTCTGTGCGGCCGGCAAGGCCGCCAGCCGGGTGCTGCGGATCACCACCGTGGTCGCGCCCCAGGCCGCGCCCGCGCCCAGGGCCATGAGGTCACCCGCCAGCGTCGCGGCCACCGGGCCGCCTCCGGCCTTGGAGCCCCCCAGGAAGGACAGGGCAATGCCCGCGAAGGCCAGCGCAATCCCCAGCCACTGCAGCGGCACCAGCCTTTCGCTGGGCAGCTTGAAGTGCAGCCCCAGCGCGGCGAAGGCGGGCGCGGAGTACAGGAAGACCACCACATGGGCGGCCGAGGTGTGGTTCAGGCTCTCGCCCACCAGCAGGTATTCGACGGCGAACAGCACGCCCACCAGCAGGCCGGCGCGCCAGCTGCCGTCGCGCCACTGCACGCGCATGCCGCGCCAGCGCATGAACAGCCACACCAGCACGGCGCCCGCGCCCGAGCGCAGCGCGATCTGCAGCGTGGGCGCGATGGCATCGGCCGTGGCCTTGAGCAGGACCTGCTGCAGGCTCCAGACCAGGCACAGGATGAGCATCAGCACGGCGGCGCGTGCGTCCAGCGGTTGGCGAGAGTCCACGACGTTTCCCTTTCAGCGACCGTAAAAAAGCCGGCGCGCGGGCCGGCTTTGCATCAAGCGCGTTCAGGCCCGGCCAGCGGGCACGCCATCACTTGATACCCAGCAGTTCCACCTCGAAGTTCAGCGTGGCGTTGGGCGGGATCGCGCTGCCCGCGCCACGGCTGCCGTAGGCGATGGAGGGCGGGCAGGTCAGCCTGGCCTTGCCGCCGACCTTCATCTTCTGCACGCCTTCGGTCCAGCAGGGGATGACGCCGTTGAGCGGGAATTCGATGGGCTGGCCGCGCGCGATGGAGCTGTCGAAGTCCTTGCCCGTGTCGGGGAAGTAGCCACGGTAGTGCACGCGCACGGTGTCGCTGGCCTTGGGGCTGGCACCCGTGCCGTCCTTGAGGCTTTCATAGACCAGACCGCTGGCCGTGGTGACGGGTTCGGCCGCATGCGCAGCCACGCCGGTCAGTGCGGCCAGCATCAGGCCGCAGGAGGCAGCCAGGGTGGTGAGGGTCTTGTTCATCAGGGTTCTTTCAATGCAATGTTTGCGACAGGTTCACGCCTTGGCGGGAACACCGATATCGTCGAGGGCCTTGGCGAGGTGACCCACCGTCCGGTCCACGTTGTGCCATTTCTCCAGGCCGAACAGGCCGATGCGGAAGGTCTTGAAGTCCGGACCCTCGTCGCACTGCAGCGGCACGCCGGCCGCGGTCTGCAGGCCGGCCTCGAGGAATTTCTTGCCACTCTGGATGCCGGGGTCGGTGGTGTAGCTGACCACGACGCCGGGGGCCTTCCAGCCTTCGGCCGCCACGCTGGGAAAGCCGCGCGACTCCAGCAGGGCGCGCACCTTGGCGCCCAGCGCGATCTGCTCGTCGCGCACCTTGGCGAAGCCGTAGGCGCGCGTCTCCAGCATCACGTCGCGCAGGCGCACCAGGGCGTCGGTGGGCATGGTGGTGTGGTAGGCGTGCTGGCCCTTTTCGTAGCCTTCGGCGATCTGCATCCACTTCTTGAGGTCGCAGGAAAAGCTGGAGCTTTTCGTGTGCTCGATCGCTTCGCGGGCACGGGCCGAGAGCATGACCATGGCGCAGCACGGCGAGCTGCTCCAGCCCTTTTGCGGCGCGCTGATCAGCACGTCCACGCCGGTCTTTTCCATGTCCACCCACATGGCGCCCGAGGCCACGCAGTCCAGCACGAAGAGCGCGCCCACCTCGTGCGCGGCGTCGGCCACGGTGCGCAGGTAGTCGTCGCCGAGGATGATGCCGCTGGCCGTCTCCACATGCGGCGCGAACACGACCTTGGGCTTTTCGGCGCGGATGGTGTCGGCCACTTCGCCCGCCGGGCACGGCGCCCAGGGGTCCTGGCTACCGGAGCCCTGGCGGCGCGCCTTGCAGACCACGGCGCCACCGCCGAGGCCCCCTTCCTCGAAGATCTGGGTCCAGCGGTAGCTGAACCAGCCGTTGCGCACGATCAGCACCTTCTCGCGGTTGGCGAACTGGCGCGCCACGGCCTCCATGCCGAAGGTGCCGCTGCCGGGCACCAGCACGGCCGTATGGGCGTGGTAGACCTCCTGCAGCGTGGTGAGGATGTCCTGCATCACGCCGGCGAAGCGCTTGGACATGTGGTTGAGCGCGCGGTCGGTGTAGACCACCGAGAATTCGAGCAGGCCGTCGGGATCGATATCGGGCAGAAGTCCGGGCATGGGAAGGTCTCCAGAGGCAGCGGGGCCCGCGTCATGCGGGCCCGCCGTCGTGTTCGTCGAAAAGAGGGCCAGCTTAGCATGCCGCCCGTGGCGCTTTCAGGGCCTACCAGGTGTCCACGAAGCCCGCCTGCGGCGGTGCGACACGGGCTCCGGCCAGGCCGCGCGCCAGCCAGGCGCGCGTGTCGGCGGGGTCGATGACGGCGTCGATCTCCAGCGTGCCGGCCATGTGCATGGCCTCGCCGTGGGCGTACTGCTGGGCCAGCAGCCGGTCGAACAGGGCGTTGCGCTCGGATCCCTCGGGCAGGGCCTCCAGTTCCTTGCGAAAGCCCAGGCGCACGGCGCCCTCCAGGCCCATGGCGCCGAATTCGCCCGTGGGCCAGGCCACGTTGAACACGGGCGCATGGAAGCTGCCCGCCGTCATGCCCATGGCGCCCAGGCCGTAGCCCTTGCGCAGCACCACGCTGAAATACGGCACGCGCAGCTTGGCCGCCGTGACGAACAGGCGGCTGACATGGCGCACCTGGGCGGTCTTCTCGATCTCGGGGCCGACCATGAAGCCGGGCGTGTCCACCAGGCTCACGATGGGCAGGCCGTGGGCATTGCACAGCTGCATGAAGCGCGCGGCCTTGTCGGCCGCGTCGGCGTCGATGGCGCCGCCCAGGTGCGAGGGGTTGTTGGCCATCAGGCCCACGGGCCGGCCCTCGATGCGCGCCAGCGCCGTGTGGATGCCGGCGCCGAAGCCCGTGCGCAGCATCAGCAGGCTGCCTTCGTCCACGAGGTGGGCCAGGGCCGCGCGCGTGTCGTAGGCACGCAGCCGGTTCTCGGGCACCACATGGCGCAGGGCGCGTGGGTCGGGCGCGGTCCAGTCCGTGGTGCGGCCCTGGAAGAACGACAGGTAGTGGCGCGCGGCGGCCACGGCTCCGGACTCGTCCTCGACCAGCACGTCGATCACGCCATTGGCGTGCTGCACGCTGCTGGGCCCGATCTGTTCGGGCCGGAAGACGCCCAGCCCGCCGCCCTCGATCATGGCCGGCCCGCCCATGCCGATGCAGCTGGCGCGCGTGGCGATGATCACGTCGCTGCAGCCCAGCAGGGCCGCGTTGCCCGCGAAGCAGCGGCCGTGCGTGATGCCGATCACGGGCACCTGGCCCGACAGGGCCGCATAGGCCGCGAAGGTGTGCACATGCAGGCCGGCGACCACGGGCGTGTCGGTATCGCCGGGGCGCCCGCCCCCGCCTTCTGCGAACAGCACCACGGGGAGCTTCTGCGCCAGCGCAATGCCCAGCATGCGGTCGGTCTTGGCATGGTTGCGCGCGCCCTGGGTGCCCGCCAGCACCGTGGCGTCATAGGACATGACGACGGCGCGCGAGCGCTCCTCGCCGAACTGCGCGCCGTTGATGGAGCCTATGCCCGTGACCATGCCATCGGCCGGCGTGTTGGCGATCAGGTCGTCCATGCTGCGCCGGCGCGTCTGCGCGGCAATGGCCAGCGCACCGTATTCGATGAAGCTGCCGGCGTCGCAGAGGTCGGCGATGTTCTCGCGCGCGCTGCGGCTGCCCTGGGCGTGGCGTTTGGCCATGGCCTCGGGCCGGGCGGCATCGAGCGTGAAGGCATGGCGGTCGATGACGCGCTGCAGGTCGGAGCGGATGTGATCGGGGTCCTGGGCGGCCTGCTGCGCGCGCGCGTCGGCCTGCACGCCTTCGGCGGCGGCCAGCACCAGCAGGGGCTGGTCCTGGGCCACATAGGCACCGGCCTCGGCCAGCCGTTGCGTGATGGTGCCGGCCTGCGGCGCCAGCAGTACATGCTCCATCTTCATGGCTTCGAGCACGCCCAGCTCCGCGCCTGCGGCCACGGCATCGCCCACGGCCACGCTCCACTGCACGATGCGTGCGGGCATGGGGGCCGTGATGGCGCCTTGCGGGACGGGCGCATGGACTGCGCTGTCGTCCAGGGCTGGCGCTGCAGCTGCGGCGGCCACCAGCTCGGGCAGGGCCTCCTCGAGCCAGCGCGTGTGCACGGCCTGCGACGCCATCTCGGGCCGCCGGGCCAGCGCCTGCAGCAGCGGCAGGTTGGTGGCCAGCCCGTCGATGCGGCATTCGTCCAGCGCGCGGCGTGCGCGGCGCAGCACATCTTCAAAGCGCGGCCCGCTGCTGTGCACGATGAGCTTGGCCAGCAGCGTGTCGTAGTGCGGCGAGGGACTGGCGCCCGCCACCGCATGCGTGTCGATGCGGATGCCGGGCCCGGCCGGCCACTGCAGTGTGCCTATGCGCCCACTGCCGGGGCGCGACTGGCCTGCGGCATCCAGCGTCTCGGCATTGATGCGCCACTGCATGGCATAGCCGCGCGGCGCGGGTGGCGTCCTGGCATCCAGGCCCAGTTCGCCCAGGTGGTCGCCGGCGGCCACGCGGACCTGGGCCTGCACGAGGTCGATGCCGAAGACCTCCTCGGTGATGGTGTGCTCGACCTGCAGGCGCGGGTTGGCCTCGATGAAGACATAGGGCAGGGCGTCGGAGGCGGCATCGACCAGGAATTCGAAGGTGCCCAGGCTCTCATAGCCGATCTCGGCCGCCATGCGCAGCGCATCGCGCGTGATGCGCTCGCGCAGCGGCTGCGCCAGGCTGGGGCTGGGAGCGATCTCCACCAGCTTCTGGAAGCGCCGCTGCAGCGTGCACTCGCGCTCGCCCAGCGCGATGGGGCCTGCGCCGCCGTCGCCCAGGATCTGCACCTCGATATGGCGAGCGCCCGTCATCAGCCGCTCCACGTAGACGCCGTCCACGCCGAAGGCGGCGCGTGCCTCGCTGCGGCAGCGCTCGTAGGCGGCGGGCAGGTCCTCGGCGCGCAGCACGGCGCGCATGCCGCGCCCGCCGCCGCCGCCGATGGCCTTGACCATGATGCCGCTGGCGCCCCCGGCCTGCTGCGCCTCGAAGAAGGCCTGGGCCTGCTCCAGCGTGACGGCCTCGCTGCTGCCCGGCATCAACGGCACGCCGCAGCGGCGCGCCAGATCGCGCGCGCGGGCCTTGTCGCCCAGCAGCGCCAGGTGCTCCGGCGTAGGGCCGATGAAGCGCAGGCCCGCATCGGCACAGGCCTGGGCGAAGCCCGCGTTCTCGCTGAGAAAGCCGTAGCCAGGGTGAATGCCGTCGCAGCCGTGCTCGCGCGCGATGCGCAGCAGATGAGCGCCGTCAAGGTAGGCCGCAGGGCCGCTGGCGCCCAGGGCCATGGCCGCATCGGCAGCGGATACATGGGGCGCCTGCGCATCGTCTGCGGCATACACGGCCAGGCTGGGCACACCCAGCTCGCGCAGCGCGCGCACGATGCGCAGCGCGATTTCGCCACGATTGGCAATCAGGATCTTCTGGAACATGGGACTCCGGTCTTTCTCATTGATCGCGCAGCAAGCGACGCAGCACTTTGCCTGCACCCGTGGCGGGCAGCGCCTCGATGAAGCGCACCTCGCGCGGCGCCTTGTAGCTGGCCATGTTCTCGCGCGACCACTGCACCAGGTCCTCGGCCGCGACCTGCTGGCCCGGTCGCGTGACGATGAAGGCGCGCACGGTCTCGCCCTTGTGCGGATCGGGCACACCGATCACGGCGGCCTGGGCCACGGCCGGGTGCTTGATGAGGATGGCCTCCACCTCCTCGGGGAAGACGCTGTAGCCCGAGACCTTGATCATTTCCTTGAAGCGGCCGATGAAGGTCAGGTAGCCATCGGCGTCGATGCGGCCCATGTCGCCCGTGTGCACCCAGCCGTTCTTCAGGGTCCTGGCCGTGGCCTCGGGCTTGTTCCAGTAGCCCTTGAAGTTGCCGGGGCCGCGGATGGTGATCTCGCCCACCTCGCCGGCCGGCAGCGGCGCGCCGGTCTCGGGGTCGACGATGCGCACCTCGTTGCCGGGCAGCGGCTTGCCGTGCGTGCCCCAGCGGATGGCATCGCCGGGCATGGTGGTGTCCATGGTGTGGGTCTCGCTGAGGCCATAGGCCGCCTCGCTGGAGACGCAGTTCGGCGTGAAGCGCTTCCACTGCCGCGCCAACTCCTCGGTGTAGGCGATGCCGAAGCTGGTCACGGTGTTGCGGCGCAGCGCGGAAAAATCCATGCCCTCCACGCCCGGCAACTGCATCACGGCCACGTTCATGGGGGCGATGCTGTACCACCAGGTCACGCGGTAGCGCTCCAGGGCCTGGGCCACGGCCAGCGGGTCGAAGCGGTGCAGCAGCACGCAGGGGGCGCCGCTGTGCACGGGCATGTTCACGCCCATGGACATGCCGGCGATGTGGTAGAGCGGCGCCACGGCCAGCAGCATGTCGTCGGCGTTCACGCCCGTGGCGCTGCAGGCGCCGGCCGTCTTGCTGGCCGCGTTGCCGTAGCTGAGCATGGCCCCCTTGGGCAGGCCCGTGGTGCCCGACGTATAGGTCATCAGCGATACATCGTCCATGGCGACATCGACGGGCACGGGCTTGGCGCCGCTGTGCATGGCATCCCAGAACGATTCCACGCCCTCGGGCAGCGGCTGCACGGGGGCCTGCAGTTCGGGTGGCAGCGCCAGCGTGGGGGACTCCGGCAGCCAGTCCCCGTAGCGCACGGCCAGCACATGCCTGAGCGCCGTGCTGGCGCGCACCTTGTCCACCACGGGCAGCAGCACGTCGGCCGCGACGATCACGCGGGCCTGGAGATCGTCGAGCTGGTATTGCAGCTCATGCTCCTTGTTCAGCGGTCCGCAGGGGCAGACGATGGCGCCGATCTTCTGGATGCCGTAGTGGGCCACGATGTACTGCGGGCAGTTGTTCATGAACAGCGCCACGGGCTCGCCCCGGCCCACGCCCAGTGCCTGCAGCCGCGCGGCAAAGGCATCGCTGGCCGCGTCCACCTCGGCCCAGCTGATGTGGCGGCCATACCAGATGTAGGCGTCGCGGTCGGGATGCTGGCGCGCGTTGCGGCGCAGGGCCTCATGCAGGGGGATGAGGGCTGGGGAATCCGCCATGGCTTGTCTCCTGGGTGTCTGGCCATCCCGGGACCTGTCCTAAGGGATTGCCTTGATCTGTTTTGGGGTCCAGTGGCTTGCCAATATATACCCGCTGGTAGAACATTGCTACCCATCGGTATAACCACCACTGCCACCGACGCGACACGAGATTTCCCGCATGCCCAAGCCCCCCGTCACACCGCGCGGCCGCCAGCGCCTTCCCACGGCCGGCTCCGACGAAAAGCGCGAACGCATCCTCAAGGCGGCCGAGGCCCTGTTCGACCGCAACGGCTATGCCAGCACCACGATGGAGCAGATCGTCCAGGCCCTGGGCGTGACCAAGCCCTTCGTCTACTACTACTTCCGCAACAAGCAGGAGATCTTCGAGACCCTGTGCTGGGCGCCCACCGAGGCCTGCTTCACGGTGCTGGACTTCGCGTCCGACGATGCGCGGCCGGCCCACGAAAAGGCCGTGGACGGCCTGCAGCGCCTGATCGCCGCCACCATCGCCCACTATCCGGCGGCCTTCTTTCCCTACCGCGAGCCCCAAGCCTTCAGCCCCGCCTACATGAAGGCCTCGCGCACGCTGGCGCGCCAGTTCTACCGCCAGTTCTGCGCACTGCTCGAGGAAGGCCGCGCCAGCGGCCATTTCGACTTCCGCGAGACGCGCATCACCGCCCAGGCCGCCTGCAGCCTGCCGGGCTTTCTCTACAACTGGTACCGCCCCGGCGGCCGCCTGGGCACGGCCGAGATGGTGGCCGAGCTGACTGACCTCGCCAGCCGCGTGCTGGGCCTGCGCGCCGCGCCCCCCTCCCCTGCATCCCCCCCGAAAAAGATGCCTGCACGGCGCAGCCGGCCCCCGGCCGAGCCACCCAGCAAGGCCTGACCCATCCTCCTGGAGACATGACATGCCCATCCGCCTTTCCCCGGCCTCTTTGGCCGCCGTCCTGCTGTGTGCCGGCAGCGCCCACGCCCAGGCCCCCGAGCCCTTCAAGATCGCCTTCATCGACCCGCTGTCCGGCCCCTTCGTGAGCACGGGAGAGCTGATGCGCGACCATGTGCAGTACGCCGTCGAGGACGTGAACGCCAAGGGCGGGCTGTTCAACGGCGCAAAGCTGCAGCTGCTGCAGTTCGACAGCAAGCTCTCGGCCCAGGAAAGCCAGGCCGCGCTGCAGGCGGCCATCGACCAGGGCGCGCGCGTGGTGGTGACGGGCGGATCGGGCTCGTCGGTGGTGGCGGCGCTGGTGCAGGCGGCCTCGCGCCACAACCAGCGCAATCCGGGCAAGGAGGTGCTGGTGCTCAACCATTCCTCCATCGACCCCGAGCTGACAGGCAAGGCCTGCAGCTTCTGGCACTTCATGTTCGATGCCAACACCGCCATGCGCATGCAGGCGATTGCCAGCTACATCAAGACCCAGCCGGGCATCCGCAAGGTCTATCTGCTCAACCAGGACTATGCCCACGGCAAGCAGTGGGCCGCCTACGGGCGCCAGCTGGTGGGCGCGGCACGGCCCGACATCCAGTTCACGGGCGAGATGCTGCATCCCATCGGCCGGGTCAAGGACTTCGCGCCCTATGTGGCCAAGATCAAGGAAACGGGTGCGGACTCGGTGATCACGGGCAACTGGGGCCAGGACCTGACCCTGCTGCTCAAGTCGGCCGCCGACTCGGGCTATGACCTGCGCTACTTCAACCACAGCGCGGGCGGCATGCCGGGCACGGTGACCTCGTTCGCCCAGACCCGCATCGGCCAGCTGACCTGGGTGGCCGAATGGCACCCGGGCCAGGCCGGCCGCCCATTGGCCGATGCCCGCGCCCAGGAATACAAGGCCCGCATGGGCAAGGACTTCCTGGCCCCGCGCATGGACCTGGTGCCGCGCATGCTGGCCGCCGCCATGGCCAAGGCCCGATCCACCGAGCCCGTGAAGATCGCGCTGGCCCTGGAGGATTTGCAGATGGACACCGTGGTCGGCCCCGTGCGCATGCGCGGCAAGGACCACCAGCTGCTGCTGCCCCAGGTGGTCAACACCATCGCCCCGGTGGACGGCAAACTGGTCAAGACCGGTTGGGAAGGCACGAACCACGGCTTTCGCACCGATGCCGTCTACACGCCCGAGCAGGTGGAGTTGCCCACGGACTGCCAGATGAAGCGGCCGAATGCGCGCTGAGCGAAGAAAGAAATACTGCGGGCCGCCTTGGAATGCCTTTTCAGGGCAGACGTCTTCAACAGGCACGGCCTAACTCAGGGACACCGAGGAAGGGCCGCCCCGCACCGATGGTGTCGCCGGCTGCCCGTATGCCCCCCTTCCAGGGGGAAGGCGCGCAGCGACTCAGGGGGTGACTCTTTTTCCGAAGATACCGCTGCCGACGCGCACCATCGTGCTGCCTGCGGCCACGGCCGCCTCCAGGTCGCCCGTCATTCCCATGGACACCGTGTCGAAGCGCTCCAGCCCCGGCAGGCCGCTGGCGCGGATCTGGGCGAAGACGGCGGCGGCGCGGGCATGCACCTCGCGCTGTGCCTCGAAGCCGGGCGCATCGTCGGGAATGCTCATCACGCCGCGCAGCGCCAGGCGCGGCAGCCGCACGATGGCGGCGGCCAGCTCCAGCGCCTGCTGCGGGGCCACGCCGGCCTTGGTCTCGCCGCCATCCACGTTCAGCTGGATGCAGACCTGCAGCGGCGCCATGCCCTCGGGACGCTGGGCCGACAGGCGCTCGGCGATCTTCAGGCGGTCCACGGTCTGGGCCCAGTCGAAATGCTCGGCCACCAGGCGCGTCTTGTTGCTCTGGATGGGGCCGATGCAGTGCCACTGCAGGGCCTCGCCGCCCGGCAGGCCCATGGCGCGCACGGCGGCGATCTTTTCCACGCCCTCCTGGATGTAGTTCTCGCCGAAGCTGCGCTGGCCGGCCAGCACGGCCTCGCGCACGGCATCGGCGCCGAAGGTCTTGGAGACGGCCAGCAACTGCACGGATGCGGCAGCCCTGCCGGACTGCCCGCAAGCCGAGGCAATCCGCTCGTGAATCTGTTGAAGCTTGTTTTCAATCGTCGTCATAATTGCCGCCAGCGTATCAAACGAGGGAGCGAGATCCGTGGACATCACCCAATTGCTGGCATTCAGCGTCAAGAACAAGGCCTCCGACCTGCACCTGTCTGCGGGGCTGCCCCCGATGATCCGCGTGCATGGCGACGTGCGCCGCATCAATGTCGATCCGCTGGACCACAAGACCGTCCACGCCATGGTCTACGACATCATGAGCGACTCCCAGCGCAAGGCCTACGAGGAGTTCCTGGAGGTGGACTTCTCGTTCGAGATCGAAGGCCTGGCGCGCTTTCGCGTCAACGCCTTCAACCAGTACCGGGGCGCGGCCGCCGTCTTCCGGACCATTCCCAGCAAGATCCTGACGCTGGAGCAGCTCAATGCGCCCCGCATCTTCGCCGACCTGGCCCTGAAGCCCCGCGGACTGGTGCTGGTGACCGGCCCCACGGGCTCGGGCAAGTCCACCACGCTGGCCGGCATGGTCAACCACCTCAACGAGACCGAGTACGGCCACATCCTGACGGTGGAGGACCCCATCGAATTCGTGCACGACTCCAAGAAGTGCCTGATCAACCAGCGCGAAGTCGGCCCGATGACGCAGTCGTTCTCGGCCGCGCTGCGCTCGGCGCTGCGCGAGGACCCGGACGCCATCCTGGTGGGTGAAATGCGCGACCTGGAGACCATCCGCCTGGCCATGACGGCCGCCGAGACGGGCCACCTGGTGTTCGGCACCCTGCACACCTCCAGCGCCGCCAAGACCATCGACCGTATCATCGACGTCTTCCCTGCCGAGGAAAAGGAAATGGTGCGCGCCATGCTCTCCGAATCGCTGCAGGCCGTGATCTCGCAGACGCTGTGCAAGACCAAGGACGGCCAGGGCCGCATCGCCGCCCACGAGATCATGCTGGGCACCAGCGCCATCCGCAACCTGATCCGCGAGGCCAAGGTGGCACAGATGTACTCCACCATCCAGACGAGTCAGAATGTGGGCATGCAGACGCTGGACCAGAACCTGACCGATCTGGTTCGGCGCAACCTGATCAGCCCGGCCGAAGCCCGTGCCAAGGCCAAGATACCGGAGAACTTCCCGGGCTGACCGACCACCGGCCCGCCTGTTGCCACGCGCCATGAAAAGCATTTTCCGCATGCTGCGAAACGGCCAGGAGCCCTCGGGCCCGGCCTCGGAGTCGGCTTTCTTCACGACCACGCTGGCGGCGCATGGTTTCCTGGACCCGCACACCCCTCCCGTTCCCTGGGAGGCGCGCGCCATCGAGGTCGGTGCCACGCGGCTGCCCCGCGGCGGCGGCAGCCAGCTGGAGCAGCTGTGGTCACGCGACCGCTACCTGGGCCAGCTCGATGCCGCCAGCCTGCAGCGGCTGAGCGACTACTTCATCTACGCGGCCGTGGCGCCGCAGCGCGACGTGATCCGCCAGGAGGAGAACGGCAGCTTCATGGCCGTGGTGCTGTCCGGGCAGATCGCCGTGGAGCGCCAGCAGCCCTGGGGCGAGCGCATGCGCCTGGCGCAGACACGGCCCGGCGACATCCTCGGCGAGATGTCGCTGCTCGACGGCGGGCCACGCTTTTCCAGCTGCACCACGCTGACCGACTGCGAGATCGGCGTGCTCAGCGCAGAAGCCCTGGACGAGATGATGGTCAAGGACGCCGCGCTGGCCGCCAAGCTGATGGCGCTGCTGGCGCGCAAGCTGTCGTTCCGGCTGCGCGCCATCAGCGTGCGCCTGGGCGAGGAGCAGCATACTTAGCGAAAGAATCCGCACGCCTGGCCCCGCCGGGCCCGGGCGGACGACCTGCAAATAACAATACAACCTGCGCGCCCATGCGGTGTGCAATGCCTGGGGGAATACGGCAATGGAAAGAGATCAGGCCACCAAGTTCATCAACGACCTGCTCAAGCTCATGGTCAGCCGCAACGGCAGCGACTTGTTCATCACGGCGGAGTTCCCGCCCGCGATCAAGATCGACGGGCGCATCACCAAGGTGTCGCCGCAGCCGCTGTCGCCCGTGCACACGCTGACGCTGGCGCGCTCGGTCATGAGCGACAAGCAGATCGCCGACTTCGAGCGCACCAAGGAATGCAACTTCGCCATCTCGCCCCCGGGCATCGGGCGCTTTCGCGTCAACGCCTTCATCCAGCAGGGCCGCGTGGGCATGGTGATGCGGACGATTCCGCTGGCCCTGCCCACCATCGACAGCCTGGGCGTGCCCCAGGTGCTCAAGGAAGTGACCATGACCAAGCGCGGCCTGTGCATCCTGGTCGGCGCCACGGGCTCGGGCAAGTCCACCACGCTGGCGGCCATGGTGGACTGGCGCAACGAGAACTCCTACGGCCACATCGTGACCGTGGAGGATCCCATCGAATTCGTGCACCCGCACAAGAACTGCGTGGTCACGCAGCGTGAGGTGGGCCTGGACACCGACAGCTGGGAGGCCGCGCTCAAGAACTCGCTGCGCCAGGCACCCGACGTGATCCTGATGGGCGAGATCCGCGACCGCGAGACCATGGAGCACGCCATCGCCTTCTCGGAAACCGGCCACCTGTGCCTGGCCACGCTGCACGCCAACAGCGCCAACCAGGCGCTGGACCGCATCGTCAACTTCTTCCCAGAGGAACGTCGCGCGCAGCTGCTGATGGACCTGTCGCTGAACCTGCGCGCCATGGTCTCCCAGCGCCTGCTGCCCAAGCAGGACAGCAAGGGCCGCGTGGCTGCCATCGAGGTGATGCTCAACTCGCCGCTGATCGCCGACCTGATCTTCAAGGGCGAGGTCGCCGAGATCAAGGAGATCATGAAAAAAAGCCGCAACCTGGGCATGCAGACCTTCGACCAGGCGCTGTTCGACCTGTTCGAATCCAACCTGATCACCTACGAGGACGCACTGCGCAACGCCGACTCGGTCAACGACCTGCGGTTGCAGATCAAGCTGGGCAGCCAGCGCGCCAAGTCGCTGGACCTGGCGGCAGGCACCGAGCATTTCGCCATCGTCTGAGGGCGTGCCACGCACGCTCTGAACGCGCCTTGCGCGCACGGAGCCGGGGTCCCGGCTCCTTCCAGGGCCGCGCCATACGCGGCCCTGCGCCACCCGCTCCCACCACCTCTCAGGAATCCCCCATGTCCGACTCCTCCATCGCCGCCCGCAGCTATGCGGACACCGCCCCGCTTTCCGTCGCCTTCCTGGGACTGGGCGTCATGGGCTACCCCATGGCCGGCCACCTGGCCACGGCGGGCCACCGCGTCACGGTCTACAACCGCACGCAGGCCAAGGCCCGCGCCTGGTGCGAGGAGTTCAACGGCGGCCATGCGGCCACGCCGCGCGAGGCCGTAGCCGGCGCCGACATCGTGTTCAGCTGCGTGGGCAATGACGATGACCTGCGCTCGGTCGTGCTGGGCCCGGATGGCGCCTTCGCCGGCATGCGCCGTGGCGCCATCTTCGCCGACCACACGACGGCCTCGGCCGAGGTCGCGCGCGAGCTGCACGCGGCCGGCCTGGCACTGGGCCTGCAGTTCATCGACGCCCCCGTCTCCGGCGGCCAGGCCGGCGCCCAGAACGGCCAGCTCACCGTGATGTGCGGCGGCGATGCCACGGCCTTCGCCACCCTGCAGCCCGTGGCCATGGCCTTCTCGCGCGCCTGCACGCTGATGGGCGACAGCGGCGCCGGCCAGCTCACCAAGATGGTCAACCAGATCTGCATCGCGGGCCTGGTGCAGGGCCTGTCCGAGGCCATCGCCTTCGGCCAGCGCGCGGGCCTGGACATTCCCGCCGTGCTCGACGTCATCGGCAAGGGCGCGGCCCAGAGCTGGCAGATGGACAACCGGGGCCGCACCATGGCCGAAGGCAAATTCGACTTCGGCTTCGCCGTGGACTGGATGCGCAAGGACCTGGGCCTGGTGCTGGCCGAGGCCCAGCGCAACGGCGCGCGCCTGCCCGTCACGGCCCTGGTCGACCAGTTCTATGCCGATGTGCAGCAGATGGGTGGACGTCGCTGGGATACGTCGAGCCTCATCAAGAGGCTCACCCCCTGAGCGGCTGAACGGCCATCAGCAATGAAAAAAGCCGGAACATGTTCCGGCTTTTGCTTTCAGGCGGCGGTGATCATTTCACCGGCGTGACAGTGGCGCCCACGGGGGTGGACAGGCTGCTTTCCGTAGGGCTGGCGGGGGCACTGGCCGCTGCGGCCCTGCCGGAATCGTCGGTGGTCACGGGAGCGGACTGGGGCTGCATGCGGGCCAGCTCGTCCTCGGAGATGACCTCGACCACGCGCACGACCTTGGTCACGTCGTTGATGCCGCGTGCGATCTCGGCGCCGCGCCTGGCTTCGCGCGGGGTGACGATGCCCATCAGGAACACCACCTTGTTCTCGGTCACGACCTTGAAGGCCGAGGCCTGGATGTCCTTGGCGTCCAGCAGGCTGGCCTTGACCTGGGTGGTGATCAACGCATCCTTGGAACGCTGGCCCAGCGTGGAGGTGAAGGGCGCCACCACGACCTCGTTGAAGACATGGCGCACCGTGGCCTGCTCGCGCACCAGCCTTTCCACGGTCTGGCGGTCGGCCTCGTTGCCGGCCTCGCCGGTCACCAGCACCTGGCGGTTGTAGCTGGTGACGTTGATGTGGGCCTTGTCGCCCAGCACTTCCGCGATGCGGTTGCCGGCCCGCAACTCGATGCCCTGGTCTTCCACCTGGGTGCCGGTGGTGCGGCGGTCCGCCGCCGACATGCCGGCCATCACGGCGCCGCCGCCCACCAGGGCGACACAGCCCGACAGCGTGGCGCCCAGGGACGCGACGGCAAGCACACCGCAGGCAGCGCGGGACCAACGGAACTTCATAGAGGCATCTCCTGTTCGCCAAGTAACTGGGCATCCACGCCGTCGCACAGGCAGTGCAGCACCAGCGTATGGGCTTCGCGCACGCGCGCGGCGCGGTCATGGGGCACGCAGATGAGCACGTCGGTCTCGCGCACGCGGGAAGCCAGCGTGCCGCCCGTGCGGCCGGTCAGCACCACGGCCATCATGTCGCGCTCATGGGCGGCATCCAGGGCCTCGAGCACGGCGGCGTCGTTGCCGGTGGCCGACAGCAGCAGCAGCAGATCACCGGGCTGGCCCAGGGCGCGCACCTGGCGCGCGAGGTACTGGGTGGCATTGCCGCCCGAGCCCGTGGCGCCCACGGTGCCCAGCAGCCCGCCGTCGGAGACCAGGGCCACGGCGGCCAGTTCGGGCCGGTCGCGCTCGAAGCCCGCCACGCACAGCGAGGCGAAGAGCTGGGCGTCGCTGGCCGAGGCGCCTGCGCCGCAGGCCAGCACCTTGCCTCCACTGGTCACGCAGGCCAGCATGGCCTGCACCGCCGCCGCAATGGGCTGGCTCAGCGCCTGGGCGGCCTGGTATTTCAGGTCGGCGCTGTCGATGAAATGCTGTTGGATACGTTGCTCAAGCATGGAGGCCCGATGATAACTGCGGCCCTTGAAGTCTTTCGTAGCCAGGCGTTATTTGTGCTGCAGCCGTAACGGTCAGGCGCCATCGGCATCGAATGCGGCCTGGAGCCATTGCACCAGCGGGGCCGCTCCGGGGTCGGAGGTCTCGACGAGCACCACGTCGAAGCGGCACGGTGGCGGCGCCGGCCAGCGCATCAGGTAGTGGCGCGCCGCCAGCACGATGCGCCGGCGCTTGGTGGCGCCGATGCTGGCGCCCGCGCCGCCGAAGGCGCGCGAGGCACGGCTGCGCACCTCGACGAAGACCAGGGTGCCCTCGCGCCCCCGCACGATGAGGTCTATCTCGCCACCGCCCCGCCCCGGCGTCCGATAATTGCGCTCGACCAGGCGCAGCCCGGCCGCCTGCAGATGGGCCAGCGCCGCATCCTCGGCCAGTTGGCCCCGGTGCCTGGTGGTGGTGGCAGACGGCCCCGCGCCTGCCGGCTTTTTCCCAAGGAAACCCATTGACTACCTCTTTCGCCGCCGCGCTGGGCGCAGCCAAGGATGCCGCCGCATCCCAGCATTATCCGCAGGGCGCCCTCTACGTGGTGGCCACGCCCATCGGCAACCTGGCCGACATCAGCCTGCGCGCCCTGCATGTACTGCAGACCGTGGACTGCGTGGCCTGCGAGGACACTCGCCATACCCAGGGCCTGTTGCGCTCCTATGGCCTGGACCGGCCCGGCAGCCAGTTGCTGGCCGTGCACCAGCACAACGAGGCCGAGGCCGCCCAGCAGGTGGTGGCGCGGCTGCAGCAGGGCGAGCGCATCGCCTATGTCAGCGACGCGGGCACGCCCGGCGTCAGCGATCCCGGCGCGCGCCTGTGCGCGGCCGTGCAGGCGGCCGGCCTGCGCGCGATTCCGCTGCCCGGCGCCAGCAGCATCACGGCCGCCATCAGCGTGGCGGGCGCCGTCACGCCTTCGCAGGGCGAGGGAGGTTTCGTCTTCGCGGGCTTTCTGCCCACCAAGTCGGCCGAGCGCCTGGCCGCCGTGCAGCAGCTGGCACTGCAGCCGCGCTGCACCGTGCTGCTGGAGGCGCCGCACCGCATTGCCGACCTGGCCGCCGCCCTGGCCACGCTGGGCGATCGCCCGGTGACGCTGGCGCGCGAGATCACCAAGCAGTTCGAGGACATTGCCACCATGCCCGCCAGCGCTCTGCCGGCCTGGCTGCAGGCCTCGCCCCAGCGCAGCAAGGGCGAGTTCGCCGTGGTCCTGCATCCCGTGGCCGCCCAGGAGGATGACGGCGATGCCCTGCGCGTGCTGCGCCTGCTGCTGGCCGAGCTGCCCACCAAGACCGCCGTGCGCCTGGCCGCCGAGATCACGGGCGCACCGCGCAACCGGCTCTATGACGCCGCGCTGGCGATCAAGCAGGCCGCCGAGGAGGACGGCGACGCGGAGTGATCAGGCATACGCGAGGCCGGTGGCCACGCCTCCGAACAGGTCACCCTCGACCTGAGGCACGCCCGGGAAGGCTTCGCGCAGCGCATCGCGCAGCGTGCGCAGGGCCGAGGAGCCGCCCGTGAGGTAGATGGCGTCCAGCGCCTGGGGCGCCACGCCGGCCAGGCGCAGGCACTCCTGGGCGCAGGCCACGACCTGCTGCAGCGGGCCCTGCAGTTGCGCGTGCAGCACCTCGGGCGAAATGGCGGCGGACAGGCCCGATTCCAGCCAGCCCAGCTCGATGGGCGACTCGGCATGGCGCGTGGAAGCCTCGATCTTGGCCTGTTCCACCACGGCGGCCAGGCGGTGGCCTTCGCGCAGTTCCAGCACGTCCATCAGGCGCTTGTGCAGGCGCTGGTCGCTGTAGTCGGTGCGCAGGTTGCGCGCCTCGGCCAGGGCCTTGGGCGAGTACAGCCACTGGATCAGGTGCCAGGTCGAGAGGTCGAAGAACACGCGGCTGGGCACTTCGCGGCCGCTGGGGCCGATGTGCCGGTAGCCCAGCAGCGGCATGAGCTGGGCCAGGTTGAGCCGGTGGTCGAAATCCGTGCCGCCGATGTGCACGCCGCTGGTGGCCAGGATGTCGTCGCGGCGGTCGCTGCGGCCGGCCTGCTCGGGGCCCAGGCGCACGACGGTGAAGTCGGAGGTCCCCCCGCCGATGTCCACCACCAGTACCACCGATTCCTGCGTGAGGCGCTGCTCGTAGTCCAGCGCGGCGGCGATGGGCTCCATCTGGAAGTCCACCTCGCCCAGGCCTGCGGCGCGCGCCGCGTCGGCCAGCGCCTGCTGGGCCTGGCGGTCGCGCTCGGGGTGGTCATCCACGAAATGCACGGGCCGGCCCAGTACCACGCGCTCTGGCAGACGGCCGTCCAGCGCGGCACGCGCGCGGTCGGCGACGCGGCGCAGGAACAGGCCGATGATGTCCTGGTAGCTCACGAGCTGGTCGTGCACGGCCGTCTTTTCCTGCAGCAGTGCGCTGCCCAGCAGGCTCTTGAGCGAGCGCATCAGGCGGCCCGGCTCGCCGTCCAGGTACTGGGCCATGGCGTCGCGGCCGAAGTGGGTGCTGTGCTCGTCCGTGTGGAAGAACAGGGCCGTGGGCATGCCGCAGGCCTCGCCTTCCAGCGGCAGCAGGCGCGCGGACTGGCCGGGCGCGCGCCAGGCCATGGCGGAGTTGGAGGTACCGAAATCTATGCCCAGCGTGGCAGGGGAGGAAGCAGTCGTCATGGCAAGCGGCGCCGCACCGCGGCGCCCCGGCTGGGCGGCCACGGCTGCAACGAAAACGCCCACCGAAGTGGGCATGGGTGTCAGCGGGGCGCCATTCTAGCGCCGCCGTATTTCGCCTAGGCGGCGACGGTTTCCCCGGCCGCAACCGCCTGCGCCAGCGCGATGCGCACGCCATGGGTGGCGGCATCATCGAGTACCCGTGCAGCCGAACGCTCGCGCACCGCCAGCTCGATCGCATAAGGGCCTTCTCCGCGCGTGGCCAGCCAGTGGCCCAGGGCGCCCGTGGCCACGCCCTGGGCCGGCGCGGCCAGCACCAGTTCGGTGGCCCCCAGTTGCAGCGAGGCCCGCCAGGCACCGCCATCGTCCGAGAGCCGGGCCTCGCCGATGTCGGCGCCCTCGCCCAGCAGTGCGCGCCAGCGCGCCAGGCTGGCGCGCAGGTCGTGCACGGCCACATGCAGGCGCGCCACGCCGGCCGCGCCATTGGCATGCACGCGCGCATCGCCCTCGGGCACCCGCAGCACGCGCGGCGTGAGGTCGCCGCAGAGAAAGGGCAGGTCCTGGCTGCGTGCGCGCGCATTGCGCCAGCGCAGCTGCGCGCCGTCGGGCCGCAGGCGCCCGCCTTCATAGGGTGCCTCGTAGGCCAGGCCACGCGCCTGGGCGGCGGCGACCACGGCCCCGGTCTCGGAAGGCAGCAGCGCGAAATCGACCAGGCCTTCGCCGTGGCGCTGCAGTTGCTGCCACCAGCGCTCCTCGGGCGCGGGTGCGCGCCAGGCGATGAGTTCGAAATAGGCGCCATCGGCGAAGACCACCAGGGCGTTGTGCGTGGAACGGCCCGGATGCTCGCCGCCGCGCAGCACGTTGAAGCCCAGGGCGGTGTAGTCGGCGATGGTGCGTTCCAGGTCCTGGACCGCGATGACGATGTGGTCGAGTGGCAGGCTCATGGCGATGCGCTTTCCAGGAAGGGGCTCAGGCCGCCAGGCGCTCGGTGGCGCTGGAGTCGGTGTGGCGCACTTCGGCGCGGATGGTCTGCGGGTTGCGCAGGAGGTTGAGGATGGGGCAGGTGCGCTCCACGGCCTCGAACAGCGCATCGATCTCCGCGCGGCTGGCGGGCGAATCGATGTGCACGGTGTAGCCGATCTCGTGCGGCCAGATGGGCGTGGCCTCGTGACCGGGCTTGCCGCCGCGCGGATCGATGATGCCCGTGACCTCGACCTCCAGGCTCTCCACGGGCACCTGGCGTTCGGCCGCCTGGATCAGGAAGATGTGGGTCACGCAGGTGCCCAGCACGCCCAGCTGCAGCTCGGGCGAGCTGGGACCCAGGTCATAGCCCGCGAAGTCGTGCGGACTGTCGCTGATGACCTGGTGCTCGCGAATGCGCAGGCGACGCACGCCGCTGCGTCCCTCGGCACGCACATGGGCCTTGAGATGGGCGGGCTGGGCCGTTCCGGCCGAGATGCGGGCACCGCGCGCCAGCACGGCGGCGCGCTTTTCGGAGAGATATTCGTTCAGGTGGCTCATGGAAGCTGGCTTTCGAAAGACTGCGCCCGGGCGCAGCGTTGGAGGACATGCCAGGCCATTGTTCAACCCGCCGCTGCCCCGGGGGAAGGACGCAATTCGTCTGCGCTTATGCGTGTGCCGGATATGGGGCGCCGAAGCCGCTTAGGCGATTTTCAAATAACGATGCAACTCGATATATGAGCGCAAATATTTGCCATCGATAGCATGAAAAGCATGGAGCCGGTCCTCGCCCCGTCTTTCGCGGCAGGGATCGGCGGTCTTGTTTTCAGCGCCCCAGCGGCGGCGAGGTAAGAACGTGTTTTCCCAATCGAAGGCGGGTCAGGTGGCATGGAAGGCCACGATAGCGGTGTTGGCGGGTGGCAGCCTGCTGCTGGCCGGTTGCTCCCGGCAGGCCGACACGGCGCAGGCCGGTGCGGCGGCCGGTCCGGTGCAAGGCGGCACCCTGGTCTATCTGGAGCAGCAGGCCCACACCAACCTCTATCCGCCGGCCGGAGGCTTCTACCCCAACGGCGGCGTGCTCAACCAGATCACCGACAAGCTGACCTACCAGGATCCGAAGACGCTGGAGATCCAGCCCTGGATCGCCGAGTCCTGGACCGTGAACGCCGATGCCACCGAGTACCAGTTCAAGCTGCGCCCGGGTGTGACTTTCTCGGACGGCACGCCGCTGGACGCGGCGGCCGTGGCGCGCAACTTCGACACCTACGGCCTGGGCAACAAGGCGCTCAAGCAGCCTGTGTCCGAGGTGATCAACAACTACGAGCGCAGCGAGGTGGTGGAGCCGCTGACGGTGAAGTTCTTCTTCAGGAAGCCTTCGCCGGGCTTCCTGCAGGGCACCTCGGTGATCGGTTCGGGCCTGGTCTCGCCGGCCACGCTGGACCGGCCCTTCGAGGAGCTGGGCGACGCCACCCGCATCATCGGCTCCGGCCCCTTCGTGGTGGCCAGCGAGACGCTGGGCAAGGAACTGGTGCTCAAGGCACGCAGGGACTACGCCTGGGGCCCCGCGAAGCTGGCCCACCAGGGCCGCGCGCGGCTGGACGAGGTGAAGTTCATCGTCACGCCCGAGGACAGCGTGCGCATAGGCGCGCTGCTGGCCGGTCAGGCCGGGCTGATCCGCCAGATCCAGGCCTATGACGAAAAGCGCGTCGAGGACCAGAAGTTCAGCATCTACGCCCCGCCCACGCGCGGCGTGAACAACAGCGTGGCCATCCGCCCGGACAACGCCCTGGTGGCCGACCTCAAGGTGCGCAAGGCGCTGCTGCATGGCACCAATGCCAAGGAGATCGTGGAGACGCTGTTCTCGCCGCGCTATCCGCAGGCGCGCTCGGTGATTGCCTCCACGGCGGCCGGCTTCGTGGACCTGTCGGCCAAGCTGGCCCATGACGAGGCCAAGGCGAAGCAGCTGCTGGACGAGGCCGGCTGGACGCTGGGCGCCAACGGCCTGCGCCAGAAGAACGGGCAGGACTTCGTGCTGTCCACCTACGAGTCCCTGCCCCAGCCGCAGAACAAGGAGACGCTGCAGCTCATCGCCCAGCAGTGGGCGCGCCTGGGCATCAGGCTCAACGTGCTGTCCGGCGACGCGGGCAGCCGCGCCGTGGACACGCTGGACCCCGACAAGACCGGTGTGCTGCCGGGCATGGTGGGCCGCGCCGATCCCGACGTGATCAAGAGCAACTACTACCCGACCAACCGCAACGTGCTGCTGCAAAAGGGCGGCGTGAGCCAGAAGGTCAAGTCCTTCGAGGACACGAAGCTCAACGGCCTGTTCGACGCCATCGCGGCCGAGACCGATGCCGCCAGGCGCCTGGCGCTGGCCGGCGAGGTGCAGAACTACCTGATCGACCAGGCCTATGTCATACCCATCTTCGAGGAGCCGCAGGCCTTCGCGGGTGCGCCCTGGGTGCGCGAGGTGGGCTTCGAGGCCGTGGGCCGGCCCAGCTTCTACAGCACCTGGCTGGCCAAGCGCTGACCGGAACGCTCCCTAGGAACCGCTCCCATGCCGCGCCGCTATCTGCTCAGCCGCATCGCCCAGGCCGCCCTGGTGCTGTGGGCGGCCTTCACGGTCTCGTTCATCCTGCTGCAGCTGCTGCCGGGCGACGCCGTGCTGATCAAGTTCCTGAACCCCGAGCTGGGCCTGGGCCCGCAGGAGATCGCCGACATCCGCGCGGCCTACGGCTCGGACCAGCCCGTGTGGCAGCAGTACCTGCACACGCTGGGCCAGTTCCTCACGGGCCACTTCGGCTATTCGCTGCAGGCCGGGGTCCCCGTGAGCCAGGGCCTGGCCACCAGTCTGCCGCCCACGCTCAAGCTCGCGGCCCTGGGCTTTGCCGCAGCCGCGCTGCTGGCCGTGGCGCTGGCGGCGGCGGCCAGCCTGGCGCCCCTGGCCTGGCTGCGCCACGCGCTGCACTCGCTGCCTTCGGTATTTGTCTCGGTGCCCGTGTTCTGGCTGGGGATCATGCTGATCCAGGTGGTGTCCTTCCGGCTGGGCTGGATCGCCGTGATCAATCCCGGCCCCTGGGAGGGCCTGGTGCTGCCCACGCTGACGCTGGCCGTGCCGATCTCGGCGCCGCTGGCCCAGGTGCTGCTGCGCAACATCGACGCCGTGCTGGCCCAGCCCTTCGTGGCGGTGGCCCGCGCCAAGGGCGCATCGCGGGCCTGGGTGCTGCTGCGCCACGTGGCACGCAACGCCCTGCTGCCCACGCTGACCATTGCCGGCGTGCTGTTCGGCGAGCTGCTGGCCGGTGCCGTGGTCACCGAGGCCGTGTTCGGCCTCAACGGCCTGGGCACGCTGACCCAGCAGGCCGTGGGCAACCAGGACACGGCCGTGCTCCAGGCCGTGGTCATGGTCTCGGCCACGGCCTTCGTGACCATCAACCTCGCCGTGGACCTGCTGTATCCGCTGCTCGATCCACGCCTGCGCCTTTCCGCGGAAAACAGGCCATGAATACCGCCGTCTCGAACATCCCTGCTGCCCCTATCGACACACAGGCCGCAGCGGCCCTGCCCACATCGCTGCCGCCACCGGCCCCCGTACCCGCCGCCTCCGGTGGCGGCTTCGTCCTGCCGACCCGGCTGCGGGCCCTGCGGCGCCTGCCGCCCACACTGGCCCTGGCCTGGCTGGTGATCGCCGTGGCCGCGCTGTGGGCGCTGGCGCCCGGCTGGTTCGCCCACCAGAATCCGATCGCGGGCCAGGCCGGCCAGCAGTTGCTGGCGCCGAGCGCCGCGCACTGGCTGGGCACGGATGCGCTGGGGCGGGACCTGTGGGCGCGCGTGGTGCATGGCGCCGTGCATTCGCTTTCCGGCGCCTTCGTGGCCGTGTCCGTGGGACTGGTCGCGGGCACGCTGATCGGCCTGGTCGCAGGTGCCACGGGCGGGCGCGCCGAGGAGGCGCTGATGCGCCTGGTCGATGTGCTGCTGGCCGTGCCCTCGCTGCTGCTGTCGCTGACCATCATCATCGTGCTCGGCTTCGGCACCATCAACGCCGCCATCGCCGTGGGCGCGGTGTCGGTGGCCAGCTTCGCCCGCCTGGTGCGTTCCGAGGTGGTGCGCGTGCGCCGCAGCGACTACGTGGAAGCCGCCTTCGGTAGCGGCGGGCGCTTTGCCGCCGTGCTGTGGCGCCATGTGCTGCCGAACTCGCTGACCTCGGTCATCGCCATGGCGGCGCTGCAGTTCGGCTCGGCCATCCTGGCGATCTCCACGCTGGGCTTCCTGGGCTACGGCGCGCCGCCGCCCACGCCCGAATGGGGGCTGCTGATCGCCGAGGGCCGCAACTACATCGCCACCGCATGGTGGCTGACGACGGCGCCCGGACTGGTCGTCGTGGCCGTGGTCCTGGCGGCCAACCGCATAGGCACGGCCTTCGCGCGGAGGCCCGCATGAGCGCCGTCATCGAAAAGCAGCTCCCCGGCACGGCGGCGATGAGCGCAGCCACGTCCGTGCTCGAAGTGCAGGACCTGGCCATTGCCTACCGTGATGCCGCAGGCCGGGAACAGCGCGTGGTGCACGGCGTATCGTTTTCCGTGGCGCCGGGCGAGGTGGTGGCCCTGGTCGGCGAATCAGGCTCGGGCAAGACCACCACGGCCCAGGCCGTGATCGGCCTTTTGGCCGACAACGGCCACCGCGAGCACGGCAGCATACGCCTGCAGGGCACCGAGGTCTCGGGCTGGCCGGCCGCACGCTGGAACGCCATCCGCGGCCGCGTGGTCAGCCTGGTGCCGCAGGACCCCACCATGTCGCTGAACCCCGTGCGCACGGTGGGCGACCAGGTGGGCGAAATCCTGCGCATCCACGGCCTGCGCGACCGCACGGCCGTGGAGGCGCGCGTGCTGGAGCTGCTGGCCCGCGCGGGCCTGTCCCAGCCCGCGCTGCGCGCGCGCCAGTATCCGCACGAACTGTCGGGCGGCATGCGCCAGCGCGTGCTGATCGCCATTGCCATCGCGCTGCGGCCCGCGCTCATCATTGCCGATGAACCCACGAGCGCGCTGGACGTGACGGTGCAGCGGCGCATCCTGGATCTGATCGATACGCTGCGCCGCGAGACCGGCACGGCCGTGCTGCTGGTCACCCACGACCTGGGCGTGGCCGCCGACCGCGCCCACCGGCTCATCGTCATGCAGGGCGGCCGCATCCAGGAGCAGGGACCCACGCTGGAGCTGCTGCGCAACCCGCAAAGCGCCTACACGCGCAGGCTGCTGTCGGATGCGCCTTCCCTCACACCTGCGCCCCGCCGCGCACGGCCACCGGCCGCGGGCGACGACTGGGCCATCGAGGTCGAGGACCTGGTCCACGAGTTCGAGGCACCCGGCCATGCCTCGCCCCATGGGCGCGGCATCTTCCGTGCCGTGGACGGCGTCTCGCTGCGCGTGCGCCGGGGCAGCACCCATGCCATCGTGGGCGAATCGGGCTCGGGCAAGACCACCACCATCCGCGACATCGTGGGCCTGGGCCGGCCCACGGCAGGCCGCATCCGCATCGAGGGCACCGAGGTCACGGGCCTGCGCGGCGAGGCCCTGCGCCAGCTGCGCCGCCGCGTGCAGCTGGTCTACCAGAACCCGTTCAGTTCTCTGGACCCGCGCCAGAGCGTGTTCGACATCATCGAAGAGCCGCTTCTGAACTTCGATCCGCTGCCCGCCAGCGAGCGCCGACAGCGCGTGCACGACATGCTGGTCCGCGTCGGCCTGCCGCCCGCCGTGCTGCAGCGGCGCCCGCATGCGCTGTCGGGTGGCCAGCGCCAGCGCGTGGCGATTGCCCGCGCCCTGGTGCTGCGGCCCGAGGTGGTGGTGCTGGACGAGGCCGTCTCGGCCCTGGACGTGACCGTGCAGGCCCAGATCCTGGCCCTGCTGACGCAGCTGCAGCAGGACCTGGGCCTGACCTATCTCTTCATCTCGCACGACCTTGCCGTGGTGCGCCAGATCGCCGACACGGTGTCGGTGCTGCGCGCGGGCAAGGTGGTGGACGCGGGCAGCGTCGAGGACGTGTTCCTGCGCCCCTCCAGCGACTACACGCGCGAACTCATGGACACCATTCCCGGCAAAAGGAGCATCGATTTTGTCCCTCACCCCGCCTGATACCAACCGTGGTCACGGCTCCCGCACCGGTCCGCGCCTGGGCTTCTTCAGCCGCCCGCTGGACGAAGCGCCGGCCGGCGAGCGCTACCGCCTGGTGGCCGAGCAGATCGCCCATGCCGAGGCCCAGGGTTTCGACACCGCCTGGGTGGCCCAGCACCATTTCCATGAAAGCGAGGGCGGCCTGCCCTCGCCCCTCGTTTTCCTGGCCCATGTGGCGGCGCGCACACGGCGCATCCGCCTGGGCACGGGCGTGGTCACGCTGCCGCTGGAAAACGCGCTGCGCGTGGCCGAGGATGCAGCCGTGCTGGATCTGCTGACCGGCGGCCGGCTGGAAGTGGGCCTGGGCACGGGCGGCACGGCCGAATCCTTCGAGGCCTTCGGCGTGCAGGGAGCCGAGCGTGGCGCCGTCTTCGCGCGCCATTTCGGCCTGCTCCAGGATGCCTGGGCCGGACGTGCCCTGCCCGGCGGCGTGCGCCTGTACCCGGCCGCGCCGCAGCTGCTGGAGCGCGTCTGGCAGGCCACGTTCTCGGCCGAGGGCGGTGCGCGGGCAGGGGCCAACGGCGACGGCCTGATGCTGTCGCGCACCCAGCCACGGCCCGAAGGCGCGCCGCAGGCCACGCTGTCCGAGATCCAGCACCCCATCATCGACGCCTACCTCGCCCGCCTGCCCGCAGGGCGGGTGCCGCGCATCCTGGGCTCGCGCACGCTGTTCGTGGCCGACAGCCGCGACGAGGCACTGCGCTGGGCGGAGGCCGGCCTGCGCCGCGTGGCCCGGCGCCATGCAGCCCAGCCTTCGCAATGGGCGGCGCGCGTCGACCCGCAGGCGCCGCTGCACGCGCTGATCGCCGCCTACGACGTGCACGTGGGCACACCCGACGAGGTGATCGCCACACTGCGCGCCGACTCCGCCCTGGCGCGCGTGAGCGACATCGTCTTCCAGGTGCACTCCATCGATCCGCCGCACGCCGCCATCCTGCGCTCCATCGAACTGACGGCCGCCCATGTAGCACCGGCCCTGGGCTGGCGCCGTGCCGATCTGCAAGCCCCCTCTTCCCTCCCCGCAGTCCGGGCCGGACTGCTGCAAGCCGCATGACCATGAACACCACCGCAACGCCCCGCTTTCCCGGCGACGTGATCGACCACCTCGCCGACATCGCCCCCGGCAGCGCCCTGGACCGCGTGCGCCGCCACCGCACCGAGGCACGCACGCAGGCCCAGCAGAGCTTTGCCGCCCTGTTCACGCCCGCCGAGCCCGTGCCCGGCACGGTCTCCCTGCGCGAGCGGCTGGCCCTGGCCGCCTTCACGGCAGGGCTGCATGGCGAGTCGCGCAGCGCCGCCTTCTATGCACGCGCGCTGGCCACCGAGGACGCGGAACTGGCCGCCGTGGTGGCGTCCGAAGTGGTGCGTGGCCGCGCCCAGAGCCTGCAGGCCGGCAACGGTCCGCACGGCCCCTACGGCCGCTACCCGGCAGGCCCGCTCAGCCGCGAGGACCAGCCCGGCCCCGCCTATGCCGTGGACCCGGCCCACGCCGCACTGCTGGGCCCGCGCCTGGCCGCGGCGCTGGCCCATGCCCACCTGCTGGCCTACCACCCGCGCGACGCCAGCGCCGGAGCCCTGCAGGCGCTGCAACAGGCGGGCTGGAGCGAGACGGACATCGTCATCCTGTCCCAGCTGGCGTCCTTCCTGTCCTTCCAGATCCGCGTGGTGGCGGGGTTGCGCGTGCTGGCTGCACGCCCCGCGCCCCCGGCAGCCCATCAACCCACCACCCTGCAAGCCCAGCCATGACCTCAACGAACTCCGCCGCGCCCCAGGTCTTCACCCAGGAGCCGCTCGACTGGCTGCCATGGATTGAACCGCTGGACGAAAGCGAGCTGACCGAACGCCACCAAGCAGGCCTGGTCGATGCCTCACGCGCGCAGTCGCCCTACTTCCGCCTGCTGGCGCGCGACCCCGACACGCTGGGCGCGCGCACGCGCACCGACAAGGACATCTTCTACAACCCCGACGCCGGCCTGCCGCGCGCCGAGCGCGAGCTGGCCGCTGCGGCCACCTCGCGCGCCAATGGCTGCATCTACTGCGCCTCGGTCCATGCGCGCTTTGCCACGCACTTCTCGCGCCGGGGCGGCGACGTGCAGCGCCTGCTCGACGAAGGCCCGGGCACGGACCTGGGACCGCGCTGGAACGCCATCGTCACGGCCGCCGTGGCGCTGACCCAGACGCCGCCTGCGCTGGAGCCCGCCCACATCGATGCGCTGCGCGCCGCCGGCCTGGATGATGCCGCCATCTCCGACGTGCTGCACGGCACGGCCTTCTTCAACTGGGCCAACCGGCTCATGCTGTCGCTGGGCGAGCCGCGGCACATCGCGCCGGGCTGAGCCGTCCCGACGAAGCGGCCGGATCGGCCGCTCCCCGTCACCACAGGCCCAGCAACTTCCACCAGGCGCTGCCGGCCACGGCGAAGATCAGCAGCTCTATCACGCACATGGCCGCGCCCACGCGCCACCAGTTGCCCAGCGTGACGTAGCCGCTGCCGAAGATGATGGGCGAGGTGCCGGTGGCATAGTGGGTCAGCGTCATCATGATGGCCGAGCCGGCCGTCATCATCAGCATGAAGGGCACGACATACTCCGCCGGGATCAGTTGCGCGCCCACCGTCAGGAAGGCCAGCATCATGGCGCTGATGTGGGCCGTGGTGCTGGCGAACAGGTAGTGCGAGAACACGAAGACCCCCACCAGGATGGCGGCCACGGGCAGCCAGTCCAGGCCGCTGGCGACGATGGCGTTCTTCAGGCCCTCTGCGAACCAGGCGACCACGCCCAGCTTGTTGAGCTGCTCGGCCAGCATGACCAGGGCACCGAACCAGACCAGGGTGTCCCACGCGCTTTTCTCGGACAGCACATCATCCCAGTCGATGGTGCCGGTGATGATCAGCGTGAACAGGCCCAGGAAGGCCACCACGGTCGGGTCCAGCGTGAAGGCGGGGCCGAACAGCATCTGGGGCACGTTGGCCCACAGCAGCAGCATCATGCCGAAGGTGCCCAGCATCACGCGCTCCCTGCCCGACAGCGGCCCCATGCGGGCCATCTCGCTGCGTGCATATTCCACAGCGTTGGGCGTGGCCTTGAGCTCGGGCGGCGACAGCAGGTAGATGGCCAGCGGCATCAGCAGCAGGCACAGCAGGCCCGGCAGCAGCATGTACAGCGCCCAGGTGGTCCAGCTCAGGTGCAGGGCCTGGCCCGTGGCCTTGGCCACGAAATCCACCACCAGCGGGTTGGGCGCCGTGGCCGTCAGGAACATGGCCGAGGTGATGGGATTGGCATGGTAGTTGACCAGGGCCAGGTAGGTGCCCACCTTGCCTTGCGTCCCCTTGGCAGGGTCCGACTCGAAGGCGTTGGCGATGGACTTCATGATCGGGTGCACGATGCCGCCGCCGCGCGCCGTGTTGCTGGGCGTGAACGGTGCCAGCACCAGCTCGCAGATCGCCAGGCCGTAGCCTATGCCCAGGGTCCGCTTGCCCATCAGCGCGATGAACATCAGGCCGATGCGATTGCCCAGGCCCGTCTTCTTGAGCCCGCGCGAGATCAGGATGGCCACCACGATCAGCCAGATCAGCGGGCTGGAAAAGCTGCTCAGCGCATCGGTGATGGCGCCCTTGGACGAGCCGGATGTGACCTGGGACAGCGAGACGATGACGATGGCCATCAAGGCCATCACGCCGATGGGCATGACCTTCAGGATGATGGCCACGATGGTGGTCAGGAAGATGGCCACCAACTGCCAGCCCTTGGGCGTCAGCCCCTCGGGCACGGGCAGCAGCAACAGCCCGAACAGCACCAGGGTGGCGATCAGCGCAGGCACCAGCCGGAACGGTACGGCCGCCTTGAAGTAGCGAAACAGCGAGGCAATCTTGTCGAGCATGTGGATCCTTTGCGTTGCCAGTGCGGCGCCGACAGGCCACGCATTGCCCGGATCAAAAGCCAACAGGCTTGCACGGGCATTGGCGGCCGCGCCGCATGATTGACATCATGATGCACTGCAGCATGAACTCGGCGGTCCGCCGGGTTCCGCTCCACCGGAGTTTGACAGGCATCAAGCCCATGCCAGTAAAGCCGGTGCCCAGGCCGCTGCGCGCGCCGTGCACATGCCAGCATTCCCGGACCGGGCGCGCTTCGCCTCGGTGTACCCATGCAGTAAAACAGGAGAAAAGCCGACATGCCAGCCAACCGATTCTTGCCCGAGGAATGGGAATGCCGCCTTCAGGAAATCGACCTGGAGATCGCTCGCCACGCCGTCATCTGCAAGATTCCGCTCCTGCAGGCCGGCGTGGTGGAACGCGTGCTGGCCGACGACGCCAGCGTCTGCGGCGCAGGGCACGAGACCGCGTTCAAGACGCTGCGCGGTCTCTTGTACATGCACTACACCGAAGTGCTGCACATCAGTGAGGTGCTCAGCCCCGATGCGGCCCAGGAGATCGCCCACCGCGTGCGCCTGCGACTGGCGCAACGCCTGGGCCAGCAGCTCGGAGGCTGAGGACGGGCGGCCTTGCCTTGCGTCGGCAAGGCAAGAAAAAAGGGCTACGACACAGTCGTAGCCCTTTTCCAATTTGGTTGCGCGAGAAGGATTTGAACCTCCGACCTTTGGGTTATGAGCCCAACGAGCTACCAGACTGCTCCATCGCGCGGTATTCCAAAATTATAGCAGATTATTCAGCTGCCTTGGCTTCTGCAGCGCCTTCTTCAGCGCGTTCCACCAGTTCCACGAAGGCCATGGGGGCGTTGTCGCCCACGCGGAAGCCCATCTTCAGGATACGGGTGTAGCCACCGGGACGCTTGGCGAAACGCGGGCCCAGCTCGTTGAAGAGCTTGGTCACGCTGTCGCGGTCGCGCAGGCGGTCGAAAGCCAGGCGGCGATTGGCAACGGTGTCGACCTTGGCCAGGGTGATCATGGGCTCGATCACGCGGCGCAGTTCCTTGGCCTTGGGAACGGTGGTCTTGATGGCTTCATGCTCGATGAGCGAATTCATCATGTTCTTCAGCATCGCCAGGCGGTGCGAAGAGGTGCGATTGAGTTTGCGGAGGCCGTGACCGTGACGCATGGTGCTTTATTCCTAAGATATGTAATTAGGACTTGTGCAAACAAGGATGCAAGCCTGGACCCGTTACCGGATCTGCAGCTTGCCTCAACCGAATTTGCGCAAGTTGTTGATTAATTCGTGCAGCCGTATCAGGTACTGCCCGAGGCACTGAGGCTCTCCAAAAAGGAGAGCCCGTAATTATAGTGCTTAGCGCTTTTCCAGGCCAGCGGGTGGCCAGTTCTCGAGCTTCATGCCCAGCGTCAGACCGCGGGAAGCCAGGACTTCCTTGATCTCGTTGAGCGACTTGCGACCCAGGTTGGGGGTCTTGAGCAGCTCGTTCTCGGTACGCTGGATCAGGTCGCCGATGTAGTAGATGTTCTCTGCCTTGAGGCAGTTGGCCGAACGCACGGTGAGTTCCAGCTCGTCCACGGGACGCAGCAGGATGGGATCAAAGGCGGTTGCGGCACCACGGCCACCGGCCGGAGCATCGAAGACGCTGGCGATGTCGCCACCGTCCAGCTGTGCGAACACGGCCAGCTGTTCCACCAGGATCTTGGCGGAGGCGCGCACGGCGTCCTCGGCGGTGATCGCACCATTGGTCTCGATCTCCACCACCAGCTTGTCCAGGTCGGTGCGCTGTTCCACGCGGGCCGACTCGACGGCATAGCTCACGCGCTTGACGGGCGAGAACGAAGCGTCCAGCACGATGCGGCCGATCGACTTCGTGGACTCGTCGCCATAGCGGCGCACGTTGCCGGGCACGTAGCCACGGCCCTTCTCGACCTTGATCTGCATGTCCAGCTTGCCGCCTTGCGACAGGTTGGCGATGACATGATCAGGGTTGATGATCTCCACGTCATGGGGCGTCTGGATGTCGCGCGCCGTCACGACGCCTTCACCATCCTTGCGCAGGGACAGCGTCACCTCGTCGCGGTTGTGCAGCTTGAACACCACGCCCTTGAGGTTCAGCAGGATGTTGACCACATCTTCCTGGACACCGTCGATGGACGAGTACTCGTGCAGCACACCAGCAATCGTCACTTCCGTCGCTGCGTAACCCACCATGGACGAGAGCAGGACACGGCGCAGGGCATTGCCCAGCGTATGGCCATAGCCACGCTCAAACGGCTCCAGAACAACTTTGGCGCGGTTGTGGCCAAGCTGTTCGACATTGATTGTCTTGGGCTTCAGCAAATTCGTTTGCATGCAGACTTCCTCTCAATACCCCCGGCTCGTTACACCGGTAAGGCTGGTGAAGCACCCCAGCGCGATGCCTCGCGGCTGGGGGACGGTTTTACAGAAATGTCGCTGCTCAGGATTAACGCGAGTACAACTCAACGATCAGGGATTCGTTGATGTCAGCACCGAATTCGTCGCGGTCGGGCGACTTCTTGAACGTGCCTTCTGCCTTGTCGGCAGACACTTCCACCCATGCGGGGAAACCGACTTGACCAGCCAGTTGCAGGGCTTCGACGATACGAGCCTGCTTCTTGGACTTTTCACGCACGGCAACCACGTCACCCACCTTGACCATGTAGGAGGGGATGTTCACCGATTGGCCGTTCACCGTGATCGCCTTGTGCGACACCAGCTGACGCGCTTCGGAGCGGGTCGAGCCGAAGCCCATGCGGTACACCACGTTGTCCAGACGCGACTCCAGCAGCGACAGCAGATTGGCACCGGTGTTGCCCTTCTTCTTGTCGGCGGCTTCGAAGTAGCGGCGGAATTGCTTCTCCAGCACGCCGTACATGCGCTTGACCTTCTGCTTTTCGCGCAGCTGCAGGCCGAAGTCGGAAGTGCGCTGACCGGAAGTACGGCCGTGCTGGCCGGGCTTGGTGTCGAACTTGGACTTGTCGGCGATCGAGCGGCGTGCGCTCTTCAGGAACAGGTCGGTGCCTTCACGGCGGGAGAGTTTGGCCTTGGGGCCGATATAGCGTGCCACTTGATTTCCTTTGTGTCATCTACCGTGCGCAAACACGGGAGCCGCCCGCGATGTTACACATCTGGGCGGCGGTGGGCTTGGTGAAAAAGCTTAGATACGACGGCGCTTCTGAGGGCGGCAGCCGTTGTGGGGAACCGGCGTCACGTCAGCGATGGACGTGATGCGGATGCCGAGGGCGCCCAGGGCGCGGACCGAGGATTCACGGCCGGGACCGGGACCCTTGATTTCCACGTCCAGGTTCTTGATGCCCTGTTCGATGGCAGCACGACCAGCCACTTCCGAAGCCACCTGGGCAGCGAAGGGAGTCGACTTGCGCGAACCCTTGAAGCCCTGGCCGCCCGACGAGGCCCACGACAGAGCGTTGCCTTGGCGGTCGGTGATGGTGATGATCGTGTTGTTGAACGATGCGTGCACGTGGGCAATGCCGTCCGAGATGTTCTTGCGGACCTTCTTGCGAACGCGCTGTGCAGCGTTGTTTGCGGGAGACTTAGCCATAGTGATCTTTCAATCTCTTTATTTCTTCAAAGCCGCGGCACCCTTGCGCGGACCCTTGCGGGTACGGGCATTCGTGCGGGTACGCTGACCACGCATGGGCAGGCCACGACGATGACGGAAACCGCGATAGCAACCGATGTCCATCAGGCGCTTGATGTTCATCGTGGTTTCGCGACGCAGATCACCTTCCAGCGTCAGGGAAGCCAGCTGGTCACGGATCTTTTCCAGATCGCCGTCAGTCAGTTCCTTGATCTTCTTGGAATATGCGATGCCAGCGGCTTCGCAGATCTTGCGTGCAGTGGTGCGACCGATACCATAGATAGCGGTCAGGCCGATTTCAGCGTGCTGATGCGGCGGGATGTTAATGCCAGCGATACGTGCCATTATTCGTCCTCAAACTTTCCTATCAACCCTGGCGCTGCTTGTGGCGCTGGTCCGTGCAGATCACTCGCACCACACCCTTGCGGCGGATGATCTTGCAGTTACGGCAGATTTTTTTGACCGAAGCCGAAACTCTCATTTCATTCTCCTAAAACTCTACATCCGTTGCGGCCTATCGACCGGGATACTTGCCCGCGATAGATCGAATGGGCGTCTACTAACTCTTACTGGACCCGCCGGCACCGCCGGCCAGGCCCATCACTTAGTTCAATTGCCAAGTGTCGCTTTGAAGTTCGCCTTTTTGAGGAGCGATTCGTACTGCTGCGACATCATGTAGTTCTGCACCTGGGCCATGAAGTCCATGGTCACCACCACGATGATCAGCAGTGATGTGCCACCGAAGTAGAACGGGACGTTGTACTTCAGGATCAGGAACTCGGGCAACAAGCACACGAAGGTGATGTACACCGCGCCAGCCAGGGTCAGGCGAACCAGGATCTTGTCAATGTAGCGGGCCGTCTGGTCACCGGGACGGATCCCGGGGATGAAGGCACCACTCTTCTTCAGGTTGTCGGCGGTTTCCCGGCTGTTGAACACCAGGGCCGTGTAGAAGAAGCAGAAGAAGATGATGGCAGTGGCATAGAGCATCACATAGATCGGCTGACCGGGGGTCAGCGTACTGGCAATGTCCTTCAGCCAGCGCATGGATTCCCCTGCACTGAACCAGTTCACGACGGTCGCCGGCAGCAAGATGATCGAGGAAGCGAAGATGGGAGGGATGACCCCGGCCATGTTCAGCTTCAGCGGCAAGTGCGAGGACTGGCCGCCATACACCTTGTTACCCACCTGACGACGCGCATAGTTCACCAGGATCTTGCGCTGTCCCCGCTCGACAAACACGACGAAGTACGTCACGGCTGCCACCACGAGGACGATGAAGATCGCGGCCAGGATGCTCATGGCACCGGTGCGCACCAGCTCCAGCAGACCACCGATGGAACTCGGCAGACCTGCGGCGATACCTCCGAAGATGAGGATCGAGATGCCGTTGCCCAGACCACGTTCCGTGATCTGTTCACCGAGCCACATCAGGAACATGGTGCCGGCCGTCAGGCTGACCACCGCCGTGAGGCGGAAGCCGAAGCCAGGGCTCAGAACCAGACCTGCCGAGCTTTCCAGAGCCACGGCAATTCCCAGGGACTGAAAAATCGCCAGGCCCAGAGTGCCGTAGCGGGTGTACTGGGTGATCTTGCGACGACCCGATTCACCTTCCTTCTTCAGCTGCTCGAATGTCGGGACCACGTAGGTCATGAGCTGCATGATGATCGATGCCGAGATGTACGGCATGATCCCCAGTGCGAACACCGTGAAGCGCGACAGCGCCCCACCCGAGAACATGTTGAACAGATTGAGAATGCCGCCCTGCTGGCCATTGAACAGCTGCTGCAGCTGCGCTGGGTCGATGCCCGGCACGGGGATATGCGCCCCGATGCGGTAAACGACCAGCGCGAGCAACAGAAAAACCAGGCGGCGGCGAAGATCGCCGAATTTTCCGGTTTTTGCAATTTGAGCTGCGCTAGTAGCCACGGATGTCTTCTTTCAGAACTTTAATCAGGCGATGCTGCCGCCGGCAGCTTCGATGGCGGCCTTGGCGCCGGCGGTGGCGCCGATGCCGCTGAGCTTGACAGCCTTGCTGATTTCACCGCTCTTGATGACCTTGACCACCTTGGCGATTTCACCAACCAGTCCGGCCTGCTTCAGAGCTGCCAGATCGACTTCGGCCAGGCCGAGCTGTTCCAGGGCGGACAGGGTCACTTCTGCATTGAACTTCAGCAGATGCGACTTGAAGCCACGCTTGGGCAGACGGCGCTGCAGAGGCATTTGACCGCCTTCGAAGCCCACCTTGTGGTAGCCGCCCGAACGCGACTTCTGGCCCTTGTGACCACGGCCGGCGGTCTTGCCCAGGCCGGAGCCGATGCCACGGCCGACACGGCGCTTGGCATGCTTGGCACCCGCTGCAGGCTTGATGCTATTGAGTTCCATCATCAATCCTTTCAGAGGACTTTGACCAGATAGCTGATCTTGTTGATCATGCCGCGCACGGCAGGCGTGTCCTGCAGTTCGCTGACGCTATTGAGCTTGCGCAGACCCAGGCCACGGACGGTGGCGCGGTGCGATTGCTTGGTGCCAATGGGGCTGCGCACCAGTTGCACCTTCACGGTTTGTTGCGTTGTCATGTGATTGACTCCGATCAGGCGGTGAAGATGTCTTCAACCGACTTGCCGCGCTTGGCTGCCACTTCCGCGGGGGTCGTGGAGTTCTTCAGAGCGTCAAAAGTCGCGCGGACCATGTTGTAGGGATTCGACGAGCCATGGCTCTTGGCCACGATGTCGGTGATGCCCAGCACTTCGAAGACGGCACGCATCGGGCCGCCAGCGATGATGCCGGTACCCTTGGGAGCGGGGTTCAGCATCACGGATGCTGCGCCATGCTGGCCCATCACGGTGTGATGGATCGAGCCGTTCTTCAGGGACACCTTGATCATGTTGCGACGGGACTCTTCCATCGCCTTTTGCACGGCGGCAGGCACTTCCTTGGACTTGCCCTTGCCCATGCCAACGCGGCCATCGCCGTCGCCAACCACGGTCAGTGCAGCGAAGCCGAGGATACGACCGCCCTTCACGACCTTGGTGACGCGGTTCACCGCGATCATTTTTTCGCGCAGACCGTCGTCACGACCTTCGTCTTGCACCTTGGGAGAAAACTTTGCCATTTCTATCCGCTCCGCTTAGAACTGCAGGCCCGCTTCACGAGCGGCTTCTGCCAAAGCCTTCACGCGGCCGTGGTATGCGAAACCAGCGCGATCGAAAGCCACTTTCTCCACGCCGGCAGCCTTGGCCTTCTCGGCAATGCGCTTGCCGATCAGCGTGGCGGCAGCCACGTTGCCACCCTTGCCGATGGCGCCCAGCTGGGTGCGCACTTCGGCTTCGGCAGTGGAAGCAGAAGCCAGCACCTTGGTGCCATCTTCCGACACCACGCTGGCGTAGATGTGGAGGTTCGTACGGTTCACGCTCAGACGCGCCACGCCTTGCTGTGCAATGCGGATACGGGTCTGGCGGGCACGACGCAGACGCTGCTCTTTCTTGGTCAACATAATGCAGCTCCTTACTTCTTCTTGGTCTCTTTGATCACGACCTTCTCATCCGAGTAACGGATGCCCTTGCCCTTGTAGGGCTCGGGGGGACGAACGGCACGGATCTCAGCAGCCAGTTGGCCAACGACCTGGCGGTCGGCACCCTTGACCACGATTTCCGTGGGGGTCGGGGTGGCGACGGTGATGCCGGCCGGCATTTCGAAGTTCACCGGGTGCGAGAAGCCGATCGCGAGGTTCAGCTTGTTGCCCGAGGCGGCGGCCTTGAAGCCCACGCCGACCAGCGACAGCTTCTTCTCGAAGCCCTTGCTCACGCCCACCACCATGTTGTTCACCAGCTGACGCATGGTGCCGCTCATGGCGTTGGCTTCGCGCGAGTCGTTGACGGGCTCGAAAGACAGCTTGCCTTCGTTGTTGGAGATCTTCACCAGCACGTTCTGGGCCAGCGACAGCGAACCGCCGGTACCCTTCACGTTGATCTGGTCAGCCTTGATGGACACATCCACGCCTGCGGGGATGGCCACGGGAGTCTTTGCTACGCGAGACATTTCAGTATTTCTCCTTAATGTCTTAGGCCACGTAGCACAGCACTTCGCCGCCCACGCCGGTAGCGCGTGCCTTGCGATCCGTCATCACGCCCTTGGGAGTGGTGACGATGGCCACGCCCAGGCCGTTCATGACCTGGGGGATTGCGTCGCGGCCCTTGTACACGCGCAGGCCGGGACGGCTCACGCGCTCGATGCGCTCGATCACCGGACGGCCGGCGTAGTACTTCAGGGTAATTTCGAGTTCGGACTTGCCAGCGTCGGTCTTCACCTGGAAGCCGTCGATGTAGCCTTCATCCTTCAGCACCTGGGCGATGGCAACCTTGACCTTGGAGGAAGGAGCCGACACGGTGGCCTTGGAGACCATTTGTGCGTTGCGGATGCGGGTCAGCAAGTCAGCGATGGGATCACTCATGCTCATGTTTAATCTCTCCTGCTTGCTTACCAGCTGGCCTTGGTGACACCGGGGATGTCGCCGGCGAAGGCCAGTTCACGGATCTTGGCGCGGCCCAGACCGAATTGACGGAAGGTGCCACGGGGACGACCCGTGATCTCGCAGCGGTTGCGCTGGCGAGTGGGGTTCGCGTTACGGGGCAGCTTTTGCAGGCCCAGGCGAGCGGCTTCGCGCTCTTCGTCGCTGCGCTTTGCGTCAGCGGCGATCGCCTTCAGTTCTGCGTACTTGGCAGCGTACTTGGCTGCCAGCTTTTCGCGCTTCAGTTCGCGCTGAATCAATGCAACTTTAGCCATGCGCCACCTCAGTTCTTGAAGGGGAAACGGAAAGCGGCGAGCAGTGCCTTGCACTCGTCGTCGGTCTTTGCCGTGGTCGTGATGCTGATGTTCAGACCACGCAGAGCGTCCACCTTGTCGTACTCGATTTCGGGGAAGATGATCTGTTCCTTGACGCCGACGTTGTAGTTGCCGCGACCGTCGAACGAACGGCCGGAGATACCACGGAAGTCACGCACGCGGGGCAGAGCCACGGTGACGAAACGGTCCAGGAATTCGTACATCTGAACGCCGCGCAGGGTCACCATGCAGCCGATGGCCTGGCCTTCACGGATCTTGAAGCCGGCGATAGCCTTCTTGGCCTTGGTCACCACGGGCTTCTGACCAGCGATCTTGGTCAGGTCGGCCACGGCGTTGTCCATCACCTTCTTGTCGGCCACGGCTTCGCTCACACCCATGTTCAGGGTGATCTTGGTCAGGCGGGGCACTTCCATGGTGGAGGTGTAGCCGAACTTTTCCTTGAGTTCAGCCGCGATCTTTTCGCGATACAGTTTTTGCAGTCGTGCCATGTGTTACCCCTTAGGCCGCCTTGATTTCGGCGCCGTTGGACTTGAACACGCGAACGCGCGTGCCGTCGGCTTGCACCTTGATGCCCACGCGATCGGCCTTGCCGGTCGCTGCATTGAAGATGGCCACGTTGGACTGGTGGATGGGCATGGCCTTTTCCACGATGCCGCCGGTGGTGCCCTTCATGGGGTTCGGCTTGACGTGCTTCTTCACCAGGTTGATGCCTTCGATCAACAGGTGGGAGTCGTCCTTGCGTGCCGAGACCACGCCTTGCTTGCCCTTGTCACGGCCGGTCAGCACGATGACTTGGTCGCCCTTGCGAATCTTGTTCATGGTGCTTCCTTTAGAGAACTTCAGGTGCCAGGGACACGATCTTCATGAACTTTTCGGTACGCAGTTCACGGGTCACGGGGCCGAAGATGCGGGTGCCGATAGGCTCCAGCTTGGCGTTCAGCAGAACGGCGGCATTGCCGTCGAACTTGACGAGCGAGCCATCGGCGCGGCGAATACCCTTCGCCGTGCGGACCACCACTGCGCTGTAGACCTCGCCCTTCTTGACGCGGCCACGCGGAGCAGCTTCCTTGATGCTCACCTTGATGATGTCGCCCACACTCGCATAGCGACGATGAGAACCGCCCAGCACCTTGATGCACTGAACAGACTTCGCGCCGGTGTTGTCGGCAACCTCTAACCGAGATTCTGTTTGGATCATTTCAATATTCCCAACTTGCTCCAGCAAACACTCGACAGCCCCAGAGTCTTCTCAAGGGCCGCGAGCAGCCAGTCAGTCTTGGGCCCGTCGTCCACGCCGAAAACCATTTCTCGGCGCTTCCACTGGGCAGATAACTTCACGATTTTCACGTGAAGCATGGGATTGTCCCAGAAAATCCTTTGCGCGTCAAACCCTTAGCAGCTTTCCCTACCCCTGGCCACGAGCGTTGCGCGCCCCCCACAGGATCGCCACCTCTTCAGGGGCTTCCAGGGCCAGCCGGTCGGCTGCCGCATGCTGGCCGCACATAAAAAAACCGAGCCACGCGGGCTCGGCAAAGGGTGGCAGACTCAACGCAATCGTTGGCGGTGGACGCAGGAAGCTGCCGCCCCGCCACAACACCGTGATGCAGACACCGCGAAGGCCCCGAAGGACCGTCGCCCCGGACTCGGGCAGAGCCCTCGCCCGACGGAAAACGGACTTGCAAGCGCTTTCCTCATCGTTCTCCCCCCTCATCAGCCTTGGAGTGGCTGTTATCCGAAGGGATCCGCAAGGGATCCAGACCCGATTTTGATACATAAAAACAATCGATGACAAGTTTTGATAAATTTTGACAAACAAGGCACGCCGCGACGCACCATGCAAAAGTGCCCTGCAATGCAGGGCACTTTTGCAACGAAGCCAGCCGTCGGCGGCGGTTGCAGCCGTCTCAGGCCGGCAGGTATTGGCTCGCCAGCGCCATGAAGCTTGCAAGTGCGGCGTCCTGCCCCAGTTCCTCCTGGAGAATGGCCGCCACGCGCGGCGCCACCTCGGACGCCTTGCGCGCATCGAGGAACAGCAGGCGGCTGCGGCGCGCGAGCACGTCCTCCACCGTTCGCGCATATTCGAAGCGCGCGGCGAAACGCACCATGGCCTCGCTCAGGCCGTCCGCCAGCCATTCCTCGGCACCCGGCAGCGCAGCGACGGCCGCCGCCTCCGTGCCATACGAGTGCAAGCCCTGCACCTGGCTCATGCGGTGATGGACGGCAGACTCGGCCGGCGCACCCGCCAGAGGCAGGTGCACGGTGACGCCGCCCGGGCGGTGCGGCAGGCGGCCGATGGCGAAGCATTCGGACAGCACGTCCTCGGCCATGGCGCGGTAGGTGGTCCACTTGCCGCCGGTGACGGTGACCAGGCCGGTGCGGCTGGACATGACCGTGTGCTCGCGGCTGATCTTCTTGGTGTTCTCGCCGTCGTCGTCCTGCGGCTTGACCAGCGGGCGCAGGCCCACCCACATGCTGCGCACATCGGCCAGCGTGGGCTGGCGCGTGAGGTAGCGGCCGGCCTCGGTGAGGATGAAGTCCAGTTCCTCGGCAAATGGCAGCGGTTCGCGCGCCAGGTCGTTGCGCGGCGTGTCGGTGGTCCCCAGGATGACCTTGCCCAGCCAGGGAACGGCGAACAACACGCGACCATCGGCCGTCTTGGGAACGAGCAGCGCATGGTCGCCGGGCAGGAAATCGCGGTCCACGACCACGTGCACGCCCTGGCTGGGCGCGACCATGGGCTTGACGGGACGGCCCTGGGCCTCGGCATCCTGCTGGCGGAACAGGTCCACCCAGGGGCCGGTGGCGTTGACCACGCACCTGGCGCGCAGCGTGAAGCGGTTGCCGGTCTCGCTGTCCTCGCAGACCAGGCCGGCCACCTTGCCGTCCTCGTGCAGCAGTTCCCGGGCCGGGCAGTAGTTGACCAGCAACGCGCCCCTGGCGGCCGCCGTGCGCGCCAGCGCCAGCGCCAGGCGCGCATCGTCGAACTGGCCGTCCCAGTACTTCACGCCGCCCTTGAGGCCTTGCTGGCGCACGGTAGGCAGGCACTTGACGGTGCTGGAGCGGGAGAGGAATTCGGTGGCGCCCAGGCCGGCCTTGCCGGCCAGCGCGTCGTACATCTTCAGGCCCACGCCGTAGAACGGCGTGTCCAGCAGGCGGTAGGACGGCATCACGAAGGCCAGCGGCTGGGCCAGATGGGGCGCGTTGTGCAACAGCGTGGTGCGCTCGTGCAGGGCTTCACGCACCAGCGCGATGTTGCCCTGGGCCAGATAGCGCACGCCGCCGTGGACCAGCTTGGTGGCACGCGAGGACGTGCCCTTGGCAAAGTCATGCGACTCCACCAGCACCACCTTGAAACCGCGCGCCGCAGCGTCCAGGGCCACACCCAGCCCGGTGGCGCCCCCGCCGATGATGGCCAGGTCAAAGGTTTCGGGCTGGGCCAGGCGTTCCAGCAGGGCAGCGCGGCCGGTGGGCAAAGGGGAAGCAGCGAGGGACATGGATCTTCGACGGAGGAGATGGAACCTAAGTTAACAGGGCGCCATGTAGCCGCCATGTCAGCACCCGGTACGCCACGCCTGCGCCCAATGCGAAGGGGACGGAATCGGGTTTTCCGCTATTTTCGCTCGTTTTTGTATTTTTTTCTTCGCTATCTTTCGTTTCGTGTTTTTGGCGACCCAGGACGCCCAACGATGGACTGTGGTGCCAGCGCAGGGTATTGCGCCCAAAGCCGACGCGGCCCAACTCAGGGACGCCGAGCAAGAGCCGCCTCGCGGCGAGGGCGTCGCCGGCTGCCCGTACGCCCCCCTCCCCCGCGAAGCGGGTAGAGAGGGGGAAGGCGCGCAAGCGCCTCAGGGGGTGCTAACGCACCTTGCCGTTTTTCCAGGCGTTGAGCAGCGTGTCATACGCAATCGTCTCGCCCTTGGGCTTCTCGTTGGCCAGCTTCTTCCAGGGCGCCTGCTTGTCGCTGAGCCACTTGGCGGGGTCGCCCTTGGGATTGAGCTTGGGCGCGCACTGGGCCATGCCCGCGCGCTGCAGGCGGGCCATGACCTGGTCCATTTCCTCGGCCAGGTTGTCCATGGCGCCCTGGGGCGTCTTCTCGCCCGTGACCGCCTGGGCCACGTTCTTCCACCACAGCTGGGCCAGCTTGGGATAGTCGGGCACGTTGTTGCCGGTGGGCGTCCAGGCCACGCGGGCGGGACTGCGGTAGAACTCCACCAGGCCGCCGAGCTTGGGCGCCATGTCGGTCATGGCCTTGGAACGGATGTCGCTTTCGCGGATGGGTGTCAGGCCGACGATGGTCTTCTTGAGGCTGGCGGTCTTGGCCGTGACGAACTGGGCGTAGAGCCAGGCGGCGGCCGTGCGGTTGGCGTCGTGGTCCTTGAAGAAGGTCCAGCTGCCCACGTCCTGGTAGCCGTTCTGCATGCCGTCCTTCCAGTAGGGTCCGTTGGGGCCGGGCGCCATGCGCCACTTGGGCGTGCCGTCGGCATTGACCACGGGCAGGCCGGGCTTGGTCATGTCGGCCGTGAAGGCCGTGTACCAGAAGATCTGCTGGGCGATCTGGCCCTGGGCCGGCACGGGGCCGGACTCGCCGAAGGTCATGCCCATGGCTTCCTTGGGCGCGTACTTCTTCATCCAGTCCACGTACTTGGTCAGCGCGAACACGGCGGCCGGCGAGTTGGTGGCGCCGCCGCGCGAGACCGAGGCGCCCACGGGCGTGCACTTGTCGTCGGCCACGCGGATGCCCCACTCATCGACGGGCATGCCGTTGGGAATGCCCTTGTCGGCCGCGCCCGCCATGGACAGCCAGGCATCGGTGAAGCGCCAGCCCAGCGATGGGTCCTTCTTGCCGTAGTCCATGTGTCCGTAGATGGGCTTGCCGTCGATCTGCTTGACGTCGTTGGTGAAGAACTCGGCGATGTCCTCGTAGGCGCTCCAGTTCAGCGGCACGCCCAGGTCATAGCCGTACTTGGCCTTGAACTTGTCCTTGAGGTCCTTGCGCTCGAACAGGTCGGCGCGGAACCAGTAGAGGTTGGCGAACTGCTGGTCGGGCAGCTGGTAGAGCTTGCCGTCGGGCGCCGTGGTGAAGCTGGTGCCGATGAAGTCCTTGATGTCCAGGCCCGGATTGGTGAATTCCTTGCCCGCGCCGGCCATGTAGTCGGTCAGGTTCATGATGCGGCCATAGCGGTAGTGCGTGCCGATCAGGTCGGAGTCGGAGATCCAGCCGTCGTAGATGGACTTGCCCGACTGCATCGAGGTCTGCAGCTTCTCGACGACGTCGCCTTCCTGGATCAGGTCGTGCTTGACCGTGATGCCGGTGATCTCGGTGAAGGCCTTGGCCAGCGTCTTGCTCTCGTACTCGTGCGTGGTGATGGTCTCGGAGACCACGGAGATTTCCTTGACGCCCTTGGCCTGCAGCTTCTTGGCCGCCTCGATGAACCATTTCATCTCGGCCATCTGCTGGTCCTTGGACAGCGTGCTGGGCTGGAACTCGGAATCGATCCACTTCTTCGCCTCCGCCTCGCCCGCCCAGGCCGCCTGGCCCGCCGCCAGCAGGGCCGCCGCCAGGGCAATGGTGTGAAGTCGCTGTTTCATCTGCCGTCTCCTAGATTCTTGCTGTCTCCCCGACCTGCACATGCACCAGCGGGCCCCGGGGGAGCGTCGGGCCCGGCTGTTGAGAAAAGCTTCAAATATTCATGGCGCTGCGCATAGAGCAGGCATGTCCCAAGCGAGGGGCAGCGAGCAAGGGCCTGAGCCGGCCGCGCCGTCCCGCAGCGAGGCTGTCGTTCCCCTCCCGCGAAGCGAGAGAGGGCGCCGTGCAACGGGGGAAGGCGCGCAGCGACTCAGGGGGTGCGTCATTTCAGCCCTTGCGCATGACCAGGGCCAGGACCAGCATGGACAGCACGAAGCTGATCCACACCGAGGGCTCCGCCTCCAGCGAGAACCACTGCGCCATCCTCTCGCCCAGGCCCACCCAGGCCAGATTCACATAGGCTGCCAGCAGCAGCCCGATGAACAGCCGGTCCCCGCGCGTCGTCGCCATCGGCAGCCAGCCCTTGCGCAGTACCGTGGGACTGCGCAGCTCCCACAGCGTCATACCCACCAGCATCAGCACGATGCAGCTGAAGAACACCGCCACCGGCAGCGTCCAGGCCATCCAGGAAAACATGAGTGAGTCCTTTCAGCAATCCAACGTCAGCGCCACCGAGCTTCGAGACTGGCAGAGCCCAACTCAGAGACACCGAGGAAGGGCCTATGCCGGCCGCGCCGCCCCGCACCGAGGGTGTCGCCGGCTGCCCGTACGCCCCCCTCCCGCGAAGCGAGAGAGGGGGAAGGCGCGAAGCGACTCAGGGGGAGCCACATGTCACACCCTCCCCATGGCAAAGCCCTTGGCGATGTAATGCCGCACGAACCAGATCACGATGGCGCCGGGCACGATGGTCAGCACCCCGGCCGCCGCCAGCGTGGCCCAGTCCATGCCCGAGGCCGAGACGGTGCGCGTCATGGTCGCCACGATGGGCTTGGCATTGACGCTGGTCAGCGTGCGCGCCAGCAGCAGCTCCACCCAGCTGAACATGAAGCAGAAGAAGGCCGCCACCCCCACGCCCGCCTTGATCAGCGGCAGGAAGATGGTCAGGAAAAAGCGCGGGAAGGAGTAGCCGTCGATGTAGGCCGTCTCGTCGATCTCGCGCGGGATGCCGCTCATGAAGCCCTCCAGGATCCAGACGGCCAGCGGCACGTTGAACAGCAGGTGCGCCAGGGCCACGGCGATGTGCGTGTCCATCAGCCCCACCGTGGTGTAGAGCTGGAAGAAGGGCAGCAGGAACACGGCCGGCGGCGTCATGCGGTTGGTCAGCAGCCAGAAGAACACATGCTTGTCGCCCAGGAACTGGTAGCGCGAGAACGCATAGGCCGCGGGCAGGGCCACGGTCAGCGAGATCACGGTGTTGATGGCCACATAGATCAGGCTGTTGATGTAGCCCGAGTACCAGGAGGCATCGGTGAAGATGGTTTGGTAGTTGGCCCAGGTGAAATGCCGGGGCCACAGCGAGAAGCTGGACAGGATCTCCTCGTTGGTCTTGAAGCTCATGTTGACCATCCAGTAGATGGGCAGCACGGCGAACAGCAGGTAGGCGACGAGGAACAGCGTGCGCTTGTGGAAACGGCCTTCGTCATTCATGTCCAGCCCCCTCCTTGTCGGCGGTGCCCACGCGCTGCATCCAGTTGTAGAGGATGAAGCACAGCAGCAGGATGATGAGGAAATAGATCAGCGAGAAGGCCGCCGCCGGTCCCAGATCGAACTGGCCCACGGCCTTTTGCGTGAGGTACTGCGACAGGAAGGTGGTCGCATTGCCGGGCCCGCCGCCGGTGAGCACGAAGGGCTCGGTGTAGATCATGAAGCTGTCCATGAAGCGCAGCAGCACGGCGATCATCAGCACGCCGCGCATCTTGGGCAGCTGGATGTAGCGGAACACGGCGAACTTGCTGGCACCGTCGATGCGCGCTGCCTGGTAGTAGGCGTCGGGGATGGAGCGCAGGCCCGCATAGCACAGCAGCGCCACCAGCGGCGTCCAGTGCCACACATCCATCACCAGCACCGTGAGCCAGGCATCGGTGGCATTGCCCGTGTAGTTGTAGTCCACGCCCAGGGTGTTGAGCGCAGCGCCCAGCAGGCCGATGTCGGCGCGGCCGTAGATCTGCCAGATGGTGCCGACCACGTTCCACGGAATCAGCAGCGACAGCGAGACCACGACCAGCACGGCCGAGGCCTTCCAGCCCTGGGCCGGCATGGACAGCGCCAGCGCGATGCCCAGCGGGATTTCCACCAGCAGCACGGCCAGCGAGAACGTGATCTGGCGCAGCAGGGCCGAGTGCAGTTCCTCGTCGCGCATGACCTGGGCAAACCATTCCGTGCCGACGAACACGCGCCGGTCGGGGCTGATGATGTCCTGCACCGAGTAGTTCACCACCGTCATCAGCGGGATGATGGCCGAGAAGGCCACGCAGACGATGACCGGCAGGATCAGCAGCCAGGCCTTCTGGTTGACGGGCTTGACGGTCTGGCTCATGCCTGCAGCTCCTCGTTCAGGTAATAGCAGGTATGGGGGCCCTGCAGCTGTACCCATACCGTCTCGCCCACGGCGGGCAGGAAGGCATCGGCGCCGCAGCGCAGCTTGAGCAGCCGCGCGCCCAGGCGCGCCACCAGCAGCTGGTGCGTGCCCACGTCCTGCACGCGTTCCACCGTGCAGGCCACGGCGCCGGACGCATCGGGCGAAGCCAGGGCCAGGTACTCGGGACGTATGCCCAGGCTCAGCGGCAGGCCGGGCGCCACGTGCGCCAGCGCGGCAGGAAGCGGCAGGTACTGGCCCTCGGCCAGCAGCCGGCCGTCCTCGCGCAGCAGGGGCACGAAGTTCATGCCGGGCGAGCCGATGAAGTGCCCCACGAAGGCATGGCTGGGCCGCTCGAACAGCTGGGCCGGCGTGCCCACCTGCACGGCGCGCCCGCGCGTCATGACGACGACCTGGTCGGCAAAGGTCAGGGCCTCGACCTGGTCGTGCGTCACATAGATCAGCGTCAGCCGCAACTCATGGTGGATCTGCTTGAGCTTGCGGCGCAGCTGCCACTTGAGCTGCGGGTCGATCACGGTGAGCGGCTCGTCGAACAGCACGGCCGAGACATCGGGCCGCACCAGGCCCCGGCCCAGCGAGATCTTCTGCTTGGCATCGGCCGACAGGCCGGCGGCGCGCTGGTCGAGCTGGCCGCTCATCTCCAGCATCTCGGCGATCTGGCCCACGCGCTCGCGGACGCGGTCCGCCGGCATGCGGCGGTTCTTCAGGGGGAAGGCCAGGTTCTCGGCCACGGTCATGGTGTCGTAGATCACCGGGAACTGGAACACCTGGGCGATGTTGCGCTCCTGGGGCGTGGCGTGCGTCATGTCGCGGCCGTCGAACAGCACCTTGCCTTGCGACGGCACGAGCAGGCCGGACATGATGTTCAGCATGGTGGTCTTGCCGCAGCCCGAGGGACCGAGCAAGGCGTAGGCACCGCCATCCTCGAAGACCATGTCCAGCGGCAGCAGCGCGTAATCGCTGTCCTGCTGCGGGTCGGGCTTGTAGGAGTGCGCGAGATCGAGTTGTATGCGGGCCATCTCAGCGTCCTCCCGGCCGCGCGGGGGCCCGCAGCAGTGCGCCATCCGCGCCGAACACATAGGCCTGTGCCGGGTCCAGGTGCAGCGTGACTGCGCTGCCCAGCTCCAGGTGGTGCACGCCCGTGACCTGGGCCACCAGTTCGCCCCAGGGCGTGGTCGCATGAACGAAGGTGTCCGAGCCCGAGATCTCGGCCAGCTCGACACGGCCGGGCAATGCCAGGTCCGCGGGCCGTGCCTGCAGCCGCAGGGCGCTGGCGCGCAGGCCCAGCGTCAGGCGCTCCATGCCGGCGGCCTGCGCGCCCAGCGCCGCGGGCAGCCGGGCGCCCCCGGGCAGCTCCAGCCCGCCCTCCACGGCCCGCGCCGCGATCAGGTTCATGGGCGGATCGCTGAAGGCCCGCGCCACGCGCAGCGAGTTGGGCTGGTGAAAGACTTCGGCCGTAGGCCCGTACTGCAGCAGTTCGCCCTCGTGCAGCACGGCGGTGTAGCCACCCAGCAGCAGGGCCTCGCCGGGTTCCGTGGTGGCGTAGACCACGGTGGAGTCACCCGTGGCGAACAGCTGGCTCAGTTCCTCGCGCAGTTCCTCGCGCAGCTTGTAGTCCAGGTTGACCAGGGGCTCGTCCAGCAGCATCAGCGGCGCGCCCTTGGCCAGGGCCCGTGCCAGCGCCACGCGCTGCTGCTGGCCACCCGACAGCTCGGCCGGCAGGCGGTCCAGGAACATGTCGATGTGCAGCCGCTCGGCCAGGGTGCGCACGCGCTGCGCCACATCCCGGTCGCCGCGCAGCTTCAGGGGGGAGGCGATGTTGTCCGCCACCGTGAGCGAGGGATAGTTGATGAATTGCTGGTAGACCATGGCCACGTTGCGCTCGCGCACCGGCATGCCGGTCACGTCGGTGCCATCGACACGGACCCGCCCCTCCGAGGGCACATCCAGCCCGGCCATGATGCGCATCAGGCTGGTCTTGCCGGCCTGCGTGGCCCCCAGCAGCACGGTCACCGCGCCGCTTTCCAGTTCCAGATGCATGGGGTGCAGCCAGGTCTGGCCACCCACGCGCTTGCTGATTGCCTCCAACACCAGTTCCACGACCGCCCTCACTGACGAGGCCGCCTGCAGGGGCAGCGATTGAACAAGGAGAAACACGGGCCTCGGCGCAGCGGCTCGCGCCACATCCGAAAGCAAGAATGCGTTCATTTTTGTTCTTTCCGGGTCGAAGCCCATCAACACATACCCTAGGTGCTGTTCTTTTTTCTTCGTTTTAAAGTTCTCCAATCCACGGCCCGCCGGGACAAATGCGCTATAACCCAGTCGCCCCGCCCTGTTTGCCCGAGAACGCCCTAGCCCTGGAATCGCCGTGAATACCAATCCCCGACAACTACAGCTGCTCGATGAAGTGCGCAGCCGCCAGTCCACCTCGGTGGAGCAACTGGCCGATATCCTGGGCGTGACCCTGCAGACCGTGCGCCGCGATATCCAGAAGCTGGCCGATGCCGGCCTGCTGGTGCGCTTTCATGGCGGCGTGCGCGTGCCCAGCGCCACGGTGGAGAACCTGGGCCACACCCAGCGCCAGGTGCTGCATGCCGAGGGCAAGGCCCGCATCGCGCGCGCCGTGGCCGAGGCGATTCCCAACGGCTGCTCGCTGATCCTCAACATCGGCACGACCACCGAGGCCGTGGCCCAGGCCCTGCTCAAGCACCGGGGCCTGCGCGTGATCACCAACAACCTCAACGTGGCGGCCATCCTCAGCTCCAACGCCGACTGCGAGGTCATCGTGGCCGGCGGCGTGGTGCGCACGCGCGACCGGGGCATCGTGGGCGAGGCCGCCGTGGACTTCATCCGCCAGTTCAAGGTGGACATCGCGCTGATCGGCATCTCGGCCATCGAGCCCGACGGCAGCCTGCGCGACTTCGACATGCGCGAGGTCAAGGTGGCCCAGACCATCATCGCCCAGTCGCGCGAGGTCTGGCTGGCGGCCGACCACAGCAAGTTCAGCCGCCAGGCCATGGTGGAGCTGGCGCGCCTGGACCAGATCGACCGCCTGTTCACCGATACCGCGCCCCCTGCCCCGTTCGACGCACTCCTGCGCGAAGCCGAGGTGCAATGCGTGGTGGCGCAATAAGCTCCCTGGAGCCGCTGCGCACCTTCGCCGGAAGACGCGCGCACCCGCTCCGCTTTTTCTTGGATACCGCACCATGACCTATCTGCTTGCCCTGGACCAGGGCACCTCCAGCTCCCGCAGCATCGTCTTCGACACCCAGGGTCGCATCGTGGCCTCGGCCCAGTTGGAGCTGCCGCAGATCTATCCCCGGCCCGGCTGGGTCGAGCACGATCCGCGCGAGATCTGGCGCACCCAGCTGGCCACGGCGCGCGAGGCCCTGGCCAAGGCAGGCCTCGCGGCAGCGGATATCCGTGCCCTGGGCATCACCAACCAGCGCGAGACCACCGTGGTCTGGAACCGTGCCACGGGCCAGCCCATGCACCACGCCATCGTCTGGCAGGACCGCCGCGCCGAGCCGCTGTGCGCCCAGCTGCGCGACGGCGGCCATGCCGACACCATCCAGCGCAAGACCGGCCTGCTGATCGATGCCTATTTCTCGGGCACCAAGCTGCGCTGGATCCTGGACAACGTGAACGGCGCGCGCGCCGCCGCCGAGCGTGGCGAGCTGGCCTTCGGCACCGTGGACAGCTGGCTGATCTGGCAGCTCACGGGCGGGCGCCGCCATGTGACCGATGTCTCCAACGCCAGCCGGACCATGCTGTTCAACGTCCACACCAACCAGTGGGACGACGAGCTGCTGGCCCTGCTGGACATCCCGCGTGCACTGATGCCCGAGGTACTGCCTTCGGCGGCGGACTTTGGCAGGACGGCGGCCGAGGTCCTGGGCGGCGAGATCGCCATCGGCGGCGTGGCCGGCGACCAGCAAAGCGCCCTCTTCGGACAGGCCTGCTTTGCGGCGGGCATGGCCAAGAACACCTATGGCACGGGCTGCTTCATGCTGATGCACACGGGCGGCACCTTCCAGACCTCGGCCAACGGCCTGCTGACCACCAGTGCGGCACAAGTGGCCCCCACGCTTGTCGCTTCGCGTACTGCGCTGCCCCCCGAGGGGGCCCAGTCCGGCTTGGGGCGGCCCGGCACCGGACTGCCAGCGCCCACCGAACGGGCCTATGCCATGGAGGGAAGCGTCTTCGTCGGCGGCGCCGTGGTCCAGTGGCTGCGCGACGGCCTGCGCGCCATCGAGCACAGCGGCCAGGTCCAGCAACTGGCCGAGAGCGTGCCCGACTCGGGCGGCGTGATGATGGTGCCGGCCTTCACGGGCCTGGGCGCCCCCTACTGGAAGCCCGACGCGCGCGGCACCATCACCGGGCTGACGCGCGGCACCACCATCGCCCACATCGCGCGCGCCGCCCTCGAATCCATCGCTTTCCAGAGCGCGGCCCTGCTGCTGGCCATGAGCCGCGACGCGGTGGCCAGCGGCGGCGCGCCGGTCAGCGAACTGCGCGTGGACGGCGGCGCCTGCGTCAACAACCTGCTCATGCAGTTCCAGGCCGACCTGCTGGGCATCCCCGTGGTGCGCCCGGCCTGCGTGGAGACCACGGCGCTGGGCGCGGCCTATCTGGCGGGCCTGTCGTCCGGCGTCTACCAGAGCACCGAGGAGCTGTCCGCGCTGTGGAAGGCCGAGCGCCGCTTCGTGCCGACGCTGGACCAATCCCGCGCCGATGAATTGATGGCGCGCTGGGAACATGCCGTGGCACAGACCGCACTGGCGGCCTGAGGCCCTGCGCGGGGCCGCCTGCCTCCTGCTGGCCGGCCTGGTGCTGGCCGGCTGTGCCGTGCCTCCGCGGCCTGCGCCATGCACACGCCTGCAATGGCTGGGCAGTACCACCATGGCACGCGACGAGCCCGTCAACGGCAGCACCATCGGAGGCATCTCGGGCCTGGACTACGATGCACGTCGCGGCGACTACGTGGCCATCAGCGACGACCGCTCGGCGCACGGCCCCGCGCGCTGGATGCGGCTGCGCGTGGAGCAGGTTCCCGCCGAACGGCGCGCCGGCCCCAACCCCTGGCAGGCGCAGGTCACCGAAGTGCATCCGCTGCGGGATGCCGAGGGCCGGTGGCTGCGCCCGCGCCATGCCGCACCCGCCGCCCAGCCCGTCCCCGACCCCGAAGCCATCCGCCTGCTGCCGGACGGCAGCCTGCTGTGGACCGAGGAAGGTGACCTGGCACGCGGCTTCGGCCCTTCGCTGGTGCGTGCCGACGCAGAAGGCCGCCAGCGCACCCGCTGGTTCTACCCGTTCGAGGATGAGTCCGGTACCCCGGGCGTGCGTTCGAACTTCGGCTTCGAAGGCCTGGCCGTGACTGCGGACGGCCGCCATGCCTGGCTGGCGCTGGAAGCGCCGCTGCGCCAGGACGGCCCGCGCGCCAGCGCCGACACGGCCGGCGCACCCGTGCGCATCAGCCTGGTGGACCTGTCCGACGGCCGCATGCTGCGCCAGATCGCCTACCAGCCCGATGCCGTGCCGGCAGCCAGCCGGGGCCTCCTGCGCCGCCGCGAGGTCAACGGCATCAGCGAGATCCTGTCCGACGGCCCCAGCCACCTGCTGGTGCTGGAGCGCTCCTACAGCCCCGGCCATGGATTCGGCGCACGGCTGTACCGCATCGGCCTGGATACCGACGATGCGCCCGACACGCTGGCCCTGCCCTCCTTCGCCCGCACGCCGCCACAGACGGCAGCCAAGACGCTGATCGCCGACCTCTCCACCCTGCAGCGCGGCCGGCTGGACAATATGGAAGCCATGTCCTGGGGGCCGCCGTTGCCCGACGGCACGCGCACGCTGGTCTTTGCCAGCGACGACAATTTCAATCCGTCCCAGGCCAACCAGGTCCTGATCACCGCCTATCTTCCGCAAGAACGCTGCGCACCATGACTGTCACCACCTCCACTCCTGCATCGCCTTCCCTGGGCACCATCGCCTTCATCGGCGGCGGCAACATGGCCAGCGCCATCATCGGCGGGCTCATCGGCCAGGGCCAGACGGCGGACCGCATCGTCGTCGTCGAGCCGTTCGAGGCCGCGCGCGACGCACTGCGCTCGAACTTCGGCATCGAGGCCCATGCCGACGCGGCGGCGGCCGCCAGCGCGCTGGCCGGCGCCGGCATCGTGGTCTGGGCCGTCAAGCCCCAGACCTTCAAGGAAGCCGCCCAGGCGGCCGCGCCGCACACCGGCCAGGCCCTGCACCTGAGCGTGGCCGCCGGCATCCCCACGGACAGCATCGCCGGCTGGCTGGGCACGGGACGCATCGTGCGTGCCATGCCCAACACGCCGGCCCTGGTCGGCAAGGGCATGACGGGCCTGTTCGCGCGCCCCGAGGTCGATGCGACCGGCAAGGCCGCCATCGAACAGGTCGTGGCCACCACGGGCCAGTTCGTCTGGGTGGACCAGGAAGCGCACCTGGACGCCGTGACCGCGCTGTCCGGCTCGGGCCCCGCCTATGTGTTCCTCTTCCTCGAAGCCATGACGCAGGCCGGCGTGGACATGGGCCTGACGGCCGAGCAGTCCTACCGCCTGGGCGTGGCCACCTTCCAGGGCGCCTCGGAGCTGGCGGCGCGCTCCACCGAACCCGCCGAGGTGCTGCGCCAGCGCGTGACCAGCAAGGGCGGCACCACCCATGCCGCCATCACCCACATGCAGGCGCAGCAGGTGCCCGGGCATTTCGTGGCCGCCATGCGCGCGGCCGAAGCCCGCGCCAAGGAACTGGCGGCCGAGTTCGGCCGATAAGCCTGCGGCCAAAGGTGGCGCCGGGGAACAGCGCCACCGCATTTTCAGACTGAAAATCAGATAGTTCCGATGGTTGAAACATGCGGTGCTGGGTAGAAGGCACGGAGTGACCGCCCGCACGGGCAGAGCCCGCGCCGGTCCGCCCCTGGCACCGCAGTTTCCACCAAGCATCCGCCCCGCAAGGGACGCCACGCCGTCTCCTCCCGCTTCAGGCTTGCCTTGGATGGCCTGCATTCGAGGAGAACGCATGAAGTCCCATTCCCGCCCCCTGCCCTGTGGCTGGCGGCTTGCGCTCACGGCAAGCCTGCTCGCAGCCGCCGCCGGCATCACCCTGGCATCACCCGCCCCCGTCGACCAGGCAGGACAGATGCTGCGCGCACAGCAGGCGCTGCAAGGCCTGGCCATGCCCTTCGAGGCCAACAGCGGCCAGTTCGACCCGGCCGTGGCCTTCGTGGGCCGCACCTTCGCGGGCCCGGTCCACATCACGCACCGGGGCCAGATCGTCTACAGCCTGGCGGGCCCCGCGCAGGCGCCCCGGTCCAAGGCCGCGCGCATCTCCCCGGCCATGCCGGCCATGCCATCCGCCCCCGCCGGCTGGAGTCTCACCGAAACCCTGGTCGGCGCACTGCCACTGGCGCCCGAAGGCGGCGACGTCGCGGCCAGCCGCGTCACCCACTTCGTCGGCCAGGCCAGCTACCAGCCCGCCACCTACCGCAACCTGCACCTGGGCCAGGCCTGGCCCGGCGTGCGGGTGGAACTGGCCGCGCGCGGCGCCAACATGGAAAAGCTCTTTCACGTGGCCCCGCATGCCGATACCGCGCAGATCCGCGTGCAGCTCGACGGGGCGCTGTCGCTGCGCCTGGGCGACGACGGCACGCTGGTGGCGGCCACGGGCCATGGCGATGTGGCCTACACGGCGCCCGTCGCATTCCAGGAGGTCGCGGGCCGGCGCGTGGACGTGCCCGTGCGGTACGCACTCGACAGCCAGGGCCACGCCTACGGCTTTGCGCTGGGCGACTATGACCGTTCGTTGCCGCTGGTGATCGACCCCCTGCTGCAAAGCACCTACCTGGGCGGGTCGGGGCACACCGTGCTCGAAACCATGGCCATCGACCCGCCGTCGGGCGACATCCTGGTAGCCGGCTTCACGCTTGCCACCAATTTCCCCGGAACGGCAGGCGGGGCACAGTCCACGAACCCGGGGGTCAATGGCTTCGTGGCACGGCTGTCCGGCCATCTCGCCCTCCAGCAAAGCACCTACCTGGGCACCTCGGACTACAGCCCCGTCAACGCACTGGCCATCTCGGCCACCGGGGAAGTGGCGGTGGCCGGCCAGACCTACTCCAGGGACATCCCCGGTACGGCGGGCGGCGCACGGCCCGCCTCCACCAGCAGCCCGAGCGGCTTTGTCATGCTGCTGTCAGACAACCTGCGCCAACTAGTGCAGAGCACCTACCTGGGCAACGGCGGCTGGGAGGTTGTCACGGCCCTGGCCTTTGCACCCTCGGGCGAAATCGTCGTGGCCGGGTACACGATTTCCCCGGACCTGCTCCAAATCGCGGGCGGGGCCCAGGCCAGCTTCTCCGGCGCGGTCGATGGTTTCATCACACGCCTGTCCGGCGACCTGCGCACCCCGCTGCAAAGCACCTACCTGGGAGGCGCGAAGTCCGACTACGTCACCGCCCTGGCCATCCTGCCCTCCGGGGAGATCCTGGCCGGCGGGCAGACCTATTCCACCAACCTGCCCCAGACGACGGGCGCGGCGCGGCCGCGGCACAGTGGCGATGCCGACGGTTTCGTGGCACGCCTTTCCGACGATCTGCGCTCCCTGGTGCGCACCACCTATCTGGGCGGCAGCCAGTGGGAGAACGTCACGGCCCTGGCCCTCTCTCCGTCGGGCGAACTGGTGGTGACCGGGCAGACCTATTCCAGGGACTTTCCCCGCACGGCGGGGGCCGTACAGCCCGACAACCGGGGGCAGAACGACGGCTTCATCGCTCGCCTGACCCTGGATCTGCGCACGCTGGAACAGAGCACCTACCTGGGTGGCGTGCTCAACGACTACATCGGAGCCCTGTCCATCGACAGCGCGGGAGAGATCCTGGTGGCGGGCTTCGCCCAATCCGACAACCTTCTCGGCACGGTCCACGGTGCACAAGCTGCCAGCGGCGGGGACCAGGATGGTTTTGTCGCACGCCTGGCCGGCGATCTGCGAAGCACGTGGCAAGTCACCTACCTGGGAGGGGCGGGCCCGGACGATGTCACCGCGCTGGCCCTCGCGCCGTCGGGCGAGGTCGTGGTGGCCGGCTTCACCGGATCCACCGACTTTCCCGCCGCCTCAGGACCCGTCCCGCCCGCGCCGGCAGGCACGCTTCATGGTTTCATCTCCCGCCTGACTCCCGACCTGCGCGCCGTCTCGCCCCAGACCATCAGCTTCCCACCGCAGGCCGACCAGGTCCTCGCCACCGTGGGCGCCACCTTCACGATCAGCCCCGCCGCCACGGCCAGCTCGGGCCTGCCGGTGAGCTATGTCAGCCACACCCCCGCCATCTGCACGGTCGCGGGCGCCACGGTCACGATGCTGGACGCAGGCACCTGCCAGCTGGAGGCCCAGCAGCCAGGCGTGCCCGGCCAGTGGCTGGCCGCCAGCGGGGTCTTCGTCGACGTCCGCATCCAGAGGCCCCAGACCATCGCCTTCCCGGCACAGCCGGACCAGCCTTTCACGGCCGGGGGCAGCTTCCTCCTCGTTGCACCCGCCACGGCCAGTTCCGGCCTGCCGGTGCAATACGCCAGCACCACGCCGGGCCTCTGCACCGTGTCCGGCAGCACGGTCACCATGGTCGGCGCGGGCCTTTGCACCCTGGTCGCCAGCCAGCCGGGCAATGCGCTGTGGCTGGCGGCGGCCGATGTGCCGCAGAGCATCCTGCTGGTGGTGACCACGCCGCCCGGGCCTAATCCCGGTCCCGGTCCCGGCCCCGGTCCTGGCTCCGGCCACGTAACGCCCGTCCCCGTACTCTCCGCCTGGCCTCTGGCGCTGCTGGGCGCGCTGGCCGCCGCCCTGGGCGCCATACGGCTGCGCCGGCGCGGCATTCCGCACTGAGGGAGCCAGGGGCGGGGTGGCCTGCGCCCGGCCCGGCCCCGCTCCCTCAACGCAACGCGAACCCCAGCGCCACCCCCCCGAACAGGCTGGCGCCTATCCAGTGGCTCTTGCTGAAGGCCGTGAAGCAGCCCTCGCGCGTGCGGTGGCGGATCAGCGTGAAGTGCCAGACCACCTGGGCCGCGGCCCCGGCCAGGCCCAGCCAGAAGGGCCAGCCCAGCGCCCAGGGCTGCACGGCCCGGACCGTCAGCAGGCCGCAGAGCACGAAGAAGCCCATGACGGCGGCCACGTCGAAGCGGCCCAGGGTGATGGCCGAGGTCTTCATGCCGATCTTCAGGTCGTCGTCGCGGTCCACCATGGCGTATTCGGTGTCATAGGCCAGCACCAGGAACATGTTGGCGAACCACAGGATCCAGGCCGTGGCCGGGACCTGCCCCTGCACGGCGGCGAAGGCGATGATGATGCCGAAGTTGAAGGCAATGCCCAGGAAGGCCTGGGGCATGGCGAAGAAGCGCTTGGTGAACGGGTAGAGGATGGTGAACAGCACGGCAGGCACGGACCAGGCCACGGCCTCCCAGCGCGTGGTCAGCACCAGGCCCAGCGAGACCAGGGCCAGGGCCGCGCCCAGCAGGGCGGCCTCCCTGACCGAGACCTGCCCCGAGGTGACGGGGCGCTGCGTGGTGCGCTTGACGTGGCGGTCGAAATCGCGGTCGGCGATGTCGTTGATGCAGCAACCCGCGCTGCGCATCAGCACCGTGCCCAGCACGAAGACCGCCAGCAGATGCCAGCCCGGGAACCCGTCCGATGCCAGCCACAGGGCGGCCAGCGTGGGCCAGACCAGGACCAGCCAGCCGGCCGGGCGGTTGAAGCGGACCAGATCGAGGTAGAGCGACAGTTTGCTGCGCCGGGGAGCGGGCGTGGGCAGGGGCGAGGACGTGGTGGACATGGCGACGGAGGTGGGGGCGGGCCATGACCCGCCGCCCACGGACAGCATTCGGAATGACCGCATTGTCGCCGGACGATGGCCAGCCCCCCAAGCGCGGTTCAGCAGCGCCTGCCGGCAGCGCGGGTTTGCGCCCACTCCACAGCGCAGACCACGAGCGCCATCCACGCCAGGCCCAGCAGCCAGCCGGCCAGCACGTCGCTGGCGAAGTGCACGCGCAGCACCACGCGGCTGCCCCCCACGCCCAGCGCCACCGTCAGGGCGGCCAGGCCCGCGGGCCAGCGCCAGGCGGGACGCAGGTACGGCAGCAGCAGCCAGGCCAGCATGAGATAGAGCACGAAGGTGCCCGCGCTGTGGCCGCTGGGAAAGCTGAAGCCGCCCTCGGGCACCCAGCCGCCTTGCGGACGGGGGCGCCCCACGCTGGTCTTGATGGCGCGGATCCACAGCCCCACGCCGGCCGTGGCCACCAGCCAGGCGCCGGCATGCAGCCAGTCGCGCCGCCACAGCAGCACCAGCATCACCAGCAATGACAGGGCGATCATCCAGCCCACGTGGCCGAGCTGCGTGAAGGCGGCCACGGGACGCACCCAGGCATCGGTGGCATGGCCGGCCAGCCACTGGTGCAGGGCCTCGTCCATGGCGGGCCAGTCGTTGCAGGAAGCACAGCCTGCGGGATCGGCCAGGCCCAGCATGTCGCGCGCCATGACCGCCAGCGCCAGGGCCGCCATGGCCCCCGCCATGCCCAGCGCGCGCCAGGCGGCCACGGGCATGCGCAGCCCGGTGGCCGCGCCCTGCCTGCGCAGATGGAAAAAAAGGCCGCACAGGGCGGCCAGTACCAGGCACAGGCCGCCCAGGGCGGCATGTGCGTCAATCCAGTCCCAGAGCATGCGCGGGCATGGCCTCCATGGGGGGTGGCGGGATCAGGCGCATCAGTCTTCCAGCAGGGCGCGCAGCATCCAGGCGGTCTGCTCGTGCACCGTCAGGCGCTGGGTGAGCAGGTCGGCCGTGGGCTCGTCGCTGGCCTTGTCGGCCAGCGGGAACAGGCTGCGGGCCGTGCGGGCCACGGCCTCGTGGCCGGCCACCAGGATGCGCACCATCTCCAGGGCCTTCGGGGGATCGTGGGGCACGTCGGCCAGGCTGGTGAGCTTGCCGAAGTCCGCATAGGAGCCGGGCGCGAAGTGGCCCAGCGCACGGATGCGCTCGGCGATGGGATCGACGGCGTTCCACAGCTCCGTGTACTGCCCCATGAACATGGTGTGCAGGGTGTTGAACATCGGACCCGTGACGTTCCAGTGGAAGTTGTGCGTGGTCAGGTACAGCGTGTAGGTGTCGGCCAGCAGGGCCGACAGACCCTTGGCGATGGCGGCGCGGTCCTTGTCGCTGATGCCGATGTGGATGGCCGTGGGGCGCACGGACGCAGGTGCGATCTCGGCCGGCGCGGCCTCTGGCTTCTTGGCACCGGACTTGTCTTTGCTGGCATTTTTGGCCATGGGATCCCTTTCAGCTTCGTACGGATGGAACATGTCCCGGGCAGACCGCCCGCGGACCAGGGACAACGATAACGCAAGCCCGGCGCGCGCGGTGGCGCGGCCGCCGTGGCGTTGCGGTCATCAGGAAAGGCGTTTGACGCCGGGCAAGGCGCAGGCGTAGACCGCGTTGCGCAGCGCGGCGATGGCCTCGTAGCGCGTGAAGCTGCGGCGCCAGGCCAGGACCACGCGGCGCGAGGGGGGCGCCGAGCCGTCGTCCTCGAGGATGGGCAGGTAGCGGATATGCGGCTCGTCGGTCTTTCGGCGGCGAGCGGTGGTCTCCAGTGCATCGGCGGGCACGGACAGGCGCGGCACCAGGGTCACGCCCATGCCGGCGGCCACCATGTGCTTGATGGTCTCCAGCGACGAGCCCTCGAAGGTGCGGCGTATGCCTTCGGCGTTGCTCGCATAGCGCGCGAACTCGGGGCAGACCTGGAGCACATGGTCGCGGAAGCAGTGGCCCGAGCCCAGCAGCAGCATGGTCTCGTTCTTGAGGTCGCTGGTGGAGACATGGTCCTTCTGGGCCAGCGCATGGGTGCTGGGCACGGCGGCCATGAAGGGCTCGTCGTACAGCGGCGCCAGCGCCAGGCCGGTGTCGGGAAAGGGCTCGGCCACGATGGCGCAGTCGATCTCGCCGGTGCGCAGCATCTCCAGCAGCTTGATGGTGTAGTTCTCCTGCAGCATCAGCGGCATCTGCGGCGTGCGCAGGATGGAGTTGCGCACCAGGTCCGGCAGCAGGTAGGGGCCGATGGTGTAGATCACGCCCAGCGTCAGCACGCCCGACAGCGGATCCTTGCCGCGCTTGGCGATCTCCTTGATCTCGGCGGCCTGCTCCAGCACGCTTTGCGCCTGGCGGATGATCTCCTCGCCCAAGGACGTGACCGACACCTCGCCGGCGCTGCGCTCGAAGAGCTTCACGTCCAGCTCCTCCTCCAGCTTCTTGATCGCCACGGACAGCGTCGGCTGGGACACATAACAGGCTTCGGCGGCGCGGCCAAAATGCTTTTCACGTGCCACGGCCACGATGTATTTGAGTTCGGTAAGTGTCATTGGCGAGCTGTGTCTGGGAGGGAGCCTCGGGGATACGATGTTTTTGCAGCCGGAGCCCGTGCAGTTTCTGCCTCATGGCCGGACCCCGGGGCCTTGCCCTGGGGATGCCACCACCAGAGATACTGCACTGACTCTAAGAAAATTCCTATTTTCGATTGTGCCAGTCCTCACCCGCGCACGGTCGCTGCGCGCTCCCCGACTCGCCGGTTTTTTATTGTCACCCACGCGGCAGCGGCCGGTGCATCCGGTCCCTTTGCTGCAGAAGCTGGTCCATGCCTATCAATGCGGCCAGGCCTATGGCCACGATCACGGTGAAGACCGGCAGGTCCAGCGCGCTGATGACGGCAAAGCCCTGCGGCCTGGCATAGCGCTGGGTTTCGGAAACACATACGAAGTCCGCCGCCGCCATGCCGGTGTAATGCATGGAGCACACGGCAGCCCCCATCACCGCGGCCGCCAGCGCACGCATGCCGATGGAACTGGTGCGAAACGACAGCCACAGCGCGGCGCTGGCCGCCACCACGGCAATGCCCACGGACAGCAGCACGGTGGGGACGGACCAGACGATGAATCCGGGAAAGCGCATGCCATGCATGCCCAGGTAGTGCATGAAGGCCACGCCCAGGCCCAGCAGCGTTCCCGCGCCCAGTATCCGCGCACCACTGTCGGGCCTGCGGGCGACGAAGGCCAGCGCCACCGAGGTCGCGGCCACGGCAGCGCACAGGGAAACCAGGGTCTCGACCATGGAATAGCCCGAACCCATGCCCAGGTTCAGCGCCAGCATGCCGGTGAAATGCATGGACCACACGCCTATGCCGCCCAGCGCCGTGCCCGCAGCCAGCAGGTTGAGTCCGCTGATGCCCTCGCGCCCACGGATGCGCTGCGCCGCGGTCAGGGCCACGAAGGACCCCAGCACGGCAATGCCGTAGGACAGGGCCACCAGCCCCATGCGGTAGGAAGTCTCGACGATCTCATGCGCTGGAACGGCTTCATTCATGTTGACGGCTCCTCATTTGCAGAACAGATGGGACAACACAAGCGTGATCGCGGCCGCCCTCCCCGTGGGGGAGGTGGGAGCAAGCCATCCGTGCGGGATGGCGCTACCCTGTTATGTGTGACTCAATGTACCAAAAGGTCACAAATATTCAATGCATCGGCAGGACGACACTGTCGCTGCCACGACGTCACCGCCCTCTCGGAACACGCCATGCGCAAGGGCCCACTGCGCCCTGGGAGCCTTGGCTGGCGCGGCTTGCCCGCGCAGACGGCCGGTGGCGGGCAGAAGGAATCCCGAGTCGTAATAATATGTAACAGAAATAGTGCATTCCAGCACTTTCATGCCTTGAGGAACTCCGCCTTGCCACCGAGCCAACGGCTGACGTGGCGCTGTGCCAGCTGCGGGTGCTGTTCCAGCATGCGCGGGGCCAGTTCGCGCGCCCAGTCCAGCAGCATCAGGTCCTGCTCCAGGTCGGCGAAGCGCAGCATGGGCGCGCCCGACTGCCGCGCCCCCAGGAATTCACCGGGGCCACGGATTTCCAGGTCGCGCCGGGCGATCTCGAAGCCGTCATTGGTCTCCGCCATGGCACGCAGCCGGTCCTTGGCCGTCTCGCCCAGGCGTCCGCTGTCGCCCACCGAATACAGCAGGACGCAGGCGGAGGCAGCGGCGCCCCGCCCCACGCGGCCACGCAGCTGGTGCAGCTGCGACAGGCCGAAGCGCTCGGCATGCTCGATGACCATGAGCGAGGCATTGGGCACGTCCACGCCGACCTCGATCACCGTCGTCGAGACCAGCACCCCCATGACACCGGCCGAGAACAGCTCCATCACCGCCTTCTTCTCCGCCGTGGGCATGCGCGAATGCAGCAATCCGACCATGACGCCGGGCAGCATCTCGCTGAGATAGCTGTGGGTGGCCGTGGCATTGGACAGGTCCAGTGCCTCGCTTTCCTCGATCAGCGGACAGACCCAGTAGACCTGACGCCCCGATTCCACCTGGGCGCCGATGCGCTCGATGACCTCGTCCTTGCGGCTGTCGGCGATGAGCTTGGTGACGATGGGCGTGCGGCCCGGCGGCAGCTCGTCGATGGTGGAGACGTCCAGGTCGGCGTAGTAGCTCATGGCCAGCGTGCGCGGGATGGGCGTGGCACTCATCATCAGGAGGTGCGGCTCCATTCCCGTGGCCGCGAGCTTTTGCCTCAGCGCCAGACGCTGGGCCACGCCGAATCGATGCTGCTCGTCGATCACGGCCAGCGCCAGATTCCTGAACTGCACCTGCTCCTGGATCACGGCATGCGTGCCGATGACCAGGGCGGCCTCGCCGCTTCGCACCAGCTCCAGCATGGCGGTGCGCTCCTTCTTCTTCTGGGCGCCGGCCAGCCAGGCCACGCGCTTGCCCAGTGGCGCCAGCAGGGGTTCGAGCCAGCCGACCAGCTTGCCGAAGTGTTGCTCGGCCAGGATTTCCGTGGGCGCCATCAGCGCGCACTGCCAGCCGGCATCGATGCAGGCCACGGCCGAAAGCGCCGCCACCACGGTCTTGCCCGAACCCACATCGCCCTGGAGCAGCCGGTGCATGGGAATGCTGCGCGCCATGTCGTCCCGGATCTCCGCGACCACGCGCTGCTGGGCGCCCGTCAGGCCGAACGGCAACTGGCCAAGGAACTGCCGGGTCAACCCCTGCGGCGAGGATTCGGCGCGCAGCACGGGTGCCTTGAGCCGCGCACGTTCGCGCTTGGCCTCGTACTGGGACAGCTGCTGGGCCAGCAGTTCCTCGGCCTTCAGGCGCTGCCAGGCAGGATGCGAATGGTCCTCCAGCGTGGCCAGGGCCACATCGGGCGTGGGGTGGTGCAGGAACTGCAGCGCATCGCGCAGGCTGAACAGCGGTGGCAGGCCACCGCTGCCATGGAACTGGGCCACGGGCGGCTGCTCCCCCTCCGGCAAGGTGTCGGAGAGGTCGGCGCGCAGCATGGCCGTGGCGGCCGCGCGGCGGATGTAGGCCTGGGGCAGGCCCGCCGCCGTGGGGTAGACGGGCGTGAGCGCCGTGGGCAGGTCGCCGCCGGCCGCGCGAAAGGCCGGGTGCAGCATCTGCCGGCCCCAGAAGCCGCCCTTGACCTCGCCGCGTATGCGCAGACGCGCGCCCACCGACAGCGTCTTCTGGTGCGAGGGATAGAAGCTGAAGAAGGTCAGCACGCATTCGGCCGTGCCGTCGTCCACGGTGACCTTGAGCATGCGGCGCGGGCGCAGTTGCACCTCGCTGTGGGTGACTGTGGCCTCGATCTGCACGGTGTCGCCCTCGCGCGCGTTGCGCAGCGGCGTGATGCGGGTTTCGTCCTCGTAGCGCAGCGGCAGGTGCAGCGCCAGGTCGATGTCGCGCACCAGGCCCATCTTCTGCAGCGCCTGCTGTGCGGCGCTGGCCGCCTTGCCGCCGGCCTTGTCCGCGGCCTTGGCCTTGCCCGGACGCGCAGCCTTGGCGCCGGGTGCATCGCGCCCGAGGTCGGGAAAGGCGGAAGAGGCGTTCAAAGGCATGGGCCGTCCTGTTTCAGAGCATGCAGCATAGTGTATGAATATACAGGTGTAGGCAACACGCCACGTTCACCGCGGCGCCAGCCGTCCAATGCACCCTTGATGCCCCGGGTCTCTGGGGAAGCCGCTACCATGCAGGCAACGTTACGTAGTGTTACCCGCCACCGAATGCCATGTTGAAGCGTATCAATGTCCAGCATGTCACTCTGGGCATGTTCCTGCACGAGTTCTGCGGCTCCTGGATGGAGCATCCATTCTGGCGAACCCGGTTCCTGCTCAATTCCGAGGCCGACCTGCAGCGCCTGCGCGCCACCTCCATCCAGGAGGTCTGGATCGACGTGCGCAAGGGCCTGGATGTGGGCGTGCAGGTCCCCTGCCTGCGCTTCGATCCCCAGGACGAGTTGCGCCACCAGATCCCTGACAGCGCGCGGCCGGCCTCCGAGCAGAGCACGGCCCCGATCTCCACGGCCACCGAGCTGCGCCGCGCCGCCCAGACCTGCGCCCAGGCCAGGCAATTGCTGGGCCGCCTGTTCAGCGATGCCCGCCTGGGTCGCCCTGTCGATGCCGCGGCCGCCGGGCAGCTGGTGGACGATGTGACGGCCTCGGTGGCGCGCAATCCGCATGCGCTGATCGGACTGGCGCGGCTGAAGACCGCCGACGACTACACCTACATGCACAGCCTGGCCGTGTGCGCGCTGATGGTGGCCCTGGCCAAGCGCATGGGCCTGGACGACCACAGCCTGCGCAAGGCCGGCATGGCCGGCCTCATGCATGACCTGGGCAAGACCGCGATCCCGGTGGCCGTGCTCAACAAGCCCGGGCCGCTGGACGATGCGGAGTGGGCCCTGATGCGCGCCCACCCGCGCCATGGCGAGCGGCTGCTGCGCCCGCTGGGCCTGGACGACGAGGTCATCGATGCCTGCCTGCACCACCACGAGAAGGTGGACGGCACAGGTTACCCCGACGGACTGCGCCAGAACGACATCGGCCTGCTGGCCCGCATGACGGCGATCTGCGACGTCTACGACGCCATCACCTCGGACCGCCCCTACAAGAAGGGCTGGCCCCCGTCGGAGGCCCTGCGCCGCATGGCCGAATGGAGCCCCAGGCATTTCGACAAGCGCCTGTTCGAACAGTTCGTGCAGACGGTGGGCATCTATCCGCTGGGCTCGCTGGTGCGCCTGCACTCGCAGCGCCTGGCGGTGGTCATCGATGCCTCGCCCACCAGCCTGCTGGCGCCGCGCGTCAAGGTCTTCTACTCGCTGCGCCAGGGATGCCGCATCACGCCCGAGGTCGAGGACCTGTCCGACAGCCTGGGCAATGACCGCATCGTCTCGCGCGAGGATCCCGCCAACTGGGACTTCCCGGACCTGGAGTCGCTGTGGCTCGAATTCGAGCGCCAGCCCCAGGCCGGCATGGCCAAGTGACCCGGGAGAATTCCAGGGACAACCCCAGGGTTTGCGACAATGGCGGACTTCCGTTCAACGAACTTGGAACGGGCCCTGTCCGGCCCTCAAGCACTGCATGTCTTCCCTGTCCCGTGTGTTTTCGCTCAGCGACTTCGACTTCGAGCTTCCTGAGAACCTGATCGCCCAGCATCCTGCGGCCCAGCGCAGCGCCTCGCGCCTGCTCGATGGCCGTGACGATGCCGCCTCTCCCACCGACCGCATCTTCCGCGAGCTGCCCGACCTGTTGCAGCCCGGCGACCTGCTGGTGTTCAACGACACGCGCGTGCTCAAGGCGCGCATCTTCGGCGAGAAGGCCAGCGGCGGCCGGCTGGAGCTGCTGGTCGAGCGGGTGCTCGAAGGCAACGATGTCGTGGCCCACATGCGCGTCAGCAAGAAGCCCCTGCCCGGTTCGCGCATCCACCTGTGCGGAGGCAAGAACCGCGGCGGCTTCGATGCCGTGCTGCGGGGCCGCTGGCCGGACGAGAACGGCCCGCTGTTCCACCTGAGCTTCGAGGGCCCGCGCGGCGAGACGCCCCATGAGCTGATGGAGCGCTTCGGCCACCTGCCCCTGCCGCCCTACATCGAGCGCCACCAGGACGGCGGCAACGACCCCGATGCCGCCGAGGACAGCGAACGCTACCAGACCGTCTTCGCGGCCCGCCCCGGTGCCGTGGCAGCGCCCACGGCCGCCCTGCACTTCGACGACGAGGTGCTCGCCCGCCTGGCCGAGCGCGGCATCGAACGCGCCAGCGTCACGCTGCATGTGGGCGCCGGCACCTTCCAGCCCGTGAAGACCGAGAACCTCGCCGACCACCAGATGCACAGCGAGTGGTATGAGATCCCCCTGCCCACGCTTGCCGCGCTGGAACGCTGCCGCCAGCGCGGCGGCCGCATCGTCGCCGTGGGCACGACCACGGTGCGCACGCTCGAGTCCTGGGCCCAGACGGGCCACATCTGCGGCGACACGCGCATCTTCATCACGCCGGGCTTCCAGTACCAGGTGGTGGACCTGCTGATCACCAACTTCCACCTGCCCAAGAGCACGCTGATGATGCTGGTCAGCGCCTTCGCGGGCTATGAGCACGTGATGGCGCTGTACCGCCATGCCATCGCGCAGGAGTACAGGTTCTTCAGCTACGGTGACTCCATGATCCTGGAGAAAAAGGTCACCCCCTGAGGCGCTGACGCGCCTTCCCCCTCTCTCGCTTCGCGGGAGGGGGACGACACCCTCGCGGCGGGGCGGCCCTTGCTCGGTGCCCCTGACTTGGGCCGCGCCAGTTTCACGCGCCACGCGCGGAACCGGCTCTCACCGCCTCAGCCGAAATAATGGCAGAGCCGGCGGCCCCGGACCTCGTGGACGCTGACGGGGATGCCGTAGAGGGTGCTCAGGACATCGTCCTGCACGACTTCGGCGGGGGTGCCGGCGATGGCCAGGCGACCGTCCTTGAGGGCGATGATGTGGTCGGCGTAGCACGACGCGAAGTTGATGTCGTGCAGCACCATCACCACGGTCTTGCCGCGCTCGGTCACGGCGCGGCGCAGCAGGCCCATCATGCTGACGGCATGGGCCATGTCCAGGTTGTTCAGCGGCTCGTCCAGCAGGATGTAGGGCGTGTCCTGGCACAGCACCATGGCGATGTAGGCGCGTTGGCGCTGGCCGCCCGACAGTTCGTCGAGAAACCGCTCGGCCAACGGCGTCAGCTGCAGGTACGCCAGCGCCTCGTCCACATGGCGCAGGTCCTCGGGGCCCAGGCGCCCCTTGCTGTGCGGAAAGCGGCCGAAGCCCACCAGGTCGCGCACCGTCAGGCGCAGCGCGCTCTGGTTGTCCTGGCGCAGGATGGCCATGATGCGCGCCAGCGCGTCGGTGGGCGTGGTGGCCACGTCGCTGCCGGCCACCAGCACCTGTCCGGCGGTGATCGGCATCAGGCGGCTGACCAGGGACAGCAGCGTGGACTTGCCGGCCCCGTTGGGCCCGATGATGGCCGTCAGCGCCTTCTCGGGCAGTTCGAAATTGAGCTCTTGCAGCACCGTCGTGCCGCCATGGCGCTTGAGCAGATCACGCACCTCGATCATGGGGTCCCCTTGCGCATGAGCAGCACGATGAAGACGATCCCCCCCAGGAACTCCACCACGATGCTCAGCACGGTATTGAAATGAAACAGCTGCTCCAGCAGCACCTGGCCGCCCAGCAGCAACACACAGCCCCACAGCACGGCCGCCGGCAGCACCCAGGCATGGCGTCGCGTGCCCATGGCGTGGTAGGCCATGTTGCTGACCAGCAGGCCGAAGAAGACCACGGGCCCGACCAGGGCCGTGGAGACGGCCACCAGGCAGGCCACCACGGCCAGCAGCCGCAGCACGCGGCCTTCGTAGTCCACGCCCAGGCTGATGGCCGCGTCGCGCCCCAGCGAGATCACGTCCAGCACGCGGCGCTGGCACCAGATCCAGGCACTGCCCGGCACGATCAGCAGCAGCGAAGGCGCCAGCAGTGGCAGGTTCACGGCATTGAAGTTGGCGAACAGGCGGTCCTGCAGCGCCGTGAACTCGTTGGGATCGAGCACGCGCATGGCCAGGCCCGCGAGGCTGCGAAAGAAGATACCACCGACCATGCCCACCAGCAGCATCAGATGCAGGCTGTTCGCGTGACCGACGAAGAGCCAGCGCATCAGCAGCACGCTGAAACCCATCATCAGCGCGATGTTGAGCGCGTAGCGCCCGATCTCGCCCATGCCGGAGACGCCAGCCGCCCCCAGCAACAGCACCAGGGCGGCCTGCACGAACAGGTACAGCGCATCCAGCCCCATCACCGAGGGCGTGAGAATGGTGTTGTGCGACACGGTCTGGAACACCACGGTGGACAGGCCGATGGCGCACGCCACCAGGGCCATGGTCAGCACCTTGGTACCGCGATGCTCCAGCACGAAGGCCCAGTCGGTCTTGACGCCCACGGTCATGAAGGCCGCCAGGCACAGCAGCGCCAGCACGCCCAGCAGCGCCAGGCGTGTCCCCAGACCCCAGGCGCGCGGCCGGCCAGCGAAAGAGGGCGGAGTCTGCGGCAGGCTGCTCATGCACCCTCCTTGCGGCGACGCAGGATCAGTGCCAGGAACAGGGCGCTACCCAGCACGCCCAGCACCGTACCCACGGGGATTTCGTAGGGAGCGATCAGCAGCCGCCCGACCAGGTCGCACAGCAGGGTCAGGCCCGCGCCGATCAGCGCCACCCACAGCACGCTGCGGCGCACGTTGTCGCCCAGCACCAGGCGCACCACGTTGGGCACGATCAGGCCCACGAAGGGCAGGCTGCCGGCCGTGACCACCACGGCCGACGTGGCCACGGCCACCACCACCAGGCCCTGCCAGACCAGGCGCCGGTAGTTCAGCCCCAGGTTGGTGGCGAAGCTCTCGCCCAGCCCGGCCACGGTGAAACGGTCCGCCGCCAGGCAGGTCAGGGCCGTGGCACCCAGCGACAGCCACAGCAGCTCGTAGCGCCCCTGCACCACCAGGGAGAAGTCCCCGTTGGACCACGATTTCAGCGCCTGCATCATGTCGAACTGCAGGGCCACGAAGCTGCCCGCCGCGTCCAGCACGCCGGCCAGCACCAGGCCGACCAGGGGCACCATCCAAGACGAGCGCAACCGTATGCGTGACAGCACGGCCAGGAACAGCGCCGTGCCCAGCAGCGCCGCCACGGCCGAAATGCCCATCTTGGCGATCACCGGCCAATGCGGCACGAACAGGAAGGACGCCAGCATGCCCAGGCTGGCCGACTCCACCGTGCCCACGGTGGATGGCTCCACGAAATGGTTGCGCGCCAGCATCTGCATGAGCAGGCCGCAGACCGCCATGGAGGCGCCGGCCAGCAACAGCGCCAGCGTGCGCGGCACGCGGCTGAAGACCAGCACCTGGGAGGCAAGGTCGTCCTCGCTGCGCGACCACAGCACGCTCCAGTGCATGTCGCCCGCGCCCACCATCAGGCTGGCCAGCGACAGCGCCAGCAGGGCCGCCAGCGCCGCCAGCCAGGCCAAGGCCCGGCGGGAGCGCACGGTCCCTGCCGCCGCCGTCAGAGCGCCTGCGTCATGCGCGCTCGAAGGCATCCGACAGTTGCTGGATGTTGGCCTTCAACGCGCCTGCGCCCGCATTGGCCAGGATGTACCAGTTGGCCGCGTTCAGGTAGACCACATGCTTGTTGCGCCAGGCCTTGGTGGCGCGTACCAGCGGGTTGTCCAGCAACTGCTGGGCGGTCTTGCCGTCCTGGCCGATGGCCACGTCCCGATCGATGACGAACAGCCAGTCGGGATTGGTCTTGAGCAGGTATTCGAAGGACACGACCTGCCCGTGGCGCGCCACGGTGAGCTTGTCGGCCGCGGGCTTCACGCCGAACACATCGTGCAGCATGCCGAAGCGCGAGCCCGGGCCATAGGCGCTGAGCTTGCCGCCCGAGGTCAGCAGCACCAGGCCATTGCCCGCCGACTGCGCCTTGGCATGCAGCGCGGCGACGGCCTGCTCAAGCCCCTTGACCTCGGCCTCGGCCCTGTCCTGCAGGCCGCAGACGGCCCCCAGCGTCCGGATGTTGCGGTAGATGTCGGCCATCTGGTGCTGGTCGCTGACGCTCAGGTCCAGCACGGGCGCGAAGCGCTGCAGCTCCCTGGACTTGGCCTCGGAGCGCCCGCCCACGATGATGAGGTCGGGCGACAGCGCCTTGATGGCCTCGTAGTCCGGCTCGAACAGGCTGCCGATGCGCGCGTACTTCGCATCGGCATAGCGCGACAGCAGCGGCGGCATCTTGAATTCTGGAACGCCGCGTACCTCGCCGCCCAGGGCCTGCAAGGTATCCAGTGCCGCCAGCTCGAACACCAGCACGCGCGAAGGCTTGAAGGGCACCTGGATTTCGCCCTTGGCATGCGGCACGGTCACGGTCTTGCCGGGCGCGGCCGTCTGCGCATGGGACAACTGCGCCGCCAGCGGCAGCGTGACCAGCACGCCCAGGCCCTGGCCCATCTTCGCCAGGAGATGGCGACGAGAATGATTTGCGTTCACGGTATTCATGCTTTCAATGACTGCTGTATGGCCGGAAAGTTCAGGCAAAAAACCTAGTTCAGCTCCGGCGTGCTGTCCGGCATGCGCTCGCAGGCCGGCAGGCCCTGGGCGAAGCGCACGGGATTGAGCAGGGCCACCAGGCCGCAACCCAGCGAGCCCTGCCACTGCAGGTAGTCGTGGCTGGTTTCGTGCTCGGCCTGGGTGACGTCGTAGCCCTTGGCGCGCAGCACATCGGCCAGGTGGCGGTTGGTCTCCAGGATGCCGTCCTGTCCGCCGCGGGCACGCTCATGGCGGCCCGCGTCCAGATAAAAGCGCACGGGCTGGCGCGGTGCCTCGGCATAGCGGCGCTGCACCCAGCCCGGCACCTCGCCGGCCGGCGACCACCAGAACGAGCCCGACATGCTCAGCACATTCCCGAACCAGCGCGCGTTGACCAGGCCCGCATAGGCCGAGGCCAGCCCGCCATAGCTGGAGCCCCCGATCACCGTGCGTGCGGCCGGCTGGCCCAGGCCCCGGGCCTGTACCCAGGGCATCAGCTCCTCATCGAGGAAGCGCGCAAAGGCCGTGTTGGGTGGCAGCTCCCTGCCACGCGCCTGCGGGCTGGCGTTGTCCACCAGCACCACGGCCGTGGGCGGGATCAGGCCATCGGCCATGAGGTTGTCGATGATCGTGGGCGTGGACACCTGCCTGGTGTAGGCATTGCCGTCGAACAGCACCAGCAGCGCCTCGGGCGCTCGGGCGCCGGCCGGGCGGTAGGTCCAGACATCGCGCTGGTTGTCCAGCACGCGGCTGGGCAGGCGATGCTGCACCAGTTGCCCCTGCGGCACGCCGGCACGCGCAGCCACCCAGGGCTGGGGCGGCGCCTTGGCCAGCTCCAGCACCGAAGCGCCCTGGAAGGCGTCGATGAATCCGCCCTCGGGCGGCTGCGGGAAGACCTTGGGATTGAGGGGATCGCGCTGCGCCGTGGCCAGCAAGGCGCGCCGCTGCTCCATGGCCGAGCCCTGGATCAGCGGCACATCGGGCGCGAGCCGGTAGCTGAGCCGCGCATTGTCCGCCATGCGAAAGCTCGCCCACCAGACATCGCTGCCCGGCAGGTGCTGCAGGGGATCATGGTTGCCGGCCGGGCTGCCGAACAGGCGCACGCCCTGCATGCCCTCGCGCGGCAGGCCGCGCCACAGGAAGGTGACCAGCGACTGCCCATCCGCCAGCGGCTCCACCATGGGCGAGCCCTCCTGCTGCACGCGCCGCCAGAAGGCTTCGGCCGCGACGCCCGAACCCGCGCCGCGCTGGATCGCCTGCGCCAGGGCCCGCAGGCGCGGGCTTTCCAGCACGGGCCCGTCCGAGGTCTGCGCTGCCTTGGCGCCCACGGGTGCCAGACTGGAGCCCAGCCGCAGCGAGAAGCGGCCGGCCTCGGCCTTCGCCTCGTCGGCCACCAGCGCATCCGAAGCGATGCGGCGCGCCACCAGCCTTTGCCGTCCGGCGCCTTGCGTGACCCACATCAGCGATTGGGCCCCCCCGTCGGGGCGCGCCAGGCGGCGCAGATGGCGGCCCTGGGCATCTTCCAGGTCCAGGGCCACGCCCTGCCCATCGAACTCGCCCTGGACCACGTGACCGGCCGGCAGGTCGACGCGCCAGGCCTGGGCGCCACCGACGGGCAGCAGCCCCCTGGCAGCCTGCCCAGGCGCCAGAAGGCCGGTCTGCGCGGCAGCGATCCGATGTGCCTGTGTGCTCTTCACATCGTCATCGGCATGGACACCGGCTCCCAGAAGGTACATCAGCGATGCGGCCATGCACAGGCCCTTGCGTGCAGCGTGCGCCATGGCGTCAGAAGTCCACCGTGGCCGAGACGCGCACCGTGCGCGGGCCGCCCGTGGTCGCGAAGTTGTCGTTGAAGCTGCCGGCCCAGTAGGATTTGTCGAACAGGTTCTCCACCGTGGCGCGGAAGGTCACGGGCCGGGCCGCGATGCGGGTCGCATAGCGCGCGCCCACGTCCACGCGGGTCCAGCCTGGCATCTTCAGCGTGTTGGCGGAATTCACCCACTGCGCGCCCGTGTAGATCAGGCGACCCGTCAGCGCGGCGCCGGGCAGCGCCGGCACATCCCATTCGCCGCCGAGGTTGGCCGTCCAGCGCGGCACGCCAAAGACGCCGAAGCCATCGCGTGCGCCGCCCTGGGTCTTGCTCTGGATGGCCTGTGTGTAGGCAACGCCGCCGAGCACGCGCACGCCGCGCACCGGCTCGCCGAACACATTCCACTCCAGCCCGCGGTTGCGCTGCTCGCCATCCATGCGCAGGCGGTTGGTCGCGGTCTCGACCACGGAAGACGGCCGCTCGATCTGGAACAACGAGACCGTCTGCGTGAAATCACCCATGCGCCACTTGGCACCGATCTCGAACTGCTTGGTCTTGTACGGAGCGAACACCTCGCCGGCATTGGCGTAGGTGGGGCCGACGATGGAGCCCGCGCTCAGCCCCTGCACATGGTTGGCATAGAACGAGACCGCATCGCCCCAGGGCTTGACCACCAGGCCCAGCGCCGGCGACACGGCCTGCTCGTCGTAGCGCGCCATCTTCTGGTTCACGCGCTGCAGGCGCGCGCCCACGGTGAGCTGCACGGCATCGCCACCCCAGCTCAGCGTGTCGGCCAGGGCCAGGCTGCTGAGCACATCGTCGCGCTCCTGCTTGATGGCGCCGTAGGGGCCGGCCAGCGTGATGGGTGCGGGGTTGTAGATGTTGGTGATATAGCTGGCGCTGGTGGCAACGGCCGCACGGCCGCCCTTCTGATTCATCCAGTTGACGGAAGCCACCAGCAGATGGTTCACGCCACCCGTGCGCAGCCGGCCACGCACGCCGAACTCGGCCGCCGTCGTGTCCGTGTAGCCGTACTGGTTGTAGGTCTGCCCCACGGCCGATCCGTCGCCCTGGGCACGCAGCACCACGCGCGTGCCGTTGAGCATGCCGTCGTAGGCATGCCCGGCCGTGCCCACCGAGCCGAACAGCGTCCAGTCCGCCCCCAGGTCCACCGAGCCACGCAGCATCAGTGCATCGCTTTGCTGCCTGGCGTGGATGCCCTTGAACAGGTTGGTCGTGGCATCCGGTGCCGCGATCATCTGCTTGAGGTTCTGCAGGCTCACCATCATCGGGCTGCCATCGCGGATGGTGGAGCGGTAGCTGTAGGCGTCCAGCCCCACGGTGAAGCCGTCGCCCTGGTAGTCCAAGGCCAGCGCACCCAGTCCGTGGCGGCGGCTCTGGCCGTCGATCTCGGTATCGCCGGACGAGGTGCTGCCGTTGACGCGCATGCCCAGACGGCGCTCGGGGCCGAAGCGGCGCGATACGTCCGCCTGCAGTCCCAGTTGCGAGGTGCTGCTGAACATCGTGGTCACCCGCGTGAGATCCTGGGCCAGCGGGCGCTTGGTGACGAGGTTGATGGTGCCGCCCACGGCCCCGCCCGGCGACATGCCGTTCATCAGCGCGCCCGGCCCCTTGAGCACCTCGACGCGCTCGACCATCTCGGTGGGCACATGGCCGTCGGGCGCCAGGCCGTACAGGCCGTTGAAGCCCAGCTCCGTGGAGTTCACGCCCAGGCCGCGGATGGTGAAGTTCTCATAGGCATGGCCGGTATTGGTCGTGAAGCGCACCGAGGGGTCGTTCTCCAGCACCGACATCAGCGTGGTCGCGTTCTGGTCGGCCATGCCCTCGGCGGTGTAGGAGGTGATGTTGAACGGCGTATCCATCACATCGCGCTGGCCCAGCACGCCCAGGCCTGCTCCCTTGGCGACCTGCCCGCCAGGCGCCACGGCAGGCAGGGCCTGGGGATCGGTGGCGCTGCGCACCGTGACCTCGGCGAGTTCGGCGTCGGCGGCCCAGGATGCGGCGGGCAGCGCTGCTGCGGCAACCATGGCGCAGACCCGGGCGATCGCGCCAAGGGCATGGATTCGGGCCACGGGGGCGAACGGGTGGACGGAGCCTGCGTGCAGCAGGCCATGGCGGCAGATTCGGGACATCCGGGAGGGCTTTCGAGACGGAAATGAACGCGCCATGTCCGGCCCGGTGCGACGCGGACATGGCGTTTGCCCGGATTATAGAAATTGAGAATTATTCTTATTAACACTCCAGCAACAACGCCCCGCGCGCAAACGTGGTCGCACCGCCCTCAAACAATCGCCGAAAAAACAGTGGGGGCTGCGCAACAGGCAGTCGCTAGAAGGTATCGCCGCGTTCCATGGCGCGGCGGTGGCGCTGCACGAATTCCTGGTAGGTGTCGATGCCGCGCAGCTGCAGGATGGCATTGCGCACCGCCGCCTCGACCAGCACGGCGATGTTGCGGCCCGCCACCACCTGGATCACGACCTTGCGCACGGGCACGCCCAGCACGTCCTGGGTCAGCGGCTCGGCTGGCAGGCGCTCGTACTCACGCTCCATGGTCTCCTTGCGCACCAGGTGCACGATGAGCTTCAGGCGCATCTTGCGGCGCACGGCCGTCTCGCCAAAGATGGCGCGGATGTCCAGCAGACCGATGCCGCGCACCTCCAGCAGGTTCTGCAGCAGGTCGGGGCACTTGCCTTCGATGGTGGTCTGGTTGATGCGGTACAGGTCCACGGCATCATCGGCCACCAGGCCGTTGCCGCGTGTCACCAGCTCCAGCCCCAGCTCGCTCTTGCCCAGGCCCGACTCGCCCGTGATCAGCACGCCCATGCCCAGGATGTCCATGAACACGCCATGCATGGTCGTGCGGTCGGCGAAATGCTTGGCCAGGTAGGCACGCAGCACGTCGATCACGAAGGCCGACTGCTCGCGCGTGGCGAACATGGGGATGTGGGCACGCTCGCACATGGACAGCAGTGCCTCGGGCGCCGTCTGGCCATCCGCCAATACCAGCACCGGCGGCTCCAGCGTGACGATGCGCGCCACGCGGCGCTGGCAGTCCTGGGGCGTGGCATTGGTCAGGTAGGCGATCTCGCGCTCGCCCAGCACCTGCAGCCGGTAGGGATGGATGTAGTTCAGGTAGCCGACGAGATCGGCACCCGAGCGCGCCGAGCGCACGGCCATCTCGTCGAAGCGGCGCTCGGAGGCACCCAGGCCCGCCACCCACTCCCAGCGCAGGCTGGAGCGGAACTCCTCGAACAGCACATCGGCGCTGATGGCACTGGGTCTCATGGCAAGGCCCGTGAAAAAGAAAGGAGAAAGGGCTAGACCAGGGGGGCGGCAGAAGACTGCCAGCCCGCGATCATCCCATGCAGCAGGGCGGCGTCGCCGCAGGACTTCAGCCGCTCGCGCAACTGGCTGTCGCTGAGCAGTTCGGCGATTTCCGAAAGGATCTCCAGGTGCTTCTGGGTCGCGGCCTCGGGCACCAGCAAGAAGATCAGCAGGCCCACGGGCTGCTCATCGGGCGCATCGAAACCGATGGGACGGTCCAGCTGGAACACGGCCGCCATGGGGGCCGTCAGACCCTTGATACGACCGTGAGGAATGGCCACGCCATGGCCCAGTCCTGTCGAGCCCAGGCGTTCACGCGCGAACAGGCTGTCGGTGATCAGGGCGCGGGACAGGCCGTGCAGGCTCTCGAAAAGCAGGCCTGCTTCTTCGAAAGCGCGCTTTTTGCTGGTGACATCGACGCTCACGAGCACTTGAGCGGCGGGCAGGATGGAGGCGAGACGGTTCATGGTTCGGGAAACAATTATGCACCGCAGTGCCGAAAACCGTGGGGAAACCCTGACCCCCATCAAAAACCGCCCCGAAGGGCGGTGGTCGTACGTGGCGCGTCAGCCACAGGAAGAAGGGTATTGTAAGCGCCCGCACAGGGCCGGCGCCTTACCTGTCATCCAACTGACGCCATCACCGGCTGGGCATCGCCCAGGCGCTTGGCCGAGCCGTAGCGGCTGCCTTGCTGCCGTGTCTTGTAGCGCACCACCACGCGGTCGAGCTTGTCGGCCAGCGCATCGACGGCGGCGTAGAGGTCGAAGTGAGAGGTTTCGACAAAAAGATCCTGGCCCTTGACGCGCAGCGTGCAACCGGCACGCTGGCGTTTTTCCTTCTCCTTTTGCTTGTGGACGGTCAGCAAGACCTTGACATCCACCACCTGGTCAAAGTGCCGAAGAATGCGTTCGAGCTTGGCCATGACGTAACTGCGCAGCGAGGGAGTGACCTCCAGGTGATGCCCACTAATCGTCAGATTCATATCTAAACACTCCTTGCTCTGGATGGGAACAGCCCGATCCGTCGGCAGGACGATCCGCCGGGACAGGTGCTTGCAGGCTGGAATGCGCATTCGTTTGCTTGCGAACCCACTATGCGCCGCCCCCCGCCCAAAAGCAACGCCGCCGGGCGATGGCGCAGGGTGGCGCAGGGCCTTGGAGGGGCGTTTGTCGTACCCTGCGATTGGGCGCACAATGGGCAGGTTTGCCGGAGCAGTCCGCCAGCCGGAAGCAGCCCGCCGGGGGCGGCAAGCCCCGTCCGGGCACCTGCCGCTCCGGCCCCGTTAGAATCGCGCTCCTGCACGCCGTTTTCAGCCCTTTCAGCCGTCAGGCAGCCGCGGCCCCTTGCCAGATTGCCCCTTGCCTCACATGACCACCCAGTCCCGTCCCTCCGCCCTGCACACCTCCAACATCGCCTCGCTGCCGCTGCTCGCGCGCGGCAAGGTGCGTGACAACTACGCCGTGGGTGACGACCGCATCCTGATGGTGGCCTCGGACCGTCTGTCGGCCTTCGACGTGATCATGGGCGAGCCCATTCCCGGCAAGGGCGAGCTGCTCACGCAGATGGCGCTGTTCTGGTTCGACAAGCTGGGCCATATCTGCCCCAACCACCTGACCGGCGAAGCGCCCGAGTCCGTGGTCACGCCTGCGGAAGTGCCCCAGGTGCGCGGCCGCTCCATGCTGGTCAAGCGCCTCAAGCCCGTGCTGATCGAGGCCGTGGTGCGCGGCTACCTGGCCGGCAGTGGCTGGAAGGAGTACCAGGAATCGCGTTCGGTGTGCGGCGTGCCGCTGCCCGAGGGCCTGACCAACGCCGCCAAGCTGCCCGAGCCCATCTACACCCCGGCCGCCAAGGCCGAGATGGGCGACCATGACGAGAACATCACCTACGAGCGCACCGTGGAGATGGTCGGTGAAAAGCTGGCCGCCCAGATTCGCGACACAGCCATCCGCATCTACAAGGAAGCCGCCGCCATCGCCCTCGACAAGGGCATGATCATCGCCGACACCAAGTTCGAGTTCGGCCTGGACGACAAGGGTGAACTGGTGCTCATGGACGAGGTGCTCACCCCCGACAGCTCGCGCTACTGGCCCGTGGAAGGCTATGCCCAGGCCCTGGCCCATGGCGAGAATCCGCCCAGCTATGACAAGCAGTTCGTGCGCGACTGGCTGGAGCAGGCCCAGGTCAACGGCAAGCCCTGGGACAAGAAGGCCCCGGCACCGCGCCTGCCCCAGGACGTGACCGAGAAGACGGCTGCCAAGTACCGCGAGGCGCTGGAGCGCCTGACAGCCTGAGAGGGCTTCACCCTTCCCTGAAGAAAGAGAGCTCCGGCTCTCTTTTTCGTTGCACGCGCCCGCCGGTCACGCCGGCGTCACCGACGCTGCCACAATGCCTGTTCCCTCTGACTTTTTTGAAGGAGCAGGCACATGGCCGGCAAGAAGATTCTGATGATCTGCGGAGACTATTGCGAGGACTACGAAACCATGGTTCCCTTCCAGGCCCTGCAGGCCGTGGGGCACACGGTGCATGCGGTCTGCCCCGACAAGAAGGCGGGCGACCACATCAAGACGGCCATCCATGACTTCGAGGGCGCGCAGACCTACAGCGAGAAGCCCGGCCACAACTTCACGCTCAACGCCAGCTTCTCCGACATCAAGCCCGAGCAATACCACGCCCTGGTGATCCCTGGCGGACGAGGCCCCGAATACCTGCGCAACCACGACGCCGTTCGCGCCGCCGTGCGCCACTTCTTCGACAACGACAAGCCCGTGGCCGCCGTCTGCCATGGTGCCCAGCTGCTGGCCGGCGCCGGCGTGCTCAAGGGTCGCACCTGCTCTGCCTACCCTGCCTGCCGCGCCGAGGTCGAGCTGGCCGGCGGCACCTATGCCGACATCGGCGTGGACCAGGCGCACACCGAAGGCAACCTGGTCAGCGCCCCCGCCTGGCCCGCCCACCCCGCCTGGATCGCCCAGTTCCTGGCGCTGCTGGGTACCCGCATCAGCCACGGTTGAGCATCGGGTGCTCAGCGGGGGCTCAGTTCCCCCAGCGCACCAGCACGATGCCGCCGAACACCAGGGCCGAGGCCAGCATGCGCACGCGGCCCAGGCGCTCGCGCAGCAGCCAGGCGGCGATCCAGCCCGCGAACAGCACGCTGCTCTCGCGCAGCGCCGACACCAGCCCCATGGGCGCCTGCGACAGCGCCCATGTCGCCATCCAGCTGGCCGACACCTGCATGGCGGCGGCCAGCGCGCACAGGCGCCAGGTGCGCGCATCGGCGCGCAGCACGGCCGGCCCGCGCCGCCAGGCCAGGATCAGCACGGTGGCCACGCCATCGCCCAGCGTGAGCAGCGCCGCATAGACCAGGGCCGCGCCCGCGGCCCGTGCCCCCATGCCGTCGATCACCGTATAGCCGGCGATCATGGCTCCGGCCGCCAGCGCATAGCCGCTGCCCCGAAAGCCGCTGGCCGCGCCGCTGCGCACCGACAGCGCCAGCACGCCCAGCGACAGGCACAGCACACCGGCCAAGCCCAGCGCTCCCGGCATCTCGCCAGCCAGCAGCGCCGCCCCCAGCGTCACGAACAGCGGGGCGCTGCCACGCGCCACGGGATAGACCACGCCGAACTCCCCATGCTGGTAGGCATGCGGCAGCACGAAGTGGTAGACCGTGTGCACCACGACCGAGGCCGCCAGCCACCACCACACCGCCGCATCCCACTGCGCCATGGCGGGCCAGGGAAGCCAGGGCAGCACCAGCAGCGACCACAGGCTGGCCAGCCCCGTGGTCAGCGCCATGGCGACCATCTTGTCGCCGCCCAGCTTGATCGCGCTGTTCCAGCCCGCATTCATCAGGGCCGCCCCCAGGGCGGCGGCCAGCACCGCATTGCTCAGTTCCATCCTTGGCTCCGTCCCGTTCTTGATACGGGACGGGATGATGGGTTCGCCGTCAGATTAGATAAAGTCGAATCTTTGGAACATCATCTTCAGAAAAACTGATGCGACGCCTGAACCTCGACCAGATTCAGACCCTGGTGGCCGTGGCCGACCTGGGCACGCTGGCCGCCGCCGCCCAGGCCTTGCACCTGTCCCCGCCGGCCGTCAGCCTGCACATCCAGGAACTGGAAGCACGCCTGGACACGCCACTGCTGGTACGCGGCAAGCGCCAGGCACGGTTGACGGCCGCCGGCGAGCTGCTGGCCGAGGGTGGACGCCGCCTGCTGGCCGACAGCGAGGCCCTGCTGCGCCAGGTGCGCAAGCGCGCCGAGGGCTTTGGCGCCAGCGTGCGCCTGGGCGCCTCGGCCGGGGTCAGCCCGCTGCTGCTGCCGCAATTGCTGCAGTGGCTGGCCGAACATGCGCCCGGCGTGGAGCTGCGGCTGGAAGTCGTGAGCTCGGCCCAGGCCATGCTGCGCGTGGCGGCCGGCCAGCTGGATCTGGCCCTGGTCGGCCTGCCCCAGCCCGTGCCGCCGGGACTCGACATGCTGCCCTGGCGCAACGACCCCATGCTGCTGTTCGCACCGCCCCGCTGGACCTTGCCCGAACACATCACGCCCGACTGGCTCAACGCCCAGCCCTGGATAGGCTTCGCCGCCGGCACCCAGATGCACCGCCTGCTGTCCCAATGGTTCGCCCAGGCCGGCCTGCTGCCCCAGCCGCGCATGGAGATGAGCTTTCCCGAAGGCATACGCGCCCTGGCCGCCGCAGGCCACGGTCCTACGGTGCTGCCGCGCGAAGAGCCCATGGACGCCATCAGCCGCACGCTGCAGCAACGCGAACTGAGCCCGGCGCTGACGCGACCGCTGGGCCTGGCCTGCCGCAGCGCCTGGCGGGACGATCCGGCCATGCTGGCCGTGGTGCGGGGGCTGATGCGCTTTGCCCAGGCGCAGGAAACCGCCGCTGCATGACATGCAAAAAGGGAGCCCACGGCTCCCTTGTGCATTGCGGGCGCGCTGCCGCCTCAGTTCAGCGCCATGCTGAGCTTGCGGCGGTAGCCGTTGACCAGTTGCGTGGCCTCGTCCTGCTCGGCGCCGGCCTTGCCCAGCAGCTCGATGCCGCCGCTGCTCTTGCCGGGGATGGCATCCTGCTTCTTGGGCTTCGCAGGGGTCAGCAGCTCCAGGATGCCCACGTAGAGCTTGCGCGCGGCCTGGCCGTTCCATTCCTTGTCGCGCATGATGATCTCCAGCAGCTCGTCCATGCTGGCCGCCCACTGGCCTTCGGCCGCCAGGGCACGGGCCTTGCCGAAGCGGGTGTCGAAGTCGCGCTTGTTCTGCGCGATGGCGGCGTCGAACTGCGCGAACTCCCAGTTGCCGCGCTCGTCGTTCTGCACGAACAGCATGCACTGCAGCCACTGGTTGAGCGCCTCGAAGCGCGTGGGCTGGGGAATGCGCTTGAGCGGTTCGACCAGCAGGGCGCCCGCCTCCTCGTAGCCACCCGTGGCGATCAGCAGGCGCACATAGTCGAAGCGGGCATCGTCGTTGTTCGGATCGGCGGCCAGGGCATCGGCCAGCTTTTGCAGGGCGGCGTGGGTGTCGCCGGCCTCGAGCAGCTGATGTGCCTCGTCGGCCTCGGCCTCGGCGGCCAGCTCGCCTTCGGAAGGCAGGTGCTTGTCCAGGAACTCGCGCAGCTTGCTCTCGGGCTGGGCGCCCATGAAGCCGTCCACGGGGCGGCCACCCATCATCAGGATGCAGGTCGGGATGGAACGGATGCCGAACATGCCGGCCAGCTGCTGCTCCTGATCCGAGTCGATCTTGACCAGCTTGAAGCGGCCTTCATAGGCGACTTCCAGCTTTTCGAGAATGGGGCCCAGCGTCTTGCAGGGGCCGCACCAGGGCGCCCAGAAGTCGACGAGCACCGGCACCTGCATGGAGGCGGCAACGACTTCGGCTTCGAAATTCTCAATGGTGACATCAATCATGTGATCAGGCCCTCTGGCAAGGCGCGCGGCCAGGGCGCGCGGACTTTTTGGCGGTTCGGGGGTCGGCGGCGGCTAGCCGCCGATGCGGACGGTGTGATTCTCCAGCAATTCCATGGCCATGGCGCCATGGACCGCAGCCACCCCAGTTGGGAGTGCGGCGCCTGCATTTCAAGCCACCCGGTGGCGATGGGGGCTCGGCTATATTGGCGCGCTGGAGCGCGCGATGCCGCCGCCCACAACGAGAGAGGGCTCGCCGTGATCAAGGTTTCGCAGCTGGTGTTCGAATATCCGGGCCACCGCGCGCTGGACGGTGTCAGCGTCCAGATCGGCGCGGGCAGCGTCACGGCCCTGGTAGGCCCCAATGGCGCGGGCAAATCCACCCTGATGCGCTGCATCGCCGGGCTGGAGCAGCCTCTGTCGGGCCAGATCCAGGTACATGGCATCCCCGTGCAGGAGCAGCCGCGCCAGGTGCACCGCCACCTGGGCTATCTGTCGGACTTCTTCGGGCTCTACGACCGCCTGAGCGTGCGGCGCTGCCTGCAGTACGCAGCCCTGTCCATGGGCGTGGAAACCACGCAGGCACCACAGCGGGCAGCCCATGTGGCCGGAAAACTGGGCCTGGCCGAACTGCTGGAGCGCCGACCCACCGAGCTGTCCCGGGGCCAACGCCAGCGCGTGGCCATAGGCCAGGCCATCGTCCACCAGCCGCGCGTGCTGCTGCTGGACGAACCCGCCAGCGGCCTGGACCCCGAGGCGCGCGCCAGCCTGTCGCAGCTGTTTCGCCAGCTGCAGGCCCAGGGCATGACCCTGATCGTCTCCAGCCACATCCTGAGCGAACTCGACGAGTACTGCACCCATATCCTGAGCCTGCGCGGCGGCCGCGTGGAAAGCCACGAGCCGCTGCAAGGCAATACCGGCATCGCGCCCACCGCCCCCGCGGGTGCGCCGCTGGCCCTGTACGCGCTGGAGCTGGCACCCGCGCCGGACGCCACGGACGCCGATCTGCGACAGCGCCTGCAACTGCTGCTGCCCGACGCGGCCCTGCCCCCGGATGCCATCACGCCAGCCCGGCCCGTGCGGCTGTGGCTGCCCGGCGAACCGCGCGAACGCGCCGACCTGCTGGCGCGCCTGGTGCGGGCCGGCCTGCCGGTCGCCAGCCTGACCCCCTTGCGCGAGCGCCTGCAAGACCGCTATGCGCGCGGCGCGCAACCGCAGCCCGCCGCCCAGGAGCAGCCATGACGCACAACCCCGAATTCCAGCGCCAGCTGTGGCTCAACTGGCGCCCCTCCCAACTGGGATGGAGCCTGCTGCTCACCGCCTTGCTCCTGGCCACGCCGCTGGCCCTGGTCCAGCCCGCCGACCGCATGCACACGCTGCTGATCGCCTCCCTGGTGGGCATGTGGATCGCCGCGGCGGGCCTGGGCAGCGTGCTGGCCGGGCGCGGCCTCAACGAGGAAGCGCGCCAGCACACCTGGGATTGGCAGCGCCTGTCGGCGCTGACACCCTGGCAGATGGCCTGGGGCAAGCTGCTGGGCGCACCGCTGCAGGCATGGCTGTACATGCTGTGGTGCGCGCTGGCGGTGCTGGCAGGCTCCGCCGCCCATCCGGGCGGGCTGTCCTGGGGCGTGCACGCGGTGGCGCAGGCCGTGCTGTGGGGGCTGGCACTGCAGGCCTGGAGCATGCACTCCGTGCTCATGGGCTGGGGCCCGCAGGAGCAGCCCGCGCGGCGCATCCGCTTCGTGCTGGTCCCGCTGCTGTTCGTGCTGGTGCTGCCAGGCCCCATCCTGGCCCGGCTGACCGAACAGCTATGGAACGAAGAAGGCCGCTCCATGCTCTGGTGGTCGCTGCCGCTGGGCGGACGCGGCGCCATCTACCTCTTCGGTGCCATCACGCTGGGCCTGGGACTGCTGGCCCTGTGGCGGCTGCTGTGCGCGCGCCTGGATGTGCGCACCCTGCCCTGGGCCTGGCCGGCGGGCTTGTGCGTGACCGCCCTGGCCCTGGGAGGCATTCCCCTGGAAGCTTCCCCGGCACCGGGCCCGGGGGCGGCCTCCTTCTTCGCCTGGACCACCTGGCTGGCGCTGGCCGGCACCGCCTATGTCTGCCTGCATGGCATGGACGAAGGCCTGCGCAGCTGGCGCCAGGTACAGTGGTGCGTTCTGCAGGGCCGCTGGCGCGGTGCGCTCGAAGCCCTGCCGCTGTGGCCCGTGAGCTGGTTGCTGGCCGCGCTGGCCTGTGCGCTGTGGCTTCTGTGGCCCTCAGGCGGCCAGCCCAGCCTGCCCGGATCGGCACAGCTGTCAGCCCTGGCCACGGCGCAACTGCTGCGCGATGCGGCGCTGGCCACGGGGTTTTCGCTGCTGGCCGGGCGCATCAAGTCGCCACTGGCGGCCTTTGCCGTGACCTGGCTGCTCGTCAACATCGTGCTGCCGCTGCTGGTGTTCGGCGTGGCCGGCGCCGATGCCGCTGCCCTGGCCCAGCCGCTGGCGGCGGGCCTGGCCCGGCCTGCAGGCACCGGCCTGTGGCTGTCGCTGGGGGTGCAGGTGGCACTGGCCCTGGCCTGGCTGGCCCATGTTTTCCGCCAGCGCGTGCTCGGTTTCGCGCGCGAGCAGCATACGGCCGTGCGGTGATTAGGACGGGGATGCGGGCCGATCCGGACTAAAAAAGTAAAATCGCGGGTTCCACTAGGCCGGGCCGCAGGCGCCCTCTCCACATGAACTCCATCCAGATCGGCGTGGTCATGGGCTCCAGCAGCGACTGGGAGACCATGCAGCACGCAGTTGCCATCCTCCAGCAGTTCGGCATCGCCCACGAAGCCCAGGTCGTCTCGGCCCACCGCATGCCCGACGACATGTTCGCCTACGCCGAGGCCGCCGCCGGCCGGGGCCTGAAGGCCATCATCGCGGGTGCGGGGGGCGCTGCCCACCTGCCCGGCATGATCGCCGCCAAGACCGTGGTGCCCGTGCTGGGCGTGCCCGTGGCCAGCCGCCACCTGCAGGGCGTGGACTCGCTGCACTCCATCGTGCAGATGCCCAAGGGCGTGCCCGTGGCCACCTTCGCCATCGGCGCGGCCGGTGCGGCCAATGCGGCCCTCTTCGCCGTGGCCCTGCTGGCCAATGAGGACCCGGCCCTGCGCGCCAGGCTCGAAGCCTTCCGCGCCGAGCAGACCGCTGCGGCGCGCGCCATGACGCTTCCCCCGGTGGCCGCATGAACGCCGACGTGATCCTGCCCGGCGCCACGCTGGGCGTTCTGGGTGGCGGCCAGCTGGGCCGCATGTTCGTGCAGTCGGCCCAGGCAATGGGCTACTTCACGGCCGTGCTTGATGCCGACCCGACCAGTCCCGCAGGCCTGGTCAGCCACCACCACATCCGCACCGGCTACGAAGACCCCCAGGGCCTGGCCGAGCTGGCGCGCCTGTCGGCCGCCGTCACCACCGAATTCGAGAACGTGCCCGCTGCGGCGCTGAACCTGCTGGCCGCCCAGCGGCCGGTGTCGCCGGCCGGCTCGTCCGTGGCCATCGCCCAGGACCGCGCCCAGGAAAAGGCCCACTTCGTGCGCTGCGGCGTGCCTTGCGCGCCCTATGCCGTGATCGAGACGCCCGAGCAACTGGCCGCCGTGCACGCCAGCCTGCTGCCCGGCATTCTCAAGACCGCGCGCATGGGCTATGACGGCAAGGGCCAGGTCCGCGTGAAGAATGCCGCCGAGCTGGCCGCTGCCTGGGACGGGCTGGGCCGCGTGGCCTGCGTGCTGGAGAAGATGCTGCCACTGGCCCACGAATGCTCGGTCATCGTGGCGCGCGGGCGCGACGGCGCCATGGTCCACCTGCCCGTGCAGCGCAACCTGCACCGCGAAGGCATTCTGGCCGTCACCGAGGTCTACGAGGGCAATTTGCCCCAGGCCCAGGTCGAGCAGGCCCTGGCCGCCGCCCAGTCCGTGGCCGACGGCCTGGGCTACGTGGGCGTGCTGTGCGTGGAATTCTTCGTGCTGCAGGACGGCATGCTCGTGGTCAACGAGATCGCGCCGCGCCCGCACAACAGCGGCCACTACAGCCAGAACGCCTGCGACGTCTCGCAGTTCGAGCTGCAGGTGCGCTGCATGACCGGCCTGCCGCTGACGCAGCCGCGCCAGCACAGCCCCTCCATCATGCTGAACCTGCTGGGCGACCTGTGGTTCAAGGAGGGCGGCGAGGCCCAGGCCCCCGCCTGGGACCAGGTCCTGGCCCTGCCCGGCTGCCACCTGCACCTGTACGGCAAGCACGACGCCAAGCGCGGCCGCAAGATGGGCCACCTGAACGTCACGGGCGCCACGCCCGAGGCCGTGCGCGCCACGGCGCTGCAGGCCGCCGCCATCCTGGGCATCGCACCGTTCTGAAGGCCGCGCGATGATTCTCGATGGAACCCGGCCGGACGCCGTCCAGGCCGCGGCGCAGGCGCTGGGGCGCGGCGAACTGCTGGGGCTGCCGACGGAAACCGTCTACGGCCTGGCGGCCGATGCCGACAACGACGCGGCCGTCGCGCAGATATTCACGGCCAAGGGCCGGCCAGCCAACCATCCGCTCATCGTGCATGTGGCCGACAGCGGCGCCATCACACGCTATGCGCGTGAAGTGCCGCTGTTCGCGCAGCAGCTGATCGACGCCTTCTGGCCCGGTCCGCTGACCCTGATCCTGCCGCGCCTGCCACAGGCCGCCCGGGCCTCGACTGGCGGCCAGGACAGCGTGGGCCTGCGCTGCCCCTCCCACCCCGTCGCCCATGCCGTGCTGGCCGCCTGCCAGCAGCTGCAGCCGCCCGTCTGGGGCGTGTCGGCGCCCAGCGCCAACAAGTTCGGCCGCGTCAGCCCCACCACGGCGGCCCATGTGGCCGGCGAGTTCGGCGACACGCTGCTGGTGCTGGACGGCGGTGCCTGCGAGGTTGGCATTGAATCGACCATCGTGGACTGCACGCGCGGCGTGCCCGTGCTGCTGCGCCCCGGCGCCATCACGCGCGACGACATCGAGCGCGCCTGCGGACTGCGCCCGCTGTCCAGGGACGAAATGCTCAAGGACACGCCGCGCGCCTCGGGCACGCTGCTGGCCCACTACGCGCCCAATGCCAAGGTGCGCCTGATGGACTCCAAGCAGTTGCAGGCCGGCCTGGACGTGCTGGGCGCCGATGCGAAGCACCTGGCCGTCTACCACCGCGCGCCGCTGCGCACCGCCTCGCCGGCCATCACGCTGCGCGCCATGCCTGCCGATGCCGCCAGCGCCGCACGCGAGCTGTTCGGCACGCTGCGCGACTTCGACGAGCTGGGCGCCCGGCTGATCTGGATCGAGACCCCGCCCGACACCGCCGACTGGGAAGGCGTGCGCGACCGGCTGCAGCGCGCGGCGGCTGCGGCGTAGACCTGCCTCACTCGCGCGTGGCGATGTCCTTGCGCACGCGCCTGAGGTGGCCTTCCACGTAGAAGGCCGCCGCATCCTCGTCGCCCGAGACGATGGCTTCGTAGATCAGCCGGTGCTCGGCCACATACAGCCGGATGCGCTCGGCCTCGTAGATGCCATCGTCGCGCAGGCGCTGCCACAGCGGCTGGTCCATGCTGGCGGCGATCTCGTCGGCGATGCGCGCCATCAGCGCCTGCCCCGTCATGACGGCCAGTTGCCGGTGGAACAGGCGGTCGCACTCGCTCCACAGCGCCTGCTGCTGCGGGTCGCCGATGTCCTGCACCGCGCCCATCTGGTCCAGGTAGTGCTCGGCCAGCGCATCGCGCCTGCGCTGGCGCGCGGCCAGGCGGGCCACGGCAGGCTCGATCAGCAGGCGGGCCTCCAGGATGCTCAGCGGGCTGAAGTCCGCCTGCTGCGGCGGCAATCCGACGCCTGGCGCAGCCGTCGGCAGGGCTTCGGCCACATAGGTGCCCGAACCGGGGCGCGTCACGACCAGCCCCTCGTTTTGCAAGGCACCGATGGCCTCCCGCACCGCGGGGCGGCTCACGCCCAGACGCTGGGCCAGGTCGCGCTCCGACGGCAGGCGCGAACCGGGGGGGTGCGCGCCGCCCGCGATGCCTGAGCGGATCTGCTCGGCCACCTGCTCATAGACCTGCTTGGGGCGGAATTCGTTGGTCATATGGTTCTTTTTCCAGACCACCTTTCGTGGATGGCATGGCGGCCAGTCTAGCGCCCATGCAAGCGTTTCCGTCGCGCCAATGATGAACCCCCTCTCGGAACACCTCAGTGGATACCCTGTTGCAATAGTCGAACCGGATCATAAAGTGCTCATTGATTGGTATTTTTAAAAACCAATTCATACCAAATCGGTCCCATTTCTAACCAGCATCAGGACATCACGAAGGAAGCAATCCATGGTCGCTTGCATGTGGTGCGTCGCCCCGACGCGGAGAACGGGAACGCCATGTCCCTGCTGATCGAGCATGGGCCGCAACTGCTGCGCGGCCTCGCAGCCACCCTGGCACTGGCGGCGGCAGCCTGGATGCTGGCGCTGGCCTGCGGCCTCGCGCTGTGCCTGGCGCGGCTGGCACAAGCCTGGCCCCTGCGGCTCGCCGTCACCGGCTTCATCGAGTTCCAGCGCAACGTACCGCCGCTGGTGCACATCTTCCTGTGGTACTTCGGCGTCAGCAGCCTGCTGGCCCAGGGACTGCAGGACTGGGCCAATGACCACCATGGCGAGATCGTCTTCTCCGCCATCGCCATCGGCCTGTACTACGGCGCCTATGTCGCGGAAGACCTGCGCAGCGGACTGCGCAGCATCGCGCCGGGGCAGATGCAGGCGGCGCTAGCCCTGGGCATGGGGCGCCTGGACGCACTGCGCCACGTGATCCTGCCGCAGGCGCTGCGCGCCGCCCTGCCCGCGCTGGCCAGCACCGGCGTGATGCTGCTCAAGACCACCAGCCTGGCCATGGTCATCGGCGCCATGGAGCTGACCTATGCCACCAAGGAGATCGCCAACCAGAGCTTCCGCATCTTCGAGACCTACGGCATCAGCACCGCGCTCTATGCCGCCGTCGCGCTGTGCCTGCTGGCCACGGCCGCCTGGCTGGAGCGCCGCCTGCGGCCCGGGGAGCGCTGAACCATGGCCGACATCCTGCGCGACCACGGCCTGCTGCTGCTCATCGGGGCCTATCCGCACGGGCCGCTGGGCGGCCTGGCGGCCACCCTGGCGCTGTCGTTGATCGGCATAGGGCTGGCCTTTCCGCTGGGCGTGCTGCTGGCGCTGGCACAACTGAGCCCGCGCGGCGCAGTGCGCCACCCTGCCCAGGCCGCATGCCACCTGCTGCGCAGCATTCCGCTGGTGATGCTGGTCTTCGGCGTCTACTTCATCGCGCCCCTGCTGCTGGGGCGCCCCGTGGCAGGCTTTGCCACCATGGCCGCGACGCTGGTGGTCTTCCAGTCCGCCTATCTGGCCGAGATCGTGCGCGCGGGCCTGCTGGCCCTGCCGCGCGGACAGGCCGAGGCCGCCGCCGCCCTGGGCATGGGCTACGGGCTGCGCATGCACCGCATCCTGCTGCCCCAGGCGCTGACCCGCATGCGGCCCAGCATGGTGGGCCAGTTCGTCACCACCATCAAGGACACCTCGCTGGGCTATGTGATCGGCGTGCACGAGCTGACCTATGCCGCCGCCCAGGTCAACAGCAGCCTGCTGACGCGGCCCTTCGAAGTGTTCCTGCTGCTGGCCGGCATGTATTTCGTGCTGTGTTTCGCGCTCACGCAGCTGGCACGCGTGCTGGAGGCGCGCCAGCTGCGTGTACAGGCCTTGGCGCCGGACATCCGGCGCGTTTGAACCTCCTTGCGGAACCTTGCCCATGGACACCACGCCCTTTGCTTGCACCGGTCCCTTCCAGGTTTTCGACGCGGCCCGCACAGCGCAGTTGCTCGGCTATCCGGCCCTCCTGCAGACGCTGACCCAGGCGGCCGGCGAGTACGAGGCTGGCTCCATCCTCAGCCCCGAACGCGCGGCCATGCCCCTGGGCCAGGGCGGCGTGCTGCTGAGCATGCCCGCCACCGCCGCGGACCTGGGCGTGCACAAGCTGGTCTGCGTGCAACCGGGCAACGCACGCCTGGGTCTGCCCACCATCCACGGGCTGGTCACGGCCTGCGACGCCCGCACCGGCAGGCCGCTGTTCGCGCTGGACGGCCCCGAGGTCACGGGCCGGCGCACAGCCGCCATCACGCTGCTGGCCCTGCGCGCCCTGGCGGCTGGGCCACCGCAGGACATTGCCCTGATCGGCACCGGCACCCAGGCGCGCCACCATGTGCAGGCGCTGGCCTGCCTGCACCCGCAGGCGCGCATCCGCGTGCGCGGCCGCAGCCCGGCATCGGCCCAGGCGTTCTGCGACAGCCTGGGGGCCGTCCATGACCGCATCGTTCCCCTGCACGGCCCCATCCCCGACAGCGTGGACGTGGTGATCACCGTGACCACCAGCACCGAACCGGTCTACGACGACAAACCCCGTGCGGGCCGCCTGGTCATCGGCGTGGGCGCCTTCCGGCCCGAAATGGCCGAGATCGGCCCCGCGACACTGGCCGGCAGCACGCTGTTCTGCGACGACCCCCAGGGCGCGCGCCACGAGGCCGGCGACCTGCTGCGCGCCGGCATCGCCTGGGACCGCCTGCGCTCGCTGGCCAGCCTGCTGCGCGACGGACCGGGAACGCCCGCCCCCTTCGTGTTCAAGAGCGTGGGCACGGGCGCATGGGACCTCGCCGCCGCCCGTGTGGCCGCCTCTGAGCTGCAATCCCGAGCCCACAAGCATCCCCTTGGAGAGTGACACCATGACGCCCAGAATCCGGTTGCTCCTGCCCACCTTCGCCATGGCAGCCCTCACCGCCTTCGGCCCCCATGCCCACGCCGACCAGTTGGCCGACATCCAGGCCCGGGGCCGCCTGGTCTGCGCCGTCCTCGGCATCTTCGAGCCCTTCGGCTACACCGATCCCCAGACCCGCGGCGTGGCGGGATACGACGTGGACATCTGCCATGCCGTCGGCCAAAGGCTGGGCGTGAAGGCCGAGATCCGGCCCGTGGCCGACGAGGCGCGCATTCCCGAACTGCAGCGCGGCCATGCCGACCTCCTGGCCGCAGGCCTGGCCCATACGCCCGAACGCGCCGCGCAGGTCGACTACTCCCACGCCTACTACACCAGCCGCAACGTGCTGGCCGTCAACCGCCAGCGCGGCTACCGCAGCACGGGCGAGCTGGCTGGCAAGCGCATCAGCTACGTCAAGGGCACCATCAGCGAGCCCTTCATCCGTGCGGCCCTGCCCACGGCGCGGCCCGTGGGCTACGACGATGTTTCCACCGCGTTCGCCGCCCTGCTGCAAGGCAAGGTCGAGGCCTTCAGCACCTCGGAGGAAGCGGTGCGCAGGCTGGTCCACCGCCTGGGCACCGATGCCGCGCGCTTTGCCGTGCTGGGCACGCCCATCGGCAACGAGCTGTGGAGCATCGGCGTGCGAAAGGGAGAAAAGCGCCTGCTGGCTGCCGTGAACACCGCGCTGCAGGACATGGAGGCCTCGGGCGAGATGCAGGCCATCTTCGACCGCTGGCTGGGCCAGGGCACGCTGTACGGCATGTCGCGGACCTTCACCGTGCGGCCCATCCCATGAGCGGCGGCATCCATGACGGCATGCGCGGCGGCACGGTCCGCGTCCTGGTGGACGGCGCCGCGCAGGGCGAGCTGCTGCACGCCGACACGGGCCTGAGCTTCTGGGGTGGCGTGGACCCTGCCACGGGCCGGGTCATCGACCGCCATCACCCCCTGCACGGCCGATGCCTGGCGGGCCGTGTGCTGGCCATTCCCTCGGGCCGGGGATCGTGCACGGGCAGCAGCGTGATGCTGGAGCTGATCCGCTCGGGCCATGCGCCGGCCGCACTGGTGCTGGCCGAGGCCGACGACATCCTGACGCTGGGCGTGGTGCTGGCGCAGAGGATGCATGGCCAGTCGCTGCCCGTGGTCTGCATCGGCCCGCAGGCCTTCGCCGGGCTGCGCGGCAGCGCATTCGTGCGCGTCGACGGGGGCCGCGTGACGGCGCACAGCGCCAGGCCGCAGGACGGCTTTTCCGCCAGAAGCCCGGGGCCCGAAGAGGAGGCGCCGCAGGGCGCGCTGCGGCTGGACGACCACGACCGCGCCATACTCGCGGGCCGGCACGGCAAGGCCGCGCAGATGGCCCTGCGCATCGTGGTGCGCATGGCGCAGTTGCAGGGCGCCCGGGAACTGGTCAGCGTCAGCCAGGTCCATATCGACGGCTGCATCTACACGGGTCCCTCCAGCCTCGAATTCGCGCGGCAATGGGTGCAGTGGGGCGCGCGCGTGGCCGTGCCCACGACGCTCAACGCGATCTCGGTGGACCAGCGCCGCTGGCGCGAACTGGGCGTGCCCGCCGCACTGGGCGAACCGGCCAGCGCGCTGGGCGAGGCCTACATGGCCATGGGCGCGCGCATGAGCTATACCTGCGCGCCCTACCTGCTGGATTCGGCCCCCGCCGCGGGCGAGCAGATCGCCTGGGCCGAGTCCAATGCCGTCGTCTTCGCCAACAGCGTGCTGGCCGCGCGCACGCTCAAGTACCCCGACTACCTGGACCTGTGCATCGCCCTGTGCGGGCGCGCCCCGCTGGCGGGCTGCCACCTGGACAGCCACCGCAAGGCGCAGCTGCGCATCGTGGTGCGCAGGCCCGCGTCAGCCGACGACGCGTTCTATCCGCTGCTCGGCTACCACGTCGGACTGCTGGCGGGCCGGCGCATCCCGCTGGTCACCGGCCTGGAAGATGCGGCCCCCAGCCAGGACGACCTCAAGGCCTTCTCGGCCGCCTTCGGCACCACCTCGGGCGCGCCGATGTTCCACATGGCGGGCATCACGCCAGAGGCCTTGCGTCCCGAGGATGCGATGGGGCAGGACTGCAGCGCACAGCCGCTGCACATCGATGCCGCCGACCTCGCGCACAGCTGGGCAACGCTCAACAGCGCCCGTGACGACGCCGTGGACCTGGTCTCGCTGGGCAACCCGCATTTCTCGCTGCAGGAGTTCGCACGGCTGGCCGCGCTGTGCCGGGGACGGCGCAGGCATGCCGCCACCGCCCTGGTCATCACCTGTGGCCGCGCGGTCTACGAGCAGGCGCGAAGCCAGGGGCATGTCGCCGAGCTTGAACGCTTCGGCGCCACCGTGCTCAACGACACCTGCTGGTGCATGCTGGGCGAGCCCGTGGTCGCGCCCACGGCCCGCACCCTCATGACCAACTCGGCCAAGTTCGCCCACTACGCGCCAGGGCTGGTCGGCCGCAGCGTGCACTTCGCGGGGCTGGCGCAATGCGTGCAGGCGGCCTGTGATGGCCGCACGAGCCGTACTGCGCCACCATGGCTGCACGAAGCAGCCCACGCCCCCGGCCTGACCTGAATCCCTTCACCGCCCCGAGGTCCCGCATGCAGCCATCACGCACCATCAGCACTGTCGAAGTCCATACGGCGGGCGAGCCGTTTCGCATCGTCACCTCGGGGCTGGGCCGCCTGCCCGGCGACTCCATCGTCGAGCGCCGCCGCTGGCTCGGGGAGCATGCCGACGAGATCCGCCGGTCGCTGATGCTGGAGCCGCGCGGCCATGCCGACATGTATGGCGGCGTGCTGACGGCGCCCGTCACGCCAGGGGCGGACTTCGGCGTGATCTTCATGCACAACGAGGGCTACAGCGACCACTGCGGCCATGGCGTGATCGCGCTGGCCACCGCCGCTGTGGAACTGGGCTGGGTGCAGCGCCACATGCCCGAAACCCGCGTGGGCATGGACACGCCCTGCGGCTTCATCGAGGCCTTCGTGCGCTGGGACGGCAACCACGCGGACGGCGTACGCTTCATCAACGTCCCCTCCTTCATCTACCGGCGCGACGTCACCGTGCACACGCCCGGATTCGGCGCCGTCAGCGGCGACATCGCCTATGGCGGAGCCTTCTACTTCTACACCAGCGGCGTGCCCCACGGCCTGGAGATACGCGAGACCTCGGCCGAGGCATTGAAGCGCTTCGGATCCGAGGTCAAGCAGGCGGCCAACGCGGCCTTTGCCGTGGTCCATCCCGAGATCCCGGAGATCAACCATATCTACGGAACCATCATCGACGGCGCACCCCGGCACGCAGGCTCGGACCAGGCCAACTGCTGCGTCTTCGCAGACCGTGAGGTGGACCGGTCGCCCACGGGCTCAGGCACGGCGGGCCGCGTGGCCCAACTCTACCTGCGCGGCCACATCGGACTGGGCGAGACCGTGGTCAACGAGTCCATCATCGGCAGCCGCTTCAGCGCCCGGGTCCTGGCCGAAACGCAGGTCGGCGGGTTTCGCGCCGTCGTTGCGGAGGTATCCGGCACGGCCCATGTCTGCGGCCTGTGCCAGTGGCTCATCGACGAGAGAGACCCATTGCGCCATGGCTTCCTGGTGCGTTGAGCCGCACCGACCCTGCGCTCCTGGAGGACATGGATATGAAGCACAACACCTTCGCCCTGGCGACCGCCTTTTGCGCCCTGCTGCTGGCCCCGGCCCATGCCGACCAGTGGACCGACATCCAGGCACGCGGCAGCCTGCGCTGCGGCGTGCTCGACGTGTTCGAGCCCTTCGGCTTCACCGACCCAGCCAACCGCAGCACCACCGGATACGACGTGGACATCTGCCACGCGCTGGCACGGCGCCTTGGCGTGAAGGCGCAGATCAAGCCCGTGTCCATCGAGGCGCGCATCCCCGCCCTGCAGCAGGGCCACATGGACCTGCTGGCAGCCGGACTGGCCTACACGCCGCTGCGCGCACGGCAGGTGGATTTCTCGCTGGGCTACTACGTCAGCGAGAACGTGCTGGCGGTCAAATCCTCCCGCAGCCATGCGGCCACGGCGGACCTCGCTGGCCGGCGCGTGAGCTATGTGAAAGGCAGCATCAGCGAGACCTATCTCCAGGCTGCGCTGCCTACGGCCACGCCCGTGGGCTACGAAGACGTGCCCACGGCCTTCACCGCCCTGGTCCAGGGCAAGGTGCAGGCCATCAGCACCTCCGAGGAAGTGCTGCGCAAGCTCTTTCACAAGCTCGGCCCTGCGGGCCGCCAGTACCACGTGCTGCAGCCGGCCATCGGCCGCGAGGTCTGGGGCCTGGGCCTGCGCAAGGGGGAAGGCGCGCTGTTGCAGGCCGTCAACCAGGCACTTCAGGCCATGGAGGCCGAGGGCGAGATGCAGGCCCTCTTCGACCGGTGGCTGGGCCCCGCCACGCTGTACGGTATGCAGCGGCCGTTCAAGGTGGGGCCGGTGGACGCAGCCCGGTGAGCAGGCAGGGTGGGGATCATTCGGGCATGGCTGCGTCACCCCGCCCGCATCTCCAGCGGCGTGCGGCGCGCAAAGCGCTCGAAGGCGTTCAGAAAGGCCTGCTCCGCAGGATGCAGCTTGCGCAGGCCGTGCCAGGTCAGGAAGACGTCGATCTCGGCCACGCAATCGTCGGGCAGCAGGCGGCGCAGTTCGCCCTCCATCACGTCCTGGCGGATCAGGTGCTCGGGCAGAAAGCTCAGCCCCAGGCCCGCCACCACCATGCGGCGGATTTCCTCGACGGAGGGCGAAGTGCCGACGATGCGGCCGGTAAAGCCCTGCTGGTCGCGGAAGATGGTCAGCGGCGACAGCGTATCGCCGAGCTGGTCACTGGCAAAGCACACGAAGTTCTGCTGCAAGAGGTCCTCCATGCCCACCCGGCGGCGGGAGAACAGCGGATGGCGCCGGCCGCATACCACCGCATAGCGGTGGCGCAGGAACAGGCGGCGCTGCAGCCCCTCGACCGGCTGGCGGCACAGGCAGATGCCCAGCGCCGGGACGCGCCGTGACAGCGCATCGAGGATGTGCGCGCTCTGCTGCACGTCGATATGGAACTCGACCATGGGGTGGCGCCGGTGGAACTGCGCCAGGAATTCGTCATAGGCCGTGCTCTGCACCTTGCTCATCATCAGCAGGCGCAGCGTGCCGGCCACTTCGGTCTGGCTGTGCACGGCGGCGCCCTCGATGCGGGCCATGGTGCCGTACATGTCGCGCGCAATGGCATGGATCTCCTCGCCCAGGGCCGTGAGGCGGAACTCGCCGTTGCGCCTCAGCAGCAGCACCCCGCCGACCGACTCCTCCAGCCGCTTGAGCGCCTGGCTGACCGCCGGCTGGCTCAGATGCAGTGCCTCGCCCGCACGGCCCACACCCCGCTCCTGCACCACGAACATGAAGGTGCGCAACAGGTTCCAGTCCATGCGCTCGGGCGCCAGCGACAGCCGGGTGGGGTTGCGGGAAGGTGTCTGGGCCATGGCTTTGCGTCAGAAAGGTGGCGGGCCGCATCGCCCGGCGCTGCCTTCAGGCGCGGGCCAGGCCCGTGAAAAAGCGGGTGGAGACGGCCTGCAGGCCTTCGACATGGTAGCCACCCTCCTGCACGATCAGCGTGGGCAGTCCCATGGCACCCACCTCGCGGCCCAGGCGCTCGAAGCCGGCCTCGCTGACCGCCACCTGGGCCTGCGGATCCTTCTCGAAGATGTCGAAGCCCAGCGACAGCACCAGCGCATCGGGCTGGAACAGGTCGATGGCGCGGCGTGCCTGGACCAGACGCTCGAAGAATACCCGCTCCGGCGAGCCGTGGGGCATGGGCAGGTTGATGTTGAAGCCCTCCCCCTGGCCCTCGCCACGTTCGTCCTCGTAGCCCGCGACCACCGGGTAGAAATTCTCGGGATCGCCATGGATGGACACGTAGAGCACGTCGCTGCGCCGGTAGAAGATCTCCTGGATACCCTGGCCATGGTGCATGTCGGTATCCAGGATGGCCACGCGCGGATACCTGGCGGTCAGTTCCTGGGCCGCGATGGCGGCGTTGTTCAGGTAGCAAAAGCCGCCTGCCGCGTCGCGCCGGGCGTGGTGGCCCGGCGGGCGGCACAGGGCATAGGCCTGGCGTTCGCCCGCCAGCAGCGCCTGCGCGCCGGCCACCGCGCACTGCGCCGACCAGTAGGCCGAATGCCAGGTGTGGGGCCCCACGGGGCAACTGCCATCAGCCAGGTAACGCGCGGCCTGGGCCAGCACGCCCCGCAGCGCGTTGGGCTCGCGCACGAAGATGTTGGAGATGACCTCGTCCCCCCAATCCTCGGGCAACTGCTTCCACCGGGCATGGGCGTCCTGCAGAAAGCGCAGATAGTCGAGCGAATGCACGGCGGCCAGGGCGCCTGCGCCATGGTCGATGGGGACCCGCAGGTCGAAGCCCGATGCGTGGACGGCCTGCAGCAGCCCGTCCAGCCGCGAGGGCAACTCCTGCGGCTTGCGCATCCGGCCCCGCGAAAGATAGGTCTGAGGGTGGTGCAGCGCCTGATCGGCGTGGAAGTAGGCTTTCATGATGTCAATACGCCTCTGAGGCCATGGTGGAGATGCCGGTACGCCGGTGCCTTCCCAGCATCAGCACCGACACCAGCGACAGCAGCGAAATCGCCGAGAACAACAGCGCCAGCGGCCACCACTGGCCCTTGAAGTTCTCGGCCAGCACCGTGCCCAGCAGCGGTGTCAGTCCGCCGAAGATGGCCCCCGACAGCTGATAGGCCATGGAAATGCCGGTGTAGCGGATGCCCGTGGGAAAGCTGTCGCTGACATAGCCTGCGATGACCGCGTAATAGGCGCCGATGAACAGCACGGCCAGGCCGATGCCCAGGGTGATGCTGACCAGCGACCCGGCATCGACCAGCGTGAACATGGCGTAAGGGGTGAAGATGGATGCAAAGGCGGCCAGCCCCAGAAAGCGCAGGTTGCCGACACGACCGGCCACCCAGGCGGCCAGCGGCGTGATGAAGAACTGCATGATGGAGACCACCAGCAGGCAATCGAGGATGACCGCGCGGTTCAGGCCCACGTATTGCGTGGTGTAGGCAATCATGAAGGTGCTGGTGAAGTAGAACCCCGCGATGCCCAGCACGTTGGATCCCACGGCCAGCGCCAGCAGGCCGGGCGCGCCGCGCAGCAGTTGCCACAGCGGCACCTGCGCGGCCCGGGCCTGTCGGGCCCGCGCCTGCTGCTCCTGCACGAAGTCGGGCGACTCGTTCACACTCAGGCGGATCACGAAACCCACGACCAGCAGCAGCGCGGAGAACAGAAATGGCACACGCCAGCCCCAGCGCAGGAAATCAGCGTCGTCCAGCCCCGTGACCAGCTTGAACATCAGCATCGACAGGATCAGGCCCGCCGGACTGCCCAATTGCGCGAACGAGGCGAAGAAGGTGCGCCGGCTGCGTTCGGGCGAATGCTCGCCGGCCATCAGCACCGCGCCGCCCCACTCGCCACCCACGGCAATGCCCTGGACGATGCGCAGCAGCACCAGCAGCACCGGCGCCCAGATGCCGATCTGCGCATAGGTCGGCAGCAGGCCGATCAGCACGGTGACCACGCCCATCATCACCAGCGTGATGACCAGCGACTTCTTGCGGCCGATGCGGTCGCCGATATGGCCGAAGATGGCACCGCCCAGCGGGCGCGCGAAAAAGCCCACGGCAAACGTGCCCAGCGCCGCCAGCGTGCCGTAAAAGCCCGTGGTGGCCGGAAAGAACAGCTTGCCGAACACCAGCGCGGCCGCCGTGGCGTAGATGTAGAAGTCGTACCACTCGATCATGGTGCCGACGAAGGCCGCAGCCGATGCGCGCACGGGCTGGTGCCCTGTCGCCGTGTGTCCACTCATACCTGTCTCCCCCGGGCTGGATGCGCCCATCTGGTTGGAATGGCATGAGTTATAGAAGCCGGTGCCCCATTCGAAAAATTCTGTTTTTCAATGCGGCACATTGGGCTGGCTTATGGGAGAGCCAGGCACGGGAGAAGTGCTGGCAGCGTCAGGACTTCGTCACCACCGGCTCATACGCCAGCTCCAGCCGGTACGCCAGCGCCAGGAACAGCGACTGCGCCAGGGTCAGCGTGCTGGTCAGCGAGCGAAAGCCGAAGGTCGCGCCATCCTGGGCCAGCAAGGTGACGGTGGCGCGCGCGGCCAGGGGGCTGAGCTGGCTGTCGGTCAGCGCCAGCAGGCGCGCGCCGCGTGCCAGGGCCGTGTCCACCAGTTCCAGTGTCTCGGGCGCATAGGGCTCGAAGGAGACGGCCAGCATCACGTCGCCGGGCGCCAGCGCGCGCAGCTCGCCCTTTTGCATGGCACCCAGGCCGTGCAGCCAGTGCACGGGCTTGTCCGTGTGCTGCAGCGCATAGGCCAGGTAGGCGCCCACGGGGAAGGCGCGGCGCGAGGCGGCAAGCCACAGCGCGGGCGCCTCCAGCATCAGGTCCACGGCGGCCTCGAACTGCGCGGGCGACAGGCCGCGCTGCAGGGCCTGCAGGCTTTCGATGCTGCCCTCGATCACCTCGTGCGCCAGGCGCACACCGCTGCGCGGCTCGCTGCCCGTGGCGATCAGGCCGCGGATGCGGTCCTGGTAGTCGTGGCCCACCGACAGCTGGCGCGCGGCCTCGGCGCGGAACAGTGCCTGCAGCTCCGAATAGCCCGACAGGCCGAAGTGCTTGGCAAAGCGCACCACGGCCGATGGCTGCACGCCGCAGGCCTCGGCCGTGGCCTGTATGCCGTCGAAGGCCAGGCGGTCGCCGTGCATCTCCACATGCTTGCCGATGGCCTTGAGCTGGCGACTCAGGCCCTCGAAGCCCTGGCGCAGCACGGCAAGAAAGGCCTCGCGGTCCGCGAAGGGGCCCGCCGCCGGTCCGGCCTCGGTCATCGATGGTGATTTTCTATTTTTCATTTGATTGGAAATTTTTTTCTATTTCGATCTATGATCGCGCTCACACAACGATTATGGACAGGGCCGCACACCGATGAGCACGCTGAACTTTCCCTCCGACCGTCCCCTGGACGTGGCCTGCCTGGGCCGCCTGGCCGTGGACCTCTACGCCCAGCAGATCGGTTGCAGCCTGGAAGAGGCGGGCAGCTTCGCCAAGTACCTGGGCGGCTCCTCGGGCAACATGGCCTTCGGCACGGCACGCCTGGGCCTGCGCTCGGCCATGATCTCGCGCGTGGGCGACGAGCACAACGGCCGTTTCCTGGTGGAGACGCTGCGCCGCGAGGGCTGCGACACCAGCCAGGTGCAGGTCGATCCGCGGCGCCTGACCGGCATGGTGCTGCTGGGCATCAAGGACCAGGAGAGCTTTCCCCTGCTGTTCGCCCGCGAGAACTGCGCGGACATGGCGCTGGACGCCGACGCCATCAGCGAGGACTTCCTGGCCCGCTGCCGCTGCCTGGCCATCACGGGCACCCACCTGAGCGCACCCGGCGTGCTGGCCGCCAGCCGCAAGGCCCTGGAGATCGCGGGCCGCCACGGCCTGGTGCGCGTGCTGGACATCGACTACCGGCCCGTGCTGTGGGGCCTGGCCTCGCGCGGCGATGGCGAGACGCGGTATGTCGCCAGCGCCGAGGTCAGCCGCCGGTTGCAGGCCGAGCTGGGCCAATTCGAACTCATCATCGGCACCGAAGAGGAATGGCTGATCGCCGGCGGCGTGGAGGGCGACCTGATCGCCAGCCTGCGCCGCGTGCGCGCCTGCAGCCGGGCCGTCTTCGTGGTCAAGCGCGGGCCGCTGGGCTGCTCGCTGATCGAGGGCGAGGTGCCCGATGCGATCGGCGATGCGCCCATGGTGCTGGGCGAGCGCGTCGAAGTGCTCAATGTGCTGGGCGCGGGCGATGCCTTTGCCTCGGGCCTGCTGTCCGGGCTGCTGCGCGGCAAGACGCTGGCCGAGTCGGCGGCGATCGCCAACGCCTGCGGCGCCATCGTGGTCTCGCGCCATGGCTGCGCGCCGGCCATGCCCACCCAGGCCGAGCTGGCGCACTGGTTCTCGGGCCACCGCCATCCACGCCCCGACCAGGACCCCGAGCTGTCCCACCTGCACCGCGTCAGCCGCGCGCGGCCGCAGTGGCCCGCGCTGTGCGTGCTGGCCTATGATCACCGCAGCCAGTTCGAGGAACTGGCGCGCGAGGCTGGCGCCGCGCCCGCGCGGCTGCGCCCGCTCAAGCGCCTGCTCAACGAGGTCGTGGCCCAGGTCGAGCGCGATCCGGGCAACGCCGGCCGCATGGGCGTGCTGATCGACGGCCGCCACGCCCTGGGCGAGGCCGCCCTGCACGACGCCACCGGGCGCGGCTGGTGGATAGGCCGGCCCATCGAGCTGCCGGGCTCGCGCCCGTTGCGCTTCGACGGCACGGACTCGCTGGCCTCCGAGCTGCTGCACTGGCCGCAAAGCCATACCGTCAAATGCCTGGTCTTCTACCACCCCGACGACGCGCCGGCCCTGCGCGCCGAGCAGGATGCCTGGCTGCAGCAGGTCTGGACCGCCACGCGCGCCAGCGGCCATGAGCTGCTGCTGGAAGTGATCCCGCCAAAAGACACGCTGTCCCCCGACGACCGGGGCGAGGCCGTGCTGCTCGCCATCCGCCACTTCTACGACCTGGGCCTCAAGCCCGAATGGTGGAAGGTCGGCTGCATGGCGCGCGAGAACTGGCAGGCGCTGGACGCCCTGGTGCGCGAGCGCGACCCCTGGTGCCGGGGGGCCGTGATCCTGGGCCTGTCCCAGCCCGTGGAGCAACTGTTGCAGGGCTTTGCCGAAGCGACGGCGCCCGTGGTCAAGGGCTTCATGATCGGGCGCAGCGTCTGGGCCGGCCCCGCGCTGCAATGGCTCAGGAATGAACTGGACGATGCCGGCCTGCGCGACGCCATCGCCGCCAACTTCCGCGCGCTGATCGCGGGCTGGGATGCCAGCCGCACCATCCAGGGAGCCACCGCATGAACCTGCTCGTCAAGGCCGCAACCGGCCGCACCATCACCGACATCACGCCCGCCAGCGCGGGCTGGAAGCACATCCACTTCAAGGCCCTGCGGCTGGAGGCGGGCGACCGCGAACACTGGGCCACGGGATCGCTGGAGTACTGCATCACCGTGCTCACGGGCCAGGTGGACGTGCAGGTCGGCCGCCAGGCCTTCAGCGCCCTGGGCAGCCGCGCCAGCGTGTTCGAGGAAAGCGCGCCCACGGCCGTCTACGTGCCGCCGGGGCAGGAGGTCCGCATCACCGCGCGCGGCGCGGCCGAGGTCGCCCTGAGCGCCGCGCCCGCCACGGGCCGCCACGCCACGCGCGTGATCGCGCCCGAGGGCATGCGCCGCAGCGTGCGCGGCCAGGGCAGCAACACGCGCCATGTCTGCGACATCCTGCCCGAGACCGAGGCGGCCGAGTCGCTGCTGGTGGTCGAGGTCATCACGCCCGCCGGCAACTCGTCCAGCTATCCGCCGCACAAGCACGACAGCGCCGACCCGGCCGACCCCACGGCCGAGACCGTGCTGGAGGAAACCTACTTCCACCTGCTCAACCCCAGCCAGGGCTTTGCCTTCCAGCGCGTCTACACCGATGACCGCAGCATCGACGAAGCCATGGCGGTGGAGCACCGCGACACCGTGCTCGTGCCGCGCGGCTACCACCCCTGCGTGGCGCCGCACGGCTACGACCTGTACTACCTCAACACCATGGCCGGCCCCGAGCGGCGCTGGGCCTTCCGCAACGACCCCGCGCACGAATGGATGCTGCGGCCGCGCTGAACCCCGGCGCACCGAAAAACACAAAACCAACCCGGAGACAAGAAATGCCCTTCCACACACTGGCCCGCAAGGCCTGGGTGCCCTGCGCCCTGCTCGCCCTCGGCCTGGGCACCGCCCATGCCCAGTCCACACCGGCCGCCGCCTGGCCCACCCAGCCCGTCAAATGGGTGGTGCCCTACGCGCCGGGCGGCACCACCGACGTGATCGCGCGCCAGTTGGCCGTACAGATGGGCAAGGACCTGGGCCAGCCCGTGGTCGTGGACAACCGCCCCGGCGCGGCCAGCATCATCGGCGCCACGCTGATCGCGCGCTCCGCGGCCGACGGCTACACGCTGGGCACGGCCGACTCGGGAACGCTGGCCTTCAATCCAGCCATGTATGCACGCCTGAGCTATGACGCGGCCAAGGACTTCAGCTACATCGGCGGCCTGGGCCGCATGCCCCTGGTGCTGGCCGTGCACCCGGCCTTTCCGGCGAAGAACGTGCAGGAATTCCTGGCCCTGGCGCGCAAGGAGCCGGGCGGCATCTCCTCGGCCTCGTCGGGGCCGGGCTCGCCGCTGCACGTGGCGCTGGAGCTGTTCAAGCAGCGCACGGGCACCCACATCCTGCACGTGGCCTACAAGGGCTCGGCCCCGGCGCTGCAAGACCTCATGGCGGGCCAGATCCAGTCCATGTTCGTGGACCTGCCGCCCAGCCTCTCGGCCATCCGCGCGGGCAAGCTGCGCGTGCTGGCCGTGGCCACGCCCCAGCGCCTGTCCGTCCTGCCCGAGGTGCCCACCATGGCCGAAGCCGGCGTGCCCGGCTTCGAAGCCTATGCCTGGCAGGGCTTCGTCGGCCCCGCCCACCTGAGCCCGGCTCTCACCGAGCGCCTGAACAAAAGCCTGGCCACCGCCCTGCGCCATCCCGAGACGCGCGCCAAGCTCGAAGAGATCGGCATACAGCCCATGGAGATGACGCCGCAGCAGTTCGCCGGCTTCGTGCGCTCGGAGCAGGCGCTGTGGAGCGGCGTGATCAAGGCCGCCAACATCAAAATGGATTGAAGCGCAGACCCCATCACACAAAAAAGATCCCGGAGACACGCCATGACCCTCGCATCCCGCCGCCAGTTCATCCAATCGCTCGGCACCCTGGCCGCCGCGCCCGCCCTGCCCGCCATGGCACAGGCACCTGCGGGCGCCTGGCCCCAGCGCCCCATCGAACTCATCGTGCCCTTTGCGGCCGGCGGTGGCACCGACGTGCTGGCGCGCGCGCTGGCCGAGGTGGCACGCAAGCACCTGCCCCAGGACCTGATCGTGCTCAACCGCGCAGGCGCCAGCGGCGCCGTGGGCTGGACCGAGCTGGCCAATGCCAAACCCGACGGCTACAAGATCGGCATCATCACCGTCGAGCTGACCATGATCCCGCACATGGGGCTGACCAAGATCAGCTCCGACGCCCTGGTGCCCGTGGCCCGCCTGAACGCCGACCCTGCCACCATCGCCGTGCGCTCCGACTCGCCCTATCGCAGCATCGAGGAACTGATCGCCGCAGCGCGCAAGGACGAGGCGGCAGTGCGCATCGGCAACGCCGGCCCGGGATCGCTGGGCCACCTGGCCGCCGCCGCGCTGCAGGACAAGGCGGGCGTGAAGTTCAACCACGCGCCCTACCGCGGCGCCAACCCTGCCGTGCTCGACCTGCTGGGCGGCCACATCGAGGCCGTGGCCGTCACGCCCGTGGAGGTGGCCACCTATGTGGCGGCCGGCAAGATCCGACCGCTGGCCATCATGGCCGAGCAGCGCATACAGGCCGGCTGGGAAGCCGTGCCCACGCTCAAGGAGCGCGGCATAGCCCTGCTCATCGGTGGCTGGCGCGGCCTGGCCGTGCCCCGCAACACACCCGACGCCGTGGTCCAGACCCTGCGCAAGGCCATGGCCCTGACCCTCAAGGACCCCGCCCTGCGCGAGACCATGGCCAAACAGAACATGGGCGAGGGCTACCTGGACCAGCCCGAATTCAAGGCCGTGATCGACCGCGACAACGCGGTGTTCAAGCAATTGGTGGACAAGCTGGGAATCAAGGCCTGAGGGGCCACCCTCAGCGAATGAACCCCGCCGCAAACGACGCCCGCAGGAACTCCACGAACACCGCCACCGCGCGCGGCACGTGGCTGGCGTAGGGGCGTATCGCGAACAGGTGTTCGCCGAAGGCATCGACGGGCCGCCAGCCGGGCAGGACCTCGCACAGGTGGCCGGAGGCCAGGCCCGATTGGGCGCTGAAGTCGGGCACCAGGGCGATGCCCAGGCCGGCCATGGCGGCGTCGCGCAGCATTTCGCTGTTGTTGGCGGCAAAGCCGCCCGCCACGGGCACGACAGTGCGTACTGCGTCGGTACCGGCGTCCGCACCGGCATCGGCCGGCACGAAGCTCCAGGCCATGGCGCCCTGGGTGCGCGGGTAGTGCAGGCACTGGTGCGCGGCCAGGTCCTGCGGGGTGGCCGGGGTGCCGTGCGCGGCCAGGTAGTCCGTGCTGGCCACCAGCAGCGAGCGCGTGGGCGCCAGCGCCCAGGCCACATGGGTTTCGGGCGGGGCCGAGGCATGGCGCACGGCGATGTCGAAGCCCTCCAGCGCCAGCGAGCGCAGGTGGTCCGACAGGTCCAGCTCCAGGCGGATCTGCGGATGGGCCCGCAAAAAGGCCGGCAGCCGGGGCATGAGCTGCTGGCGCGAGAAGGCCACGGGCGCCGTGACGCGCAACAGGCCGCGTGGCTCGGCCGCCAGGTCGCGCACGCCCGCGAAGCTGTGGGCGATGTGCTCGAAGGCGCCGCGCGTGTCGTCCACCAGGCGCTGGCCGGCTTCCGTCAGGCGCACGCTGCGCGTGGTGCGCGTGACCAGGGCCATGCCGGCGGCGCGCTCCAGCTCGGCGATGTGCTGGCTCATGGCCGCCTTGCTCACGCCCAGGCGCGCGGCAGCCGAGGTGAAGCTGCCCTGCTGCTCCAGCACCACCAGCCAGTGCAGGTGGCTCCACAGGGCATCGGCCTTGGTCTCGATATTTTCATTCGCCATGCGCGGATTGTTCATCACAACGAACAATCAATTCAAGCCCGGCGCCTAGGCAGTTGCCAGGCGCGCTTCTAGACTGCATCGCATGAACACCGCAAACACCTCCTTCGCTTCCATCGTCCATTACGTCAACGGCCAGCGCACGGCAGGTGCCAGCGGCCGCGAGCAGGACGTGACCAACCCGGCCACCGGCCAGGTCACGGGCCGCGTGGCCCTGGCCTCGCGCGCCGACGTGGACGCCGCCGTGGCGGCCGCCAAGGCGGCCTTCCCCCAATGGGCCGACACGCCGCCCATCCGCCGCGCCCGCGTGCTGCTGCGCTTCCTGGAACTGCTCAACCAGCACAAGGATGCTCTGGCCCATGCCATCACGGCCGAGCACGGCAAGGTGTTCACCGATGCGCAGGGCGAGGTCAGCCGCGGCATCGACATCGTGGAGTTCGCCTGCGGCATCCCGCAGCTGCTCAAGGGCGACTTCACCGACCAGGTTTCCACCGGCATCGACAACTGGACGCTGCGCCAGCCGCTGGGCGTGGTCACGGGCATCACGCCCTTCAACTTCCCCGTGATGGTGCCGATGTGGATGTTCCCCGTGGCCATCGCGGCGGGCAACACCTTCGTGCTCAAGCCCAGCCCCATCGATCCCACGCCCTCGCTGCTGATCGCCGACCTGCTCAGGCAGGCCGGCCTGCCCGACGGCGTGTTCAACGTGGTCCAGGGCGACAAGGAAGCCGTGGACGCGCTGATCGAGCACCCCGACGTCAAGGCTGTGAGCTTCGTGGGCTCCACGCCGATCGCCAACTACATCTACGAGACCGGCGCCCGCCACGGCAAGCGCGTGCAGGCCCTGGGCGGCGCCAAGAACCACATGGTGGTCATGCCCGACGCCGACATCGACCAGGCCGTGGATGCGCTGATCGGCGCCGGCTACGGTTCGGCCGGCGAGCGCTGCATGGCCATCAGCGTGGCCGTGCTGGTGGGCGACGTGGCCGACCAGCTCATCCCCCGCCTGGTCGAGCGCACCAAGGCGCTGAAGGTGCTGGACGGCGAGGACCTGGCCGCGGAAATGGGCCCCATCGTGACGCGCGCCGCGCACGATCGCATCAGCGGCTACATCGATCTGGGCGTGAAGGAAGGCGCGCAGTTGCTGGTCGATGGCCGGGGCTTCGACGGCAAGGCGGCCGGCGCCGCCACGGGCACCGACACCTCGGGCGGCTTCTGGCTGGGCGGCACGCTGTTCGACCATGTCACGCCCGAGATGCGCATCTACAAGGAAGAGATCTTCGGCCCCGTGCTGGCCGTGGTGCGTGCCAAGGACTTCGCCGAGGCCGTGCAGCTGGTCAACGACCATGAGTTCGGCAACGGCGTGGCCTGCTTCACGCGCGACGGCAATGTGGCGCGAGAGTTCGGCCGCCGCATCGAGGTCGGCATGGTCGGCATCAATGTGCCGATTCCCGTGCCCATGGCCTGGCACGGCTTCGGCGGCTGGAAGCGCAGCCTGTTCGGCGACATGCATGCCTACGGCGAGGAAGGCGTGCGCTTCTACACCCGCCAGAAAAGCATCATGCAGCGCTGGCCCGAGAGCACGCCCAAGGGCGCCGAGTTCGTGATGCCCACGGCCAAGTAGACGCAGGCCCGCTCCATGAAAAAACCAGCCCGCAGGCTGGTTTTTCTTTGGGGACTGCGACCTGTCAGAAGCGGTATCCGATGCCGATGGCGTAGACGTTCGGGTTCAGCTTGAGCGACACGCTCTGGCCCGAGGACAGGTGTGCCGTGGTCTTCAGGAAGCTCTTGTAGTAGGCCACGTCCAGGAACCAGCGCTCGTTGAAGTTGTAGACGAAACCGATCTGCGGCGTCAGGCCCCACTTGCTGTCCACCGAGGCCGTGGTCGGATGGGCCAGCGTGCCGCCGGTCAGACCGTTGAGCGCGGCCGTGGTGCGCTCGCCGAAGAACTTGGCATAGGTCACGCCCAGGCCCACGTAGGGGCGGAAGGCGGAGTTGGCCTCGCCGAAGCGGTACTGCGCGAACACGGTGGCCGGCAACACCTTGGTGCGGCCCAGCTTGCCCGTGCCCGAGATGGCGCCATCACCCACGAAGTCGTGCTTGAACGGCAGGCCTACGGGTACGTCGATGGCCCAGTTGTTGGTGACCATGTAGGTCACGCCGCCCGTGAGCTGGCTGTTGGCCTGCACGTCCACGCGGGTGTCATGGAAGCTGGGCGTGGACAGCCAGCCGCTGCTGGTCTGGGGGTCGATGCGGGTGGCGCCCAGGCGCACGCTCCAGGTACCGGCGGACTGGGCGCTGGCAGCCATGCAGGCCGTGGCCGCGGCCACGGCGGCGGTGATGCGCAGGAATGTCTTCATGGATGCTCTCCTCGTGCTCGTTCCGTGCGTCCGCTCACAGCCAGCCTACGCGGGCCAGCGTGCGCGAAGCCAGCTGGCTCATCTGCTGGTGGCCGTAGGGCGTTGGATGGAAGCTGTCGGCGAAGGCATAGCTCTTCCACCAGTCGGCGCGGGTCTCACCCACGGGAATGGACTTGGACAGCGCGGCCTCGGTGCAGCTCGGGAAATCGTAGGTGGGCAGGCCGTCCGATCCCACTCCGGTCGCCGGGCAGGCGGGCTTCTTCACATTGGTGAACGCGTACTGGGCGGGGTCGCCCATCTGGCGGCGGAACTCGTCGTAGAAGTCGATGATGGCCACGCGGCTGTCGCCCGAGAAGCTGGTCACCAGTTGCTGGTTGAAGGCCTTCACCCAGCCGTCGAAGACGGTTTCGAGCCGGGCCGCCGCGGCCGAGCCCTGTTGCTGCGCCACGGACTGCAGCACCATCTGGAAGCGCGGCGTCAGCGTGATCGCGGGTACGTTGAGGATGGCCACGCGCGTGGCGCCCTTGGCCAGCACATTGGCCTGGATGGTGGCGATATAGCCCTTGGCCAGGTTCTGCATGTACAGGCCGCCGGCCTGGGCCATGCCGGCCTGGCCCTGCTGCAGCAGCGCCCCCAGCGTGACCGCGTCGATCCTGGTGGCCAACAGGGCCTGGAAGCTGGCGCCCTGGTCCCGGGAAGCGGCCAGGAAGGCACCGACCACGTCGGCCGCGTCATTGGCGCCGCCGTCGATCACCGCCAGGTCGTCGGCCGTGAAGCCGGCCGCGCCCGCGGCCAGGATCTGCTGGGTGATGGAGATGGGCGCCGTGGGCGCCTTGGTGTAGTTGATGCGGCCACCGCCCACGGCGTAGTTGGTGCAGGCGGTGTTGGGCGTGAAGGCCGTGCCGTTGAAGCGCGGGCACAGCGAGACGTTGTACAGGCCGGCCACGCGTTCGGCCCAGACCTGGTTGGAGCCCGCGCCCGTCAGCGTCGCGTTCTGCACCGTGAACTTGTAGCCGAAGGTGCCGCTGTCGGACAGGCTGTCGCCCATGACCTTGACGGAAGTGATCCTGGCCTTGGGCGTGGTGTCCGCACCGCTGCCGCCGCCACAAGCGGAGAGCAGGCCTGCCGTGGCCAATGCGGCCGCGAGAATTCGGAAAGGTGTCGCCAAGATGGGATCTCCGTGAAATGTTGAGAATAGCACGACCGTGCTTTTTTTTGATGTTTGCCATCGTAGCGACAGTCGCGCATGTGCGACACCGGGCAAGTACCGATGGCATGCGCACCGAGCTGCGGGGCGGGCCGGGTTATGCGCGCGCCGCGCATCGCGCGCGAGCCCCCTGGAAAAACAAGGGCCTGCACAAAGGCAGGCCCCGAGGAGATGGCACAGCGGCGGACTCAGCGGTCGCGCGCCGTCCAGTCCACCAGCGCATCCCAGGCCGTGCGCGCGGCCGCGGCGTTGGCATGGTTGGCCATGGCCACCAGCACGTAGCGGCGTCCGCTGGCGCCATCCACGTAGCCTGCCAGGGCCGAGGCATCGCGCAGCGTCCCGGTCTTCAGGTGGGCCTGCCCCTGGGCACGGCTGTTGCTGCGGCGCAGCGTCCCGTCGATGCCGACGATGGGCATGGAGGCCACGAACTCGGGCATCACGGGCGAGGCCCAGGCCTGCTGCAACATGCGGCCCAGGCCCGACGCGGTGACGCGCGCCTCGCGGCTCAGGCCCGCGCCGTTGTCCACCACGGGCTGCTCGGCCGCGCCCCAGCGCGCCTGCCACCACTGACCCAGGACCTGGCGCGAGGCCTCGAAGCTGGCCACGCCCGTGCGCTGCATGCCCAGGGTCAGGAACACCTGCTGGGCCATGACGTTGTTGCTGTACTTGTTGATGTCGCGCACCACCTCGGCCAGCGAGGGCGATTCGCTCTGGAACGCCGGCTGCAGCCCGGCCGGCACGCGGCCATCGCGCACCGTGCCCGTGAGCTTGCCGCCCAGCTCGCGCCACATGCCCTCGATGGCCCGGGCCGCGAAGGCCTCGGGCTGGGCCGGCGCCAGCGACCAGCTCCTGTCGCCGCAGACGGCAGGGAACTGGCCCGCGAAGGCGATGCGCTGCGGATCGGCCATGTCCAGCTGCAGCCGGCTGCGCCAGTCGCCGCACTCGCTGCCGGTCGGCGCCAGCGGCACCGTTTCCTGCTGCTGCAGGCCGGCCAGCGGCGGATCGTATTGCAGCCGCGCCACGCCAGCGGCAACGTCCGGCGCGAAGCCCACGGTCACGGCCTTGTAGTTGACCAGCAGGGCGTCGGGCGCGACGTTGTAGGGACGCCAGGGCTCGTTGTCGAAGTTGGAGGGGTCGTGTGAGGCCACGGCGAACGCGCTGCGGTCCAGCACGATGTCGCCGACGATGACCCTGATGCCCAGGCCCTGGAGCCGGCGCAGCATCAGCCACAGCCGCTCCATCACCAGCTTGGGATCACCCTGGCCCTGGATGTACAGCGGCCCGCGCAGCACGCCGTCCTGCACGGGCCCTCCCAGAAAGACGGGCGTGCGCCAGACATGGGCCGGACCCAGCTGGTCCAGCGCCGCATAGGTGGTGACCAGCTTCATCACCGAGGCCGGATTCATGGCCACATGGCTTTGCCAGTCCAGGCGTGGGGCGGCGTGGCCATCGACCTCGACGACCAGGACGGAGACCGCCTCGCGCGGCAGCTTGGCGCGTGCCAGCGCGGCCTCCACGGCGGGCGGCAGGCGGCTTTCACGCGCCGCCTTGGTGGACAGGGCCGCCGGTGAGGCCGGTGCGTCGGCCTGGGCAAGCACCGTGCCCGGCAAGGCCGCCGCCGCCAGCACCGTGGCTGCCAGCCCCTGGCGGGAAAAGGGCCATCTGCAGTAAGAAACGAAGGAAATAGGGAAAGAAGACGGCGAAAGATGCAACATGGCCGGCAAGTCTACGCCGGTCATTGCGGCCCTGCCGCGCGCGGTCCGGGCCGGGCACCGATAATCCAGGACTTGCCGCGGCACCGCCGCCCGCCCACGCCATGAATCTCCTCGCCCTCGACACCAGTACCGACACCCTTTCCATCGCCGTGCAGCGCGGCGATGCCGTCTGGGAGCACAGCGGCCCCGGCGGCCCGCAGACCTCGACCCAGTTGATTCCGGCCATCCAGGCCCTGATGGCCGAGGCGGGCCTGGAGTTCGCCGAGCTGGCAGCCATCGTCTTCGGCCGCGGCCCGGGTTCGTTCACGGGCCTGCGCACGGCCTGCTCCGTGGCCCAGGGCCTGGCCTTCGGCGCCCGCGTGCCCGTGCTGCCCATGGACAGCCTGCTGGCCGTGGCCGAGCAGGCGCGCATGCAATGCGGCTGCACCGACCTGGTGGCCGTGCTCGATGCGCGCATGAACGAGGTCTACCACGCCGCCTACCACTACGGCGACGGCCGCTGGAACGACATCGGCGAGCACAGCGGCGACTTCGGCCTGTGCGCGCCCGAGGCGCTGCAGCTGCCGCCCGGTACCGTGGTCGCCGGTAACGCGCTGGCTGCCTATGGCGAGCGCCTGGCGCCCCAGGCCCGCCATGTGACGGCCCTGCCCACGGCCACCGCCATGCTGCGCCTGGCACCCGCCCAGCTGGCGGCCGACCGCGCACTGCCGGCCGACCAGGCCCTGCCGCGCTATATCCGCGATAAAGTGGCGCAGACCACCGCCGAGCGCGAGGCGGCCCGCGAGGCCGCCGCCAGCGCGCCGGCCCCCGGTGCCTCCCCGACCCAGCCATGAGCACGCATACGCCACAGCCTTCGCGACCGCAGCCCCCCCTGACCGATGCACCGCCGGCGCAGGACAGCGTGCGCTTCGAGCCGCTGAACATGCTGTGGCTGGATGCGCTGCTGCCCGTGGAACAGCAGGCCTATTCCCACCCCTGGACGCGCGGCAACTTCATCGACGCCATGGCGGCCGGCTACGAGACGCAGCTGCTGGTCGATGCCCGGGGCGAGCTGGTGGGCTACTTCGTGGCCATGACCGTGCTCGACGAGGTGCACCTGCTCAACATCACCGTGGCCCCGGCGCGCCAGCGCCAGGGCTGGGCCCGCATCCTGCTGGATGCGCTGGCCCTGTGGGCCCGCCAGCGCCAGGCCCACTGGATCTGGCTGGAAGTGCGCGAGAGCAATGCCCGCGCGCGCTCCATCTACGCCACGCATGGCTTCCAGGAAGTGGGCCTGCGCAAGAACTATTACCCGATGCACGACGGCCCGCGAGAGCACGCCGTGCTGATGAGCCTGAAGCTATGGCCCTGAACCTCGACGCCCGCCAGCGGGCCATGCTGCATGCCATGGGCATCACCGTCTGGCTGCCCGAACCCGAGGCCGCGCCCGCCGTGCTGTCACAGGCCCTGACCGTGGATGCGCCAGCCCCCGAGGCCGAGGCCGCTGCGCCAGCCCCCGTGGCGCGCCGGATACCGCCGCCCGCCCCGGTGCAGGAGGTCCCCGCTCCGGCAGAGCCTGCCGTGCCGGTTCCCGTGGCTGCACCGGCCCCGGCGCCAACGCCTGCGCCGGCTCCCCTTCCCCTGCCTGCCGAAAGCGCACGCGCGCCACGCCGCTATGTGCAGCAGCCCGTGGCCGGCGCACCGGGCCTGGGCTGGCGGCTGGGACCCGCAAGGCCCGTGTACCCGGCCACGCCCCCGGCGGGCGCTGGCGGTGAAGGCGGCTGGCTGATCCTGCTGGAGCCCCCGGCCAACTCCCTGCCCCTGCCGCCCGCGCAGCGCCCGGGACCGGAATGCGCGCGCACGGCGCTGGAAGGCGATGCCGCCCGGCTGCTGGACAACATGCTGCGCGCGCTGGACCTGCAGGACCACCCCCGCCTGTACAGCGCCGCCCTGCACCGCGTGCTGCCGCCGGCCGAGGGCCAGCCCGCGCCCGAAGTCCCGGCGCTGCAACCGTCCCTGGAGGCGCTGCTGCGTGAGCTGCGGCCGGCCTGCGTGCTGGTACTGGGCCTGGCCACGGCGCGCGCCGTGCTCCAGCGCCAGGACGCGCTGGGCCGGCTGCGCGCGGAGCCGCACCGCATCGCGGGCGTGCCTGCCGTGGTCAGCTACGACCCCAACTACCTGCTGCGCGCGCCCCAGGCCAAGGCTGGCGCCTGGGCCGACCTGTGCCATGCGCAGGCTTTCGTGACAGGCCGCCGGATACCCCCTGGACCGGCTTCCGAATAGGGCGGCCGGCCCGCATGTTGCAGCGCAACGCTGCATAATCCGATGCTTTGAATCTTGGAGAAAGCTCCGTGGAAACCTACCCCAGTTGGTAGCTTTCAACTCCCGGTCGGCCTGTGGGGTTGAAAGCACCCCCGCATCCCCCGCACGCCCATAAGAAGCACCTGGAGTGAGCCTATGCTCAACATCTTTACGCTGGCCAATGGCCGCCTGGTTCAAGAAGAGATCGAGTCGCTCGAGGAGCTTTCGCGATTCAAGCCCATCTGGGTGGACCTGGAGTCGCCCACGGTCGAGGAAAAGCGCTGGATCAAGCAGCACTACGAGCTGTCCATCCCCGAGGATGCGATGGACGACGACATCGAGGAGTCGGCCCGCTTCTACGAGGAAGACAACGGCGAGCTGCACATCCGCAGCGACTTCCTGATCGACGATGACGAGGACCCCCGCTCGGTGCGCGTGGCCTTCATCGTCAACGAGCACAACAAGAACCTGCGCAGCTGCGGCGTGCTGTTTTCCATCCACGACGAGGACGTGCCGGTCTTCCGTCTGCTGCGCATGCGCGCGCGCCGCGCGCCGGGCCTGATCGACGAGGCCAAGGACGTGCTGCTCAAGCTGTTCGATGCCGATGCCGAGTACTCGGCCGACACGCTGGAAGGCATCTACGACGACCTGGAGAAGGCCAGCAAGATGGTGCTGTCGGGCGACGTGACCGACGACGTGGCCCGCGAGGTGCTGGGCGCCATCGCGCGCCAGGAGGACCTGAACGGCCGCATCCGCCGCAACGTCATGGACACGCGCCGCGCCGTCAGCTTCATGATGCGCTCCAAGATGCTCAATGCCGAGCAGTTCGAGGAAGCGCGCCAGATCCTGCGCGACATCGAGTCGCTGGACAGCCATACGGCCTTCCTCTTCGACAAGATCAACTTCCTGATGGACGCCACCGTCGGCTTCATCAACATCAACCAGAACAAGATCATCAAGATCTTCTCCGTGGCCAGCGTGGCCCTGCTGCCGCCCACGCTGATCGCCAGCGTCTACGGCATGAATTTCCGCTTCATGCCCGAGCTGGAATGGGAGTTCGGCTACGTCTACGTCATCGGGCTCATGGTGCTCAGCGCCGTGGGGCCCATGCTCTACTTCCGCAAGCGCGGCTGGCTCAAATGACGCGGGCCGGCCCGCTCGGGCCGGCCGCTTCTCAGGCCAGCGCCACGGCCTCGACTTCCACCTTCAGCCCGAAATGCAGCGCCCCCGTGGGCACCACGGCACGCGCGGGCCGGTGCGCGCCCGCCCACTGGGCATAGATGCGGTCGAAGGCCGGCCAGTGGGCGATATCGTCCAGATAGATGCGCACCTGCAGCAGCCGCTCCACACCGCTGCCGGCCTGGTGCAATGCCGCCGCCAGGTTGGCCAGCGCCTGCCGCGCCTGCTCCTCGAAACCGGCATCGACCAGGCGCGTGCCATCCGGCCGTATCGGCAGTTGCCCGGACACGAAGACCAGGCCCTGGCCCGTGGTGGCGTGGCTGTAGTGGCCACCCGGCGGGGGCAATGGCGGCCCCGCCCTGCCGCCGTCGTGCTCACCAGCCATGCAGCCGCTCCCAGGGATGCACCGAGCCGTCCTGCGCCAGCGCCTGGTAGGCCGGGAACTGCGCCCCCGTGGCGCAGGCATGGTTGGGCAGGATGCGCAGCCGCGTCCCCAGCGGGAAACGTTCGGCGATGCCAGCCTCGGCCGTGCCGTCGGCGCGTGCGAGGATGCCGTGCTCCTGGTTGGCACCCGTGAGCACGAAGCCCTCCAGCACCCTTCCCTGCAGGTCGCAGACCTGGCCGTAGCCGAAGTCCTGTCGCTGCCTGGCCGTGCCCCGGTCACGGCTCATGGCCATCCAGCCCGCGTCCACGATGGCCCAGCCCTTGTCGCCCTGGTGGCCGATGACGGTGGCCAGCACCGACAGCGCGATGTCCTCGCTGCGGCACACGCCGATGTTGCGCATCACCAGGTCGAAGAACACATAGACGCCCGCGCGCACCTCGGTCACGCCCTCCAGCCCGTGCGACGAAAGCGCCGTGGGGGTGGAGCCCACGCTGACCACGGGACAGGGCAGGCCCGCCGCGCGCAGCGCCCGGGCGGCCTGCACGCAGCCGGCACGCTCTCGCTCGGCCAGCGCCTGAAGGGCCTCGGGCGTGTCCAGCTCATAGCTGGAGCCCGCATGGGTCAGCACACCGCCCAGGCGCATGCCACCGCCATGCAGCGCGTGGCCTATGGCCAGCAGCAGCGGCAGGTCGCCGGGCTGCACCCCGGAGCGGTGGCCATCGGTGTCGATCTCGATCCAGACCTCGAAGGCCTCGCCCTGGTCGCGGCCGAAGGCGACGATGGCCTCGGCCGCCGCCACGCTGTCCACGATGAGCTTGAGATCGCAGCCGCGCCGGCGCAGGTGCAGGGCCTGCGGCAGGCGGTGCGGCGCCATGCTCACGGCATAGAGGATGTCCGTCGTGCCCGCCGCGAAGAACTGCTCGGCCTCCTTCAGGGTGGAGACCGTGATGCCCGAGGCACCCGCCGCGCGCTGGGCGGCGGCCACGGGCAGGCTCTTGCTGGTCTTGACATGGGGGCGCAGGCGCACGCCCAGGGCATCCATGCGCTGCTGCATGCGGTCGATGTTGGCCTGCATGCGCGCCAGGTCGATGACGGCGGCAGGCGTGTCCAGGGTCAGAAGTGTGTCTTGCATGGTGGGTCTTGGAACGGAGGATCAACGGCCTGCGGCAAAGCCGCGCAGCCAGGACAGCGCCGGCGCCAGCGTGGGTGCTTCGGCCTCGGCCTGCGGCGCGCCCGTGGGGCACGACAAGCCCACGCGGTTGTGCCAGAACGTGCGCAGGCCCACGGCCGAGGTGCCGAACAGGTCATAGCCCGATCCGGCCACGAAGGCGGCCTGGTCCGCAGGCAGCCCCAGCCGGTCCAGCGCCAGCTGGTAGGGCCGGGGGTCGGGCTTGTAGAAGCCCGCGGCCTCGGAAGTCACCACCACATCCCAGTCCACGCCCAGCAGCGCGGCGGCACGTTGGCCCAGGCGTTCGGAGCAATTGGTCACCACAGCCAGGCGGCAGTGCGGGCGCAGGGCGGCCAGCAGCTCGCGCGCGCCATCCCAGGGCTGCAGCTGGTCCCACTGCGCCTCCAGCCGGTCGGCGGCCGAGGCGGGCAGGCCCCGGTTGCGGGCCGCCTCGCGCACCAGGTCTTCATAGGGCTGGTAGGCGCCGCAGCCATAGGTCAGGCGCAGGTATTCGGCGCGCCAGTCGCGCCCTGCGGCCTCGCTGCCGGCAGCGCTGTTCCATACCGTCCAGGAGTCGAGCAAGGCGGTCAGCAGGTCAAAAAGCACGGCGCGAGGCCAGGCGGCGGCGGTCGGTTCCGCCAGTGGGGCTGGGGTGTTCATGAGCTGGAACTGTACGGACGGAACCTGTGCCCGTGGTTAAATCCGCCGTCATCAATCGTTAAGGCAAATTGAATGATTGCCATCGAAGACCTGCAGCTTGCCGCCGCCCTGCTGCGCGAAAGCTCGCTGAGCGCCGCAGCCCGTGCGCTCGACGTGACGCCGCCCGCACTGTCCATGCGCCTGCGCCGGCTGGAGGCCGAACTGGGCCTGTCCCTGGCCAACCGCAGCGCCCGACGCCTGGCCCTGACCCCCGAGGGCGAGCGCTTCGGCCGCGAGGCCGTGCGCCTGCTGGGCCAGATCGAGGAACTGCGCGACTCGCTGCACGGCGACCAGCGCCAGTTGGGCGGCACGCTGCGCATTGCCGCGCCCTTCGGCTACGGGCGCAGCCGGCTGGCCCCGGCCCTGGTGCCCTTCACGCGCCAGCACCCGCAACTGAAGCTGCAGCTGGACCTGCGCGAAACGCCCTTCCCCGACCGCAACGATGCCGACGCCGTGCTCCACATCGGCGTGGTGCGCGACTCCTCCTGGGTGGCGCGCGAACTGGCCGCCAATGACCGCTGGCTGTGCGCCAGCCCCGACTACCTGCGCCGCCACGGCACGCCCGCCACGCCGCGCGAACTGCTGCAGCACGCCTGCATCTGCATCCGCGAGAACGAGGAGGACGTGACCCTGTGGCACCTGCACCCGGCCGCCAGCCGGCGCGCCGCGGACGGCCAGACCCTGCGCGTGAACCCGTCCTATGTGACCAACGACGGCGGCGTGGCCCGCCACTGGGCCGAGCAGGGACTGGGCCTTGTGCTGCGTTCGCAATGGGACATGGCGCCGGCCGTTGCCGAGGGCCGGCTGGTGCGCGTGCTGCAAGACTGGCATTTCGGCAGCGCGCCCGTCACCCTGCTCGTGCCCACGCGCAAGGGCCGCACGGCGCGCGTGCAGGCCCTGGTGACGTTTCTGGAGCAATGCGCCGCAGCGGGCGCGCTGTAGGGCGGATCAAGCCGCGCGCGCGGACGTGCCCTTGCCGTACTCGGTGCCCTGGCCACGCTCGCGCAGCCACAGCACCAGGCCGCAGAACATCACCACGAACTGCGTGCCCACCAGCATGCCGAAACCGGCCAGAAAGCCGCCACCGGCAGAGCGCGAGGTCCAGCCTATGACCGCGCCCATGACCGCCGGCATGAAGCCGGCCACCAGGCTGCCGGCTCCATTGACGACGCCATAGGCGCTGGCCACATGCTCGGGCCGCGCGCAATGCTGCACGGTGCTGGGAATCGCGGGGCTCATCAGGCCCCAGCAGAAGTTGGCCGCGATCAGGCAGCAGGCCGCCGCATAGCGGTCCTGCACGTGGATGGCCAGCCACACGGCCAGGGCCACGCCCAGGCTGCCGCCCACGAAGATCAGCGGCACCTGGCGCCGGGGCACGCGGTCGATGAGGATGCCGCCGATCAGCACGGCCAGCACCGTGGCGTACTGCGGCAGCGAGGCCAGCCAGCCCATCTCGCGCATCGAGAATCCGCGCGACTCCTGCAGATAGGCGGGCAGCCAGTTGCTGCTGCCCCACAGGTAGGCCAGGAAGGCCGCCGTCAGCAGCGTCACCAGCCCCAGATGGCGGGTGTGCAGCGCGCCGCGCACGATCTGCCCGACCTGGCCCACGGCCTGCCCCGGCGAGCGCGGGCGCGGCATGCCGGTCTCCACCCGGGGCATGCGGATGAAGGCCAGCACCAGCGGAATGCCCAGGGCGATGTTGATCAGGCCCAGCACATGGAACGAGGTCTGCCAGTCATGGCCGGCCACCAGGTAGCCGACCAGCGGATAGCCCACGGCCAGGCCCAGGCCCGTGCCCATGTTGACCAGGGAGTTGGGCTTGCCGTTCTCGTGGCTCTCGAAATGCGCCTTGATGTAGCTGGAAGCCAGCGAGAACAGCGGCCCCTCGGACACGCCCAGCAGGATGCGCGAGGCCAGCAGCAGGCCGTAGCTGTCCATGGCGGGCGACAGGAAGGTCACCACGCCCCACAGCAGCAGGCCCGCCACCAGGCTGCGCCGCACGCCGAACAGCGCCGCGCAGAACGGCGTCAGCACGAACGAGGAGACGCCGTAGCCCACCATGAAAGCCGTGGCCAGCAGGCCCTGGCGCGTGCGGTCGTCGGCCGTCAGGCCGATGTGTCCCAGGAAGCCCCGATCGGTGATGAGGATCGAGATGTTGATCCGGTCCACATAGGAGATGGCGACGATGATGAAGAGGCTGATCACCCCCCACCAGCGGGCCGCACGCATGTCTTTCATGGCAAGTCTCTATCGCCCGATGGGCTGTATCAGAAGAAGTGGCGCACGCCCACCTCGAAGCCTGAGGAGCGGCCGCCCAGCGTGGTGCCCGGGGCCGACAGGCCCTGCACGCCGATGGACTTGGCCGCGCCGTCCTTGTTCTTGAGGAAGGCCACCGTCCCGTAGACCTGGGTGCGCTTGGACAGGTTGTGCCCGTAGCCCACGCTGATCTTGTTCCAGTCGGCATTGCTGCCGTCGGTGTTGTAGTGGCCGTAGGAGGCCTTGAATTCGCCCATGCCCACGGGCGCGGTCACGCCCAGCTGCAGCGCCGTGACCTTGAGCGCGCCGCGCTTTTCGGTGGCCCACAGCAGCATGGGCTTGGCCACGCCGAAGTCCCAGCTCAGGCCGACGTTGCTGGCCTTGAGGTTGGTCGCATCGCTGTCGCCATAGAACTTGCCCGTGGCCAGCGCGCCGTTGAACGGCCCCTGGCGGTAGCCGAAGCGCAGGCCGCGGTAGTCGCCCTGGTTCTTGTTGGGCGCGCTGCGCGCCTGCTCGCCCATGGCGACCTGGACCTGGCCGTAGAAGCCGCCCAGGTTCTGGGGCAGGAAGTAGCTGACCGCGTTGCTGATCTGGATGGGCGCGCCGCCGGTGGCCGTGCCCGTGCCGGGAATGCCCAGCATGGTGAAGCCCATGGTGCCGCCCACGCCGTTGGTCAGGAAGGGATCGAAGATCAGCGTGCTCAGGAAGGTGGCCGAGTCATCGCGGCCCAGGCGCACTTCGCCGAAGTCGCCCGACAGGCTCACGGTGGAGCGGCGGTTGAAGCTCAGGCCGCCACCGCTGGCCTTGCCGGAGCCGCTGTCCACGTCCATGCCCGCTTCCAGCCAGAAGCCCGCACGCAGGCCGCCGCCCAGCTCTTCCGTGCCGCGAAAGCCGATGCGGCTGATGTTGGCGCCGCCCGTGGACAGGCCGGTCTTGGACGGGCCGGAGCCGTTCAGGTGCGTGACGCCGACATCGACGACGCCGAAGATCTCGACCTTGGACTGCGCCGAAGCGGCACCGGGCAAGGACGCCAGGCAGGCTAGCGCCACGCCCAGCATGGGCGTATGGATGGTTTTCATGGAATGTCTCCTCTAGGGGGTGGTTGGGTTGTGCCTTGCAGGTCGGATGGGCCTGTTCAGATATCCAGAACTAAACGGTCGCTCTTGCAGCCGGAGACGCAGACCATCATGACTTTGTTGCTGGCCTTTTCCTTGGGGCTGAGCACCGAGTCGCGGTGGTCCGGAATGCCTTCGAGCACGCGCGTCTCGCACGATCCGCAGACGCCTTCGCAGCAGCTGTGGTCCATCTGGATGCCGGCATCCAGCAGGGTGTCGAGCAGCGATTTGTCGGGCGTGATCTCGATGAAGCGGCCGCTGCGGCGCAGCTCCACCGTGTAGTTGCTGCGTGCGTCGTCGGCGGCCTTGACCTCGACAGGCGTGAAGCGCTCGACGTGGGCGTTGGCATGGCCCAGCTCGGCGCAGAACTTCTCGAAGGCGTCCAGCATGGGCGTGGGGCCGCAGGCGTAGTGGTGCGTGCCCGCGTCGGGCTGCCGTTGGGCCAGCAGCGCGCGCAGGTCGGGCGGGCCGCCGGCCTCGCTGTCGAAGTGCAGGTGCAGCGGCATGCCCAGCGCCTGCAGCTCTTCCAGGAAGGCCGCGCCCTTGCGCTCGCGGGCGAAGTACAGCATCTCGAACGAGCGGCCCTGGCCCTTGAGCCGGCGCGCCATGCACAGCAGCGGCGTGATGCCGATGCCGCCGGCCACCAGCACGGTGTGCGCGGCGCTTTCGTCCAGCGCGAAATGGTTGCGCGGCTCGGAGATGGTGATGGGCATGCCCACACGCAGCGACTCGTGCACGCAGCGCGAGCCGCCCCGGCTGGCGCGGTCGCGCAGCACGCCGACCACGTAGCGGTGGCGCTCTTCGCTGGGGTTGCTCAGCGAGTAGCTGCGCACCAGGCCGTTGGGCAGGTGCAGGTCGATGTGCGAGCCCGGCGTGAAGGCGGGGAACTCCCCGCCCGCCACGGGCCGCAGGTCCACGCTGATGGTGTCCTGGGCCTCGAAGCGCAGCGTGTGCACGAAGGCCTGGAGATTCGTGCTCATGATGCGGCGCCTTCGTCGATCTGCTCCTGCGCCAGGCGGCGCAGGTGGCGGCGCAGGCGCACCAGGCCGATGTCGTGCTGGTAGAGGTTCTCGCGCGCGTTGGCGTCGGCCTCCATCTGCTCCATCATGATCCGGTCCTGCTCCAGCACGGCCCAGTGGCGCGCTTCCAGGCGGTTGCGGTACAGGAAGCGCCAGGTGTCGCGCATCCAGCCTTGCACCTTGCGGCAGCGCCAGAAGAACACGGCGCACAGGTCGGCGCTGATGGGCGTGACGCAGGCGACGATGGCGAAGTTGCCGCCGGGGCCGCCGGTCTTGGGGTACGGGATCTCCAGGCGCATCCAGTGCACGCCCGTGCTGCCCCATTCGGTCCAGTCGAAGTTCACGCCGCGCTGGCCCACCTTCTCGAAGACAAAGCCGTCATCGGTCTCGCGCACCTGGAACGTGGCCTTGCTGTCGCCCTCGGCCATGGAGTGCGACTGCTTGTGCAGGAAGGTGCCGTGCATGGGGTCCATGACGTTGTCCAGCGCATAGCGGTAGTCGCTGCGCCACTCGGCATAGCACAGGAAATTCGAGTACTCGGGCGAGGTCAGCTCCTCGGGCAGCGTGAACTCGGGCGCCTCGTCAACGGCCTTGTCGCTGTTGTAGAGAAAGATGGCGCCATGCGCCTCGCGCACATGGAAGGCCAGCGCCGCGCGCGAGCCTTCGAGCTTGCAGCCGGGGCTGCCGGGCACCTTGGTCACCGTGCCGTCGCAGCGCACTTCCACGCCGTGGTAGGGGCAGGCGATGCGGTCGCCCAGGATCACGCCCTGGGACAGCGGCGCGCCCCGGTGCGGGCAGTGGTCTTCCAGCGCGTGGACCTGGCCGGCGGCATCGCGCCACAGCGCGATCTTGCGGCCGAAGCGGCGCAGCGACACGGGCTGGGTCTTGACGAAGTCCGAGGGGCAGACCGCGTACCAGAGGTTCTTCAGGCCCTTGTTCAGCAGGCCGTCCACCGGGTCGATGGTGATGGTTTGTACGTTCATGGGGCTCTCCTGTCCTGCGGATATCAATAGCCCAGGCGCGCCATCAGCGCCTGGAAGCCGGCTTCGGTCCAGGCCTCGCCGTTGTCGCAGCCGGGGCCGCTGCGGTTGAGATAGGCGACCAGCTCGGGCAGGGTCTGCACGCCCTCGCCGAAGGCGCGCTCTATGGAGTCTCCCAGCAGGTCCTCGAACAGGGTGGGGGCGCGCTCGCGCGCCTGGTGCGGCTCGAGATAGCGATCAGCGGCCATGGTTCTCTCCTTCGAAACTGTCTTGTGTGGGGTGGACTGCGCTCAGTCGGCGCGAATGTCCAGGTCTTTGATGAGCTTGCCGAAGCGATTGAAATCGGCGGCGTTCGTCTTTTCCAGACGCGCGGGCTCGCCGCCCGCAGGCAGCGCGCCGAAGGTGGCCATCTTGGAGACCACGTCGGGCATCTTCAGGATCTCGTTGAGGTGCGTGTTCAGCAGCTTCACCGTCTCGGGCGGCATGCCCTTGGGGCCGAACAGGCCCTGCCATGCGGACACTTCCACGTCCTTCACGCCCAGCTCGGACAGCGTGGGCACGTTGGGGGCCAGCGCGCTGCGCTGGCTGTCGGCCACGGCCAGGGCGGTGACCTTGCCGCCGACGTAGGGCGCGATCGGTCCCCAGGTCATGAAGGTCGTGGGCACATGGCCGCCGATCAGGTCGTTGACGGCAGGTGCCACGCCCTTGTAGGGAATGTGGGCGATGCGCGTGCCGGCGGCGCGGTTGAACATCTCGCCCAGGATGTGCATGGGCGAGCCGCTGCCGGGGCTGGCGTAGGTCAGGCCGTCGCGCTTGCCCTGGGCGATCAGGGTCTTCATGTCCTTGATGCCCGAGGCCTGGTTGACCGCCACGAACATGGGCTGCACGCTGGTCTGCACGATGGGCGTGAAGCCGTGCAGCACGTCGTAGCTGGAGCCCGAGGCCGTCTTGAGCACGAACTGCGCAATGGCGAAGGTATTGGGCGCCAGCAGCAGGGTGTAGCCGTCCGGCGCGGCCTTGGCCACATGCACGCTGCCGATGGTGCCGCTGGCACCGGGGCGGTTGTCCACCAGCACGGGCTGGCCCAGGCGCGTGGACAGCTTCTCGGCATACAGGCGCGCCATGGCGTCGGTATCGCCACCGGCCGGGTAGGCCACGATGATGGTGATGGGCTTGGCCGGATAGGCCTGGGCCATCGCGGTGCCGGACAGCGTGGCTGCAGCCAGGAATGCAGCGGCAAGAGAAACCTGGCGACGTGTCTTGTTCATGGTGGGGGCCGTGGGGTGGTTGGGTTGTGGGGGTAGGCCGTCAGGCGCGGTCTCAATGCCGCTTGTCTGTGATGAATTTCCCGTCGCTGGTACCCACGCCTTTTTGGCGCCGGGTGTTGCCGTCGATGCCGCCATCGATGGCCCATTCGGCAAACACCGTGGGGCCGGGCTCGAACTCGCGCGGCTGCCATTCGGCGGTGAGCTGGTCCTCGTCGGCGTAGTACTCGACCAGGGCGCCCGCAGGGTTCTTGAAGTACCAGAAGTAGGCCGAGGACACGGGATGGCGGCCCGGGCCCAGCTGGGTGTCCCAGCCGCAGCGCGAGATGTGCATGCCGCCGCCGAAGACCTCGTGGATGTCGCGCACCGTGAAGGCCACGTGGTTCAGGCCCGCGTCCCTGGCCGGGCGCTGCAGCAGGAAGATGTCGTGGTGGCCGCCGTCGGGCGCGCAGCGCAGGAAGGCGCCGCGCTCGGGGTAGCGGTCCGAGGCTGCGAAGCCGAAGTTGTCCACGTAGAAACGCTCGCAGGCCTGCACATCCTTGACGAAGAACACCACATGGCCGACCTCGATGGGCTGGGCGCGTTCGTAGGCCGGGCTGGCCTGGTTGACGCGGTCCTTGCGGTTCCAGGTGTTGTAGGCGGCGCCTTGCACATCCACATCACGCTTTTGCGTGACCTGCAGGCGCACGGACAGGCCGTTGGGATCGGTGCAGCCGATGCGGCCCTGGCCCTGCGAGAAGCCTGGCAGCGCGGCAATGCGGCTGGCGTACAGCGCAAGGTCTGCCTCGCTCTCCACGCCCCAGACCACTTCGCGCAGCGTGGGGCCGGCCTCGATGGCGGGCGGCAGTTCGGGATGGTCCACGGCAGCCACGATCACACGGCAGCCGTTGAGGGTCTCGAACACCAGCCGGTCGGCCTCTTCCTGCACCAGTGCCAGGCCCCAGTCCAGGAAGAAGCGGCGGCAGGTCGCCAGGTCGTCCGCGCCGTAGGTGATTTCGTCTATGCCCAGTACGCTCATGATCGCTCCTTAATTTGCCCAGGCCAGCGGGTGTTCGTTCAAGCCCCAGTACATGCTTTTCTGCTCCATGTACTGCTGTATGCCCAGCCGTCCCTTCTCGCGGCCCAGGCCGCTGTCGCGCCAGCCGCCGAAGGGTGTGGAGATGGAGAACTGCTTGTAGGTGTTGATCCAGACCGTGCCGGCCTGCACCGCGCGGCCAATGCGCCAGGCGCTCTTGTAGTCGCGCGTCCAGATGCCGGCGGCCAGCGCATAGACGCTGTCGTTGGCCTGGGCGAGCAGGTCGTCCTCGCTGTCGAAGGGCATGGCCACGAGCACGGGGCCGAAGATCTCCTGCTGGCAGATCTGCCAGTCGTTCTTCACGCCGTCGATGATGGTCGGGCGGTAGTAGTAGCCGCGCTCGAACTGCGCGCCCTCGGGCCGCTGGCCGCCTGTGAGCAGCCGGCCGCCTTCGGACAGGCCCAGGGCCACGTAGCTCTCGATGGATTCGCGGTGCTTCGCCGTGATCAGCGGGCCCATCTGCGTGCGCTCGTCGGCCGGGTCGCCCACCTGCAGCGCGGCGGCCTTGGCCGTCAGGCGCTCCATGAACGGGGCGTAGAGATTGCGCGCCACGAACAGGCGCGAGCCCGCGATGCACGACTCGCCCGAGGAGCTGAAGATGCCGTAGAGCACGCCGTTGACGGCGTGGTCGATATCGGCATCGGCCAGCACCATGGTGGCCGACTTGCCGCCCAGCTCCAGCGAGACCGGCATCATCTTGTCGGCCGCGATGTGGGCGATGTGCTTGCCCGTGGACGTGCCGCCCGTGAACGACACGCGCTTGACCAGCGGGTGCTTGGTGATGGCATCGCCGATCACCGAGCCCCGGCCCGGCAGCACGCTGACCAGGCCCTTGGGCACGCCGGCCTCTTCGCAGATCTTCGCCAGCTCCAGCGCCAGCAGCGGCGTGGCCTCGGCGGGCTTGACGACCACGGCATTGCCGGCGGCCAGCGCGGGCGCCAGCTTTTGCGCCTCGCTGGCGATCGGCGAGTTCCACGGCGTGATGGCCGCGACCACGCCCATGGGCTCGTAGACGCTCATGGTCATGAAGTCGCCGCGCGAGGGCGTGATGGTTTCCTCCATGGTCTCGCAGGCCGCCGCGATGTACTGGAAGGTGCCGGCGGCGCTGGCCACCAGGGCGCGCGTCTCGTTGATGGGCTTGCCGTTGTCCAGACGCTGCAACTGGGCCAGCGGCTCGGCGCGCTCGCGGATCAGCTGGGCCACGCGGTGCAGCACGGCCGCGCGCTCGTGGGGCTTTCTTTGCGCCCAGCCGCTGGTGCGAAAGGCGTGGTCGGCCTTCTGGATGGCCTCTTCCACATCCTCCAGGCTGGGCGCGCGCAGGCGGCCCACCACTTCGCCGGTGGCGGGATAGAGCGTGGTGGATTCGCCACCGCCGCCCAGGCGCCATTCGCCGGCGATATTGATGGGGAGCAGTTCCAGGTTCGACATGGTGAGCCTCTCTCGTTCGTTCGAATCCAGCCGCCTCAGGCGGCCTTGGTGGCCATGCTGGTGGCCGGGATCTGGTCCAGCTTGTTCACCGGCGGGCCCGAGAACGTGGCTTTGAAATTGCCGATGGCGCGCATGTCGATCTCCAGCAGGAAGGGACCCTTCTTTGTCCAGGCCGACTGGAGCACTGCCGGCAACTCCTTGAGGTCTTGCACGCGGGCATGGGGCAGCTGGATGGAGGCGCACAGCTGCGCGTAGTCGGGCGTGTGCAGTTCCACATAGCAGCGGCGGCCGCCGTAGGAGGCGTCCTGGATGTTCTGGATCACGCCGTAGCGCTGGTCGTTCATCAGCACGATCAGGGTGTCGCACTCCTCCTGCACCAGCGTGGCGAGTTCACCCAGGTTCAGGATGAAGCCGCCATCGCCCGCCAGGCCCAGCGTCTTGCGGCCCGAGCCGGTCACCGCCGCGCCCACGGCCGCGCCGATGGCCATGGGCATGCCCATACCGATGCCGCCGCCCGTGGCGTGCACGCCCGCGTTGGGCTCGAAAAAGCGCAGCTCGCGGTTGCCCCAGGTGCTGTTGGAGACGGTCACGTCACGCACCCAGTTGAAGTGGCGGCCCACGGCCCTTTGCAGCTCCTGCACCAGCACGCTGTACGGGCCCAGGCCGTCGCGCATGGTGGCCACGGCCTCGTCGTGCACCTGGCGCAGGTCGGCCAGCAGCTCGGGGTCGGCCTTGTAGCCGCGTGCCTCCAGCCGGTCGGCCAGGCCCGTCAGCGCCAGGGCCGAGTCGCCGCAGACGAAGCCGTCGTCGGCATAGCAGCGGCCCTGCTGGGCGGCGTCCACATCGATGCGCAGCAGCGGGCGCGGCAGCTTGAGTTCGTACTTCAGCGTCTCGTTGCTGCGCAGGCGCGTGCCCACGGCCAGCATGGCGTCGCAGCGCTGGTAGAAGGCCTCCACGGGCTTCTGGATGTTGTAGGCGCCCAGCGAGGCCGGATCGTCCTCGGCCACGATGCCGCGGCCCTGGCCCGTGCTGACGATGCCAAAGCCCAGCGCCTTCAGGCGCTGCACGGCCGCGACTGCGTGGCGTGCGCCGCCACCCAGCCACAGCAACGGGCGGCGTGCCTTGGCCAGCGTGTCGGCCAGCGCATCCAGCGATGCCTCGCTGGGCGCCAGCACGGCCACCGGCAGCGGCGACAGGTCGGCCGGCATGTCGATCACGGTCTGCTGGATGTCGATGGGGATCTCCACGCTCACCGGCCCCGTGGGCGCGGTCATCGCGGCCTGCACGGCCGCCTTGAGGGTGGACAGGCAGGTCTCGGCGCTGCGCACGCGGAACGCCGCCTTGGACACGGCGCCCAGCATGGTCAGCTGGTCCGGCGCCTCGTGGATGTACGACAGCTTCTGGTCCAGGTACTGCGTCTCGATCTGGCCCGTGATGTGCAGCAGCGGCGTTCCGGCCGTATAGGCCTCCACCAGGCTGCCGGCGATGTTGCCTGCGGCCGGGCCGGTGCTGGTGATGCACACGCCCAGGCTGGAGGTGGAACGCGCGCAGGCATCGGCCATGTTGCCGGCGCCGGCCTCGCCGCGCGCCATCACGAAGCGGACCCTGCCGCGCGCATGCATCGCGTCCAGGATGGGCATGTTGTGGATGGAGATCACGCCGAACGCGGCCTTGACTCCGCAGTGTTCGAGGAACTGGGCCACAACGGCGCCGACGGTGGTTTTGTTTGCGGTGGATGTCATGTTCTGCTTTGAAGCGTCTGGTGATCGAAGGCGCTACGCCTGCCGAGCAAGGCCGCCGGAAACATCGATGTGACTGCCGGTGGTGTACGAGGACAGGGGCGTGGCGAGATAGAAGATGGCGCGGGCGGCCTCGTCGGGCGAGCCCAGGCGGCCCAGGGGAATGGATTTCTTGCGAGCCAGCTCGGCGCTCCAGGCGTCCCAGTCCTGCGATTTGTCCTCGCGCGCCTCGAAGCGGCGACGCCACTGGCCGGACTCGATCAGGCCGACCAGGATGCCGTTGACGCGCACGCCCTTGGGCGCGAACTCGGTGGCCATGGAGCGCACCAGGTTCTTGAGGCCGGCGCGCGCGGCCGAGGTGGCCACCATGTGCGGCTCGGGCTGGGAGGCCAGCAGCGAGTTCACGCAGACGATGGCCGGCTGCGCCGTGCGTTCGAGCTGGGGCAGGAAGGCGCGCGTGGGATGCAGCACCGAGAAGAACTTCAGGTGCAGCTCCTCGGTCCAGGCCGCGTCGTCGGTGCTGGCGAAGGTCGAGACCCGGCCCTGGCCCGCGTTGTTCACGAGGATGGAGGCCGGACCCAGTTCCGCCTCGCTGTCACGGGCAAATTGCTGCACCTGGGCGGCGTCCAGTACATCGCAGGCCTGGGCGAACAGGCGGGCCTCGGGATGGCGTCCGCGCAGTTGCTGCACGGCCTGCTCCAGGCGTTCGGCGCTGCGCCCGCACAGGGCGACGCGCGCGCCCTGCGACAGCAGCAGATCGACCGTCGCCAGGCCGATGCCCGAAGAGCCGCCGGTGACGACGGCCGTGGTGTCCTTGAGTTGGGAATCAAACATGGCCGCCTCCTGCGCGCCGGGAATTGAGGGAAAGCAGCTGGGCCGTCTGCGCCTGCGGGCGGTAGTTCAGCAGCTCGGACAGCTCGGCCGCGGCGGCGCAGACGCCGGCGATCAGGTCTTCGGCGCGGCCGCCTTCGACATGCTGGGCCGCGATGGTCGTGCCCAGCGCCGCCACGACGCGGCCGCTGTGATCGCGCACGGGGGCGGCGATGGTGCAGATCGAGGCCTCGTAGAAGCCCTCGCTGAACACATGGCCGCGCGCGCGATCGGCCTCGACCAGGTTGAAAAGGTCGAGCACGGTCTTCGGTGTCTTGGGCGTGTGCGCCTCCAGGTGTTCCTCGGGATAGAGGGCCCGCAGCTCGGGCAGCGACAGGTCGGCCAGCAGCACGCGGCCCAGGGCCGTGGCATGCGCCGGCAGCCGCGTGCCCACGCGCACCGAGCTGGTCAGCGGCGTGGGCGGCGTGACCTTGGCCACGTAGACGATGGAGCGGCCGTCGCGCACGACGATGTTGCAGGGAAAGCGCGTGGCCTCGCACAGCCGCGCGATCACGGGCTGGCCCAGCTCGGTCAGGTCCATGGACGAGAGGAACTCGAATCCCAGGCGCAGCACGGACAGGCCCAGGCGGTAGTCGTTGCTGCCTTCGGTGCGCTGCAAGAAGCCCATGGCCTCCAGCGTGTTGAGCATGCGGAACACCGTGGCACGCGGCAGCTGCAGGCGGCGCGCCAGCTCGGGCGCACCCAGCGTGGCATTGCCGCGCCCGAACTCCTGCAGCAGGCGCAGGCCACGCTCCAGCGCGGGCACCATGTATTTGTCGGTACCGTTGTCCGCGCTCTCGGCGTTCTCGGAAGAGGTGGTGTCGGTCATGGCGAAACCCCTTCAATTCATCACGAAGCCGCCGTTGACGGGAAGGACCTGGCCAGTGACAAAGCGCGCGCCATCGGACAGCGCATAGGCCACGGCGCCCGACACATCCTCGGGCCGCTGCTCGCGCTGCAGCGCACGCTGGTCGATATACAGGCGGTGGCGGTGCTCGGGCACGTATTCCGTGGCCTCCACCAGCACCAGGCCCGGGGCCACGGCATTGATGGTGATGCCGTCGGCGCCCAGCTCGCGCGCCATGGAGCGCGTCATGGCCATCACGGCGCCCTTGCTGGCCACATAGGCCATCAGGTTGGGGGCGCCCCACAGGGCCGTGTCGGACGCCAGGTTGACGATGGCGCCCCGGCCGCTGTCGCGCAGCGCGGCGCGGCAGGCACGCGTCATCAGCCACACGCCGCGCACGTTGACGTTCATCACCTGGTCCCACTTGTCCAGGGAGATGTCGTCCATGCCCTTGCCGCCCGAATCGGTCACGGCCGCGTTGTTGACCAGGCCGTCCAGCCCGCCCAGCGCCTGCACCGCCTGCTGCGCGCAGCGCTTGATCGATTCCGGGTTGCCGGCATCCAGGCCGAAGCCGTGCGCCTCATGGCCCTGCGCGCGCAGCGTGGCCACGGACTGGGCCAGCAGCTCCTCGCGCAGATCGGCCATGGCGACACGCGCGCCCTGTTCGCAAAAGGCCTTGGCGAACGCAAAACCCAGGCCGCGGGCCGAGCCTGTGACCAGGATGCGGCGGCCGGCGAGCAGGCCTGTGGAGGGCGTGGTGTTCATGGCGTTCCTCAATCGAAGGGGGTTTGTGTCTGTTTCAAATTTGAAATGACACTTTTTTCTTGAAACAAGCGTGAGTTTAGGACTGATGGGGTGGTGAGCTATCAGGGAAAACACGGAGGCGTGTGGGAAATGGATGACAGAGGTGTGTCGGGGTGTGTGTTTTCGAGGCTTTTTTGATGCTTCCTTGGTCTGCTTTAGACGCATGCCCGGCCGGCGGGCAGAGGCCGGGTTTCGGCCCGGCGGCCGACCTACTTTCTTGTCTTGCTACAAGAAAGTAGGCAAAGAAAAGCACCCGAATGCCCGCGACCCCTGCGCTTCGCTCCGGGGCAACCTGCGTCGTGGCGGTTGCGGGGCGTTGTTGCGGGCCGTCGCTACGCTCGGCCCTGGTTTGAAAGCGAGCGCAGCGATGCGTTGGCTGTTGGCTGTTGGCTGTTGGCTGTTGGCTGTTGGCTGTTGGCTGCTGGCTGCTGGCTGCTGGCTGCTGGCTGCTGGCTGCTGGCTGCTGGCTGTTCTACAGCCTTCCCCCTCTGCCCACGCCTGCGTTGGGCGGGATGCGGGGTGGCAGCCCTGCCGAAGGACAGGGCTGCTTCGTGATCTGACTTGCCGCAGTTGTCTGAGCGGAGCGCGCCAGCGCGCAGCGAGTTCTGCGGCGCACCCCGCATCCCGCCCAACGCAGGTCGCCCGTAGCGAAGCGAAGGGTCGTGGGCAGTGGGGGCGCGCTTCTTTGCTTACTTTCTTATCGCGCGATAAGAAAGTAAGTCGCCCGCCGGGGCGAGACCCGGCCTCGAAAAACAACCACCCGGCAGGGTCAAAAACCCGTCAAGGCAACGGCGAGTGCGGGTGCAATTGCAAGATCAAAAATCAGACAGCAAGCCGCCGCAAAAACCCATCCACCACCCGCAACGCATACCGACTCGCCACCACCCTCACGAACTCCGCAAAGTCCACATGCGCACTGTCATCCGCCCGATCGGAAACCGTCCGCATGGCCGCAAACGGCACGCCATAGTCCAGGCAGGCCTGCGCCACGGCGGCGCCTTCCATCTCCACCGCCAGCACCTCGTGCCCTGCAGCACGCAGGCCCTGCGCCAGGGCGCAAGAAGCGCCCGCCGTGCCCACGAACTGGTCACCGCTGGCAATCAGCCCCTGGTGCGCGCGCGGCGCCGTGGTGGCGTGGGCGGCGCGCAGGTCTTCGCCCGCATCGGCTACGCAGGCCTGGGCTGCGGCCAGGAGCGCGGCCGTCATTTCGGGGTCGCAGGGCAGGCGCGTGCGGCCGTAGCCGGGCATCTCCCAGCGCGGGAAGATGGGCGAGGCATCCAGGTCGTGCTGCAGGTATTCGCTGGCGATCACCACATCGCCCACCTGCACGCCATCGCCCAGGCCGCCGGCCACGCCGGTGAAGGCGATGCGGCGCACGCCGAAGCGCTCGATCAGCGCCGTGGCCGTGGTGGCGGCCGCCACCTTGCCTATGCCCGACAGCGCACAGACCATGTCGTGCCCATGCAGGCGTCCGCGCCAGAACATGCGGCCGGCGTGGGCCGTGCCCTGGGCGTCGGACATGGCATGGACCAGGCCTTCCTGTTCCTGCGGCAGGGCACTGAGGATGGCGATGGTCATGGAGGCTTCTCTTTCAACGGCACAGGCAAAAAGCAAAGGCGGCCCGGGGGCCGCCTATTGTGCCGCGACCCTGCGCCCGGCCCGGCTCAGATGGCGATGGCCGTGGCCTCGTTGAGCACGGCGCGCACCACGCTGTAGACGGTGAGGGCCGAGGTCTTGGGATTGGCCGCCAGCGGCTTGCCGCGCATGGTCAATTCCATGGACCCGAAGGCGCCGCGCGCGGCCACATGGTGCACGTTCTCGTCCACGCCCGGATCGGCGTACAGGCGCACCGTGGTCCGGTCCAGGCCCATGCCGGCCAGCGACAGGGTGGCGGCCACGTTGGCGTTCTTCGGATAGAGCTGGGCGGCCTCGCGTGCGCTGCCTTCGAAGATGCAGAAGGCTTCCTTGAGGCTGGCGAGGTCGCAGCGCTGTTCTGCGGGCGTGCCGGTCCAGGCCAGGGGCGGCTTGCGGCCGGTGTAGACCACTTCATCCAGGCCGCCGATGCGCGCGGCGGCCAGCGCGTCCACACCGCCGATGGCACCCGACAGCAATTGCACCTGGGTGTCTCCGGCCTCGGCCGCCGCCTGCACGGCCTCGGCCATGCCCGGGGCGCTGAGCGCGCCGATGGAGGCCACGACGGCAGGAATGCCGCGCCGCAGGGCGGGCAGCACATGCTCCTCGATGGCGGCATGGCCCGCGCACTCCACGATGAGGTCGGGCAGGTCTTCGGCCTCCAGCGCAGCCACGGCACGCGCCTGGGGTGCATGCAGGGCCAGGGTGGCGCGCACAGCGTCGGTCACGTCCGGCACAAGCACCCAGCCCACCTGCACGGCGGCATGTCCCTTGAGCAGTTCGAGCACGCTGGCGCCAATCGCACCGCAGCCAATCACAGCAATCTTCATCGTCATATCTTTCTGGGAAGGAATGCGCTGGCGGCCGGTGTGCCCACCATCCGTTCAGCGCAGAAAACCGGGATGCTGGGCACGCAGGTGGCCGGCCAGTTCATCAGCGGCGGCACGTACCTGCTCCACCCAGTCGGCCATGCGGCCGGGAGCGATTTCGGTGAAGGCCACGGCCATGCCCAGGCCCGCCACGATGCGCCCCTGCGCATCGCGCACGGGCGCGGCGATGCTGGAGACGCCGGGCTCGTAGAAGCCCTCGCCCATGGCGTAGCCGCGTTCATGGTCCTGCTGCAGCAACTGCAGCAACTGTTCCACGCTGCGCGGCGTGCTTTCCGAGAACTGGGGCAGTTCGCTGCCGCCGAACAGGGCGCGCAGCTGGTCCGCATCCATGTCCTGCAGCAGGGCGCGGCCCAGCACGGTGGCATGGGCCGGCAGGCGCGAGCCCACGCGCACGGCGCCCTGGAAGGCGCCGGCCGGCGCAATGCGCGCCACGTAGACCACGGAGGTGCCGTCCAGCAGTGCCAGGTTGGTGGTGAAGCCCAGGCGCTCGCACAGCGACTGCAGCACGGGCTCGGCCAGCTGGGCCAGCGGCTGGGTGGACAGGTAGTCATAGCCCAGGCGCAGCACGGCCAGGCCCAGCCGGTATTCGGTGCCCGAGCGTTGCAGATACCCCATGCCCTCCAGCGTCGTCAGCATCCGGAACACCGTGGACCGGGGCAGCGCCAGGGTGCGCGCCAGGTCGGGCGCGCTCCAAACGGGCTGCGAGGGGCTGAAGCAGGCCAGCAGGCGCAGGCCGCGCTCCAGCGCGGGAACGGTGTAGCGGTCGTTGTCGGTAGAGAGGGTTTCGGAGGTATCGCTCATCGCAGTTCGGGCCGGTAGGCCATCAGGTCAGCAGGGTGGCCAACCTCTGTGCGACATCCGCAGGTTGTTCGACGACAGAGGCATGGCCGGCTGCCGCAAGCGTAACGTACCGCGCCCCCAGTCTTGCGGCCCAGGCCGCACAGGCGGCCGGCGGCGTGACCACGTCGTGCGCGCCCACCCAGACCTCGACCGGCATGGCCAGTTGCCCCGCTGCCTGCCCCAGGTCGCTGCGGCACAGCAGCTCCACGGCCTGGGCGTAGCCTGCGGCATGCAGGCGCGCCGTGTTCCAGCGTACCCATTGGCGCACGGGCTCAGGCGCGGAGGGCGAGACCAGGCGCTGGTCGATGGCGGCTGCCAGCCCTTCGACACCTTTCTCCTGCAGGGCCGCAAGACGGCCCTGGCGTACCTTGGCCTGCTGCTCGCCCATGCCGGGTGCGCCATAGCCGCCAGCGGGGCTGATCAGCACCAGTTGCTGCACGCGCCCGGCGCCGGCCTGCACCGCCCAGGGCGTGCCCATGAGCGCACCCAGCGAGTGGCCGACCAGCAGGCAGCGGCGCACGCCCAGCGCCTGCAGCGACTGCTCCAGCACGCGGGCGTAGTCGGCGCCCGTGGGCGCGGCGGGTGCCAGCGGCGTGGAACGGCCGTAGCCGGGCGCATCCCAGGCCAGCACGCGCGTGCGCGGCGCCAGCGCCAGGGCCACGTCCAGCCAGGACGCAGCGCCTGAGCTGATGCCGTGCAGCATCACCACGGCAAAGTCCGAGGCCGTGTCGCCCGCCTCGCGCCAGGCGACCTGGGCGCCACCGGGCAGGGCGATGAGGTGTTCGGGGAACTGCGCCTGAAGGCGCTGCTCCATGCGCGATGACGTCTGCGCGGTCATGGCGGGCAACGGCTCAACGCTTGATCTTGGCCAGGGGGTGTTCTGGGGGATAGGTGGGCGTGATGGGCTTCTTGGCGCCCAGCATCACGCACATCAGCGCGTCTTCGTCGCCGATGTTGATTTCCTCGCGGTACACGCCGGGCGGCACGGAGACCACGTCGCGGTCGGTGAGGATGGTCTCGAAGCGCTGGCCGTCCTTTTCCAGCACGAGCTTGAGCTTGCCGCGGATCAGGAAGAAGACTTCCTCCACATCGGTGTGCAGATGCGATGGGCCTTCATTGCCGGCCGGGATGACCATGGTGGAGAAGGTGAAGTGCTCGGCCGGGATGGTGTTGCTGTCCGCGGCCACGCCCGTGCCGCCCGTGCCGATGTAGCGCATCTGGCCACGGCGGTACTTGGGATCGAAGTCGGCCTGGAACTTCAGCGCGTCGAAGTCGTACTTGCGCGTGGAAAACCGCGCCACGCGCGACTCCATCCATTGTTCGAAGCTGGAGCCTTCGGGCTGGTCCCAGGTGCGGGGCGTGTTCTGAGCGGATTCGGACATGTGTCTCTCCATCAACGTCGGTGGATCATGGCGGGGGAAGGCGCCATTTGTTTTATCCATGAATCACAGTTCATGGGGTAAAACAATTATAGAAAGATTGATCGCACGCAACAAGGGCCACATGCGCAGCGGCATGTGGCCCCCTTGCTGGCCCGTCTGCTGAGGGAACAGCGATGGCAGTGCCTCAGGCAGCCACGCTGCGCCGCCCAGGCCTGAAGCCCGCATGGCTGGCCGGCCAGACCACGGACAGGCAGGCCAGCGCCAACACCGCCAGCGCCCAGGGCAAGGCACGGGCACCCCACCAGCCCAGCAGCAGTCCGCCGGCCACTCCGCCACTTGCCACGGCCAGGTTGAAGACCGTCACCAGCATGGACTGGGCCACGTCGGCGCCCTCGCCTGCCGCGTCGGCCAGCGCGGTCTGCAGCAGCGTGGGTGCACCGCCAAAGCTCAGGCCCCAGGCCGCAACCCCGATCAGAACAGCAACGGCCGACTGCCCGGCCAGGCCCAGCACCAACGCAGACACGGCGAACAAGGCCAGGCTCACCACGGTGAGTGCGCGCAGCCAGCGGTCCACCAGCAGGCCCGTGAGCCAGATGCCGGCAATGGCCGCAAGGCCGAACAGCAGCAGCACCCCATCCACCCTTTGCCCCAGCCCCGCCGAAGCCAGGAAGGGAGCGATGAAGGTGTAGAGCATGTTGTGGGCCAGCATCCAGCCGAACAGCGCCAGCAGCACGGGGCGCACGCCGGGCATGCGCAGGATGCGCGCCACGGGCTGGCGTTGGTGCGTCGTCTGCCCGGCGTAATCCGGCACGCCCAGCCGCACCCAGGCCAGCAGCAGCAGGCACAGCGCCGACAGCGCCCAGAACACGCCGCGCCAGTCGAACAGGCTGCCCAGCCAGGCGCCCAGCGGCACGCCGGCCGCCAGGGCCAACGGCTGGCCCACGCCCGCCACGGCCAGTGCACGCCCCTGCAGATGCGGCGGCACCATGCGCCGCGCATAGCCGGCCACCAGCCCCCAGATCACGCCGGCAGCCATGCCTGCGGCAAAGCGGGCGACCAGGGTCAGGCCGTAGTGGCCGGACAGCGCGGTGAGGCTGTTGAACAGCAGCAGCCCACCCACCGCCGCCATGAACAGCGGACGGCGTCTGAGCCCGCGCGTGGCGGCCACGACGGGAATGGCGGCCAGCACCGAACCCAGCGCGTACAGCGTGACCATCTGGCCGGCCATGGCCTCGGACACTGCCAGCCCCGTGCCGATCTGCGGCAGCAGGCCGGCCGGCAGGGTCTCGGTCATGATGGCCAGAAAGCCTGCCATCGCCAGGGCCAGCAGCCTGCCCAGCGGCAGGCCTGTGTCGAAGGAGGTGTCCATGGACGAATTCATTGCCTTGTCCTTGCTGCGCATCTCAGGCATGGGAGGCTGGATGGGATGCCAGGTGCGATGCCGCCATGTCCTTGTCGCCATGCCCGGCGGCCAGCGCGCGCTCGAAGCGGCGCAGCCCGGCCTGTGCGCCATCCAGCAGCAGGCCTGCGCCGGCGGCGGCATCGGCCACCAGTTGCGCGTCCTTGACGGCATTGGCCACGGTGAAGCTGGCGTCGTAGCGGCCTGACAGCATGGCCGCGGCCTTGGCCTGGAAGAAGCCGCTGTCCATGGGCCCGCCCGTGACGGCATCGACCACCAGGGCCGGTTCTATGTCCAGCCCCTTGGCCAGCGCCAGGCTTTCGGCCAGGCCATGCGTGAGTGCGAAGGCCCAGTGGTTGAGCGCCAGCTTGAGCCGGCTGGCGGCGCCTGCCTGCTGCGCAATCCACAGGCTGCGCTGGCCAATGGCATCGAACACCGGCTGCACCTCGCCGCGCTGCGCCAGCGGGCCTGCGGCCAGGATGACCAGCTGGCCCTGCTCGGCCGGCTGGCGCGTGCCCTGCACGGGGCAGTCGTAGAACACCAGGCCCTGCTGTTCTGCGAACTGCGCCAGCGGCGCGATGGCGTCCACACCCACCGTGCTCAGCTGCAGCCACAGCGTGCCGGGCTGCAGCGCAGGCGCGGCGGCCTGCATGGCCTGCAGCACGGCCGGCCCGTCCTTGAGCACGGTGACGACGATGCGGGCGCCACGCACGGCGTCGGCTGCATCGCCACAGGCCTGAACGCCATCGGCCGCAAGGGCCTGGGCCTTGGCGGTCGTCCGGTTCCAGGCGCGGACGGTGAAGCCCTTGCGTTGCAGGTTACGGGCGACGGGCGCGCCGATCAGGCCGGTGCCGAGCACGGCAATGGTGATTTGAAGGTTTGAATGCATGGAAACTCCAGGGTGATGAGAGTGAAACAGACACGGAAAACAGAAATCCGGATTACTGGAACGATCATTCCAATTCAAGGAAAATAAAACCCCGCAACGGCACGACATGCGCGCGGCGGGTGACGGGTGGCCGGCTACTGCGCCTGCAGCGCCATGTCGACCACGTCGACCACATCCATCAGGCACTGGCGGCGCTGCGCCGCGCTGCTGCCCTTGCCCAGCACGCGCAGGCCCTGAATGGTGTTGACGATGAAGCGCGCCAGGGCGCGCGGCTTTTTGCTGTCGGTGATGTCGCCTTCCTGCTGGCCGCGCAGGATGAGCTTTTCCAGCGCCTTTTGCAGGCGCTGGAAGTTGCCGGCCACCCTCTCGGCCACGGCCTCGTCATGGCCGGCCAGCTCCAGCGCGGCATTGGCGACCAGGCAGCCACGGCGCCCGGCATCGCTCAATTCGTCCTGCACGATGCGCAGCAGCAGCTGCCGTACCAGGTCCCGGGCGCGTCCCGGGCCGGACAGCAGTTCCACGTTGGAGGTGGTCACGGCTTCATAGCGGCGCAGCGCATGCTGGAACAGCCCCTGCTTGTTCTCGAAAGTGCCGTACAGGCTGCTGCGCGACAGGCCCGTGCCATCCACCAGGTCCTGCACCGAGGTCGCGGCATAGCCGCGCTGCCAGAAGACCCGCATGGCGGCATCGGCGATCTCGTCGGGGTCGAAGTCCTTGGTTCGCATGGCGACTCATTGAATTGGAACGATCATTCCATTCAATGTAGACCGGCGTTCCCGGCATGTCAATGCATCCGCGCAAAGGCCTTCATCCACAGGGAATTTCCAGGTCCGCCTTCACACGGCACGGCGCGACGAGGGGCTTGAGCCATTCGACGTCGAGGTTCTCTGCGCCAGGGTGGCGGGGGTGGAGCCGAGGACGGCCAGGGCCGGGGCACCTCGGCGCCCGTTCCTGCACAGGAGCATGGGCCCTGCAGCCGGCTACTTGCTGTCCCGCAGCTCGCGGCGCAGGATCTTGCCGACCGGCGTCTTGGGTAGCTCGGTGCGGAACTCGATCACGCGGGGCCGCTTGTAGCCCGTGAGGTTTTCGTGGCAGAAGTCGCGCACGGCCTGCTCGGTCAGGCTGTCGTCCTTGCGCACGATGACCAGCTTGACGGCCTCGCCGGTCTTCTCGTCGGGCACGCCGACCACGGCGCATTCGAGCACGCCGGGGCAGTTGGAGACCACATCCTCGACCTCGTTGGGATAGACGTTGAAGCCGCTGACCAGGACCATGTCCTTCTTGCGGTCCACGATCCTGAAGAAGCCGCGCTCGTCCATGGTGCCGATGTCGCCGGTGCGGAAGTAGCCGTCGGCGGTGAACACCTTGGCGGTCTCGTCGGGACGCTGCCAGTAGGCGGCCATGACCTGCGGGCCCTTGATCGCCACTTCGCCGCGCTCGCCGGGGCCGGTGACGTCGCGGCCCTCGTCATCGACGAGCTTCATGTACGTGCTGGGCAGCGGAACACCGATGGTGCCCGAGAACTCCGTGGAGGTGACGGGGTTGCAGCTGGCCGAGGGACTGGTCTCGGACAGGCCGTAGCCCTCGCAGATCGGGCAGCCCGTCTTTTGCAGCCACAGCTGTGCCACGGCGCTTTGCACGGCCATGCCCCCGCCCACCGAGACTTTCAGGTGCGACCAGTCCACGGTATTGAAATCCGGGTGGTTGGCCAGGCCGTTGAACAGCGTGCTCACGGCAGGAAAGCTGTGAAAGCGCTGGGTGGACAGCTCCTTGAGCGTGGCCTTGAGGTCGCGCGGGTTGGGAATGAGGATGGTCTTTCCGCCCGTGCGCATGGACAGCATCATGTTCACCGTGAAGGCAAAGATGTGGTACAGCGGCAGCGCGCAGATGCTGGTGGGCTGCTCGCCGGCCGGCACCTTGCCCATGGCGGGCTGGTTCCAGGCCTCGGACTGCAGCACGTTGGCGATGATGTTGCTGTGCAGCAGCACCGCGCCCTTGCTCACGCCCGTGGTGCCGCCCGTGTACTGCAGCAGGGCCATGTCGGTGGCCTGCAGCTGCGGCGCCTGGAACGGCGAGCGCATGCCCTTGGCCAGCGCATCGTTGAAGCGCACGGCCCCCGGCAGCGAGAACGGGGGCACCAGCTTCTTGACCTTGCGCACCACGTAGTTGACGATGGCGCCCTTGAGCATGCCCAACTGGTCGCCCATGGTGCACAGCACCACGTGCTGCACCGGCGTGGCCGCCTTGCAGGCCTGGAAGGTATGGGCGAAGTTCTCGATGATGACGATGGCCTTGGCGCCCGAGTCCTTGAGTTGGTGCTCCAGCTCGCGCGCCGTATACAGCGGATTGACGTTGACCACCACGAAGCCCGCGCGCAGCACGCCCGCCACGGCCACCGGATACTGGGGGATGTTGGGCATCATCAGCGCCACGCGGTCGCCGCGCGCCAGGCCCAGGCTCTGCAGATAGGCGGCAAACGCCCGGCTTTGCGCATCCACCTGGGCATAGGTCAGCTCCTTGCCCATGAAGGAATAGGCAACGCGGTCCGCATAACGGCTGAAGGCCTCCTCCATCAGGGCCACCAGCGAAGGGTATTGGGAGGGATCGATGTCGGCGGGCACACCTGCCGGATAGGCACCCAGCCATGGGCGGTCACTCATGCTGCTCGTCTCCTGGTTATCTCGATAGAACGTGCATTCTCATAAAAAGCACGATCGTTCGATACTGTGATAACCCTAGTATTACCCCTAGGGTTCACATTGCACTGCTCCAGGTCAAAACTCGCCGGCCGAGTTCAGTCCCAGTCTGGTGCCAGCCCATCGGGGCTCACCTGGCGGTCGCCGCGTTCCAGCGCGGCGATGCGCTGCATGTCTTCGGCGCCCAGCACCAGCTGGCGGCTGTCCAGGTTGGCCTGCAGGTGGGCGCGCTGGGTGGACGAGGGGATGACGGCATAGCCCATGGCCATGGCCCAGGCCAGCGCCACCTGGGCGGGCGTGGCGCCATGGGCGGTGGCGATGTCGGCCAGCACGGGATCGGCCAGCAGCTTGCCGTAGCCCAGCGTCATGTACGAGGTGGTGTGAATGCCCTGCTGGCGTGCGAAGTCGGTGACGGCACGGTTTTGCAGATAGGGGCTCAGTTCGATCTGGTTGGTGGCGATGTTCGCGGCGCCCACGGCGGCAATGGATTGCTGCAGCAGCGCGATGTTGAAGTTGGACACGCCGATGTGGCGCGTCAGCCCCTGCTCCCTGGCGCGCATGAGCGCGCCCAGGCTGTCCTCCAGCGGCACGCTGCGCGAGGGCCAGTGGATCAGGGTCAGCTCCACATGGTCGGTGCGCAGGGCTTCCAGGCTGCGTTCCAGGCTGGGGATCAGCGCGTCGGCAGACAGGTTCTCGGTCCAGATCTTGGTGGTGAGGAACAACTGATCGCGCGGCACGGCGCTGGCGGCGATGGCGGCACCCACATCGGCCTCGTTGCCGTAGATCTGGGCGGTGTCGATGGCACGGTAGCCCACCTCCAGGGCCTGGCCCACGGAGTGGCGCACCACCTCGTCCTTGAGGCGGAAGGTGCCCAGGCCGAACGCGGGCACCACGGAAGCGGGAGAGGAAGTCGATGTCATGCAGTTCTTTCAAAAAAGCAGAAAGGGCGCGGAACAACGCCCCGAAGACCGCAGTCTGGCGCGTTAACGCTTGCAGATAAAGCCTGGTATCAGCAGAAAATATTTGACGCTGCAGCAACAATTGCGCCAAGCTGGCGCCCCATGAAAACCACCCTGGACGAGTTGCAGGCCTTTCGCGCCGTGATCGACTGCGGCAGCATCACGGCTGCGGCCGAGCAGTTGGGACAGACCACCTCGGGCATCAGCCGCAGCCTGTCGCGCCTGGAGAAAAAGCTGGCCACCACCTTGGTGCGGCGCACCACGCGCAGCCTGGAGCTGACCGAGGAAGGCGAGCGCTTTCTGGCCCGCACGCGCGAGGTGCTGCAGGCCCTGGACGCGGCCGAGGAGGAACTGGCCGCGCGGCGCCAGGCGCCGGCCGGGCTGCTGCGCGTCAATGCCGCCTCGCCCTTCATGCTGCATGCCATCGTGCCCCTGGTGGCCGAGTTCCGCGCCCGCTATCCGCTGATCACGCTGGAGCTGAACACCGATGACCTGCACATCGACCTGCTGGCCCAGCGCACCGACATCGCCATCCGCATCGGCGAGCTGCGCGACTCCACGCTGCATGCGCGGCTGCTGTGCCACAGCGTGCTGCGCGTGCTGGCCAGCCCCGCCTACCTGCAGGCCCATGGCCCCGTGGCGAGCGTGGCTGCGCTGGCGCGCCACCAGCGCATCGGCAACAGCCAGGTGCCGGGCCTGAACCACTGGCCGCTGCGCACGCCCGAGGGCGGCGACCGCTGGGATGCCGCGCCCCAGCTCACGGCCTCCAGCGGCGAGACCATGCGCCAGCTGGCCCTGGCCGGCCAGGGCGTGGTCTGCCTGGCCGACTTCATGACCGTGCGCGATCGCGCCCAGGGCGAGCTGGTGCAGGTGCTGGCGCGCGAGACCGTGCAGCAGCGCCAGCCCATCCACGCCGTCTACTACCGCAACACGGCGCTGGCCGCGCGCATCGCGGCCTTCCTGGACTTTCTCTCAACGCACATGGCGGCTTCCTGAGCCGCGCTGCGCGGGCGGTCCGCGCTTGTGCATGAACGGCGCATGCATATGCGATTTGCTTCGTTGCCGCGCGGCAGGCGGCTTTCCAGAATCCAGGGTTCACCGCGGCAGGCATGGGCCGGTTGCGGCCGGAGACTGCCTTGCCCCACCTGATCGATAGCTTTGCCGACATGGCGCCCTTCGTGGCCCTGCGGCGCGACCTGCATGCCCACCCCGAACTGGGCTTCGAGGAACACCGGACCTCGGCCATCGTCGCCGAACGCCTGGCCGCCTGGGGCGTGGAGGTGCACACCGGCCTGGCGGGCACGGGGGTGGTCGGTGTGGTGCATGGCCGGCACGCAGGCACGCGCACCATCGGCCTGCGCGCCGACCTGGACGCACTGCCGCTGGAAGAAGAAAACCGCTTCGCCCACCGCTCTCAGCACGCGGGCCGCATGCATGCCTGCGGCCATGACGGCCATACCACCATGCTGCTGGCGGCGGCCTGGCACCTGGCGCGCACGCGCGACTTCGCGGGCACGGTACACCTGATCTTTCAGCCGGCTGAAGAGATGGGCAAGGCCGGCGCACGCAGGATGATCGACGAAGGCCTGTTCGAGCGCTTTCCCTGCGATGCGGTCTTCGCCCTGCACAACTTCGCGCTGGACCGCGTGGGCAGCTTCGCGCTCAACCCGGGCGCGCTCATGGCCTCCAGCAACACCTTCCGCATCGTGCTGCATGGGCAGGGCACGCATGCCTCGCTGCCACACACGGGCACCGACCCCGTGGCCGCCACCATAGACCTGGCCCAGCAGTTGCAGACCCTGGTCGCTCGCCATGTGGATTCGCGCGAACGCGCGCTGCTGGCGGTCACGCAGATCCAGGGCTCGGACGCGCCCAACGTGATTCCCGACAGCGCCTGGGTGGGCGGCACGGTGCGCACCTTCTCCGTGGCGGCGCTGGACATTCTCGAAGCCGCCCTGCGCCGCCAGGCCGAGCACACGGCCCTGGCCCATGGCTGCAGGGCCGAGATCCATTTCCGACGCGCCTCGCCGCCCCTGGTCAACCACGCGGCCAAGGCCGCCTTCGCTGCCGCCGTGATGCGCGAGATCGCGGGCGAGGACGCCGTGGACACGCAGTTCCCCGGCGTGCTGGCGGCCGAGGACTTCGCCCACATGCTGCAGGCGCGGCCCGGCTGCTACGCCTTCATCGGCAACGGCCAGGGCGATCACCGCCTGCCCGGCCATGGCGACGGCCCCTGCCTGATCCACAACCGCTCCTACGACTTCAACGACGACATCCTCGCCACGGGCGCCAGCTACTTCGTGCGGCTGGTGGAGCGGTGGCTTGCCGTCCCCCAGGAAACCTCCCCATGAAAACCCATCACCCTTCTCCCGTCACCCGCCGCGTTCTGCTGGCAGCCACCCTGGCCTTGGGACTGGCACCTGCCGTGCACGCCGAACGCGTGATCCGCATCGTCGTGCCCTTCGGCGCAGGCGCCACGCAGGACACGGTGGCACGCACTTTCAGCAATGAACTGGGCCAGGTCCTGGGCGCCAACGTGGTGGTGGAGAACCGCGCGGGCGCGGGTGGCAGCATGGGCACGGCCCAGGTGGCCAAGTCCGCGCCGGACGGCAACACCCTGGTGCTGGCCGCCGCCAGCCACAATCTGGCCGGCCACCTGTACGCAAAGCTGCCCTATGACCCGCTCAAGGACTTCGTGGGCGTGTCCTTCCTGGGCCGAACAGGCTATGTGGTGGGCGTGCCGGCCGCCTCGGGCGTGCAGACCCTGGGCGAGCTGTTGCAACGCGCCAGGGCCCAGCCCGGCCAACTCAACTATGCGTCGGCCGGCAATGGCAGCGCCTCGCACCTGGCATCGGCCTCGCTGGCCGCGCAGGCGGGCATCAAGCTCCAGCACATCCCCATGAAATCCACGGGCGACGCCACGACCGAGCTGCTGGCCGGCCGCGTACAGCTGGTCACCGGCGCCACCATCGGCATGCTGGCCTTCCAGAAGGACCCGCGCGTGAAGCTGCTGGCCTACTCGGGGCAGCAGCGCTCGCGCTTCCTGCCCGATCTGCCGACGGTGGCGGAGTCCGGCGTGCCCGGCTATGCCTTCGACTCCTGGCTGGGCCTGCTGGCACCGGCCGGCACGCCGCCCGCCGAAGTGGAGCGCATCAACGCCGCCGTGCGCAAGGTGCTGGCCGAGCCCGTGGTCCAGGAGCGCCTGGCCCGCGTGGGCGTGGAAGCCGCCACGCTGCCGGCCGCCGAATTCCAGCGCCTGCTCAAGGACGACTGGGAAGCGTCCGGGCGCATCGTCAAGGCGGCCGACGTGCGCATCGAATAGTCCACAAGGCCGTCACAGCAGCTTGGTGCCCAGCGGCACCTCGCGGTCGGGCACGCACAGCGCGACCTCGCCGTTCTCGTTGTGGAATCCCGTGACCAGGCATTCCGAGCGCATGGGGCCGATCTGCTTGCTGGGAAAGTTCAGCACGGCCACCACCTGGCGGCCTATCAGTTCCTCGGGCCGGTACAGCGCCGTGATCTGGGCGCTGGACTTGCGCAGGCCCAGTTCGGGGCCGAAATCGACCTGCAGCACATAGGCAGGGCGGCGCGCCTCCTTGAACACCTGGGCGTCCACGATGCGGCCCACGCGCAGCTCCACCTTGAGGAAGTCGTCAAAACCAATCGTTTCGTGCAATGCGGATGAATGCGTCATGCGGCCATGATGCCGCGCGGCCGGGGCCGGCTTTGTCGAGCAACGCTTGCAGTGCGGGGCAGACTGTCCGCCATGAAAAAGGCCGGCATCGCGTCCGATGCCGGCCTGGTGCGGGGCCCTCGACAGGCCCCGCAGCGGTTCACGCCAGGAATTGCCTGGAATTACTTGGCGGCGACCACGCGCACCATTTCCAGGCACTTGTTCGAGTAGCCCCACTCGTTGTCGTACCAGGACACGACCTTCACGAAGGTCTTGTCCAGGGCGATGCCGGCTTCGGCATCGAACACCGAGGTGCAGGACTCGCCGCGGAAGTCGGTCGCCACGACCTTGTCTTCGGTGTAGCCCAGCACGCCCTTGAGCGCGCCCTGGGACTGGGCCTTCATCTCGGCGCAGATCTCTTCATAGCTGGCTTCGCTGTTCAGCTCCACGGTCAGGTCCACCACCGACACGTCGGAGGTGGGCACGCGGAAGGACATGCCGGTCAGCTTCTTGTTGAGCTCGGGAATCACCACGCCCACGGCCTTGGCTGCGCCCGTGCTGGAGGGAATGATGTTCTCCAGGATGCCGCGGCCGCCGCGCCAGTCCTTGTTGCTGGGGCCGTCCACGGTCTTTTGCGTGGCGGTGGCGGCGTGCACGGTGGTCATCAGGCCGCGCTTGATGCCCCACTTGTCGTTGAGCACCTTGGCCACGGGAGCCAGGCAGTTGGTGGTGCACGAGGCGTTGGAGATCACGTCCTGGCCGGCGTAGGTCTTGCAGTTCACGCCGAAGACGAACATCGGCGTGCTGTCCTTGGAAGGCGCGGACATGATGACCTTCTTGGCGCCGGCAGCCAGGTGCTTGCGTGCGGTCTCGTCGGTCAGGAACAGGCCGGTGGCCTCGATCACGATGTCGGCGCCGACTTCGTTCCACTTCAGGTTGGCGGGGTCGCGCTCCTGCGTCAGGCGGATGGTCTTGCCGTTGACGATCAGGTTGGAGCCCTCCACCGAGACCTCGCCCTTGAAGCGGCCGTGCACGCTGTCGTACTTGAGCATGTAGGCCAGGTAGTCGGGCTCGAGCAGGTCGTTGATGCCCACGACTTCGATGTCGCTGAAGTTCTGCACGGCAGCGCGGAACACCATGCGGCCGATGCGGCCGAAGCCGTTGATACCGATCTTGATCGTCATATATGCCTCTTGGATTGACGGATTGCGAAAAACGGAAAAACTGAAACGGTGAGGACCAGGACAGGCCTGGCAGGCGGCAAAAAGGGGCCACAGGCCCCTTCTCGCAGCTTACTTGCCGGCGCGCTGCAGCGCAGCCTGCACGGTGTCGGCGACGTTCTCGGCCGTGAAGCCGAAGTGCTTGAACAGCACGGGCGCGGGCGCCGATTCGCCGTAGGTGTCGATGCCGACGACGGCGGCGCAGCCGTACTTCCACCAGAAGTCGGTCACGCCCATTTCCACGGCGATGCGCGGCAGGTTGGCCGGCAGCACCTGGCTCTTGTACTTCGCGTCCTGGCGGTCGAAGGTCGTGGTGCTGGGCATGGAGACCACGCGCACGGCGATCTTGCGATCGGCCAGCAGCTTCTGCGCGGCCAGGGCCAGCTGCACTTCGGAGCCGGTGGCGATGATGACGGCCTGGGCCTTCTTGTTCAGGCCGACGGCCTTGGGCTCGGACAGCACGTAGGCGCCGCAGGCGATGTCGTCCAGCGCGTCTTCGGTCTTGGCTGCGTAGGCCAGGTTCTGGCGCGACAGCAGCAGGGCCGTGGGCTTGTTCTTCTGGCTCAGGGCCACGGTCCAGGCGACGGCGGTTTCCGTGGTGTCTGCAGGGCGCCAGACATCCAGGCCCGGGATCAGGCGCAGCGAGGCGGCGTGCTCGATGGACTGGTGGGTGGGACCGTCCTCGCCCAGGCCGATGGAGTCGTGCGTGAAGACGTGGATCACGCGCTGCTTCATCAGCGCGGCCATGCGGATGGCGTTGCGGCTGTAGTCGCTGAAGGTCAGGAAGGTGCCGGCGTAGGGGATGTAGCCACCGTGCAGGGCGATGCCGTTCATGATGGCGGCCATGCCGAACTCGCGCACACCGTAGTTGATGTGGCGGCCGATCTTGCCGTCCTCGGTCAGGACCACGGCACCCTTGTCGTCCACGCGCAGCGAAGGCGTGCTCTTGGTGTTGGTCAGGTTGGAGCCGGTCAGGTCGGCCGAGCCGCCCAGCAGTTCGGGCAGGGCAGCGGTCAGGCCTTCCAGGGCCAGCTGGCTGGCCTTGCGGCTGGCCACGGTGGCGCCGGCGTCATGCGCGTCGGAGGCGATCTGCGCGGCGATCTCGCCGAAGTTGGCGGGCAGTTCGCCGGCCATGCGGCGCTTGAATTCGGCGGCCAGCTCGGGGAAGGCCTTGGCATAGGCGGCGAACTTCCTGTTCCAGGCGGCTTCGGACTTGGCGCCGGCGGCCTTGGCATCCCAGTCGCCATACACGCTGGCGGGGATGTCGAAGGGGCCATGCTCCCAGCCCAGGGCGGCGCGGGTCAGCGCGATTTCCTCGGCGCCCAGGGGTTCGCCGTGGGCCTTGGCCGTGTCCTGGCGGTTGGGCGAGCCCTTGCCGATGTGGGTCTTGCAGCAGATCAGCGTGGGCTTGTCGGCGCTCTTCCTGGCAGCGGCGATGGCCTTGTCCACGGCATCCACGTCGTGGCCGTCGACGTCGCGGATCACGTTCCAGCCATAGGCCTCGAAGCGCGCGGGCGTGTTGTCGATGAACCAGGGGGCGACCTTGCCGTCAATGGAGATGCCGTTGTCGTCGTACAGGGCGACCAGCTTGTTCAGCTTCCAGGCGCCGGCCAGGGCCGCGGCCTCGTGGCTGATGCCTTCCATCAGGCAGCCGTCACCCAGGAACACATAGGTGTGGTGGTCGACGATGGAGTGGCCCGCGCGGTTGAACTCGGCGGCCAGCAGCTTTTCGGCCAGCGCGAAGCCCACGGCATTGGTGATGCCCTGGCCCAGGGGTCCGGTGGTGGTTTCCACGCCGGGGGTGACGCCCACTTCGGGGTGGCCGGCCGTCTTGCTGTGCAGCTGGCGGAAGTTCCTGAGCTCGTCGATAGGCAGCGCGTAGCCCGTCAGGTGCAGCAGCGCGTAGATCAGCATGGAGCCGTGGCCGTTGGACAGGATGAAGCGGTCGCGGTCCGCCCATTGCGGGTTGACGGGGTTGTGCTTGAGGTGACGGCTCCACAGTGCCACGGCCATGTCGGCCATGCCCATGGGGGCGCCGGGGTGACCGGAGTTGGCTTGTTGAACGGCATCCATTGCGAGTGCGCGGATCGCATTCGCCATTTGTTGAGTGTTGGCCATCAGGGCGCTCCGTAAAGGAGGGGGTAATCAGAGTAAGCCGGTCATTTTAAAGGAGGCGGGTTTTCGGCCTTGGCGCGTGGGGCAATGGCCGCTGGCGATGGTCTACAGTTGCACTCCATGACCGTCCCGCCCACCCCGCCGTTTCCCGCCGCGCAGGCGCTTTCCCTCACCGAGCAGCCACCGGCCATGCTGCTGGCCGCGGGCCGAGGCGAGCGCATGCGGCCACTGACCGACACCTGCCCCAAGCCGCTGCTGGCCGTGCAGGGACAGCCGCTGCTGGCACACCATCTGCGAGCCCTGGCGAAGGCTGGCGTACGCCGTGCCGTCATCAACACAGGCTGGCTGGGCGAGCAGATCCCTGCGCGCTTTGGCACGCGCTTCGTGCCCGGGACGGCAGGCGAGCCGCTGTCGCTGGCGTACTCGCCCGAGCCTGAGCAGGCGCTGGAGACGGCCGGCGGCATTGCGCGCGCGCTGCCGCTGCTGGACATGGTGTTCTGGCTGGCGGCCGGCGATGTGTACGCACCGGACTTCGACTTTCCCTTCGACGCCGCCCGCGACTTCGCGGCCAGCGGCCGCCTGGCCCATCTGTGGCTGGTGCCCAACCCCGAGCACCATCCGCGTGGCGACTTCGGCGTGGATGCGCTGGGCCTGGCCTGCGACTGGCCCGAGGGCGATGCCCGCCCGCGCCAGACCTACGGCACCATCGCGCTGCTGCGCGCCGAGCTGTTTGCCGCGCCCTGGTGCGACATCCCGCCCGGCAACCCCGAGGGCCGGCGCGTCCCGCTGGTGTCGCTGCTGCGCCGGGCCATGGCTGCGGGCCAGGTGAGCGCCAGCCCGTACACGGGCCGCTGGACCGATGTGGGCACGCCCGCGCGGCTGGAGCGCCTCAACGCGCCGGGCTGATACACCGCGCGTCGGTGAGTGCGGCCTGGCGATCGGCAGCTTGGCGCCCTGCCCCCTGCGCCTGCAGGCAGCGGCAGGCGCTTCGTGATAGCGTCGCTGGTTCGGCGCAGCGGCGCGCCAGAAAGCCTTTCGATGAGCGTGATCCAGTATGTGATGTTCCTGGCCCTGGTGGGCCTGGCGACGTTTTGCCAGAACCTGACGGGCTTTGCCTTCGGACTGATCTTCGTGGGCGTGGCCGGTGCCACGCACCTGATGGGCATAGGCGATGCCGCCAACGTGGCCTGCCTGCTGTCCGTGGTCAATGGCGTGGTCTACCTGCGCACCCACCGCCAGGTGCCGCAGTGGACCCTGCTCAAGCCCATGCTCGCCAGCAGCATCATCGGCGTGGTGGGCGGCGTGCTGCTGCTGCAGTGGCTCAGCGGCAATGCGCTGAGCGGGCTGCGCATGCTGCTGGGCCTGGCCATCATGGCCTGCGCGCTGTTGTTGCTGCTGCAAAAGCAGGTCAACGCACAAATGTCCGGACCGGTGTCGCTGTGGGTGGCCGGTGTGGCCTCGGGACTGCTGGGCGGTCTGTTCGCCACGCCGGGCCCGCCCATGGTCTACCACCTGTACCGCCAGCCGCTGGACCGTCTGGTGGTGCGCCAGTGCCTGTTCTCCATGTTCCTCACCTGCGCGCTGCTGCGCCTGGCGATGGTGGCCTGGGAGGGCGAGGTCACCGGCAGCGTGCTGTTGGCCGCAGCCCTGGCCTTTCCCGTGGTGACGGTGGTGACCTGGCTGCACATGCGCCATCCGCCCGCCCTGCCCAAGCGGCTGGTGGAGTGGATGGTCTGCCTGCTGCTGATGCTCTCGGGCACCAGCCTGCTGGTGTCGGGCTGGAATGCAAGCCAGCCTCAGCCCGTGGTGCCCGATGACGAGATGGCCATGGCCGTACCCCAGCGGTCAGCAGCTGCGGCTGCGGCCCCCACGCCGCGCTGAAAGCAAAAAAGCCCGCCAGGCGGACCGGCGGGCTTTTTTGAAGGGGCAGGAACCGATCAGTTCACGACCTGCTGCAGCGAGCCGGCAGCGTACTTGGCGGCCATCTGCTCCAGCGTGTAGCCCTTGATCTTGGCGCCCTGGCCTTCGCAGCCGAACTCGATGTAGCGGGCCTTGCAGATCTGCTTGGCGGCTTCGCGGGCAGGCTTGAGCCATTCGCGGGCATCGAACTTCTCGGGGTTCTCGGCCAGGAACTTGCGCACGGCGCCGGTCATCGCCAGGCGGATGTCGGTGTCGATGTTGATCTTGCGCACGCCGTGCTTGATGGCTTCCTGGATTTCCTCGACGGGCACGCCGTAGGTTTCCTTCATGGCGCCGCCGTACTGGCGGATGATTTCCAGCAGTTCCTGGGGCACGGAGGAGGAGCCGTGCATGACCAGGTGGGTGTTGGGCAGGCGGGCGTGGATTTCCTTGACGCGCTGGATGGACAGGATGTCGCCCGTGGGCTTGCGCGTGAACTTGTAGGCGCCGTGGCTGGTGCCGATGGCAATGGCCAGCGCGTCCAGCTGCGTGGCCTTGACGAACTGGGCCGCTTCCTCGGGGTCGGTCAGCAGGGCCGAGTGGTCGAGCACGCCTTCGGCGCCCACGCCGTCTTCCTCGCCGGCCATGCCGGTTTCCAGGGAGCCCAGGCAGCCGAGTTCACCTTCGACCGTGGCGCCCAGCTTGTGGGCCATTTCCACGACCTTGCGGGTCACGTCCACGTTGTATTCGAAGGACGAGGGCGTCTTGCCGTCTTCCATCAGCGAGCCGTCCATCATCACCGAGCCGAAACCCAGGTTCAGCGCGCCCTGGCAGATGGCGGGCGAGGTGCCGTGGTCCTGGTGCATGACCAGGGGGATGTGGGGATACTGCTCAGCGGCGGCCTGGATCAGGTGCTTGATGAAGGGCTCGCCGGCGTACTTGCGGGCGCCTGCGCTGGCCTGCAGGATGACGGGCGCGCCCACTTCGTCGGCGGCCGACATCACGGCTTGCACCTGCTCCAGGTTGTTGACGTTGAAGGCGGGAAGACCGTAGCCGTTTTCGGCAGCGTGGTCCAGCAGTTCGCGCATCGAAACGAGAGGCATGTGTAGGGTCCGTATCAAGTTGTTGAGAGGGGGATGCCCCTGCCGCATGGCAGCCGCCGCTGCGTCATGGGTGCGCTGCGGGGCCACGGCCGGGGGATCGCGGCAGTAACCGCTTGGTAACTGGCGATTTTAACCAGCTGCCGCCAACCCTGTCCCAGGCATTCCCATGCGGTAGCAGGTCGTGAAGCCTTCGGGCGGCGCGGCCTCGCCAAAGCTTCCCTGATGGGCGCGCAGCACGCGCGCCACGATCTCGTGGCCCAGGTGCAGGCTGTCCACGGGCGGCGGCGCACGGTCGACGCCGTCCCTGCGGCCATCGTCGCAGACCTGCAGCCAGACCTCGCCATCCGGCCCCTGCCCGGCCTGGACTTCGATCTGCGTGCCGTGCGGCGTGTGCTTGAGGGCGTTTTCCACCAGATTGCGCAACGCCAGCTCCAGCAGCACGGCATTGCCCATCACGCCCAGTGCCTCAGGCGCCTGCACGGACAGGCTGCAGTCGCGCTGCCAGGCCGCCTGCGCATGGGCAGCCACCACCTGGCGGGCCAGCGCGGCCAGGTCCACGGGCACGGGCGGCTCGGCCAGCATGGCGCGGCCTGCGCGCGCCAGTGCCAGCAGTTGGCTGAGCACATGGCCGGCGTGCAGCGCGTCCCGGCCTATCTGCGCCAGTGCCTGGCGCTGGGCCGGGGCGTCCATGGCACCGGCCGGCGCATCGCCCAGGGCGCGCGCCTGCAAGGCAATGGATGCCAGCGGCGTGCGCAGTTCATGGGCCACTTCGTTGGCCAGGCTGCGCTCACGCTCCAGCGCCTCCTGCTGGCGGTCCAGCAAGGTGTTGATGGAGTTGACCACGGGCATGAATTCCCGCAGCGCGTGGCGGTGCGAGACGCGCTCGGCCTGGGCCAGGTCCAGGCGCTCCACCTCGCGCGAGAGTTCGTTGAGCGGCCGCATGCCCCGGCGAATGGCCAGCCCCAGCGCCAGCGCCACCACGGGCAGCAGCCACAGGCCGGGCTCGATCATCTGGCCCGCGATGTCGTCGGCCAGTTCGTCGCGCTCCTGCAGTTCGATCATCACGCTGACCTTGCGCGCGTGGTCGCGGCTCCACTGGGTGAAGCTGCGCCAGGCGCGGCGCTCCGGGCCCAGGCGCAGCGTGGCAAAGCCCTGCTCGGTGTCGAAGGAGGGCTCGGGCGCATCGCCGGTGCGCGAGATGACCCGCCCCGTGCCGTCCCACAGGGCCACGCTCAGCGATTGCTGGTAGTCGTGGGCCATGAGGCCCGGCGGCTCGTGCACGGGCGTGGCCTCGCCGTGGTCCACGGCGCCTTCCACATGGAGATTGAGCACCAGCGCCGCGACACCGGCCAGGTGGCCGTCGGTCAGCTCGTCGGCCTCGTGCACGCCGGTCTGGTATCCCAGGGCCACGAAGCTGGCCCAGACCACCACCAGCGCGCCCAGCATCCAGGCCATCAGATGCCAGATCAGCGAGGGCCGGCGGCCCGGCGCGGCGCTCATGCGTTCTCCACGGGCAGGAAGTAGCCCACGCCGCGCATGGTGACGATGCTGGCATTGCCCAGCTTCTTGCGCAGATGGTGGATGTGGACCTCGACGGCATTGCTCTCCACCGCCGTGCCCCAGCTGTACAGGTGTTCCTCGATCTGCTGGCGCGAGAGCACGCGCCCGCGCGCCTGCAGCAGCACCCAGAGCACGGAGAACTCGCGCGGCGACATCTCCACCAGCTTGCCATCGCGGCGCACGGTGCGCGCGGCGGGATCGACCTCCAGCTCGCCATGGCGGATCACGGGAGCCGCCTGCCCTGCCGCGCGGCGCAGCATGGCGCGCAGGCGGGCCTCCAGTTCGTCGATGTCGAAGGGCTTGACCAGGTAGTCGTCGGCGCCCAGATCCAGTCCGGCGATGCGCTCTCGCACCTGGTCGCGCGCCGTAAGAATGAGCACGGGCGTGTTCGGATCCGGCAGCGCCTGGTGGTCGCCGCCCGGGCGGCGCGGCCCCCGCAGCCGGCGCAGGATCTCGCTGCCGTCGCCATCGGGCAGGCCAAGGTCCAGCAGCACGGCATCGAAGTGCTCCATCTCCAGCGCATGCCAGGCCTGGGCCACGGAGGCGCACACGTCGACCGCGTAGCGGCGCTGTTCCAGATTGGCCTTCAGCCCGGCGGCAATGCCCGCGTTGTCCTCGACGACAAGTATTCGCATGCGCGCATTGTGCATGGTGTCCATCTTCCCGGACCGGCGAGGGGCCCTGGCGGGATGGCCGCACGCCGCCGTGGGCGTTAAGACGGGTTTAAGCCGCGCTTTCCATGCTGCCGGCCATGCCGATATCCGACCGTCCAGACCCAGCCCCCGCCACCGCGCGGACACCCACCGTCCACCGCACCCTTGCCTGGACCCTGCTGGCACTGGCCGTGGTCCTGGCCTGGGATGCCGGCGCCCTGGACCTGGCCATGGCGCGCTGGTTCGGCAGCGCCGACGGCTTTGCGCTGCGTTCGGACTGGTTCTTCGTGAACATCGCCCACGAGGGTGCACGCCGCCTGGCCTGGCTGCTGGTGCTGGTGCTGACGCTGGGCGTCTGGCGCCCCATGGGCGCGCTGCGCCTGCTGCCCCACGGGCGGCGCGTGCAGCTGGTGGCCGGCATCCTGCTGTCGCTGGCGCTGATCTCGGTGCTCAAGTACACCAGCGCCACCAGTTGCCCCTGGGACCTGGCCGAGTTTGGCGGCGTGGCGCGCCATGTCTCGCACTGGTCGTTGGGTCTGGCCGACGGTGGACCGGGCCGCTGCTTTCCCGCGGGCCATGCCTCGGCCGGCTTTGCCTTCCTGGCCGGCTATTTCGCGCTGCGCCGCCACGCTCCGCGCGCGGCGCGGATCTGGCTGGCCGGCGCGCTGGCTGCCGGCCTGCTGATGGGACTGGCCCAGCAAATGCGCGGCGCCCACTTCATGAGCCACACGCTGTGGACCGGCTGGCTGTGCTGGACCGCGGGCTGGCTCTGCGACCTGGCCACGACCCGCCTGCTGCGCGGCAGGGACGGCGCGCCCGACTCGCTATGGCCCGCCAACGCCGGACTGCCGCCTTCCACCCCCTGAGCGATCTTCCATGCTGCCCCTGGACCCCGCCCTGTTCACGCTGCTGAACGCCGACGCGCACACGCCCGCCGCCTCCATTGCCGCCGCGCGCGCCATTTCCTCCTGGCTGCCCTCCCTGTGCGCCATTCCCGTGGTGGCCGGGCTGGTGCGCGGCTCGCCCGCCCTGCGCCGCACGCTGGTGCTGGCCATGCTGTCCATGCTGGCCGCCTGGGCCGTGGCGCGCCTGATCCGCTGGGGTTTTCCAGCGCCCCGGCCAGCACAGCTGGGCATGGGCACACAATGGATCGAGCATGCGCTGCGTTCGAGCTTTCCCAGCCTGCACGCCACGGGCGCCTTCGCCCTGGCCCAGGCGCTGACCCTGGGCTGCACACGCCACCGCCGCTGGGTCATGGCGTCAGCCTGGTCGCTGGCCCTGGGCATGGCCTGGAGCCGCGTGCACCTGGGCGTGCACTTCCCGTCCGATGTGGTCGGCGGTGCCATCGTGGGCATCTGCAGCGCCACCCTGGTCTGGCATGCCGCGCTGTGGCGCCGCCGTGCAGGCGGGCCGCTGCTGGCACGCCTGGGCTCAGGCATGCTCTGAAACAAAAAACCCGGGAAGGCCTGTGGGCCTGTCCCGGGTGGATTCAATCACTGACGCGCAGCGGATGCGTGCGTATCAGTTCACACGACATATCTTCAGCATGTTGGTGCCGCCCGGCTGGCCCATGGGCTCGCCGCAGGTGATGGCATAGACATCGCCGCTTTGCACGATGTTGCGTGCGCGCAGGTGGCCTTCGGCCTGGTCCAGGGCCGTGTCGCGGTCGGCGCTGGTGTCCATCAGCAGCGGGCGCACGTTGCGGTACATGGCCATCTTGCGCTGCGTGGAGATCTTGGGCGTGAGCGCGTAGATGGGGATGTGGATGCGGTGGCGGCTCATCCACAGCGCGGTGGAGCCGCTGTCCGTCATGGCGACGATGGCCTTGGCGCCCAGGTGGTGGGCCGTGAACAGCGCGCCGATGGCGATGGACTGGTCGATGCGCGAGAACTGGCGGGTGGTGAACTCGGCATCGCTGTCGGGATCCTCGGCGGCTTCGGCCGCGGCGCAGATCTTGGCCATTTCCTGCACGGTCTCCAGCGGGTACCTGCCGGCCGCGGTCTCGGCGCTGAGCATCACGGCATCCGTGCCGTCCAGCACGGCGTTGGCCACGTCGCTGACCTCTGCGCGCGTGGGCACGGGGTTGGTGATCATGCTTTCCATCATCTGCGTGGCGGTGATCACGAACTTGTCCATGTCGCGCGCCATGCGGATCATCTTCTTTTGCAGCGCGGGCACGGCGGCGTTGCCCACCTCCACGGCCAGGTCGCCCCGGGCCACCATGATGCCGTCGGAGACATGCAGGATCTCCTCCAGGCGCGGGATGGCCTCGGCGCGCTCGATCTTGGCGATCAGGCCGGGCTTGTGACCATACTGGGCCGCCGCCACGTTGCACAGCTGGCGCGCCATTTCCATGTCGGTGGCGTTCTTGGGAAAGCTCACGGCCACGTAGTCGGCCTGGAAGCTCATGGCGGTCTTGATGTCCTCCATGTCCTTGGCCGTCAGCGCGGGGGCCGTCAGGCCGCCGCCCTGCTTGTTGATGCCCTTGTTGTTGGACAGCTCGCCGCCGAGCTTGACCGTGGTGTGCACCTCGTCGCCGCGCACCTGGGCCACGGTCAGCACGATCAGGCCGTCGTTGAGCAGCAGCACGTCGCCGGCCTTCACATCGCGCGGCAGCTCCTTGTAGTCCAGGCCCACGCCGTGGATGTCGCCGGGCTCGGTGCGCGAGGCATCGAGCACGAAGCGCGCGCCGGGCTCCAGCATGACCTTGCCCTCGGCGAACTTGCCGACGCGGATCTTGGGGCCCTGCAGGTCGGCCATGATGGCCACCTCGCGGCCCGCGCGCTGGGCGGCCTCGCGCACCATGGTGGCGCGGTCGATGTGGTCCTGCGCCTTGCCGTGGCTGAAATTCAGGCGCACCACGTTCACGCCCTCGCGCACCATCTGTTCGAGCAGTTGCGGATCGCTGGAGGCGGGGCCCAGGGTGGCGACGATCTTGGTAGCACGGCTCACTTGCATGAATGTCTCTCTCGCTGAGGGTTTGTAATCGGGTTTCAATTTTCACACGAATGCGGTTACATCCCGGGAACATTCACCCCTGTCGCACCGGCATGGCACAAGGGGCGGCTCCCTCGATATCCCCGCTACGGATTCTGGATTGCTTGCGTGCAACCGCTCTGCAGGCCGGGATTCAGCGCTCTTTTTTTTGATTGCCCCCACGGGAGCCCGCACGCCCATGGACGCGCGCGCCATGCGTGCTGTGAAAGCAGTTTTGCCTGGCGCGTTCGCAATGCGCGCCATGGCGCCGACAAATAAGACGGGTCCCATTGCCTGCCCCACGGCCACCCCATAGCATGGACGGCTCGTGCAGCCCCCTCCACGGGCTGCCGATTCCAGCCAGGCCTTGTGCGTCCATCCCGGTGACTTCGCATGCTCAGCCATGAACCGCCTTGCATTTCCGAAGGGAACCGCCATGCCCGAACGAAGAGACCTGATCCTGGGGGCCCTGGGCTCCATCACCGCCTCGGTGCTGACCGCCTGCGGCGGTGGCGGAGGCGCCGCGCAGGCCTCCAACCGCTACCACCAGACCCGCCTGCTGGCCAGCCACGCCCGCTACGGTGCGCGCTTTACCGAACCCGATTTCGTCAACGGCTGGGGCATCGCCATCCGCCCCGCCGGCGCGGGAGGCCATTTCTGGGTGGGCGGCGGCGGCATTTCCTGGCAGTACGTGGGCGATGTCACGCGCTCGCCCGATCCCGCCATGCGCCAGCTACACCAGGACGGACTGCGCAAGGTGACGGTGCCGGGCGCGGACTCCCTGACCAGCGAGGACAGCGCCGGCAAGATCACGGGCGTGGTCTACAACGGCGCCCCGCTCGACGCCAGCCTGTTTCGCGTGCGCGGCCAGCCGGCCGGGGCCCGCATGCTCGACGGCTCGGCGCGTTTCGTCTTCGTGACCGACAGCGGCAGCGTCAGTGCCTGGACCGAGCGCGAAGCCGGGACCGGTGCCATCGTGCGCGTGGATGGCCCGGCCGTCGAGGTCTTCGATGGCTCCGGCCGGGGCATGGCCTTCTTCGGCGCGGCACTGCACACGGGGCGCTGGGACCGGCTGTGGCTGGCCGACTTCGGCGACCAGCCACAGATCCGCACGCTGGATGCGCAGTGGCAACTGGTGCCGACCCTGGGCTTCACCAACCCCTTCGCCAGCGGACCGGCCGGCGCGGCGCGGCCCGGAGACCCCGTGCCGTTCAACATCCAGGTCGTCAACGATGGCGTGCGTGACCGCGTGTTCGTGCTCTACGCCATGAGCCGGCCGAACCCGCTGGATGCCAGTGCCTTTCATGCAGGAGAGGAGGACGCCATGGCCGCCGAGGCCGAGGCCGCCAGCGGCAATCGGCCCGCGCGTGGCAAGCTGGCCGAATTCGACCTCGACGGCCGGCTGGTGCGCATCTATGCCGACGGCGGACGGCTCAACGCGCCCTGGGGCGTGGCCATCGCACCACCCGACTTCGGGCCGCTGTCGGGCTGCCTGCTGATCGGCAACTTCGGCGGTGCGGGCCGCATCTGTGCCTTCGACCTGGCCAGCGGCCGCTATGTGGACGATCTGCGCGATCCGCAGGACCGGCCGGTCGCCATCGCCGGCCTCTGGGCCCTTCAGTTCGGCAACGGCGTGGCGCTGGGTGACAGCAACGCCCTGTACTTCGCCGCCGGCCCCGCCGACGAGAGCGAGGGCCTGTTCGGTGCGCTGCGGCTGGCGTGAGGCCGGCACCCGGGGTGCGGCCACCGTCAGACCAGGCCGTGCGAGAGCAGATAGGTGACTGCGTGCGCGACCATGGCCGCTTCCAGGCCATAGCGCCAGAACAGGAAGCCCCCCACCGCGCCGTGGACGACCTCGAACAGCAGCAACTGCAACACCAGCGCATCGGACAGACCGCCCCAGGTGCTCCAGGCCAGCGCCAGCTGCAGTCCGCCCCACAGCAGGGCGGACAACAGCACGGACCACCAGCCCAGCGTCCAGCCCGGGCGTCGGTCCGTGCGCCCGCTCCAGCGCCACAGCAGCCACATCACCAGGGTCATCCCGCCCAGCCGCATCACCAGTTCCGCCGTGATGCCCGCATACAGCATCTTGGCGCCCAGCGGCATGGCATAGACCGGGTCGATCAGGGTCAGGTCATCGGGCCAGGCCAGCGCCAGGGTCACCAGCCAGGCCGCGCCAACCACACCGCCAGCCAGGCCGGGCAAGGTCAGATAGCGCACGGCACGCTGGGGCGAGCGCCCGGCGATCCAGGTCGTGAGCAGCGGCGCCGACAACCCCAGGCGCGGCCCCAGCCAGACCCCCAGGCCCACGGGCAGGGCCAGCAACAAGGCCATCACGGCGATGCCCGTCAGCGGGGTGGCCAGCGGCTCCACCGGCAGGCCCATCAGGCGCGCCCATTCGGGCAGCACGAACCAGGCCAGGGCCGCCACGCCGGGCAGCCCCAGCAGCCAGAGCACCGCGAAGATGCGCCAGCTCAGGCGAGGCAGGGCAGGCGCTGCATGGGCCGATGGGGTGGTCATGGGGATGGACGGGCTGCCGTTGGTGCGTGGTCTGGCGCGGTCAATCGCGCATCAGGGCCTCGATCTCGCCAGGCTCCACGGGAACGCCGCGCGTGATCAGCTCACAGCCCGTTTCGGTGACGATGGCATCGTCCTCGATGCGAATGCCGATGTTGTGGAACTGCTCGGGCACGCCGGCGGCGGGCCGCACATAGATGCCCGGCTCGATGGTGGTGCACATTCCCGGGCGCAGGATGCGGCTGGGCCGGTTGGTGATGGTCTCGCCCGACAACGGGTCCTTGCGCTCGTGCGACTGGCCCAGCTCCGAGGGCTCGACATAGCTGCCGCAATCGTGCACGTCCATGCCCAGCCAGTGGCCGGTGCGGTGCATGTAGAACTGGAAGAAGGCGCGCTGCTCGATCACGTCCTGGGCATTGCCATAGACGCCACGGTCCAGCAGCCCCAGGTCCAGCATCCCCTGCGCCAGCACGGCCACGGTGGCATCGTGCGGGTCGTTGAAGCGGGCACCGGCGCGCGTGGCCGCGATGGCCGCCTTCTGGCTTTCCAGCACCAATTCATAGAGCGCGCGCTGCGGTCCCGTGAACTTGCCGTCGGCGGGAAAGGTGCGCGTGATGTCGCTGGCGTAGCCGTCGAGTTCGCAGCCGGCATCGATCAGCACCAGCTCGCCCGCGCGCACGGGGGCCTTGTCGGCCTGGTAGTGCAGCACGCAGGCATTGGCGCCAGCCGCCACGATGGAGCCATAGGCCACGTACTGCGAGCCCTGCTGGCGGAACTCGTGCAGCAGCTCGGCGTCCAGGTGGTACTCGCGCACTTCCTGGCCCGCGCGCAGCATGCGCGCCGAGCGCTGCATGGCGCGGACATGGGCCTGGGCGCTGATGGCGGCGGCGCGGCGCATGATGTCCTGCTCGTGGGCGTCCTTGACCAGGCGCATCTCGTCGAGCAGGGTGCACAGGTCGCCCTGCTCGGCCGGGCACAGCGCACCGAAGCGCACACGCGCGCGCACCTGGCCCAGCCAGCCTTCCACGCGCACCGCCAGGCCTTCGTGCGTGGCGAACGGATACCAGAGGCGGCCACGGTTTTCCAGCAGGCGCGGCAGCCGCGTGTCGATCTCGGCGCTGGAGTACGCCTGGGTCACGCCCAGCGTGGCCACGGCGGCCTCGGGGCCCAGGCGGATGCCGTCCCAGATCTCGCGCTCCAGGTCCTTGGGCTGGCAAAACAGCACGCTGGTGCCGTCGGCCGCCAGCACCAGGCAGGCGTTGGGCTCGGCAAAGCCCGTCAGGTAATAGAAGTAGCTGTCGTGGCGGTACAGGTAGCCGGTGTCCCGGTTGCGCTGGCGCTCGGGAGCCGTGGGGATGATGGCGATGCCGCCGGCGCCCAACTGGGCGGCCAAGCGTGCGCGGCGTTGGGCGTGAACAGATGTCATCCGGCTATCGTACTGCCGTCCGGGGATCTCCACAGTCCCTCGAACAGGGGAACCTGGGGGCCTCGATGCCGGCGTCAGGCAGGGTTCAGAGAAAACCCGTCACTGTCCCGCCAGGCGCCGGTTCCAGGGCGCCTTGAGCAGCACGCGCGCCAGGCCGCAAAAGCCCGTGGCGCCGGCCACGATCAGGCCGCATCCCACGAAGGCCGACAGCAGATGCCACCACGGCGAGACCGTGGCCCCGAGCACGGCCCCCAGCAGCGCCAGCCCGCCTGCACCCAGCTGCACCTGGCGCTGCAGCTCCAGCGGCTGGCGACGGTCGCGCAGCACAGGCAGGCCTTGTGCCTTCCAGGCGTCCAGGCCGCCGTCGAGCACATGGCCGGCGCAGCCGGGCGGCAAGGCAGCCGCCAGCGCCTGGGCATTGAGCCGCGTGCGGTGGCCGGAGCGGCAGTGAAAGACCACGGCACCGGGCGCGCCGGCCAGGGCCTCCGCACCCAGGCGATCCATGGGCATGCTGCGGGCGCCGTCTATGCGTTCGCGTGCATGTTCGTCCGGCGCGCGGATGTCGATGAGCCAGGCGCCCTGCTCCAGCATCTGGCGTGCGGCTTGGGAAGAGATGGAAGAAAGGGACATGGATCAGCTCCTCGGGAACGGCGGATTTCAGGCGCAGAAGATGCTCTTGAGCGTGGCCACCAGCTTTTGCACGTCCGGGTTGGCGATGCGGTAGTACAGCGTCTGCGACTCGCGGCGGTAGGTGACCAGGCCCTCCTCGCGCATGCGGGCCAGGTGCTGGGACAGCGCCGACTGGCTCAGCGGTATCCGCTCCAGCAGATCGCCCACGGACAGCTCGCCCTGCTCGATCAGCAGGCACAGCACCAGCAGGCGGTTTTCATTGCCCACGGCGCGCAGCAAGGCGGCGGCACGCGCGGCGCCCTGCTGCAAGAAGGCCTGTTCGGCCGGGAGGGAGGGTTCGGTCATGATTGATTAAGAACAATCTAATTTAGAGTATTCTAATATAATTGCCGTACGCCTGCATCCCGGCACGCCAAGACAAGGAGCGACTCCATGACCACGACCACGCCGCTGCGCATCGCGCCATTCTTCGATGAAGCCACCCACACCGTGACCTACCTGATCTGGGATGCGCACACCGCCGAGGCCGCCGTCATCGATCCCGTGCTTGACTATGACCACGCCAGCGGCGAGGCCAGCACGGCGTCGGCCGACGCCGTGCTGGCCTCGCTCCAGGCACAGGGACTTCGGCTGCGCTGGATCCTGGAGACCCATGCCCATGCGGACCACCTCAGCGCGGCACCCCACCTGCGCGAGCGCACGGGCGCCCCGATCGCCGTGGGCGAGCACATCCGCGAGGTTCAGCGCATCTTCCGGCCCGTCTTCAACCTGCCGGCCTGCGAGGACGGGCAGCCCTTCGACCGGCTGCTGGCCGACGGCGACAGCCTGCCCCTGGGCGGACTGCGCATCGAGGTCCTGCACACGCCGGGCCACACGCCGGCCTGCGTTTCCTACCGCGTCGCGGACGCCGTCTTCGTGGGCGACACGCTGTTCATGCCCGACTACGGCACGGCGCGCGCCGACTTCCCCGGTGGCGACGCGCGCACGCTGTACCGCTCCATCCAGCGCCTGCTGGAACTGCCGGCGCAGACGCGGCTGTTCATGTGCCACGACTACAAGGCGCCGGGCCGCGACCGCTACGCCTGGGAGACCACGGTGGCCGCGCAGCGTGCCGGCAACGTGCATGTGCACACGGGCGTGGACGAGGCCGGCTTCGTGGCCATGCGTGAAAAGCGCGATGCCACGCTGTCCGCGCCCGCGCTGCTGCTGCCCTCCATCCAGGTCAATGTGCACGCGGGCCGATGGCCCGAGGCCGAGGCCAATGGCATGCGCTATCTCAGAATCCCCCTGCGCATGAAGCACTCCGCCTGATGCAGGCGTAGAGTGATCTTTTTTGGCTCCTCTTCGACAAAGGACTTTTCATGATCCACAGCGCCCACGCCACCAGCACGGACACCCCCTATCGCGTCACGCTCGGCGATCCGCAAGGCCACCGCTGGCATGTGGACGAACCTGCGGACAAGGGCGGTGGCGACACGGCACCCAGTCCGCTGCAACTGCTGCTGTCGGCCCTGGGCGCCTGCACCACGGTCACGCTGCAGATGTATGCGGCGCGCAAGCAATGGAAGCTGGAGCAGGTGGATGTACAGCTGCGCCTGAACCCCGAAGGCACGCCGGCCAGCGGCAACCTGATCGAACGCCAGATCACGCTGCGCGGCCCGCTGGATGACGAGCAGCGCCAGCGCCTGCTGCAGGTGGCCGAGGCCTGCCCCGTGCACAAGCTGCTGGCCGGCGAAGTCAGGATCCAGACAGCCCTGGAGGCACCGACCGCGTCCGCCGCCTGATCATCCGCCCTGCCGGAATGCAAAAGGCCCCGCGGCAGGCATGCCGCGAGGCCCTGGCGAGGGCGTGGCCATGGAAGGCCTCAATCCTGGCGGACCTCGATCTCCCCGGTATCGACGTAGAGCTCGAACTCCCGCTTGGCCAGCGAGACGGTGATCGGCTGCTCCTCCTGGGTCCAGGACAGCACATAGCTGCCGATGGCCGTGGCCACCTGCACCCGGGTGCCACGCGGGATGTCCTCCAGCGGGCCATCGCCCACCCGGTGCTGCACATTGCCCGTGACCGTGGCCTCGAACTTCTCGGGGAAGCGCTGGACCTCCACGGCGCTCTGGACGGCCTCTTCGGCGGCTTCGGGATGCGTCTGTACGGATGTATTCATGGCGTTTTCTCCTGTAAGAGTGAGGCCGGCGCCCGCCGAGGGGGCGGGCGCCGGGCCGTTCCTCGAATGTAAACAATGTTCCTGGGAATCCCCTGTCAGCAAACAGGCCCAATGTCTGCGGTCCTGGTTTGCATGCGCCGCGGCACTGCGTGACACTGGCGGCTCCCCATGAACCAGGCCCGTCCCCCCATGCCCGACACATCCCAGCCCCAGCACCTTCCCACCCGCACCGCCGATGTCGGCGGCATTCCCATCCAGCGCGCCATCCCCCAGCGCGCCCTGCGCAAGGTCGGGGCCTGGTGCTTCCTCGACCACGCGGGACCGGCCGACCCCGCGCCGCCGGGCATGCAGGTGGGCCCGCATCCCCACATCGGGCTGCAGACCTTCACCTGGATGATCCGAGGCGAGGTGCTGCACCGCGACAGCCTGGGCAACACCCAGATCATCCGACCCGGACAGGTCAACCTGATGACGGCCGGCCACGGCATCGCCCATTCCGAGGAAAGCCAGACGCCCTCGCACATCCACGCGGCCCAGCTGTGGATCGCGCTGCCCGAGTCGCACCGCAATGGTCCGCCGCGCTTCCAGCACTACCCGCAACTGCCGCAGACCACGGTGGGAGACTTCACGGCCACGGTGCTGGCCGGCGAGGCGCTGGGCCTGGTCTCCCCCGCCGAGGTGCACACGCCGCTGATGGGCGTGGACCTGCATGCCGCCGGCAGCCCAGGCGCGGATGCCGGCCCGGCCCGTGCCACGCTGGCCCTGCGCACCGACTTCGAGCACGCGGTGCTCAGCCTCGAAGGCAGCGTGCAGGTGTCCGGGCAGCCGCTGCCGGTCGAGGAACTGCTCTACCTGCCCGTGGGCACGCCGTCGGTCGACATCGGGGCCGCGCCGGGCAGCCGGCTGCTGGTCATCGGCGGCGAACCCCTGGACGAAGCCATCGTGCTGTGGTGGAACTTCGTGGCGCGCACCCGCGAGGAGATCGCCGAAGCCCGCGCCCAGTGGGAAGCCGAGGCGCAGACGGGAGCCCATGCCCTGCCGCAGGGCGCCGAGCGTCGCTTCGGCCCACCGCTGGAGTCGCCGCTGAAGCCATTGCACGCACCATCCCTGGATGGCGTGGTACTGCGCGCCTCGCGCTGAGGCCGTCCGAAGCGCCGCGATATCGCACCATTTTGGTGCGATATCGCAATCATGATCGATCCAGGAAAAATCGAAAAAATACCGATTTTGGATACCGTTCGATGAATTTCATCGCAGGATGAATGCCAAAGAGCGCATGAATGCATGTTATGCACAAAACTTTGCACCTCATGCATATCCCATAATGCGCCCGGCCCCGGCCAACGCCGCCTGCATGCAGGCGGCGTTTTTCCATCCATCCACGCTTTTCCATTCCGCCATGCGCCAAGAACGAGACTTCATCGGCATCAAGACCATCCCTCCCGACGCTTACTGGGGCGTGCACACGGCCCGCGCCGTGGAGAATTTCCCCATCACGGGCCAGAGCGTGGCCCGCATGCCCCAGCTCATACGCGCCCTGGCCTTCGTCAAGAAGGCCGCCGCCCAGGCCAACCAGGCACTGGGCGCTCTTGATTCCACCCAGGCCGGCGCCATCGCCCAGGCCTGTGACGACCTGATCGCGGGCCGTCTGCATGAACAATTCGTGGTGGACGTGATCCAGGGCGGGGCCGGCACGTCCACCAACATGAACGCCAACGAGGTGATCGCCAACCGTGCGCTGGAGCACCTGGGATTGCCCAAGGGCCGCTACGACGTGATCCACCCGAACGACCATGTCAACGCATCGCAAAGCACCAACGACGCCTATCCCACGGCGGTCAAGCTGTCCACCTACCTGGGCATCCAGGAGCTGCTGGCCTCACTGACCGCCCTGCGTGGCGCCTTCCAGGCCAAGGCCGTCGAGTTCGCCGAGGTCCTCAAGATCGGGCGCACGCAGTTGCAGGATGCGGTTCCCATGACGCTGGGCCAGGAGTTCAACGCCTTTGCCGCCATGATCGCCGACGATGAAAAGCGCCTGCGCGAATCCGCTGCCCTGATGACCGAAGTGAACCTGGGCGGCACGGCCATCGGCACAGGCATCAATGCCCCCGTGGGCTACGCCGACGCGGTCGTGCCGGCGCTGGCGCGCATCTCGGGCATCCCCGTCACGCGCGCGGCCGACCTGATCGCGGCCACGGCGGACACGGGCGCCTTTGTCGATATCTCGGGCATTCTCAAGCGCATCGCCGCCAAGCTCTCCAAGATCTGCAACGATCTGCGCCTGCTGTCCTCGGGGCCGCAGGCCGGCGTGGGCGACATCCGCCTGCCCGCCCGCCAGGCCGGCTCCTCCATCATGCCCGGCAAGGTCAACCCGGTGATCCCGGAAGTCGTCAACCAGGTCTGCTTCGAGGTGATCGGCAACGATGTGGCCATCACCATGGCCTCGGAAGCCGGCCAGCTGCAGCTCAACGCCTTCGAGCCGCTGATGGCCTGGTCCCTGCACCAGAGCCTGGGTCACCTGAGCCGTGCCTGCCATACGCTGCAGGTGCACTGCGTGGAAGGCATCGAGGCCAATGCCGCGTTGCTGGAGACGCGCATCGCCGAATCGGTGACCCTGGTGACCGCCCTCAACCCGCTGATCGGCTATGAGAAGTCGGCCTCCATCGCCAAGGCGGCCATCGCCAGCGGCAAGCGCATCGCCGTGGTGGCCGAGGAGCTGGGCATCATGGAGCAGGGCCGCATGCAGGCCTTGCTCGTCGCAGGCAAGCTGACCGCGCCTGGCGCCCTGAGCGCCACCTGAAAGCGGCCTCACGGAGCCTGAACAGGCCCCATGAACGCAAAAGCGCCCCGAACGGGGCGCCTTGCCGACAGATGACGAGGGTCAGGCCGCGCTGGCCGCATCCACCTCGGTACCATCCTCCACGCCGCGCACACTGTCGCGGCCATGCTTGTCCTTGAGCTTGCCCAGGTCGGTTTCCACGGCCCTTCGCAGTTTCTCGATGGCGGCATTGAAGGCGTCCTTGACCTTCTCGGCCTCCGCGTTCACGGCGATCGGCGGACGACCATTGGCCCGCGTCTCCAGCACGCAGCGCTTGCCGGGGCCACCCGTGGTCTTGAGCGCATCGACGCCGGTGAGGAACACCTCCACACGCACCACATAGTCCTTCAGTCTCGCCAGCTTGGCGTTGATCTCTTCCTGCGCCCATTGCGCCAAGGACTCTCCACCCTGGATCGAATCGTCGGCATGAACCTGAACTTGCATGCATATCCTCCTAGTCGCCAAAAGCCGCACCACCGGCGCGGCGGGGTTGTCGGGGCCATTGAAGAACTGGCGAATCCATCGTAACGCCATGCGCGCCAACTGCACAGCAAGTCGCACCCTGCGCCGTCAGGTTTTTCACCTGCCCCACCCCTGCCTGCAGGCTACACCCGCAGGCGCAGCGCCCGGGAAAACGCCCATGCAAACCTTGAGATGCCTCAAGACAACTCTTGCATTCATCTACACCTATTCGCGGGGATGGCCCTGAGACGTTCGAGGGAGTTCACCGCCCTCCTACACCACCGGCCCCCGATTGCGCTTACAACGGAGCATCAGGATTTCAAGCCAACGCGCACTCCATGAGCCCTCTTGCTTCCCGCCGCCTCAAGATCGGCCTGTCGGCCTGCTTTTCCCATGCGGACCCGCAGCGTCCGCTGTTCACGGGCAAGACGCTGCAGTACGTGGAGCAGTCGATCGCGCACTGGATCATGTCGGCCGGCGCCATGGTGGTCATGGTGCCCTGCCCCACGGGCGAGACGGCGCGCGGCGACGTCACGCTGGAACACTATGCCGAATGGCTGGACGGCGTGGTCATGCACGGCGGCGCCGATGTCTGGCCCGGCAGCTATGGCGAGGAACCCCTGCGCCCGGAATGGCTGGGCGACCGCGTGCGCGATCTCTACGACCTGGCCGTGGTCGAGGCCTTTTCGCAGGCGGGCAAGCCCATCTTCGGCGTATGCCGCGGGCTGCAGCTCATCAACGTGGCCTTTGGCGGCACCCTCTACCAGGACATCGAGACCCAGGTGCCGGGCTCCCAGCTGCACCGCAACCCCACCGAGTACGACCGCCACTACCACGACATCGCCATCGTTCCCGGCAGCCGGCTGGAGGCGCTGTACCCCACGCTGGACCGGGCGCGCGTCAACAGCATCCACCACCAGGGCATCAAGGATGTGGCGCCCGAGTTCGACGTCGAGGCCTGGAGCATTCCCGACCGCATTCCCGAGGCCATCTTCCGCAAGCCCGGCACGCTCAAGAGCTACATCGCAGCCACCCAGTGGCATCCGGAGTTCCAGTTCCGCAACCCGGACACCAGCACGCTGGACGACAGCGTGCTGCTGCGCGACTTCCTGGCCGCCTGCTCACGCGCCCGCGTGAGCCCGGCCGTGAGCCACAGCCCCTTCCAGATCCGCAACCGGGCAGCGCGCCTGCTGCGCCGCGCATTGCTGCGCCGGCATTGACGGCCCCGCCGGGCCGAGCACCTGTTGCGCCACCTGATCCAGCTGACCGCGCAGCCAGGCGTGGGCCGGGTCGGCCTGGTGGCGCGCATGCCAGATCATGTACATGGGCAGGGGTGGACATTCCACCGGCACAGGCGCGCTGGCCAGCGATGACAGGGCCGTGCGGCCCAGCAGCGAGGGCGCCGTGACCAGCAGCGGCGTGCCGCGCACGAAGGCGGCCAGCGCCGCAAAGCCCGGCACGCGCACCGCGAAGCGGCGCGTCAATCCGCGCGCCTGCAACTGCTGGTCCAGGTCCAGCCCCTGCCCCGGAGCGTAGGCCACGGTGGCGTGCTCAGCGCGCAGATAGGCCTGGGCATCCACCGGTGCGCTGCGCACGCTGGCGTCATGGAACAGCGCGTACGCATCGCTGAACAAGCGTTTTTGCAGGATGTCCGTGGCATCGGGCGGACGCGGGCTGATCGCCAGCAGGCAGGCGTTGGAGCGCAGCAGTCCGGCATCGGGCGCGCCGCTGTCGATGATGCGCAAGGCACTCAGCGGTGCGGCCGCGCGCAGGCGCGCCGCCAGCGCGGGCAGCAGCAGCTCGCGCTGGAAATCGTTGGCGGCGATGGTGACCTCGGCGCGCCAGCAGGCGGGGTCGAATCCCGGGCCCTGGCTGAAGCGCTGCATGCGCGCCAGCATCTCGCGCGCGGGCTCCAGCAGTGCACGGGCGTGGGCCGTGGGCGCGATGCCCCGGCCTTTCCTGACGAACAGCGGGTCGCCCGTGATGGCGCGCAGCTTGTCCAGCAGATGGCTGACGGCTGACTGCGTCACCCCCAGGCGCTGTGCCGCGCCGGTGACGCTGCCGGTTTCCAGCACGGCCACCAGCAGTTGCAGCAGCCGGCCGTCCAGGTGGGACCAATCGATTTCGCTCATGGATCGCATGATTGGCAACGGCTTTATCTTTGGCAATGCGCGCCGGACACTGCCGCTGATCCAACGCAAACACCGGAGACAAGGCATGGCCGATCAGCCACAGATTCCCGGCACCGTCCTGTTCGACGGCGTGCAGGCCCGCAAGGGCTACGCGCTCAACAAGATGTGCTTTTCCTTCAACGAGGCGGCCAACCGCCAGGCCTTCCTGGCCGATGAAGAGGCCTACATGCGCCGCTACGGACTGGACGAGGCCCAGGCCGCCGCCGTGCGCGCCCGCGACGTGCTGCGGATGATCGCGGCCGGGGGCAACGCCTACTACCTGGCCAAGCTGGCCGGCATCTTCCACCTGGACATGCAGGACATCGGCGCCCAGCAGACCGGCATGACCAAGGCCGAGTTCCAGGCCATGCTGCGCTCGCACGCCTGACCCCACGATCCCGAAGACGACAGGAGACATCTTCCATGGCACATCTCATCGGAGGTCTGGGCACCTCGCACATCCCCGCCATCGGCAACGCCATCCACAAGGGCCTGCAGAACGAGCCCTACTGGAAGCCCTTCTTCGACGGCTTTCCACCCATCCGCGACTGGCTGGCCACGCAGCGGCCCGACGTGGTCGTGATGTTCTACAACGACCACGGCCTGAACTTCTTCCTGGACAAGATGCCCACCTTCGCCGTGGGCGCGGCCGCGCAGTACAGCAATGCCGACGAAGGCTGGGGCATTCCCACGCTGGCGCCGCTGCGCGGGCACACCGGGCTGTCATGGCATCTGATCAATGCCCTGGTGAGCGAGGATTTCGACGTGGTGACCTGCCAGGAAATGCTGGTGGACCATGCCTGCACGCTGCCACTGAAGCTGTTCTGGCCCGAGGGCGACTGCCCGGTGGCCGTGGTGCCCGTGTGCATCAACACCGTGCAGTTTCCGCTGCCCTCGGCACGGCGCTGCCATGCGCTGGGCCAGGCCGTGGGCCGTGCCATCGCGCGCTGGGACAGCAGCGAGCGCGTGGCCGTGATCGCCTCGGGCGGGCTGTCGCACCAGCTCGACGGCGAACGCGCAGGCTTCATCAACAAGGCCTTCGATCTGCAGTTCCTCGAAAGCATGGCCACCAACCCCGAGTGGGCCACGCAGTTCAGCGTGCACGAGCTGGTCGAGAAAACCGGCACGCAGGGCGTGGAGCTGCTGATGTGGCTGGCCATGCGCGGCGCGCTGTCCACGGCCGCGCCGGGCGTGCGCCGCGTGCATGGCAACTACCACATCCCGATCTCCAACACGGCCACCGCCCTGCTGGCGCTGGAGACGGTGTAGCCCGGCCGCCAGGCTTCAGTGGTGGTGGCCGTGGCCGCCATGCACGTGGCGGTGCTCGATTTCCTCGGGCTTGGCCGCGCGCACTTCGTTGACCTTGCAGGAAAAGCGCAGCGCGATGCCGGCCAGCGGGTGGTTGCCGTCCAGCAGCACCACGGGGCCCTTGATCTTGACCACGTGGTAGATCTGGGGCTGGCCCTGGTCGTTGGTGCCGCGCAGCTGGCCGCCGACCTTCACGCCGGGCGGGAACTCGCCCTTGGGAATGGTGCGGGTCAGGCTCTCGTCGCGCGCGCCGAAGGCGTCTTCCACGGCCAGGTCCACGGTCAGCGTGTCGCCCACGGCCTTGCCGTCCAGGGCGGCTTCCACCTTGGCGAAGATGTTGTCGTAGCCGCCGTGCAGATAGGCCACGTCGCCCTTGTCGAGCAGCTTGCCCAGCTTGTCGGTGATCTTGTAGTTGATGGTGACGGCGGTGTCTTTGGTGATGTTCATGGCAAAGGCCTTGGAAAACCGCAGCGCAGAAGGCGCGCCGCGCAAAGCCGCCATTGTCGGCGACCCGGGCTATTCCAGCGTCACGCCCGTGGCCTTGGCCACGCCGCGCCACTTGTCCACGTCGGTGCGGATCTGCCGGGCAAAGGCCTCGGGCCGGCTGGCCACGGGCTCGGCACCCAGGCCGCGCAGCTGGCCGGCCACCTCGGGAGCCTGCACCGCCTGGGCGATGGCCGACTGCAGCGCATCGAGTACAGCACGTGGCGTTCCGGCCGGCGCCAGCAGTCCGAACCAGCCCGAAACCTCGTAGCCGGGCACCCCGCTTTCGGCCACCGTGGGAATCTCGGGCGCGCCCGGCCAGCGCTGCGCCGTGGTCACGGCCAGCGCGCGCAGCTTGCCGCTGCGCACGAAGGCGATGGTCGAGGGCAGGTTGTCGAACCCCACCTGGATCTGCCCGCCCATGAGGTCGGTGAGCATGGGCGATGCGCCCTTGTAGGGCACGTGGACCATGTCCACGCCGGCCATCATCTTGAGCAGCTCGGCGCTCATGTGGGGTGAGCCACCGGCACTGGTGGAGCCGAAGTTGACCTGCCCGGGCCGCGCCCTGGCCAGCGCCAGCAGCTCGGCCAGCGTCTTCACGGGCACCCCGGGATGGACCACGATGATGTTGGGCGTGCTGGCCACCAGGGTGACGGGCGAGAAGTCCCGCACGGCGTCGTAGGGAAGGTTCTTCTGCAGCGCCGGATTGATGCCGTGCGAGCTGGCCGTGCCCATGACCAGGGTGTAGCCATCGGGCGCGGCCTGGGCCACGGCCGCCGAGCCGATGGCACCGCTGGCGCCCGCGCGGTTCTCCACCACGAAGGGCTGCCTGAGCCGCTCCGTCAGTTGGGCCGCCGCCAGCCGCGCAATGATGTCCGTGGTGCCCCCGGCCGGGTAGGGAACGACGATGCGCACGGGCCTGGACGGATAGGCCTGTGCGCCGGCCTGCACAGGGGCCAGTGCCGCCCCTAAGGCCAGAGCCAGCGCTGCAAGCGCTCGGAAGGGTTGCAATGCCATGTCTTTGTCTCCTCTTTTTCTTTGCCTGCGGTGCAAGTCGGCGAAGCTCAGCCCGGCGCCCGCTGGTGAAGCAGTGGCTGCAGTTCGACAGGGACTTCCAGCTCGAAGCCGAGGATGGCCGCCGACAGCGCCTTGCCATAGTTGTCCACCGACAGGCTGCGCGACACGCCACCCCCCAGCGCGCCGTGGGCGACGAAGTTCAGCGCATGCAGGTTGGCGGCCTCGTAGCGCAGCACCTCGCCCGTGATGGCCCCCCCATGGAAGGCCTTGAAGCGCTCGGCCGTCAGCTGTTCGCACAGCAGCGGGTACAGCGCGGGCTCATAGGCGAACACGGCGATGTTCGAGGTATTGCCCTTGTCGCCCGAGCGCGCATGCGCCACCTGTTCCAGTCGTACCTTGCCGGTCATGCCTGCCTCCCGTTCAGCTGGTGAAATAGTCGATGTGCGCGGGCACCTGCTCGCGCGCAACCAGTGCCGACCACACGCCGATCACCTCGCGCGTGCGCTCCTGGTGGGGCACACGCTTGCCCGTATGGGCAATGCCCGATACGGCCATGCCATCCACCTCTCGGCCGACCTTGGCCGCTTGCTCACGCGTGCGGGTGCGCGCCGCCACGCGCACCGCCACTTCGTAGGGCTCGGGCGCCGACTGCGGCGTGGCCGCGCCGTGCACGGCGTTCAGCCCCAGGAAGTCGATGCGAATCTCCTCGGCCTCCAGCTTCACGATGTCGAAGCGCTCCTGCAGAATGCGGCGCGCCAGCTGCGCGCGGCGCAGCGCGCCGGGGCCTGCGTAGAAGAACATGTCCTCGCCGATGAAGCCCTCGGTGCATCCCATGGACACCTTGAGCGTGGGCGTGCGCGGCTTGCCGGTGAGGCCCGTCACGCGCACACGGTCCGGGCCCGCCTGCACGATGCACGCCTGCGTGAAGTCGACCACCACATCGGGCGTGATGTAGTTGGCGGGGTCGTGCACCTCGTAGAGCATCTGCTCCTTGACGGTCTGCACCGTGACCATGCCACCCGTGCCCTGGACCTTGGTGAGGGTGGCGCCGCCATCGGCATCGACCTCGGCGATGGGAAAGGCCAGGTTCCAGGGCTCGGGCACGTCCTTGAGACCCGGATCGGCGAAATAGCCCCCCGTGACCTGGGCACCGCACTCCAGCAGGTGGCCGATGCCGCTACCCGCCCCGATGCGCGCGTGGTCCAGCGGGTCCCAGCCGAACGCGTGCACCATGGGTGCAAGAAACAGCGAGGGATCGGCCACGCGCCCCGTGACCACGATCTGTGCGCCCTGCTTCAGGGCCTGCACGATAGGTTCGGCTCCCAGGTAGGCCTCGGCCGAGATCAGCGTGTCGGCCAGCGTCTGCGTGGAGGCGCCGGTTTCCAGGATGGTGGGCGCCAGCGACAACACGCGGTCGGTGATCAGGCTGCCGCCCACGGCCGCCACCTTGACGCCGTGAATGCCCAGCTCGTCCAGCAACTCGACGATGCGCCGTGCCGCGCCCTGCGGGTTGATCCAGCCCTGGTTGGAGATGATGCGCGTGCCCTGCCGCATGCAGGCCGGCAGCACGGCGCGCATGCGCTCGTCCAGGTAGGTGTCGTAGCCGGGAAAGGACGGGTCGCGCCGCGCACGCACCTGGGCGGCAGACACCGTGGCCTCGGCCATGGTCTCGAAGCACAGGTAGTCGAGCGCGCCATGCTCTGCATTGAGGGCTGCGGGCTCGATGCGGTCGCCCCACCAGGCGGCGCCCGCGCCTATGCGCAGGATTCGGTTCTGGCTCATCGGTGTTGTCTCCGTTCTGGTCGTCGAAACCATTCTGTACAGTGGCCCTGCACGAGACAACGCATGCGCGGCCATAGCGCATGTGAACGAAATTCACAGGGCGACCGGGGGACGTTCATGGACCAGTTCGGACAGATGACGGTGTTCCTGCGCGTGGTCGAGGAGGGCAGCTTCTCGGGCGCCGGACGGCGCCTGCAACTGGCGCCCTCCACGGTCAGCAAGCTCATCGCGCGCATGGAGGCGCGCCTGGGCGTGCGGCTGTTCGAGCGCATCGCTGGCGCCATCCGCCTCACGCAGGAGGGCGAGCGCTTTCGTGAGGCCAGCCAGCAGGTGGTGCAAGCCATGGAGGATGCCGAGGCCTCGGTGCGCGTGGCCGATGCCGAGATCTCGGGCACGGTACGCATCCACACGGCGCTGACCACGGCCAAGTACCTGGTGGCGCCGCGCCTGCCGCTGCTGCTGGACAGGCACCCGCGCCTGCACCTGGACTTCGTGCTGGGCACGGAGCGCGGCGACTTCATACGCCAGGGGCTGGACGTGGCCATCCACAGCGGCCGCCCCACGGAGCAGACGCTGATCGGCCGCCCGCTGATGCACAGGCCCTGGGTCATCGCGGCCGCGCCGCAGTACCTGGAGCGCTTTGGCCATCCCGCGCGGCCGGAAGACCTGCTGCACCACCGTTGCCTGAATTTCACCATCCGCACGCAGTGGAATCGCTGGACCTTCCATGACGAGGGAGGCCTGAGGACCATCGACATCCCTAGCCACATCGGCGCCAACCAGGGCGAACTGCTTCGCAGCCTTGCACTGCTGGGACTGGGGGTGGCGCGGCTGGCACATTTCCACATCGCCGCCGACCTGGAGCGCGGCACCCTCGTCCCGCTGCTGCAGTCCTACCAGGAGCGCGGCGAGGACGACCGCTTCTACCTGCTGTACCCGCGCGGCCGTTCGCTGGCGCCGCGCGTGCGCGCCGTGGTGGACTTCCTGTTCACGCAGTTCAGTTGAGCGGTCCTGCGCCCAGGCACTCGCGCGCGCACTCCAACAGGCTACGCGCCCAGCGCGCGCGGGCCGAGGTGTGCAGCCACAGCAGGCCCACCTTGCGTGCATCGGCCGTCCCTTGGCCCTCACCACCGTCACCCTGCTCCGGCAGCGCCAGCACGCGCACATCACGGCCCTGGCCCAGCACGGCGCCTATGTCGGGCACCAGGCCCACGCCCAGGCCCTGGTCCACCATCATGGCCACGGCCAGCACCGAATTCAGCTCCATGCGCTCCAGGGGCGCGATGCCCCGGGCCCGCAGGTAGCGCTCGGCCAGCCGCCCGCCGGCCAGGGAGCGGTCATAGCGCACCAGCGGCCGGGTGCGCAGCAGCGCCAGCGGATCCTCGTGTGCATCCGCGGCGCGGCACAGCACGACCAGCGGCTCCTGGCGCAGTTCGGCCCAGCACACGGACTTGGGCAGGTCGAACGAGGGCTTCAGGCACAGCAGCACGTCGAGCTCGGACTGCAACAGGGCCGTGTACAGCTCGGGGGTCAGGCCGGCGCGCACGCTGATGCGCACATCCGCATGGCGGTCCACGAAGGCGCGCATCACGGCGGGCAGAAAGCCATGCAGCGCCGTGTTCACCGTGCCCAGCCGCAGCTCGCCGCCATCGGTGTCCGATGCCACCCATTCGCGCAGGCCCTCGACCTCCTGCAGAAGCTGCCGCCCGCGCTCGAACAGGCGCTCGCCCGCCGCCGTGGCACGCACGCTGCGGCCCTGGCGCACCAGCAGCGCCGCGCCCATCTCGCCCTCCAGCACGCGCATCTGCTGGGCAATGGCCGAAGGGCTCAGGTCCAGCTGGCGTGCGGCCTCGGACATGGAGCCCGTGTTCACAACACGCAAGAAATTGTGTATGTACCTGATGTCCATTGCACATATTTTCTTTGATCACAAAGCAGCCGCAGCTGCTGTTTTCCCAGGCGCGACAGGTTCACACTGCGTGGCAACGACTATTTCCAGGAGACACGCATGGATTCCCGACGCCCTTGCCTTGCACCATCGTCACGCCGGCTGTGGCTGTCCGCCGCAGGCGCCGCCCTGGCCGCTGCCGCCCTGCCGGCCCGGGCCCAGCGCCGGGGCAGCCGGCTCGTCGTGCCCTTCGCACCGGGCGGCGGCAACGATGTGTTCGCGCGCCAGATGGCACACGGCCTCAATGAATCGTTCGGATACGGGATGATCGTGGAGAACAAGGCAGGCGCGGGTGGCAACCTGGGCACGGAATCCGTGGTGCGCGCGGCTGGCGATGGCAGCGTCTGGCTGCTGGGCCACACGGGCACCGTGTCCATCAACCCCTCGCTGTACGCGGGCCTGAAGTTCAACGCGGCCACCGACCTGCAGCCCGTGGCCATGTTCGCTTCCTCGGCCCTGCTGCTGGTGGTGCCTACGGCCTCGCCAGTGCGCAGCGTGGCGGATCTGGCCGAGCAGATGCGCAAGCGCAGCGGCGAGATGACCTTCGCCTCCAGCGGCTCGGGCACAGGCGGCCACCTGACGGGCGAGATGTTCGCCCACGCGCTGGGCGCCAAGGCCATCCATGTGCCGTACAAGGGCACGGCACCGTCGCTGACCGACCTGGCCGGCGGCAATGTGGATTTCAGCTTCGGCGTGATTCCCGCCGCCATGGCCCTGGTCAAGGCCGGCAAGCTGCGGGCCCTGGCCGTCACCGGTGCCAAACGCCAGCCCCAGTTGCCCGATGTGCTCACGGTGGCGGAGTCCGGCGTGCGCGCGCTGGCCGATTTCGAAAGCTCGCTGACCTACGGCATCCTCGCGCCCAAGGGCACGCCCCCGGACACGGTGGCCGCGCTGGGACGCGACATCCTCAAGGTGGCCTCCTCCGAGTCCTTCCAGGCGCGGCTGGGGGTGGAGGGTGCCGTGCCGCTGCTGGGCGACAGCGCACAGTACGGAGCCCGCATCCGCCAGGAAAGCGCCAAGTGGGCCGCGGTGATCAAGGCCTCGGGCGCGACGGCCTGAGAGCGGCGGGAGCAGCATGTCGTTGATGAAGGATTTTCTGGGCCCGGCCGATGGTGGCACCTGGTTTTCGGATGCGCGCTGCATCGACGCCCTGCTGCGCTTCGAGGCCGTGCTGGCCCAGGCCCAGGCCGAATGCGGGCTGATCCCCGCCGAGGCGGCCCAGGCCATCGCCCGCGCCTGTGACCAGGCGCCCGTGCAGCGTGACGCCCTGGTCGAGCAGGCACGTGCCACGGGCGCGCTGGCGATGGCCGTCGTGCGCCCGCTGCAGCAGTGGCTGCAAGCCCATGCGCCCGAAGCCCTGCCCTGGCTGCATTGGGGCGCGACCACCCAGGACGCGGTCGACACGGCCCAGGCGCTGCTGACCACGCAGGCGCTGGCCGCGCTGCTGGCCGAGCTGCACGCACTGCAGGCCGCGCTCATCGATCTGGCGCATGCGCATGCGGCCACGCCCATGCTCGCGCGCAGCCTGATGCAGCCCGCCCAGATCACGAGCTTCGGCTTCAAATGCGCGCAGTCGGCCACCGCCATCGGGCGCAGCATCGCCCAGCTCCAGGCACTGGCGCGGTCCTCGCTGTGCGTTCAGCTGGGCGGCGCCGTGGGCAACGGCGCGGTGCTGGGAACGCACAGGCACGCCGTCGAGCAGGCCATGGCCGGCCACCTGGGCCTGTCGGCCTGCGGCCGCAGCTGGCACACGCAGCGCGACGACTGGATGCGGCTGGCCATGGAGGCGGCCGTGTGCGGCGGCAGCCTGGCCAAGCTGGCCAGGGACTGGTCGCTGATGTCCCAGTACGAGGTCGGCGAGATCAGCGAGGCACCGCGCGGCAGCACCTCCAGCGCCATGCCGCACAAGCGCAATCCCGTGCACTGCATGCAGGCCGTGGCCCAGGCCCAGGCCGTGCCTCATCTCGCCAGCCTGCTGCTGGGCTGCATGGCGCAGGCCCATGAACGGGCCCTGGGCGAATGGCAGGCCGAGGCAGCCCACTGGCCCGATCTGTGGCGCCATGTGCATGGCGCGGCGTCCGCGCTGCGCCAGGCCGCGCAGTCGCTGCGGGTGCACCCGGCAGCCATGCTGGGCCATGTCGCCAGCCTGCGCGGACTGGTGTTCTCCGAGGCCTGCGTGCATGCGCTCGCACCCCTGGTCGGCAAGACCGAGGCGCAGGCCGCCGTGGAACGGCTGGCGCCGCTGGCACTGGAGCAAGGGCGTGAACTCCCGGATCTGCTGGCCGACTGGGCCGAGGCGCATCCGGGACTCGCACAGGCGCTGGCGCCCAGGCCCGCGCTGGCCCAGGCCTGCGATCCGTCCCGTGCCGTGCAGGCCTCCCGGCGCGAATGCCTGGCCCTGCTGGCGGACATGCCCGGCCGCGAAGAACCTTGATACAGGAATCCACCATGGACGAACCCCGAGACACCCGCCTGCAGCGCGGCCTGGACAACCGCCGCCGCGTGCTGGGCGATGAATGGGTGCGGCGGTCGATCGCGCGCGCCAACACGCTGAACGTGGAGTTCCAGCGCATGATCACGGACTATGCCTGGGACGGCATCTGGAGCCGCCCCGGCCTGGAGCGCCGCACGCGGCGCATCATGGTGCTGGCCATCACGGCCGCCATGGGGCGCTGGGAGGAGTTCGAGCTGCACATCCGCACGGGCCTGCTGGCCGATCCGGCCGACAGCGAGGCCGCGCCCCTGGACCTGGACACCATCCGCGAAGTGCTGCTGCAGACGGCCGTCTATGCCGGCGTGCCCGCAGGCAATACCGGCATGGCCGTCACGCTCAAGGTACTCGAGGAGCTGGGCCGCGCGCCGCCGCCAGCGGACTTCCACGGCGGCTGATGCACGCGCTCAGGCCTGCAGCGGCGGATGCTCGTCGGCCGTGGCGCCCGGATAGCGCGCGAAGCGCCGATGCTCGGAACCGTGCACGGGATCCTGCTCGCCCCAGGGCCAGCCGCCGAACTGCGTGCGGCGGTAGTCCTGCATGGCCTGCATGATCTCCTGCTGTGTGTTCATCACGAAGGGACCGTACTGGGCCACGCTCTCGCCGATGGGCCGGCCCTGGAGCACCAGGCATTCGACCGTGTCGGAGCCGCTGTTGTGCAGTTCCCAGTCCGCCGTGGCATCCACGTGCAGGGCCGCATGTTGGCTCAGCGTCGCGGGGCCGACCTGCAGCGACTGCCCCGCGAAGAAGTACAGCATGCGCTGCGTGTCCTTGCCTGCCGCGCGCGGCAGGATCCAGCGGGCACCGGGCTCCAGGCGCAGCGTCCAGATGGCCACATCGCCCTCGGGCTGGGAAGCCCAGGACTCGGGCGGCGCAGGCAGGGGGGCGTCCGCGCCGGGCAAGGGTCCCGCGACCACGGTCACCACGGTCTTGCGTCCTGCGGCATCGGCATGCTCCAGGCGCGGAATGCGCTCGTTCCAGAACATGGTGAAGTGCGGCTCCACCATCTTGGAGCGCGCGGGCAGGTTCAGCCAGATCTGGAACAGCTCCAGCGGATTGGGCGCATCGCTGTTGAGCAGCGGGAACATCTCCGAGTGCTGTATGCCCTTGCCGGCCGTGAGCCACTGCACGTCGCCGCCGCCGAAGCGCGCGGCCGCGCCCAGCGAATCGGAGTGGTCTATCAGGCCCTTGCGCACCAGGGTCACGGTCTCGAAACCGCGGTGCGGATGGCCGGGGAAGCCAGGCACGCTCTCACCGTGGTACATGGAAAAACCGTCCTTGCGGCTGAAGTCGCTGCCCATCTGCCGGCCCTCGAACTCCACGGCCTGCACGCCCAGGCGGCCATCGCCGGGCGGATAGGCATCGTCATGGTGGGCACAGAACAGGAAGGGGTCCATCGTGGGCCACAGCGGGCCCAGCGGCTGGGTCTGGAGGATGGGGTTCGTTGCGGTCATCGTGGTGGCTCCTGTGAGGCTGGATTCTCTGCCAGATGCGGGCGACATGCCCGCCTTGAAAGCCACCATGGCTGGGACAGTGCGGCCCAGGAATGCAACGACGGCCCTGCCGCCTCAGTTGCGCGGGGGCGTCACCAGGCCCTTCTGCACCGCCGCACGCTCCACGAAGGCGGCCAGCACCCGCTGCAGCGCGGGAAAGCGCTCCCAGCCCAGCAGCGTGGCCGCGTTGTAGCCCTGATCCACCACCATGTTGCGCACCCAGGGCCACAGGGCGATGTCGGCGATGGTGAACTGCTCGCCCATCACCCAGGAGCGGCCCGCAAGGCGCTGCTCCAGCACACCCAGCAGGCGCTGCGACTCCTTGACGTACCGGTCACGCGGGCGCTTGTCCTCGAAGTCCTTGCCGGCGAACTTGTGGAAGAACCCCAGCTGGCCGAACATGGGCCCCACGCCGCCCATCTGGAACATCAGCCACTGCAGCGTTTCATAGCGCGCGGCCGGATCGGCGGGCAGCAGGGGGCTGCCGCATTTTTCGGCCAGATAGACCAGGATGGCGCCCGACTCGAACAGCGCCAGCGGCCGGCCGCCCGGCCCCTGCGGGTCGATGATGGCCGGGATCTTGTTGTTGGGGAAGGTGCCGACGAACTCGGCCGAGAGCTGGTCGTTGTTCTCGAAACCCACGCGGTGCGCCTCATACGGCAGGCCCATCTCCTCCAGCGCGATCGAGACCTTGACGCCATTGGGCGTGGGCAGCGAGTACAGCTGGATGCGGTCCGGATGGACAGCCGGCCACTTGCGCGTGACGGAAAAGGCGGAAAGCGGATTCTCTGAAGTCATGGGTCACCTCGAAGGCTGGACGCAAAAATCAATGGCCGCAGCATCCTACCGCTGCCGCCGGCCTGGCGCCTCAGCGGGGCGCCACGGCCTTGTGGACCAGGGCCACGCTCAGGCCTTCGGGCGTCACCGTGATGGTGCCGGGCTCCAGGTTCAATGAATCGACCAGGGCCAGTTCCTTGTCCTGCAGCTGGTAGAGCACCAGCTGGCCCAGCGCCTGCTCGGCCAGCGCGCCGGCATAGGTGGTGAGCATGTCGCTCATGGCCGGCGCAAGGTCATTGATCACCAGGGTGTTGACCTTGATCTGATGGGCGCGCAGCGTGCGGTCCGTGGGCTCGTAGCGCAGTGCGAAGTCCAGGTCCAGATGGCCCGCGTAGGCCTGCTTGAGCACGGGGCCCGACAGCTGGGCCTGGAGCACCGCATTGAGCGCATTGCGCTCGGGCAGCAGCGCCAGCGTGGGCGAATGCAGCTGCAGTTGCAGCATGCCGGCCACGGGGAACTGCCGGGGAAAGCGCGAGGCCACCACCTCCTGCAGCCTTTGTCGCGAAACCGTGACGTTGCCCGGTACGGACTTACCCGAACACCCGGTCGCTGCCAGGCTACAGCCTGCTGCGACCACCATCAACCAAGAGCGGCGATTCATCACGTCTATCCAGGACTCTTAAGAAACCAACAGGACTCTGCAGCGCCACGCATGACAGGCAGATGGCGCTATGTTTTTTGATGATTGCATTGTCTTCCCAGGCCGTATCCCCTTTCCAGCCAGAGGGTGTTGGCCGGGGCGTCACGGCCTTCACCCCACGCGCGAAAGGGCATAGCTGCTAGTGCCCTCGCGGCATAGGCAAGACATGGCCTCTTACGGAAACTCGGCCGCTCGAAAAGTTCCCCCATTCCGAAGAAACCAAGGAGACAAGATGAAAAGGAACACCGCCCTCGCCCTGGCGGCGGCCGGCTGCGCCATCGTGGCCGCGCCCGCCCTGGCCCAGTCCACCAGCAGCGTGAGCCTGTACGGCATCATCGACCTGTCGGTGCGTGCCCAAAGCGGCCTGTCGGGCGCCAATGCGCCCGCCGCGGGCAGCATGGGCTCGGTCCACAGCGGCGTGGGCCCGACCAGCCGCTGGGGCATTCGCGGCAGCGAAGACCTGGGCGGCGGACTGCGCGCCCTCTTCAACCTCGAGTCCACCCTGGGCGCCGACGTGGGTGGCATCGGCGGCGTGGCCGGCACCTTCGACCGCGCGGCCATCGTCGGCCTGTCGGGCCCCTGGGGCACGGTCACGGCAGGCCGCCAGAACACGCTGATCGCCGACTCCGTGGGCCTGGTCGATCCCATCGCGCTGCGCTTCGCGGGCCTGAACCCCAACATCCAGGTCACCAGCCTCACGGGCCACGGCCTGAACAACGAATGGGGGGCGACCAACACCAAGGTCGGCTCCAACCGCGTCAACAACTCCATCAAGTACTCGGGCAGCTTCGGCGGCCTCACGGCACGCGCCATGTACAGCTTTGGCGAGACCGGCGTCTCGGCCTCGCGCCTGGACACGCGCGGCCTGGGCCTGGACTGGCGCCAGGACAACCTGGTGCTGACCAGCGCCTATACCCAGTTCCACGATGCCAACGGCCGCACGCTGGACGCCGCCAACATCGGCGGCGCCTGGACCCGCGGCGACCTGCGCCTGATGCTCAACTACGGCCGCAACAAGGCCGAGACCAGCGACACGGCGACCACGACACACAAGATCCTGGCCCTGGGCGCGCGCTACGCCATCACGCCCGTCATCGGCCTCAACGGCGGCTACTACAAGGTGGACCGCGCGCGCACGAACCAGGGCGACGACGGCTTCCAGCGCCTGATCGGCTTCGTGGACTACCAGTTGTCCAAGCGCACCAGCCTGTTCCTGGAGCTGGACGCGACCCGGTGGAAGAACGGCTACCAGGGCGCGGGCAACAAGAACCGCGCCAGCGGCGTGAGCCTGGGCATCACGCATTCCTTCTGAACGGTCCGTTCGGCCATCCAGCCTTGCCGCGCCCCTGGGCGCGGTTTTTTTATCTATTCATGTATTCATTCAGAAATTTGTACAAACCATTGATTTTCATTAGATTCATGCGCTCGTACATCTATTCTTGAATTGATTCTCCATGGCCTTGGAAGAACTCTCCACCCAGGTATTGGCGGCGCTGCGCCGCCAGGGCGGCGTGCTTTCCGCGCGCGAGCTGCAGCAATTGCTGGGCGTGAGCCAGCCCACGGTGTCGCGCGCGCTGTCCCCGCTGGTCCACTCGGGCCAGGTGCGCAAGGTGGGCGCGGCGCGCTCCCAGCGCTATGTGCTGCCGCGCCAGGTGGCCGGCGTGGGGACCGAGGTGGCCATCATGCGCGTGGACGCCGGGGGCCATGCCACCCCCTTCGGCCGCATGATCGCGTTGCACGGCGGCGGCTTCTGGGTGGACGAGGCCGACGGACACAGCGAGCAGCACGACGGCCTGCCCTGGTTCCTCGACGACATGCGGCCTCAGGGCTTCATCGGCCGCAGCTTCGCGCACAACCACCCCGAGCTGCAGCTGGGCGGCGATCCGCGCCAGTGGGGCGAGGACGACGTGCTGCGCGCCCTGGCGCGCTTCGGCGAGGACCTGCCGGGCAACCTCATCGTGGGCGAAGCCGCATTCGAGCGCTTCTTCACCCTGCCGGGCCGCACGCTGCGCGCCGACTCGCCGGCCGACTATCCGCGCCTGGCGATGCAAGCCTTGCAGGGCACCCATCCAGGCTCCTCCGCGGGCGGCGAGCAACCCAAGTTCTGCTGCACCACGGCCGGGCACAGCGTCATCGTCAAGTTCTCGCCCGCGGGAAGCGCGCCGGCCGAGCAGCGCATACGCGACCTGCTGGTCTGCGAGCACCTGGCGCTCCAGGTCCTGGCCGGCGAGGGCCTGCCCGCCGCGCGCACGCGGCTGTTCCTGGACGGTGGCCGCGCCTTTCTCGAATCCGAGCGCTTCGACCGCAGCCAGCCGGCAGCCGACGCCGCGCCACCACCACCGGGCCGCAACCCCGGCCGCATCGGCATGGTGTCGCTGCGGGTGCTCGATGCCCAGTACGTAGGCCAGGAAGACAACTGGGCCGCCACCGCCGGCCGCCTGGCCGAGCGCGGGCTCATCACCGGGGCCGACGCGCGCAGCCTGCGGCTGCTGGAGGCCTATGGCCTGCTCATCGCCAACAACGACCGGCACTACGGCAACATCTCCTTCGTGCTGCCCGACCCGCAGGGCGACTGGGCACTGTCGCCCACCTACGACATGCTGCCCATGCTCTACATGCCCATCAACGGCGAGATCGTGGAGCGCGACTTCACGGCCCCGCCCCCCACGGCCACCACGCTGGCCGAATGGCCCCGGGCCCTGGAACTGGCATGCCGCTTCTGGGCGTGCGCCGCAGATGACACGCGCATCTCCGACGGCTTTCGCCACATCGCGCATGCCAACATGAAGTCTCTTTCCGCCTGATCAATAGGCAGCCCCAATGGAAATCCATGAACCACCTGTGCATAAGCCATGGAAAATCACTGGACAACCCTGTTCCCATCCTCTTGAAAAACCTTTGCACAAGCGGTGCCCATCCTGGCGGCGACCCGCCATCCACATCCGCCATGAAGGGCCGGCCTGCGCGGGCCTTCGCCCCGCGGCGGGTGCGGGCTGCACAATCGAAGGCCTCTTCATCCGCCAGCCTCCCATGAGCAGCAACACCCTCTCCACCGATCCCCGCATCGCCGATGTGCTCGCCTACTGGCTGGGCTCGGCGCACCCCGACAATGCAGGCGCCCTGGCCCGAAGGCAGCTGTGGTTCGTCAAGTCCGATGCCACCGACGCCGAAATCCGCCAGCGCTTCGGCCCCCTGGTCGAGGAGGCGCTGGCCGGCCACCTGGACGGCTGGGCCGCCACGCCGCTGGGCCGGCTGGCGCTGCTCGTGCTGCTGGACCAGTTCACGCGCAACCTGTTCCGCGGCACGCCACGCAGCTTCGCCGGCGACCCGCAGGCATTGCGCCTGGCACTTCAAGGCATGGACCTGGGCCACGACAGGCATGCCGACCTGCCCGACGTGGCGCGCATCTTCTGCTACCTGCCGCTGGAGCACGCCGAGGACATGGCCCTGCAGGACCGCAGCGTGGCCGCCTTCCAGGCGCTGGCCGATGGCGCCGACGACGGCACGCGCGAATTCCTGGCGGGCACGCTGGACTACGCGCACCGGCACCGCGAAGTCATCGCGCGCTACGGACGCTTTCCGCACCGCAACCCCATCCTGGGCCGCCCGAGCACGCCCGAGGAATCGCACTACCTGGCACAACCCGGCTCCGGGTTCTGACAGCAGGGCATCATCCGGCCCGCGCATGAAAAAAGGGAACGTGCTCGCACGTTCCCTTTTTTGCAGCCTCGCAGGCACTCAGGCCGGCTGGGCGTGCCGCCGGCGTCCCGAATCCCCGGATTCGCCATCGCGCATGCGCAGCGCCCAGCGCTCGATGGTGTAGAAGCTCAGTGCCGACAGTGCCACCGAGATCGCCAGGCCCAGCACCACCACCACGGGCCAGGAGTGATCGGCGCGCAGATAGCGCACCACGGGGTAGTGCCACAGATACACGCCGTAGGACAGGCGGCCCAGCTTCACCAGCGCGGGCGACGACAACATGTCGTAGACCAGGCCCGAGCCCTGGCTGACCGCCACCAGCACCACCACGGCCGCGCATTCAACCACGGTGATGCCCCAGACCATGGCGTCCTGGTTGTCCCATTCCAGCGCCATCAGCAGCGGTACGGCCAGCGGCAGCCACATGGCATGGTGCATGCGGGCCTTCACGGCGGCCATGAAGTCCGGGCGCTCGATCACCAGCGCGGCCAGCAGCGCGCCGGCGAACAGCCCCGAGGCGCGGGTATCGAAGCGAAAGAAGATCTCGTAGAAATGCTGGCCCTGGTCCACCCAGTACACGCGCCACAGCCAGCTGAGCACCCACAGCAGCGCGATGGGGCGCCACAGCTGGCCGCGCCTGGAAAAGCGAAGCAGCAGCACCAGCAACGGCGGCCAGACCAGGTAGAAATGCTCCTCCACCGACAGCGACCACATGTGCAGCAGCGTGTCCGGGCTGTCGAAGAAGGCGATGCCGTAGTCGGCCAGATAGAGGATGGAGACCAGCGCATCGGTATAGATGTCGGTCAGGTCCGGCCACAGCATGGGCGCGAAGATACAGTAGGCGGCCAGGAACAGGGCCAGCGCCGGCATCAGGCGGAAGAACCGCCGGCGGTAGAAGCGCCAGAAGCCGATGCGCCCTTCGGCGTCATGCTCCATGAGCAGCAGCGAGGTGATCAGATAGCCGCTGAGCACGAAGAACAGGTCCACGCCGAAGAATGCGCCATCGAACAGCGGCACATGGGCATGCGACAGGATGACCAGCAAGATCGCCACGCCGCGCAGCCCGTCGAGGGCGCTGTTGTAGCGCAGTTTGAAGTCCTTCACCACCAAAACCAGACACCTTTCCAACACCGGGGCGCAGGCCCCGGCCATGAACAAACCCCATATGGAAAATGGAGCACGCGGACATGGCGCGGCCGGCCCTGGCGGGGGCGCAACGCATGTTCCAGCGCGATAAGAGAGACGGCACGGCCCAAGGTTCCCGGAGGATGCGGCAAGCAGGCTCCACGTGCTGCGGCTGCTGCCTTCCCGAGGGATGCGGGCCACCTCGACGGCGGGCCCTGCGTGCACGAACCTGCCCCGCATGCGCGGGCCCAGGCCGATGAATTTCAGCGAAATCCGATTCTAGCCATCACCGCCGACAGGCGGGCTCGCGTGGGCATATCCATCCGCAGGCACCCTCCCATCCGTCTTTCTTCGCACGCCGCGAGTATGGGCAGCGCCCCGGCGCGGGAACGTAACAGGAGGTTCTCCATGCCGCCCCCTGCCAGAGACCCCTGCCCTCCCAAGGCATGAAGCGCGGTCCATCAACAATTTGGAACAAAACGGCGGAAACCCCAATCAGGACAAGAATTACCCGCTATCTTTTTTAATCCTCCGGCCTACATGCGGACGAGAGCGCATCCCGCAGGCCGCGCAGCGCGGCGCTGCCCGCATCCACCGGCTGCTGGTTCTTGGCGCGCAGGTAGTGCTCGGTGAACAGCGCCAGATAATTCTCCAGCGCACGGCCCGCGCGCCGGTCCCGGGCATCGCCGGTCAGCTCCAGGCACAGGGCCGCCACCTCGCTGGTACAGAAATGGTCCTCGCGCCGGGAGCGGCGCAGCCGGTAGCCCGACACCTGGTCGGGATGCAGGCTCAACACCGGAAAGCGGTCCAGGCAGGGGCTCTTGCGAAACATCTTGCGTGCCTCGGGCCAGGTGGCATCCAGCAGGATGAACAGCGGGCGCCGCTGCGCCACCACGTTCTGCCCGGTCGCGGGCGGAGGCAGCGAATGCACCACGCGCTCTGCAGGCTCGACGAACTCGCCCGGAAAGACCACGAAGGGCTGCCATTGCGGGTCGTCCAGCAGGGCCAGCAGGCCCGGGTCGGCCTCGGTGCGCGCCCAGCCGAAGGCATGGGTCTCGGCCACCACGTCGGCGATCAGCCAGCCGGTATTGCTGGGCTTGAGCGGCTCGGCATCGTGCATCAGCAGGCAAAAGCCCGCCTGCGTGGACAGCAGAGGACGCAGGGCACAGATGCAGTGCGAGGGGCGCAACCGGCAACCCTCGCAACGCTCGCCGCGCGGCCCGCCGCGCGACAGGAACGGGCGCGTGCTGCGCGCCAGCCGCTGCGTGCGCAGGCGCGACACCGCATGCGGGGCCACGCCGGAGTCCACGCCGCGCAGAAAGGACAGCGGCACCGGAGCGGCTGCCGGACGGTCTGCCCCGGGGGGATCGACAGCGGAGGATGCGGTGCAAGCCGGTTCCATGTTCATCCCACGCACTCCAGCTCGAACAGCGGCAGCTCGGCGCGGCGGCTCAGCCACACGCCGCCGCCCAGCTCCCTGAAATGCTCGGCCAGGCCGCGCCGGTACAGCTCGGCCCGGTGACGGAACAGGCGCGGATCGGTCAAGTCCTCGTCGATCACGCCACGCTCGTAATCCTCGCGCGCCACCGCCTCCACATACAGGCCGCCACGGCTCAGGCGCCCCAGGTTGGCCAGTGCGCGCTTGAGGTCGGGCGGGCTCAGGTAGGGCAGAACGCCCTGGCAGATCACCAGGTCGAAGGGCTCGTGCGGATCATGCGCCGCATAGTCCACCACCGAGCCGCGCTCCCAGCCATAGCGCCCGCACAGGTACTCGCTGAACTCCACGCCGTGGTAGCTGGCGCCCGGGAAGTGGCGCTGCACGGCCTCGCGCCACAGGCCGATGCCGCAGCCCACATCGAGCACGCGCCGCACGGGCAGGCGCAGATAGCTCAGGTAGGAGCACACGAAAGCGCCCAGCCGGTTCACATGTTCGGTGTCGACCACGCTGGTCTTCTTGTCGAAGTAATAGCGCTGGTAGTACGCCTCATCAAACCACTGGTCACTTGCCGATTGCACGCATGCTCCTTGAAGAAGGCGCCAGGGACGGCACCGCCGGGCGGGAGTATGGCCCAGAGGGGGTGGTGCGTGCTGCGGTGCGGTATTGGCCGGCGGACACCGGCCACCACACCGCCCTGCACGCGCCTTCAGGCCGTCAGGCCTTGGGCGGACGGTGCAGCAGGCACAGCTTGTTGCCGTCGGGGTCGCGCAGATAGGCCAGGTACAGGCGACCGCCCGGCGACGCCTCGCGCCAGCCCGGCGGGTCCTCGCAGGTCACGCCGCCGGCGGCCACCCCGGCGGCATGCGCCGCATCCGCCTGCTCGGGCGACTGCGCCACGAAGCCGGTGGTCGCACCGTTGCCATGGCAGGCGGACTCGCCATTGATGGGCGTGGAGATGGCGAAGGTGCCGCCCGCGCTGCGGTAGAAATAGCGGTTCTTGTTGGCCATGCCCGGCGCAACCCCCAGCGCGCCCAGGAAGGCGTCGTAGAACTGCTTGGACTTTTCGAGGTCGTTGACCCCGACCATGACGTGGCTGAACATGCCTGTGCCTCCTTTGTTGAATGGGAGCTGGGATGTTAGCCGCCACGGGCCACGAGGCTGTCACCCAGGCGCACCGCCCCCCAAAGGCCGCCCAGGCGCACCGGCCGGACACTGCACCGATACTCGGCACATGCGCCTTCTTCACACCTCCGACTGGCACCTGGGCCAGCACTTCATGGGCAAGAGCCGCCAGGCCGAACATGCCGCGCTGATCCGCTGGCTGCTGGAACAGGTGGATGTCCAGGCAGTGGACGCCGTGCTCATCGCGGGCGACATCTTCGACACCGGCTCGCCGCCCAGCCATGCGCGCGAACTCTACAGCCAGCTCGTGGTGGGCCTGCACGCCAAGGGCGTGGCCCTGCTGCTGCTGGGCGGCAACCATGACTCCGTGGCCACGCTGGCCGAAAGCCGGGCCCTGCTGGCCTGCCTGGACACCACCGTGGTCGCCACCGTGGGAGAGGCCTGCAGCCATGTCGTGCCGCTGCCGCTGCGGCGCCGGCCCGGCCAGCCCGCCGAGCCCGGCTGCCTGGTCTGCGCCCTGCCCTTCCTGCGCCCGCGCGACCTGGTGCAGAGCCAGGCAGGTCAGAGCGCAGAGCAAAAGCAGCAGGCCCTGCAATCGGCCATACAGTCCTGCTACCAGGCCGTGCACGCGGCCGCGCTGGAGCGCCGCGCCGCGCTGGGGCTTGCGCTGCCCATCGTCGCCACGGGCCATCTCACCACCGTGGGCGCCAGCAGCAGCGAATCCGTGCGCGAAATCTACGTGGGCTCGCTGGACGCCTTCCCCACCTCGGCTTTTCCCCCCGCAGACTACGTGGCCCTGGGCCATATCCACCAGCCGCAGAAGGTCGGCGGGCTGGAGCACATCCGCTACAGCGGCTCCCCCATCGCACTGAGCTTCGATGAATCGCGCCAGGCCAAGCAGATGCTCCTGGTGGACCTGGACCCTGGCGGACTGCGCGCCGTCACCCCCCTGCCCGTGCCCTGCTTCCAACCCCTGGCCACGGTCAGCGGCAGCCTGGCTGCCTTGCCCGCGCTGATGAAGGCGGTGGCCGAAGCCGGACAGGGTCGGAGCGTCTGGCTCGAAGTCGTGGTGGAACAGGACGACTACCTCGCCAACCTCGGCGAGCGGGTCCAGACCCTGGCCGAAGGCCTGCCCCTGGAGCTGCTGCGCGTCAGACGCCAGCGCGGCCGGCTGGCGCCCGGCATCGCCGCCCTGGGCGGCGAATCGCTGCACGAGATCAGCCCCGACGAAGTCTTCGAACGCCGTCTGGCGCTGGAAGCCCTGGAGCCCGCCATGGCCCAGGCCCTCACGCAGCGCTACCGCGCCGTGGTCCAGGGGCTGGATTCCGACGCCACGGCCCATGGGCAGGAGGGGGCCGGCGCATGAAGATCCTCACGCTGCGGCTCAGGAATCTCAACTCCCTCAAGGGCGAATGGCGCATCGATTTCACGCAGGCACCCTTCGCGGGCAACGGCCTGTTCGCCATCACCGGCCCCACGGGCGCGGGCAAGTCCACGCTGCTGGACGCCATCTGCCTGGCGCTGTACCACCGGACACCCCGGCTGGACAGCATCTCGGCCTCGGCCAACGAGCTCATGACGCGCCACACGGCCGACTGCCTGGCCGAGGTCGAGTTCGAGGTCAAGGGCCAGGCCTATCGCGCCTTCTGGAGCCAGCGCCGCGCGCGCGACAAGGCGGACGGCGCGCTGCAGGCCCCCAGGGTGGAACTGGCCCGGGGCGACGGCACCATCCTCAGCAGCCAGACCCGGGACAAGCTCGACCAGATGGCCGCCATCACGGGGCTGGACTTCGCGCGCTTCACCAAATCCATGCTGCTGGCCCAGGGCGGTTTCGCCGCCTTTCTCGAAGCCGGCGCCAACGAGCGTGCCGGCCTGCTCGAAGAGCTGACCGGCACCGAGATCTACGGCCGAATCTCGCAGAGGGTCTTCGAGCACGCCCGCGATGCGCGCCAGCGCCTGGACCAGCTCAAGGCCCAGGCCGACGGAGTTCAACTCCTGACGCCCGAAGCCCGCGACGCCCTGCAGGCCCAGGCGGAAAGCATGGTGGACGAACAGGCCGCGCTGCTGGCAGAAACCCTGCGCACCCAGGCCCAGCACCAATGGCAGCAGCAACTGGCCCAGGCCGCACAGGCGCTGCAGACGGCCCAGGCCGATTGCGCCGACTCCGCCCGCGCGCTGGAGCAGGCCGCACCCGATCTGCAGCGCCTGGCCAACGACGATCCCGCGCAGGCCCTGCAGCCGCTGCACCAGGCCTGGCAGCGCGCCACGGCAGCCTGCGAGCAAGGCAGCCAGCAGCTGCGGCAGCTCGGCGACCAGGAACGGCAGGCCCAGTCCCGGCTGCTGGAGCAGCACCGCCATGCCCAGGCCCTGTCCGCCCGCATGGCCCAGGCCGCGCGGGACACCCTGGCCCGCCAGCAGGCCGAGCACCAGGGCCTGGCGCAGTTCTGCGCCGCCCATGCGTCCCATGCGCTGCTGGGCGAACGGCTGGGCAGCTGGCGCCAGCAGTTCAAGCTGCGCGCCAGCCAGCAGCAGCAAGCGGCCGGCCAGCAGCAAGCCCTGCACAAGCTCGATGCCGACCAGGTGCACATCGCGCACGAAGCCGAGGCCTGCGCCGCCCAGGTGCAGGCCGCCAGCGAGGCCCGTGACCGCGCCCACGCCGCACTGCAGCGCGCGCAGGACGAGCAGGCGCAGCGCCTTCAGGGCATCGGCGGCATCGCCGAGCTGCGCGCGCGCGAGCAGGCCGAGCAGGAGCGCATGCACCTGTGGCGCCAGGCCGAATCCCAGGCCGCGCAGCGCCGTGAACTCGCGCGCCAGCAAGCCGCGCTGGAGCAGGAACTGCGCGATGGCCAGGCCCTGGCACGGACACAGGACCAGGCGCTGCACGCCCTGCGGCAGCAGTACAAGAGCGTCAAGGAACAGGTTGCGGACAAGCAGCAACTGCTGGCCCAGGAGCAGCGCATACAAAGCCTGTCCGAGCACCGCCACGCCCTGCAGCCGGGCCAGCCCTGCCCGCTGTGCGGCGCGCACGAGCATCCCGCCGTGTCCGCCTATGAGGCGCTGGACGCCTCGGCCACCGAAGCCGCGCTGCACCGCAAGCAGGAAGAGCTCGACACCCTGCAAACCCAGGGCGAAACAGCCCGTGCCGCGCTCGCGGCCACCACGGCCGCCCAGGCCGCGCGCCAGCGCCAGGCCGATGAGCTGGACCAGGACATCGCACGCTGGCACGGCGCATGGCAGGGCCTGGCGCAGGCCCTGCCCCTGACGGCCGACAGCTGGCGGCAGGCCGAGCCCCTGGCCGCATCGGCCCAGGCCTGCGCCCGTCAGCTGGAGCAGCTCAGGCACGCCGTGCAGGCGGCCGACCAGGACGAGCAGGCCGTGCGGCAGGCCCGGGAGGCGCTCCAGCACGGCAGCCATGTGCTGCAGACCGCGCAAGGCCGGCTTGCACTGCAACAACAGGCCCTGGCCGACAACCGCGCACGGAGGGAAGAACTGCTGCAATCCATTGCCCGCCTTCAGGACGAAGCCCGGGCGCTGGATGCGCAGCTGCAGGCCTCGCTGCACGAAAGCGGCCATTGCTTGCCCGACGATGTCCCGCCCTGGCTGCAGGCGCGCGAGGCCGAATGGCAGCACTGGCAGCAGGCACAGCGCGACCTGCAGCAGCTGGCCCGGTCCCTGGCCGTGCAGCACAGGGAATGCGAGACCGCCGAAGCCCAGGCGCAACACTGGGCCACCCAGTGGAAGACGCAATCCGAAGCCCTGCGACACCCGGACGATGCAGCGCCTTCACCCGCCTTGCCACCGCTGGAGCAACTGCCCCTGGCCCTGTCCCGGTGCGCCGGCGACATCGCCGCCGCCACCCAGCAACGGGATGCCCTGCAAGGCCGGCAGCAACAGGCCCGCGCCGCACTGACCCGTCAACACGAGGAGGCATCCCAGGCCCTGTCCGCATGGCGGGCCGCCCTGGCAGCCAGCCCCTTCGCGGATGAATCGGCCTACGCCCAGGCGCTGCTGCCCGCGCCCGAGCGCCAGCGCCTGGCCACGCTGCGCCAGCAACTGCAGTCCGCGCAACAGCGCGCGGCCACCCTGCTGGAAGCCGCGCAGCGCGAACACAGGCAACTGCAATCGCAGGCCCTGACCGACCTGCCGCCCGACGAGATCCAGGCCCGCCTGCAGGCACTGCAAGACCGTGGCACCGCCCTCAGCGAACAACTGGGCGGCGTCCGCGCCCGGCTGGACGACGACGAACGCCGCCGCCAGGGCCAGCAGGCCCTGTTCGAGCGGATCGCCGCCCAGGCCAGCGACAGCGACCTCTGGCAGCACCTGGACAGCCTCATCGGCTCGGCCCGGGGCGACAAATACCGCCGCTTCGCCCAGGGCCTGACGCTGGACCATCTGCTGCACCTGGCCAACATCCACCTGGCGCGCCTGCACGGCCGCTATCTGCTGCGTCGCAGGCCCGGAGGCGAGCTGGAACTGGAGATCGTGGACACCTGGCAGGGCGACACTCCGCGCGACACACGCACCCTGTCGGGCGGCGAGGCCTTTCTCGTCAGCCTGGCCCTGGCCCTGGCGCTGTCGGACCTGGTCAGCCACAAGACCTCCATCGACTCCCTGTTCCTCGACGAAGGCTTCGGCACCCTCGATGCCGATACGCTGGAAGTCGCCCTCACCGCGCTGGACCGCCTCAATGACGGTGGCAAGACGATCGGCATCATCAGCCATGTGGAAGCCTTGAAGGACAGGATCGCAGTGCAGGTGAAGGTGGAAAAGTCGGCGGCAGTGGGGTACTCGAGGCTGGTGATCGCGTCGTAAGCCGGACAAGCCAGGGTGGCATTCCAGGACTCATGGCATTTCCAGGAAACGATTGATAAGACCAGTCCTAAAAACCAAGAATTACATTCAAATCCATTGACAAAGCATTCAGCCACTCCATAAGACATCATCCGCCTTTCCGCAGCGCAATAGCAGCAAAGGAATCCGCCCACGGACGGATAGGGGGAAAACATGAAACCAGAAGTTTCACACCCCTCCATTCCTAGGACTCCCATTAACTGCACAGGGAAATTCGCGCGCCTCCGCCAATGGACCCATAGACTCACGCCATCCCTGAACTTCATTTGGACAGCGCAATGGACTCCATGCAGACGGATGGCGCCACACCCCCCCATGGGGGCGGTACCCATGTGCCGAAAGACCAGGCCACCGATGGCGACCAGGCGCTTTCCATTCCTGCGCAATACAGCATCACGCGCACGAAGATGTTTTCGCAAAACAATGCGCAGGGCCCGCTGTGGGCCGTCAACTTCACACGGCGCAAGCGCGCGATCAAGCGCTATTTCTTCGACAGCACCTATGGAGGAAAGGCCCAGGCACTGCTGATGGCCCAGGCCTACCGCGATGCGGCAATGCGCCTCTTTCCACCTTCCACGCGCATGGCTCTCAATACCCAGCTGCGCAAGACCAATACCTCAGGCGTCACCGGCGTCTACGGCATCCGCAAAAATGGCAAGCTGACCGCATGGTCGGCCATTCTGATCAGCCACGGGAAGCGTTTCAGCAGGACCTTCTCCATCCAGGTCCATGGCATCGAGGGGGCCTGGCAACAGGCCATCGCCGCCCGCCAGGAGTTTCAGGTCCATTGCCAGGACCGGTTCGTCATCCAGTGTCCCGAAGCCACGGCCGACGCCATGCGCAGGTTTCCAGAACTGCTGGAACATGCCGGCCGGTTGCCCGAGACCGATGCCGCGCGTGATGCCATGTACCGGCAGTTGCTTGACGCCTGGTTCGACGCCATGCGGCCCCCTCTCGTCCATGTGCGCCTCAGCATCCATCCCATACCCCGCCTGGGCAGCGACGGCCTGTTTCTCGTCGCGGGACAGCCAGGCCAGCTCCAGCACAAGAAATGGTCACTGAGGCGTCGCAGCTATGCCGATTGCCTTGAGCCCGCCTGGGCCCATGTGGAGCAGGTCCTGACCCGGCAAATGGGTATCGCGTGCTGGCAGGAATTCCAATCGCGCTATCGCCATGCCTTCTTCGCCAGCGCGCAGACGAGCCACCTGCTCATCCGCATGCGGCACAACCCGCCAGACGGCCATTGCCTCAGGCACACACCGCCCGCCCCATTGCAGCCCCTGCTCCAGGGATTCGCCATTCCCGTCCTGCCCCCCGCCGAATCCGCAGACGGAATTTGCTGACAATTCGTTTCAATTTTATTTGGCCATATGATGGCGCCAATTTCGCGTTCGCAGAGGGAGAGGAGAACCCATGTCCAATCGCACCTTCATCGCCCACAGCCCATTGGGCGACCAACTGGAATTCCGCACCCTGTCCGGAGAGGAGCAGATCTCCCGCCTCTTCGAATTCCGCGTGAGCCTGATCAGCGAAAGCTCCTCCATCTCCGCCAAGGCCCTGCTGGGCAAGGACATGAGCGTGGAGATCGATCTCACCACGGAATCGGGCGGGGGTGGAAAGCGCTATCTCTCGGGCCAGGTGACGCAATTCACCTACACCGGCAGAGACGGGGATTTTTTCAGCTACGAAGCCCTGCTGCGCCCCTGGCTATGGCATGCCACGCGCCGATCGGACTTCAAGATCTTCCAGTTCAAGAAGGTACCGGACATCATCCAGGAAGTGCTGGCGCCCTATGGCTTTTCCATCGACAACAAGCTCACCGGCCATTACCGTGAGTGGGTCTACATGGTCCAGTACGGCGAGTCGGACTTCAACTTCGTCTCGCGCCTCATGGAGCAAGAGGGAATTTTCTTCTTCTTCTCCCACAGCCAGGGCAGCCACACCCTGGTGCTGGCCGACGACATCGGCTCGCTGAGCCCGCTGCCCAACGGACCTGCCACCATCCCCTACTACTCGGGCGACCGCGCGGCCCACGTGAAGGACGAGGACCACATCGATGGCTGGACCTTCGCCGAGGACATCGCCTCGGGCCACTTCGAGGCCGACGACTACGACTTCGAACGCCCCAAGGCCGACCTGACCACGCGCCACCGCCAGCCTGCGGGCCACACCGAGGACAGCCGCGAGATCTTCGACTGGCCCGGCGGCTACACCCAGCAGGGCGATGGCGAGAACTATGCCCGCGTGCGCATCGAGCAGCAGAAGGCGCAGCGCGAGATGGCGCAGGGCGAGGGCAACGCGCGCAACATCGCGCCGGGCTACCTGTTCACGCTCAGCAAGTACCCGCGCCAGGACCAGAACAAGCCCTACCTGATCGAGTCGGCCACCTACCGCTTCGAGGAGAACGTGCGCCGCAGCGACGGCGCGGGCGGCAGCGGCCGCTCCAAGCGCGCGGGCACGGACAGCCCCACCACCTACCGCATCAGCTTCGCCACCGTGCCCAAGAGCGTGGCCTACCGCAGCCAGCGCAGCACGCCCAAGCCCCACACCACGGGCCCGCAGACGGCGGTGGTCACGGGCCCCGCGGGCGAGGAGATCTACACCGACAAGTACGGCCGCGTGAAGGTGCAGTTCCATTGGGACCGCTACGGCAAGATGGACGAGAACTCCAGCTGCTGGATCCGCGTCAGCCAGACCTGGGCGGGGGCGGGCTACGGCAGCATGCACATCCCGCGCATAGGGCAGGAGGTCATCGTCGACTTCCTCAACGGCGACCCGGACCATCCCATCATCACGGGCCGCGTCTACAACGCCTTGCAGATGCCGCCCTGGGAGCTGCCCCGGCACAAGACCCAATCCGGCACCAAGACCAACTGGAGCAAGGGCGGTGGCGGCAAGAACATGCTGCGCTTCGAGGACAAGAAGGGCATAGAGCACCTGGAGCTGTCCAGCGACTACGGCAACACCCATCTGCACATGGGCTACCTCATGAACCAGAGCACGGAGGCCAAGCGCAGCTATGGCTTCGAGCTGCGCACCAACGAGTGGGGGGCCATCCGTGCGGACAAGGGACTGCTGATCACCACCTATACGCAGGACTTCAAGCAGAAACTGGCGCATGACAACCCCGACGGCTTCTCCGGCATGGGTGCCAGCCTGGAGTCCGTGCAGGCCCTCATGGCGGACGCCAAAAGCGCGGTCAGCTCCATGGAGACCGTCATTGGCGCCATCAACAACCTCAAGCAGTCGCACATGAGCGAACTGGCCTCGGGCGTGCAGGCCATGGTGGGCAAGGTGGCGGCCGCCAAGTCGCTGGGACAGATGGCCGCCGCCGTGGCGGACTTCGTGGCCGGTGGCAGCCAGTCCGGCGCCGGCCCGGAACTGAGGATGCCGCTGGACACCGACCCCGCCATGCCCCAGGCCCTGGAGATGCGGGCCAAGTCGCAGGACATCAACCAGCCCATCGTCTCCATCGTCAGCCCCGAGGGGCACACCATGATCAGCCCCAAGCCGGTGGTGATCAGCTCCGGCCAGAGCGTATCGGTGCATGGCACGGGCCCGGTCACCACCTCCACCCAGGACCAGCTGACCCTGCTGGCCAAGGGCGGCATGCTCACCCACGTCACGGGCGGCGGGCAACGCACCACGGTCACCCAGGGGGACATCGCCCACGAGGCGCAGACGGGCAACCTGAACCTGGTGGCCAAGGAAAACGCCACCCTGACCTCCACCACGGCCGACGCCTCGGTGCTGGCCGAGCAGAACGTGAGCGTGCGGGCCAGCAGCGACTCGGTGCTGGTCAAGGCGGGCAAGCACATCCGGCTGGAGGCGGAGGAAAGCATCACGCTGGTGGCCGGCAAGGGCAAGGCCTACATCAAGATCACCGGCGAGGGCGACATCGAAATCGTTGGCGTCAAAAAGGGCCTGGTCAAGTTCGACGACGACCTCGACCAACAGGGCCAGAACATCTTCCTGAACTGCTGAACGCCATGAAATACACCTGCAACGAGGCCTCGTTCGAACTGCCCGACGAACTCATCGACCGTTCCGTCCACATGCTCATGTCCCCTGACGGCACGGGCGTCTCCTACGTGATCACACGCGACAGGCTGCTCGAAGGAGAAGCGCTGGAGGGCTTCGTGTCCCGCCAGCTCAAGGACCTCTCGCGCCAGTCGAGCAAGTTCCGGGAAATCTCGCGCAGCCCCGCGCAATGGGGCCAGCGCGCACCGCACGCCATGGGCCTGCAGATCGAAACCAGCTTCCGGCAACAGGGCAGGGACGTCTTCCAGCGCCAGGCCGTGGTGCAACTGCCGGACACACCGCGCGTGCTCATCCTCACGGCCAACGCCTTCAAGCCCTTCACGGAGCACGAGCTGGCGCAATGGCACAAGGCGCTGGCCAGCTGCGTGCTGGCCTGACCCCGCAACGACCCCCAGCACCACGCCATGCCCGGATCTCCCGCAGCACGACTTCACGACCCCATCGCGCACAGCAACGCGCACGCCAAGTTCTGGGCCAAGGTGGCCGGAGGCGTCATCGGCGGCATGGTGGCGGGCGCGGTGGCCTGCCTGGCCGTGAGCGCCGTTGTCGTCACGGGAGGCATGGCCCTGCCGCTGATCGCGGTGGCCGGTACCACCTTGCTCACCACGGGCGGCGCCGTCTCCCTTATCGCGGGAAGCATCGGAAGCACCATCGGGTCCAAACTGGTGGACAAATACATGCCGGACACCTACACGGTGACCGGCAAGATACAGACCGCCTCCCCCAACGTCTTCGTCAACAGCAAGTCCACGGGCGCGGCCCGCGCCTCGGCCGCGCTGCCCGTCGATGAAGTCACCTGCTCCAGGGACTCGCCCCTCATCCTGATCGCCGAAGGCTCGGAAACCGTCTTCGTCAACCAGGTGAACTTCGCGCGCAAGGGCGATGCGGTGGAATGCGGCGCCACCATCTTCGACGGCTCGCCCGACGTCTTCGTGGGCGACCCCAAGGCACGCCTGCGCAAGGTCGCCGACGAAGTGCCCCTGATCTCGCGCATGGCCGGCACCGTGCTGGGCCTGGTCGTCGGCGGCCTGGGCATCCGCGCCCTGCTCAAGGCGCCGGGCACCCTGGCCTCCAAGCTGCCCTGCCTGGGCAGCATGCTGCTGGGCACGGGCATAGGCATGGTCATCGGCGCCATCGGCGGCCCCGTGCACGCGGCCACGGGCGCCAAGATCCTCAGCGGCGACCTGGACACCGACTTCGAGCTGCCCGGCCCGCTGCCCCTGCGCTGGCGGCGCTTCTACAACAGCATGGACACCCGTGGCGACACCGGCCACGGCCCCGGCTGGGGCGGGGAATACTTCGTGCGGCTGGACATCGCCGCGGACGGCAGCGCCTGCTACACCGACGAGCAGGGCCGCCCCGTTCCATGGGAGCCGCTGGAGCCCGGCCATGCCCAGGAAAACATCGCCGAAGGCTACAAGCTCATCCGCGCCGAAGACGGCCAATACGTGGTCGAAGGCGCAGACGGCCTGTACCGCCTGTTCGAGCCGCAGCAGCCCGCGACCGCGGGCCAGATGCCCGAAGCGCCCAGCACCTGGCGCCTGGCGCGCGTGCAGGACGCCAACGGCAACCACATCAGCCTGCAATACCGCCACGACGGACTGCTGGACGGCATCACCGACAGCACCGGACGCCGGCTGCAACTGAGCTACACGCAGGCACCGGCCGAGGCACAGGCCAGCGGCGCGGGCACCCCCCACAACGCCCGCATCGCGCAGATCGACATCGCCACCGTCGCCCCCGGCGAAACCCCCGGCACACTGGTGCGCTACCAGTACGACAGCCAAGGCCGCCTGAGCGCCGTGCTCGACGCCGAAGGCCGCAGCGTGCGCGGCTTCGCCTACGACGCCGCGGGCCTGATGACCGAGCACCGCAACGCCGCCGGCCTGAGCAGCCACTACGAATGGGCCCCGTTCGCCGACCACCCCCGCGTGGTGCGGCAATGGAACAGCGCCGGCCATGAGTGGCGCATCAGCTACCGCCTGCCAGCCCCAGACAGCCAGGCGGCGCCCGCCGAAGCCGGCAATGCCGATACCGATGCCGATACCGATGCCATGGCCCGGGCAGGAGGCCACACCCAGGCCACCGACCACCTGGGCCGCAGCTACGAATGGCAATGGGACCGGGCCTACAACATCACCCTCGCCACCGGCCCCCAAGGCCAGCGCCTGGCGCAGGAATGGAATGCGCTGCGCCAGCTGCTGGCCTCCACCGACGCCCTGGGCCGGCGCACCACCTATGCCTACGACCCCCACGGCAACCTGGCGCAGCAGACCGACCCGCTGGGGCGCGTCACCCGCACCACCTGGCTGGGCCTGTGGGCGCTGCCCATCGTGCAACTGCTGCCCGACGGCAGCCGGCTGTCCTGGCGCTACGACCGCCTCGGCAACCTGCTGGCCCACACCGGGGCCGACGGCGGCACCACCGAATACCTCAACGACAACCGGGGCCTGCCCGTGCGCATCACCGATGCCAGAGGAGGCACCGCCGAGCTGCGCTGGAGCGCGCGGGCACAGCTCATCCAGTACACCGACTGCTCGGGCCGCACCACCACCCATGACTGGGACGGCCGTGGCCACCCTGCGCGCAGCGTCGATGCGCTGGGCCAGATCACCGGCCTGCGCCATGACGCGCAAGGGCGGTTGCGCACCCTGAACCTGCCCGACAACTCGCACCACAGCTTTGACTGGGACGCCGCCGGGCAACTGGTGCGCAGCAGCGACGCCCTGGGCCGCACCACCGCCTACGCCTACAACGCCTACGGCCAGCTCACCGCCCACGAAGACGCCGAAAGCCGCCAGGTCCTGTTCACCTACGACGGCGCCCACCGCCTGTCCAGCCTCATCAACGAAAACGGCGAAGCCTTCCGCTTCGCCTATGACGACGCCGACCGGCTGGTACAGGAAACCCGCGTGGGCGGCCAGCGCGTCACCGTCGAATACGACGCCACCGGCTGGCCCGTGGCCGTCACGCACTGGCCCGCCATGGGCGATGAACTGCTGGTCGGCGACGGCACGGCCGGCGCCGGCCAGACCCCGGAAATCCCCGGCTGGGGCGGCCAGGTGGACGGCGCCGCCGACACCAGCGGCCCCCAGCCCCGGCGCACCGAACTGCTGCGCGACGCCGTGGGCCGCCTCATCGAAAAGCGCACGGCCAGCCACCACACCCACTACCGCTACGACGTGCTGGACCAGCTGCTGTCGGCCACCAGACTGCAAGTGCAGGCCGACGGCAGCCTCAAACCCCTGCACACCAGCGCCTTCCAGTACGACCTGGCCGGCAACGTCATCACCGAAACGGCAACCGACGAAACCACCGGGACCAGCCACCAGCTGCGCCACAGCCACGACGCCCTGGGCAACCGCACCCAGACCATCCTGCCCGGACTGCCCGCAAGCCCGGGCATGGAACGCGCGCTCAACTACCTGCACTGCGGCTCCGGCCACCTGCACCAGATCAACTACAGCCAGCGCGACACCAGCGTGCCCGACGCCCTGGCCGTGCACCAGCTCATCAGCGACATCGAGCGCGACGCGCTGCACCGCGAAACCCTGCGCACCCAGGGCGGTGCGCGCACACGCTACGCACTCGACCCCCTGGGCCGGCGCACAGGGGCCTGGAGCAAATCGGCCGGCATCGTCCACCAGCCCTACGGCAGCGGTGACGCGCCATGGCAAAAGGCCTTGCAGTCGGCGGGCACGCCCCAGCAAAGCACGCTGGACGGCCTCATGAAGGCCTACGCCTACGACAAGGTCGGGGAACTGCGGCAGACCCGCCACAGCCTGCGCGGCGACACGACCCACCGCTACGACGCCACGGGCCGCGTGGAGCAAAGCACCCGCCAGCCCTTCGCAGGCATGGCCCAGGCAGGCCCCGCCGCCCACAGCGAACACTTCGAATACGACCCCGCGGGCAACATCCTGGACAACCAGGCCCAGGCCCTGCTGCGCAGCCGCACCCAGCACCTGCAGGCCGGCTACGTGCGCGACAACCTGGTGCGCGTATTCGAAGACAAGCGCTACTACTACGACGGCCACGGCCGCCTGATCCGCAAGCTCAGCGGCAGGCACACCGACCAGCGCTTTGCCTGGGACGAGGACAACCAGCTCACCGAAGTCACCACCACGCGGCGCCCGGGCACCGAACACGCCAGCACCCAGACCGTGCGCTTCGACTACGACGCCATAGGCCGGCGCGTGGCCAAGCACGACCGCTTCGGCACCACGGTCTTCCTGTGGGAAGGCATGCGGCTGATCGAAGAGCGCCGGGGCGCCAGCACCATCAGCTACGTGTACGAGCCCGACAGCTACGTCCCGCTGGCACGGCTGGATGCGGACGGGGAGCCCACCGAGCAAGGCGGCCTGGGCACAACCGATGACCCACAGGCCACCGCTCCGGCGGCAACCGCAGAAGCCCCGGCATCCGAGCCCACCGACCTCGAACGCCGCTACTGGGCCTCACTGAACGCCGAGGCGCAACAGCGCGCCCAGGAACTGCAGGTAGAAGGCTGGGCCACCGCCACCCATGGGCCGGCAGGCAACGATGACGCCCGGCTGTGCAAGGTCTACTACTTCCACACGGACCAGGTGGGCATGCCCGAGGAGCTGAGCAACAGCCAGGGCCAGTTGGTCTGGCAGGCCAGCTACAGGACCTGGGGCAGCACGGTCACCGAGGAATGGGAGATCAAGGGCCTGGCAGGCCAGCGCCTGCACCCGCTGGACCAGGGCGACACGCCACAGTCCGAGACGGAGAAGCAGCAGAACCTGCGCTTCCAGGGCCAGTACCTGGACAGGGAGACGGGGCTGCACTACAACACGTTCCGGTACTACGATCCGGACGTGGGGCGGTTCATCTGCCCGGATCCGATCGGGTTGAATGGCGGGATTAATTTAGGGAGTTATTCGCCGAATCCGATTGCTTGGATTGATCCTTGGGGGTGGAATCCCACCTGTCGTATGACCGGGCAACGAGTCAATTCCGCGGGAAAACCCCTAAAATCCAGTGAACTACCAGTAGTAAAGCCAGGGACTAAAGGCTGGGATGACGCCGTTGCCTCCCTCAGAAAATCAGGGCGTGGGGATGTCCGCGTGGCCAATATGGCAGATGCAAGGGCGTTGATGAGGGATGCCGGGTTGCGAATGAATCGGCGAAAAATGTATGAATCGTCCCCGTATGAGAAAGGCTATGAGGTTCATCAGCCGCAACCCGGTAGAGGAAGAGACGGAACATATAGAAATTCTCGCGATCGCTGGCAGGAGGGTGAAGCAGATGTTGGTAACGATTTGCCGCATATTAAATGGAAAACTGATAATGGACGTAATCAAGGTCATATATTCATAGGGGGTTAAATTGAAGGAATTTGCTCCGGGCACCTTGGTCGATGGGGGAATTTCAAAAAGATTGTTGAAATTTCTTGTTTTCAAATTCTTTAAAAATGGAATAGTAAAGAAAAAATACTTCAACAATGGGAAATTAAAGGAAAAAAAAGATTTCTCCTTTAAAAGACCATTTTCTTTTGACAAAGGACTAATCATATCAACTAATTCATTTAATGATATTCTTCTGGATGATGAATACTATGTTTTGCGGCATTATAAATATAACGGCGATGCTGATCCTGTGTTTTGTGTTAGCAAGAAGGAATTGATTGATGTTATAAATAATATTACAGCCTTCTTTAATTATGAGTATTCATATATTTGGTGCAAAGATTTCAAATGGTGTATCTTTGTCATGGATGGATTCCGATACAGGAGTGACGGCTCAGAGGAAGTAGCGCTGAAGATCTACTACCCACTTTCAACGTGAACGCCGAGTGCACCGCGAAACCCTGCGCCTCCAAGGCAACGCACGCACACGCTACGCCCTAGACCCTCGGTGCGTGTCAAGATAGTTGTCGCCTCATTCATTGAGTTTTTTGGTCTTTAATCCCTTCCGTGTAGTGCTGAACAACACCATCGCGCTCAGGACTCAAGGTCACCGCGCCGATAGGCGTCCAGTTGCGAGTAGCGCCTGATGCGGACGGGGAGCCCACCGCGCAAGGTGGCCTGGGCACGACCGACGACCCACAGGCCACGGCGCCAGCGGCAACGACAGCACCCGAGCCCCCGGCCTCCGAGCCCACCGACCTCGAACGCCGCTACTGGGCCTCGCTGAACGCCGAGGCGCAACAACGCGCACAGGATCTGCGGATAGAAGGCTGGGCCACCGCCACCCATGGGCCGGCAGACAACGACGACGCCCGGCTGTGCAAGGTCTACTACTTCCACACGGACCAGGTGGGCATGCCCGAAGAGCTGAGCAACAGCCAGGGCCAGCTGGTCTGGCAGGCCAGCTACAAGACCTGGGGCAGCACGGTCACCGAAGAATGGGAGATCAAGGGCCTGGCGGGCCAGCGCCTGCACCCGCTGGACCAGGGCGACACGCCACAGTCCGAGACGGAGAAGCAGCAGAACCTGCGCTTCCAGGGCCAGTACCTGGACAGGGAGACGGGGCTGCACTACAACACATTCCGGTACTACGATCCGGACGTGGGGCGGTTCATCTGCCCGGATCCGATCGGGTTGGATGGCGGGATTAATTTAGGGAGTTATTCACCTAATCCGATTGCTTGGATTGATCCTTGGGGGCTGGCGTATTGCCCAAAATCGGATAGATATAGAAACGACAATACTGAAAGATACGAAAAAGGCCCATTCGCCAGGAAACCTTCTTCTATCCAAGATAGCTTTGCACTGGAGGCGAAAAAACGGGTGCGGGCAATAAAATTATGGACAATATGAAGAATCCCAGATACTCTGGCTGGAAAAAATGGGAGTCAAATCGGCTGATGCAAAGACTCTGTCGCTCACTATGTTCGCAATCCTAAAACTGGGAAAACAGCCGACTTCAAGTTTAAGAAAATGACTCCGAACAGCATCGGGGACTATGCAAAAAAAGTGGAGCCAAGTGTCTCTCCGGGAGAAAAACCTTAGGAGTAAGCCATGATTATAAAGGCAATAAGAAATTTCCTGGATGAAGCTTCTTTCCTGGAGAATAATCTAGTGAGATTTATGTCTTCCCCTGAAAATCAAAACATAGAAATAGGGCGAAAGTATATTGTCCAAGGCCTCGCCTTTTGGGAGGGGAAGGTTTTTTATTATATATATGAAAACAAAGACTCATTATATCCTGTTCCAGTGTATTCGGAATTCTTTCGCTTGATAGACGGAAGTATTTCCAAATATTGGAAGGCAACTTTTGATGAATCCAGCTTGAATGGCTCCAATTTCTATTTATTATTTCGTGAATGGTCTGAAAATTTGGGTATTTATGAAGATTTAATAAATGGAAATTTCTTTGCCATGGAGATATTCTCGAAATATAGAGGTCTTTTAGATATTGAAAACGATATCCATTGATTTCATGTTTGTTATTTATTAATTAATGGTCTAGATATTTTTATCTCTGAACCATAAATTCCGGCACAGAATGCCAGTAAACCGGCAGCCAGACCAAGCTGCGCAAGGACCAAGTGGCATGCCCGAGGAGCTGAGCAACAGCCAGGGCCGGCTGGTCTGGCAGGCCAGCTACAGGACCTGGGGCAGCACGGTCACCGAAGAATGGGAGAGATGGAGGAATGAACTCAGAAATTCACGCATCCAATCCACAGCCGCCGAGGAAGGCGAGAACCGACAACGGAATAGCCCCGCCATAAAAACAGGAAACGATCTGCGGTTGCCGGAGTATATTTAGCTTCCCCCAGGTAGAGAAGACTGACAGAAGACCGCAGCATTGCAAGATCGCAAGCGTTGACTCCATCCAGGCAAACATATGCAAGATCATCTTATTTGGCCGTCAATCAATGACATCTACCAGTCCTCCAAAAACATCACATGGAGAAAACAGGTTCTTGAAAGCTCTATCGTCATTTTCAGATTTCTACATGAAAACAACCTGCTGCTTGTGAATCCCTTTGATGAGAACGGAAATGTTCTCATGGACCTTTCACTGATGAGATCGGATGTCACTGATATCGGCGACGAGATGTTCAGCAAGACAATACCGAATTGGCAAAAGGCCAGGGACAGAGATGGAAATCTGAAAAACCTCTCCATTCTGGAAAATGGCCTGAAAAACATCAAAGAATCCAGGCAGACACACGGATAAACCAGCAAGGCACAACATCAGATGCTAAAGCCTTTGGGGAAATTAACAGAATACAGCCATGACCTTGCCACAGGCAATGTACTCAGGTGCAAGGCATTGCCTCCAGATGAGGAACTTTTTGATTTCATCGTCGTGCAAATCCTGCAAGACGATGGAAGAGCAGTTGCACTCCTGGTGTGCTCTGGCTACAAGGCTGGATACTTGTATACCTGGCTGCCCAAAGAATCCTCACCCCAAGAAAAAGAGGGATTTGTTTTATCTTCTGAATGGCTGAAGGCCAATTGGCAAAATGGGGGTATTTCGAATGCGACCTGGAGGATGTCCATGTCTTTGAAAACCACCCACCTCAAGAAATACATATCTAAAACCATATGAGCATCGATATGCGATATTACTGAGGCGAGGCACCTCAGATCTATCTGAAAGGTCCATGGAAATCGCCTGGCGAAAAGCATCTATTCACTGAATTCAATGCCTAGCAGGCCTCGTGCAGAACAGAAAGACAATCAAAAAATATCAAACGATGGTATAAGAATACCGCAGGGAACACGGAGGCGACAAATGCATGTCAATTACCATCTCTACGATGTAAAAGTATCCAGCCCCATGGAGATTTATAGAAATTTCCAGGAAATGGAGACAGCCACAGGTTTGAAATCAAAGTACTTTGACTACTTGTATTCATTGCCTCAAGGAAAGGCCGATCATCCCGGTGATTTCAGCTCCAGATCCATCAGCAGAATCAAGCTTGAGAAGGGCCTGGCAACTGGGGACATATCTTCATTCAACATGTCGAATGAAGAAGATCTAGGATCTGAAAATATTTATGCCATGTATTACAACAGCAGGGATCATGGCGGCCTTTCCACTGTAACACTGCACTTCCCCGAAAGAACCTTCAACAACAAGCTGGAACTCGTGGCGGAAAGATTTATAGGAATCCTGTCACCCTCCTATGGATTCAGATGCTGCACAGGAGATGCTGCCAAAGGGGTCTCCTATCATTTGTCATCGACAATTTTCAAGAATGAAAGAGGGAATTTTTCGGCATATATTTCAGGGACTGAAGTCATCAGGAGCCCCAGAATGATCTATCCGATAAACTACTTCTCCGAGAACCAGCTGTCTCAGAAAGCAGGCGGCCTGCCGTTGAGAGATTTCATTTTCAACAGCTTTGGCAATGATATGCTGAAGAAGGTCGGCGGCTCCGTCTACAGGATGGATGTCGATGCGCAAGACCTGCCTAGAATCAATGATGTCTTTGGCGCCGCAGGGTTCTTGATATCCTGGATCGAGCCAAGGAAGAAGAAATGACTTCAAGGAGTTGATTTTGAAGCCTCAAGATATCTTCAACAAGAGACCTCAAGCTCTTGGCAATGTCGAAACGCTGATAGGGTCCAAGGAGTGCAATTATTCTCCGATCATCGAGTAATATTTCATGAAAGAAGATCTGCTGGATAGAGTTGCCGACTACCTATCACAATATCAATACTCCTTGCTACCCAACACCCCTGAGGATATCAAATCTGCTGAAGCCGCCCTTGGATTTTCCTTTGAAGAAAGCTACAAGCTGTTTTTGGAGAATTTTGGCGGATGCTATGCCGGAATATCCATATATGGAATGCACAACAACGAGCTGCTGGAAAAAACCAGCATCGCCGAACTGACCAACGATTTCAAGGCAGGCCGGTGGCCTATTCAAGGGAATTATTGTGTCATCTCCATGGATGGATCAGGCAACCCGATCTATACCACTGAATCAGGAAAAATATTCCTCTTCGACCATGACAATGGAAAAGAGGAACTCCTGTTTTCCAGCTTCGAAGAGATGCTGGAATTCCATCTTGGGTAATCCCCTGCGCCAGCCGGCAACAGAACACAGAAGGCTGGCGCGCAGCAATCGTTCAGGATCTCCCAGCATCCATCCCATGAAAGAGGAAAGGCGTATATGCTTGACATGATTCAGCACATGGACAGAATTGAGGAATCACTATCCAATCTGAGCAAGAAAAACAAGGGGAAATTCGGATCCTGGTGCGTGGACTTCATATTCCGTCAGCCGGACATCACACAGGGATTCGACAGTCTGGAATCTCGCGAAATGTTCGACTTCATTCAGTCTTCCATTGATTTCATCCGGTCATCGAAAGATGACCCCTTCATTTTGGAAGAATACATATCAAAGGCAGATAGAATGGGGCTGGAAGATATCATGGAAGGTGGTGACGAGCTATTGGGCGCGCTCAGCAGCATGCTTGTCGGCTATCAGATCGATGATGCCCAGTACATCGCCAACTGCGCTGAAAGGGCACTGAACTACATGGATCATGCAAAGGCCCCTCCATCGTCCTCCCAGGAAGAATATCAATCAAGCATGCTGGAACTGGCCGATGCTCAAGTCAGGATGCTGGACCTTCTCCAGCAAGGCGCCACCATATCCGGCATCAAGGAATGACGGAAGATGCAAAAGACATTAATGCAGGGGACATGCTCGAGGCCTGCGTGGAAGGCTGGACAGATCTGGAAGATCCTCAGCGGATGGCCATTTCACATCCTCGGTCGGAACATTTCCTCGACAACCCAGATGAAGATCACCCGCCTCATACATCAAGACCCTGACCACCACCACAGAAGAAGCGATGGTGTCGAACTGGTGAAGGTGCCGGGCCTCGGCACCGGCAAGGTGTACTTTTTCTGCGACGAACATGACTCCATCTGGGAGAGGCCCGAGGATATCGGCTCCGCCAGAGGCATTCAGACAAGGAAATCCATGCACATCGAGTCCGCGGGCCTCGCGGAAATCTGCCGCGCGGGATATGGCGGTCTTGTCGATCTTTTCAAGCAGTTCGACACCCATACCAAGCGGGCAGAGTATCTGCCCCTGAAAAGCGGGTCGGACACGATGGCATTTTTCAGCGGCATCCTGTCAGCGACACCGATCCTGTTCTGCAACATCCGGAATTTCCATGACGAGAGGCTCTACTACGCCGCCCTGGACGGAAGCTCTGTCTGGAGATTTCCGGAGGATGTCCACTCCCCGGTACGGGCCATGCAGGGCCATGGCCTTGGCATCGTGCCTGCGCCTGTGCTCTCCATCTTCGAGAGCCATCTTGTCGACCATGTTTTCGGCATCAGGGAATACCTGAAACTGAAGGGAAGAATCCATGCCACCCGATCCATGGAATTCACGCAGGAACGCTGATCGCATGATGCCGCCAAGCCCGCCTGTCCGGCGCCACGCCCTGGTCCGGGGTTCTGAAAGCCGGTGGAGCCCTGCATGAATTTTCAGGATATCGTGAAGCGGCATCGATGCCCGCTTGTCAACGGGATATTTCTTGCCGATGGCGAGGTCTTCCTTCTTGCCTATGCAACCCCCGAAAATGCGGGCATCCAGGTGCTGGGACGAACCCGGCTGGACAGGCTGGATACCGAAGACACCGGCACCATTGAATTCGATTATCTTGGGCAGGCCTGCCGTGGCGGCCATCAGCTCCGGTTTGGCGAAGGCAGCTTCGGCGCGGACGGCGTGGCCGGCCTCTTTCTGGAGGGTGAATTGCGCTGGTTCCTGTTCCTGGACAACTGCAACCCTTTTTGCAGCGCACGCCTCGATGGAGATGCCGCCGTGCTTCACAGCACGAGTGGCGCCATTTTTTCAGTGCCACTCGTCGCCCCGCAATGCCTGAGGCTCATCCAGGGGCCTGTGTTTTCCTGAGGTACAGGGCCGGCATCCAGCGACATGGACCGGCGGCCCCGCAGGCCCGCCGCCGCCGTGCCTGCCGTGGCTTAGCGGTCAAACACCGCCTGCAGGTTCTTTTGCCCGGTCACTCCCGCCTGCAGCGCCAGCATCAGCAGGATCCGCGCCTTGGGCGCACGCAGGTCGTCCGCCATGACGGCGCCGGCCTCGAACGAGGTCTTGCCACCGCCCTCGAAGCCATAGCTGGGCATGACGCGGCCGTTGTGCACGCGTGTGCTGACGACCACGGGCACGTTCTTGCCGATGGCGTACCTGGCGGCGTCCAGCATGGCAACGTTCATGTTGCCCATGCCCAGGGCGTCGATGACGATGCCCTTGACGCCCCGGTCCACCGCCTGGCGCACGGCCTGGCCGTTGGCGCCGCCGTACATGGGGAAGATTTCGACCTCGGGCATGGTCTGGGCCTGGATGGGCAGGTGCTGCCGGCGCGCGGGGACGGAGGCAAAGCGGACGCGGTCCGGGTAGACCTCGCCGAGGAAGCCGAACTCGCCCGAGCGGAAGGTTTCCACGTTGGCCGTGTGCGTCTTGGTGACGTAGCGCGCGGCGTTGATCTGGTTGTTCATGGCCAGCATGGCGCCCTTGTCGCGGGCCTGGGGGTCCACGGCGATGCGCACGGCATTGAGCAGGTTGCGCGGGCCGTCGAAGTCCGAGACCGAGGCATTGCGCTGCGCGCCTATGAGCACGACGGGCTTGGGCGACTGCACGGTCAGGTCCAGCCAGAAGGCGGTTTCCTCCAGCGTGTCCGTGCCATGCGAGACGATGGCGCCGGCCACTTCGGGCCGGGCCAGCGCCGCCTGCACGGCCTGGGTCAGCTGCACCCAGCGGGCCGGGTCCATGTAGTCGGAGGGCACGTTGGACAGGTTGTTGACCTGGATGCGCGCGTACGTGCCCACGTCGGGCACGGTGGCCAGCAGGTCGTCGCCCGAGATCGCGGGCACGGGCGCGTTCTTCACCGGGTCGATCTTCATGGCGATGGTGCCGCCCGTGGCAATGAACTGGACCACGGGCTTGTCCTGGGCGGCGGCGTCGAGGGCGATCATGGGCAGGGTGCAGGCGGTGAACAGGGCGAGGGCGGTGCGGCGGAAGGCTTTCACGGGCGTTGTCTCCTTGTTGTGGTGTCAAGGAGCATGCTAACCATGACGTGCGGCCGTCCCGCGCTGCCGGCCCTGCGTGAAACCCTGATGGACAGGCCCGATCAGCGCGTATCGGCGCGTCAGAGCGCCAGGGCGGCCTCGATGTCCGTGGACAGCTTGGCCGGCGCATCCTGAGGCGCATAGCGGCGGATGACCTGGCCGTCGCGGCCCACGAGGAATTTGGTGAAGTTCCACTTGATGGCCTTGGTGCCCAGCACGCCCGGCGCCTCGGCCGTGAGCCAGCGGTACAGCGGATGGGCGTTGGCGCCGTTGACGTCGATCTTGCCCATGAGCGGAAAGCGCACGCCGAAGTTCAGGTCGCAGAAGCTGGCGATTTCCGATTCGCTGCCTTTCTCCTGCGCACCGAACTGGTTGCAGGGAAAGCCCAGCACCACCAGGCCGCGCTCGCCGTACTGCTCGTGCAAGGCCTGCAGCCCCGCGTACTGCGGCGTGAAGCCGCAGGCGCTGGCGGTGTTGACGATGAGCAGCACCTTGCCGCGGTAGTCCGACAGGGGCACGGCCTGGCCCGTGATGGACGTGGCCTCGAAGTCGTAGGCCGAACGGGGTGCGTCGGTGGCGGTCTCGGTCATGCGTGGCTCCCTGGGGATGGAGGGACCATGGTAGCGCAGCCCCCGAGGGACAGGCGCTGACGCGCTGTTCAGGCACGGTGACGGGAGCTTGTCTCACAGACAGCCCGCGCCCGTGGCCGTACCTTGGAGGGCCTGGGCGGACCGCAGCCCGCCCCGTTGCCCGCTGGCTGGCACCGACAGGCCGAAAAGGCGCCTTGCCCGCCGTCGTTTCTTCTCCCACGATCAAGAGACCACTATGCCCCGCACTTCCATCGCACCCCAATCCACCTCCTCCAATGGCCACCTGGCCCTGGATCTCAAGGGCCTGGAGGCCGCCAAGCGCAGCCTGGACGATGGCGCCGTGACGCCCCATTTCGGTCCCTGGCGCGAAGACATCATCAAGCTGCTGAATGACTCCCTGGCCACGGAGCTGGTCTGCGTGATGCGCTACAAGCGCCACCATTTCACGGCCGTGGGCCTGGCCTCGCCGGCGATCGCCGACGAATTCCTGGTGCATGCCAACGAGGAGATGGCCCATGCCGACAAGCTGGCCCAGCGCATCGTGCAACTGGGCGGGGAGCCCGACTTCAACCCGCAGACCCTGGCCCAGCGCAGCCATGCCGACTACAACGGCGAGACCGACCTGAAGGCCATGATCCGCACCAACCTGATCGCCGAGCGCGTGGCCATCGAGGCCTACAGCCAGATGATCGACCTGATCGGCGACAAGGACCCGACCACGCGCCGGCTGATCGAGTCCATCCTGGAGCAGGAGCAGGAGCATGCGGACGAGCTGTCCGACTGGCTGGAAAAGTAAGGGCTTCCCGTCCGCGCCCGCCGCCCCGACAATACCGGGGTTTGGCCCATAGGAAAGGCACCCCGCGCAAGCGGGGTGCCGCTTTTTTGGGCATTCTCTCGGCTTCGCGGAATGGTCCCGCCTCTTTCGGCCCCGATGTCCCGGCATCGGGGCCGTCTTGCAACATGCGCTTTTCTTTCCATGATCTGAAGCTGCCCGAGGCCCTGCGCGCGGCCTGGCACAGACTGCTGGGCAGCCGCATCGGCCAGCGCGTGGCCGCCCTGCCCTGGTGGCGCCGCTGGCCCACGCGGCGCGAATGGCTGCTGTTCGCGGCCGCCCTGCCGCTGCTGTTCGCGCTGTATGTGCTGCTGCTGATTCCGTTCACGCCCGGCATCCGCGACATCCGCAAGGCCAAGCTGGAGCAGCCGGCCCAGGTCATGAGCGCCGACGGCAGGCAGATCGCGCTGTTCAAGCGCAGCAACCGGCAATGGGTGAAGCTCGACGAGATATCGCCCTCGGTGATCAAGGCGCTGATCGCCACGGAAGACCACCGCTTCTACGAACACCACGGCATGGACTGGCGCCGCACGCTGGGCTCGGTGGTCCATACGCTGCGTGGTGACCCGCAGGGCGGCTCGACCCTCACCCAGCAGCTGGCGCGCAACCTCTACCCCACCGAGATCGGCCGCGCGCCCACGCTCAACCGCAAGCTCAAGGAGGCGATCACGGCCTTCAAGATCGAGGCGCTCTATACCAAGGACGAGATCCTGGAGACCTATCTGAACACCGTGCCCTTCCTGTACAACGCCTTCGGCATCGAGATGGCGGCACGCACCTATTTCGACAAGCCGGCCGCGCGGCTGACGGTGCTGGAAAGCGCCACGCTGGTGGGCATGCTCAAGGGCACGAGCTACTACAACCCCGTGCTCAACCCCGACCGCGCGCTGTACCGCCGCAACACGGTGCTGTCGCAGATGGTCAAGCGCGGGGTGCTGCGGCAGGCCGAGTTCGACCAACTCGGCAAGCGCCCGATGCGCATCGATTTCGAGCGCCAGGAGGAGCCGCAGGGCATGGCCCCGCACTTCGCGCAGCAGCTGCGCAAGTGGCTGATCGACTGGGCCGACCGCAACGACTACAACATCTACACCGACGGCCTGGTGGTGCACACCACCATCGACTCGCGCCTGCAGACCTGGGCCAACCAGGCCGTGGCGCGCCAGACGCGCACGCTGCAGGGCGTGGCCAACGGCGCCTGGAGCCAGCGCGACGGCTGGAACGCCGCCAACCCGCTGGTACAGCAGCTGGTGCGCGAAAGCCCCGCCTGGCGCGCCGCGCGCAAGCAGGCGGCCGGCAAGGACAGGGAAAAGGCCAGCGAGGAGGACACGCTCAAGGCCCTGCTGGCCGACAAGGCCTTCATGCGGCAGCTGCGCGAGGACAAGACCCGCGTGCAGGCCGGCCTGGTGGCTCTGGACCCGCGCAGCTCCGAGGTGCTGGCCTGGGTGGGCAGCCGCGACTTCACGCAGGACGCCTACGACCATGTGCAGCAGGCGCGGCGCCAGCCGGGATCGACCTTCAAGCCCTTCGTCTATGGCGCGGCCCTGCAGCAGGGCGCCAGCCCCGACGACAAGCGTGTGGACGGCCCCGTGGAAATCAAGCTGCCCGGCGGCGAGGTCTGGCGCCCCACCGACGCCACGCCCCCCACGGGCCGCGAGATGACGCTGCGCGATGCGCTGGCCTATTCCAAGAACACCATCACGGCCGAGGTCATGCAGTCCGTGGGCCCCGCCCGCGTGGCGCGCCTGGCACGCGCCCTGGGTGTGCGCCAGAGCCCGCTGGACGAAGTTCCCGCCTTGGCCCTGGGCAGCAGCCCCGTTTCGCTGCTGGAAATGGTCAACGCCTATGCCAGCCTGGCCCATGGCGGCCGCTGGCTGCCCCCGATGATGGTCACGCGCATCGAGGACGCCGACGGCAAGGTTCTCGCCGAATTCAGCCCGCCCAAGCCCGAGCGCGCACTGGACGAAGAGCACGCCTACGCCCTGGTGGACATGCTGCGGGCCGTGGTGGACAAGGGCACCGGCATGGCCGTGCGCCAGCGCTACGGCATACACGCCGACGTGGCCGGCAAGACCGGCACCACGCAGGGCAATGCCGACGGCTGGTTCATCCTCATGCACCCCGGGATCGTCGCCGGCGCCTGGGCCGGCTTCAACGATGCGCGCATCACCCTGCGCAGCGACCGCTGGGGCCAGGGTTCGCGCAGCGCCCTGCCCATGGTGGGCGACTTCATGTCGCGCGCCCTGCGCAGCCCCGTCATCGACGCCAAGGCCCGCTTCGAACCGCCCGAGCAGAACCACTGGTGGTCCGACATGGTGGGCCGCCTGCGCGACCGCATGCAGGGCTGGTGGCCCGACCGCCAGCCCCCCCGCCCAGCCCGAGCCACCGGCCACGCCGGACCCCGCTGCGACCCCGGAACCCGCCCCCGAGCCCGAACAGCCCCTGGGCCCGGGCCTGTCACCCGGCGAGGAAATCATCGAAAGCACCCCGCCCTGCCCGCCCCCAACGTCCCCTCACCCAGGGCACGCTGGGCCCCACGGACCAGCGCGCAGTGCAGGAAGCCCACCCCGCCCTGCCCGGCGGCGAAGACGCCCCCGCAGGCACCGGCGTGGTGATCACGCCGATCCAGCCCTGAGCCTGCTGGCTGCTGGCTGCTGGCTGCTGGCTGCTGGCTGCTGGCTGTTCCCCAGCCTTCCCCCTTCTGCCCAACGCAGGTCGCCCGTAGCGAAGCGAAGGGTCGTGGGCAGTGCGGGGCGCGCTTCTTTGCCTACTTTCTTGCCGCGCGGCAAGAAAGTCGGTCGGCCGCCGGGCCGAAACCCGGCTCCTGACCGCCGCAAAGGCAAGCAGCAAAAATCAGTCCAGAAGATCAGCCCAGATCAGGCAAGAAAACAGGTCACCGCGAAGTCCGCGTATGACTCACATTGGCATCCACCGTCCCAAACACCGTCACCCCACTGGCACTGGACGCCTGGCTCCCCGCCACATCCCCAGGCACCCCGCCCGCGCAACCAGCAAGACCCACACTCAAGGCCACCAGCGCCATCGCGGCCAGCCCACGCATGCCGTACTTCATCGCAATCTCCTTGAACTCCGGCACAACAGGCCGGCACGGCCCATGTTAGCCGTGCCACCCCGCCGCACCGTGAGCGAAGGTCATCAGGCTTCGAGATAGAGCGCAGCCAGCCGCTCGCGCGCGGCGCTGTCGATGCCCAGCGCATCGCGCAGATACGCTTCCATCCCGCCGAAGTCGGCCCGCACCATGTCGGTGGCGGCCGCCAGGTAGGACGCCTGCACGCGCCACAGCACGTCCATCACCTCGGCCGGCATGGGGGCGAAGGTGGTGGCCGGGCGCTGGTAGAGCTGGTTGGTGAGCAGGTAGTCCTGCATCACGGTGTCCTCGTCCACGCCCAGGGCCGTCAGCAGCAGGGCGGCGGCCCAGCCCGTGCGATCCTTGCCGGCCGTGCAGTGAAAGACCAGTGGATCCTGGCTGTCCAGCAGCAGCTGGAACAGCTGGGCGAAACGCGGGGCGTAGTCGTGCACGAAGCTGCGGTAGGTGTCCTGCATCAGCTCCTCGGCATGGGCGGCCGTGAGGTCGTTGCCTGCTGCAATCAGGGCGCTGGCGCGCTGCACCACCGTGGGCTCCACGATGAGTGCATGGCGCGCAATGCCCGGCCACTCGTAGGCCAGGTGGGCGCTTTCCATCTTGCCCCGGAAGTCCGCGCTGCGCGCGAGCTTCAGGCCCTGCAGCACGCCCAGGTCCGCCAGGCTGAGGCCGGCCAGGTGGTCGGCGCGGAACAGCGTGCGCCAGCGCACGCGCCGGCCATCCAGGCCCGCATAGCCGCCGAGGTCGCGGAAGTTGGAGGCGCCGTCCAGGCGGATGGAGCGCGAGGGCTCCGGGGAGGAAGCAGCGGCGGCGGCCGCTGCCGGGGTAGGCATTTCGGTATCCATGCCCGCTAGATTAGCCCAAGCATGTGTTGCGCCCGTGTCAGGCCTGCGACCCGCTACGGCAAGGTGTGCAAGCGGATCGCAGGATCAGGTCGGGGCAGGCGCCTTACGCCAGATGCTTGCCGACGATGCCGGCCAGCTCGAACATGTTCACGCTGTCCTTGCCGAAGACGGGGCGCAGCTTGTCATCGGCGCGGATGACGCGCTTGTCCTTGGGGTCCTGCAGGTTCTGGGCCTTGACGTAGTCCCAGAGCTTCTTGACCACTTCGGTGCGCGCCACCGTGCCTTCGCCGATGACGGCGGCCAGGGCCGCGCTGGGCTGCAACGTGCCGGCCGCCGGCTTGCGCGCGGTCTTGGTGGCCGTCTTGGCAGCCGTCTTCGTGGCGGCCTTCTTGGCGGCGGGCGCCTTCTTGGCTGGCGCGCTCCTGGCGGCCGCCGTCTTGCGCGGCGGGTACTTGCTGTCGCGCTGCTCGAACTCGAAGTTGACCTTGCCGGCGGCACCGTCCCAGACCAGGAAGGCCTTGAAGCTGCGGCGCGTGCGGTTGGAGACGAACTTGTCCAGCAGGTCGGTCTTGCCGGTCTGCAGCAGCTTGTGCATCTGCTCGCGCTCTATGGGCTGCTGCAGGATGATCTGGCCGCTCTTGAAGTCGCAGCTGGGCGTGGCCTGGGCCAGCGTGGGCACGGCCTTGGCGCAGACGTAGTTGCTGCCGTGCTCGTAGACCGGCGCGCCGCACTTGGGACAGGGGCCCAGCGGCTGCTGGCTGGCGAAATCGACGAGTTCGCCCGTCTCCTCGGAGGCCGCGTCGTCGCCGAAGTCGAATTCCAGCTTGTAGTTGCCCGCTTCCTCATCGCGCACGATGGCGACCTCGGCCACGAAGGGCCAGCCCGCCTTGGAGCGGAAGCCCTCCAGCGGACCCAGGCGGCGATCGCGCAGCAGTTGCTCGGCCTCGGCCGTCTCGAAGGTGCGGCCTGCCGGCGACTTGGTGAAGGAGAAGCCGCAGCCCGCGCCCTGGCCGTCGCTGCCGGTGCAGCCGTAGCGGCGGTAGTTCTCCTTGACCACGCCGCCGCAGTTGGGGCAAGGCGTGGACAGGGTGGCGTAGTCGCCGGGCACGGTGTCGCGGTCGTACTCCTTGGCCTTCTTGACCAGCTTTTCCGTCATGGACTGGATCTGCTGCATGAAGGCATCGCGCGAGAGCTGGCCCTTTTCCATCTGCGCCAGCTTGTATTCCCACTCGCCCGTGAGGTCGGCGCGCGAGAGTTCCTCCACGCCCAGGCCGCGCAGCAGCGTCATGAGCTGGAAGGCCTTGGCCGTGGGGATCAGCTCGCGGCCTTCGCGCAGCATGTACTTCTCGGTCAGCAGGCCTTCGATGATGGCCGCGCGCGTGGCAGGCGTGCCCAGGCCCTTTTCCTGCATGGCCTCGCGCAATTCGTCGTCCTCGACCTGCTTGCCCGCGCTTTCCATGGCGCCCAGCAGCGTGGCTTCGGAGTAGCGCGCGGGCGGCTTGGTCTTGAGGCCCTTGGGATCGACCTGGCCGGCGCGCGGCTGCTCGCCGGGCTGCACGGCGACCAGGGGCTGGCCCTTGTCGCCATCCTTGCCGCCCTCGACCTCGTTGGCCGCTTCCTTGCCGTAGATGGCCAGCCAGCCCGGCTTGACCAGCACCTTGCCTTCGGTCTTGAAGCTGTGCTGTTCCACCTTGCTGATGCGCGTGGTGACCTGGTATTCGGCACTGGGGAAGAACACGGCCATGAAGCGGCGCACGACGAGGTCGTAGAGCTTTTGCTCGGCCTCGGACAGTCCGCTGGGCGCCTGCGTGGTCGGGATGATGGCAAAGTGGTCCGACACCTTGCTGTTGTCGAAGATGCGCTTGGTCGGGCGCACGTAGTGCTCGTCCAGCGCCTGCTGGGCGAACGGCGCCAAGTGGCGCATGCCGCTGGTGGCCAGCATGGCGAAGGTCTGCTGCGCCACGGGCAGGTAGTCCTCGGGCAGGGCGCGCGAGTCGGTACGCGGATAGGTCAGGGCCTTGTGGCGCTCGTACAGGCTTTGCGCCAGCGCCAGCGTGGTCTTGGCCGAGAAGCCGAACTTGCCGTTGGCCTCGCGCTGCAGGCTGGTCAGGTCGAACAGCAGCGGGCTGGCCTGGGAGGTGGGCTTGGATTCCTCGGTGACCTGGGCCGGCTTGCCGCGCACGGAATCGGCGATGGCCTGGGCATCGCGCTGGTTCCAGATGCGGTCCGCGCGCGCCTCGGCGTCCTCGCTCTTCTTCCATTGGGGGTCGAACCACTTGCCCAGGTACTGGCCGGCCTGCGCGTCGAAGGCGGCATGCACTTCCCAGTAGTCGCGGCTGACGAACTTGCGGATCTTTTCCTCGCGTTCCACCACCAGGGACAGCGTGGGCGTCTGCACGCGGCCCACGGTGGTCAGGAAGAAGCCGCCGTCGCGCGAGTTGAAGGCCGTCATGGCACGCGTGCCATTGATGCCCACCAGCCAGTCGGCCTCGGAGCGGCTGCGCGCGGCGCTGGCCAGGCCCTGCATCTGCGCGTCGCTGCGCAGGTTCTGGAAGCCGTCGCGGATGGCCTGGGGTGTCATGGACTGCAGCCACAGGCGCTTGACGGGCTTGCCCAGGCCCTTGCCGTCGGGCTTGGCGCCCGCAGCGTACTGCTCGATCAGACGGAAGATCAGCTCACCTTCGCGGCCCGCGTCGCATGCGTTGATGAGTTCGGTCACGTCCTTGCGCCTGGCCAGCTTGACCACGGCATTGAGCCGGCCCTTGGTCTTGTCCACGGGCTTGAGGTCGAAATACGGCGGAATCACCGGCAGGTTGGCAAAACTCCATTTGCCGCGCTTGACGTCGAATTCCTCGGGCGCCTGGATTTCCACCAGGTGGCCCACGGCGCTGGTCACGACGTAGTGCTCGCTCTCGAAATATTCATCGTGCTTGTCGAACTTGCCCGCCACAGGGGTCAGCGCGCGGACGATGTCCTGCGCGACCGAAGGCTTCTCAGCAATCACCAGGGTCTTTGTCATTGTGTGTGCTCGTCATTCACCGCAGGCCCTGCATGTCGTGGCCTGCGCTTCTACAATCCATGGCTCACGCGTGTACGTACGTGTACGCGCACGCGCATGTGTGCCCATTCAAGTTATCAGAGAAACCATGCCCCGCACAGCTTTGGCCCCATCGGGCGGCCGCCGCATCCAGACCCGCCGCTCGGGAGTCCATGGCAAGGGCGTGTTCGCCATGCAGGATCTTGCCGAAGGAGAAGTCCTCGTCGAGTACGTGGGGGAAATCATCAGCTGGCAGGAAGCCCAGGACCGGCATCCGCACGACCCCAGCCAGCCCAACCATACCTTCTACTTCCATGTGGACGAGGACCGCGTGATCGACGCCAACCACGGCGGCAATTCCTCGCGCTGGATCAACCACAGCTGCGCGCCCAACTGCTACACGGACGAGCGCGATGGCCGCATCTTCATCGTCGCGCTGCGCAACATCGCCGCCGGCGAGGAGCTGAGCTACGACTACGGCCTGATCATCGACGAGCCCTACACGAAAAAGCTCAAGGCCGAGTATCCCTGCTGGTGCGGCGCCGCCAGCTGCCGCGGCACGCTGCTTGCACCCAAGCGCGGCTGGCGCCCGCCCATGCCCGGCGACGTGCTGCCCGCCAGCGCGCCGCCTGCATCGGACCGGCCGGCGAAGGCGAAGCGGACAAAAAAGCCGCAGGCCAGCACGGGCAAGGCATCCACGAAGCCGCGCAGCCCCTCCGCAAAGGCCGGCGCATGATGGCATCGTCCCCCATCCACTGGCCCGCCGAATCCCTGTGGCAGGCCATCGAGCCGCGGCTGCCGGGCTTCTCGGTGGAGATCGTGCCCAGCATCGGCTCCACCAATACCGAACTGATGGCCCGTGCCCGCGATGGCCGCAACGAGCCCGTGCTGCTGGTGACCGAGCTGCAGACGGCCGGTCGTGGCCGGCTGGGCCGCGAGTGGACCAGCGGCGTGGGCGATTCGCTGACGTTCTCGCTGGGCATGCCGCTGGCGCCCGCCGACTGGTCGGGCCTGTCGCTGGCCGTCGGCCTGAGCGTGGCGCAAAGCCTGCAGCCGCAACTGCCCGCCCCGGGCTCGCAGCGCCCGCGCATCGGCCTCAAATGGCCCAACGACCTGTGGATCGACGGCGACCGCAAGCTCGGCGGCATCCTGATCGAGACCGCCAGCTTCGTCGGCAGCGCCCCGCATGCGCCCGGCACGCCGCGCTACGTGGTGGTAGGCATCGGCCTGAACATCCGCCCGCGCCCCGGCGAGGGCATGCGCACGCCCCCGGCCAGCCTGCTGGAGCTGGACGAGCGCCTGGACGCGCCGACCGCGCTGGCCTGCATCCTGCCGGCCCTGGTCTCCGATATCCAGGCCTTTGCCCGCCAGGGCTTCGCGCCGCTGGCCGAGCGCTTTGCCCAGCGCGACCTGCTGCGCGGGCGTGCCGTCAATCTCAGCGATGGCGAAAGCGGCACGGCCGAGGGCGTGGGCCCCGATGGCGCGCTGCTGGTGCGCACGGCCCGCGGCCTGCAGGCCATCACCAGTTCGGAAATCAGCGTGCGGCCGGCTGTTGTAGGCTAGCGCCAACGATGCACCGGGGCCCAGGGCCCCAGAAACGACATGCTGCGAATTGCCTTCCTGCTGCTGGTGCTGGCCAATGCCGGCTACTACCTCTGGGGCCACGGCCATCTGGAGGCCCTGGGCCTGGCTCCGGCCAGGCAAAGCGAGCCCGAGCGCCTGAACCAGCAGGTGCGCCCCGAGGCACTGGGTCTGCTGAGCGTGGACAACACGCCCGCCGCCAGCCCCGGCGGCGAGGCGCCTTCCACCGCCCCCCCCGCACCGACACCGGCATCCGCGCCGGCGCAAGCCGGGGGCCAGCCGACCATCTGCCTCGTGGCGACGGGCATCGAGGACCGCCATGCCGAGGCGCTGCGCCGGGGCCTCGTGGCCCAGGTGGCCAGCGACCAGTGGGACCTGAGCAGCACGCACCAGCCCGGCCGCTGGATGGTCTACATGGGCAAGTTCCCGGATGCCGAATTCCTGGAACGCAAGCGTGCCGAACTGCGCGCACGCAAGATCGACTTCGACCGCGCGGGTGGCGCGCTGGAGCCCGGCCTGTCGCTGGGGCGCTTCTCCACCGAGGAAGCGGCCACGCGCGAGCTGACCAATTTCGCCCGCCAGGGCGTGCGCACGGCCCGCGTGGTGCAGGAACGCCCCGACGTGACGCTCTACACGCTGCGCCTGCCCCAGGCCACGCCGGCGCTGCGCAGCCAGGTCGAGGCCATGGGCGGCAAGGCCTTCGAGGGCAAGCCGTTCAAGCCCTGCTGATCCGCAGGCTCAGTCCACGATGCCCGCGTAGGGCGAGATGCCGCCCAGGTCCTGCGTCAGGGCCTCGGCCTGGGCCCGTACCAGGGGCAGCAGGCGCCGCAGCACCTCGTCGGAGCAGCGGTACAGCGGGATGGCCAGGGAGACGGCGCCCAGCAGCCGCGTGCCGCGCGTGAACACCGGGCAGGCGATGGCCGCGCTTTCCGGGTCCCGTTCGCCCTGCGTGACCGCATAGCCCTGCCTGCGGATCTGCTCATAGGGCTCGCCCGGCAGCGCATCGTCCAGCGCCAGGATCAGGCGGCCCGCGGCGCCCCGGTCCAGCACGAACATCTCCCCTTCCAGCACATGGGTGCGCACGCTGCGCTGCGGCTGCACATGGTGCAGGCACACGCGCCGGTCGCCCTCGCGCACATACAGGCCCGCGCATTCCTCGGACTGCTGCACGAGCTGGCGCAGACGCGGCAGGGCGTAGTCGGCCAGCCGGAAGGACTGGCGGTACATCTCGGCCAGGGGCAGCACCCTGGGGCCGACCACATAGCGCCCATCCGGCAGGCGCTTGACGAAACCCGCGCCCATCAGTGAATCGAGCAGCCGCAGGATGGTGCTTTCGTAGAGCCCCGTGGCCGTCGCCAGCATGGCCAGCGTCTGCCCCTCGGGCGCGCGCTCGAAGGCCTGGAGCACGGCCAGCGCACGGTTCACGGCGGCCACGCCTTCCGCTTTTTCGGACTTGTCTGGTGCGCTGCGGGTCATGGGCAAAGGGTTTTCATGGATGACATCAAAACAGTGGGAAATTCTAATCCCCAGAAAAATAGAAATGTCTTCTATTTTTCAATCCTCCCTGGAGCGCACCGCATGGACATCCATGGCAAGGCCTACATCGTCGGCGCCTTCGAGCACCCGCTGCGCAAGGCGCCGCAGCTGTCGGTCGCGCAGTTGCATGCCGACGTGGCGCGCGGCGCCATCGCCGACGCGGGCCTCACGGCGGCCGATATCGATGGCTACTTCTGCTCCGCCGATGCGCCGGGGATGGGGCCGACCTCGATGGTCGAGTACCTGAACCTGCAGCCGCGCCACGTGGATTCGACCGACATCGGCGGCGCCTCCTACATCGCCCTGGTCAGCCATGCGGCCCAGGCCATCGCCCTGGGAAAGTGCGATGTGGCCCTGATCACGCTGGCGGGCCGCCCGCGCAGCGAGGGCATCGCCACGGGCACGGTGGCACGCGTACGCCACCCTTCCCAGCCCGACTTCCAGTGGGAGTACCCCTACGGCATTGCCAACGCCAGCGGCTATGCGCTGTGCGCACGGCGCCACATGCACGAGTACGGCACGACCAGCGAGCAGCTGGCCTGGGTGAAGGTGGCGGCCTCGCACCATGCCCAGCACAATCCCGACGCCATGCTGCGCAAGGTGGTGACGGTCCAGGAAGTGCTGGAGTCCCCGATGGTGGCCGACCCGCTGCACCGGCTGGACTGCTGCGTGGTCAGCGACGGTGGCGGCGCGCTGGTGGTCGCGCGGCCCGAGATCGCACGGCGCCTGGACCGCCCGCGCATCAAGATCCGTGGCGCGGGCGAGGCCGTCAAGCATGGCGCGGGCGGCCATGTGGTGCTGACCCATTCAGGCGCGCGCTGGTCGGGTGCCCAGGCCTTCGCCGAGGCCCGTGTCACGCCCGCCGACATCCAGTACGCCTCCATCTACGACAGCTTCACGATCACGGTGCTCATGCAGCTGGAGGACCTGGGCTTTTGCGCACCGGGCCGCGGCGGCGCCTTCGTCTCGGACGGCAACCTGATCTCCGGCGTGGGCCGCCTGCCCGTGAACACCGATGGCGGCGGCCTGTGCAACAACCACCCGGGCAACCGGGGCGGCATGACCAAGGTGATCGAGGCGGTGCGCCAGCTGCGCGGCGAGGCCCATCCCGCCGTCCAGGTCCCCGACTGCCGCCTGGCCCTGGCGCAGGGCACGGGCGGCATGCTGGCCACGCGCCATGGCAGCGCCACCCTGATCCTGGAAAGGGAGTGAATCCACCATGAGTGAACCCCGGCCTGCGGCGCTGCGCCCCGCCCCCATCCCCACGCCCGAGACGCAGCATTTCTGGGATGCGGCGCGCCAGGGCCTGTTCCTGGTGCCGCGCTGCCGCGATTGCGGGCTGGCCCACTGGTACCCCCGGGCAGCCTGTCCGTTTTGCTGGAGCCAGCACATCGACTGGAACCCTTCGCCGGGCCGGGGCACGGTGTACTCGTACACCGTGGTCCGCCAGGGCGGGGGAGAGCATCCGGTGGTGCTGGCCTTCGTCACGCTGGCCGAGGGCCCGACCATGCTGACCCACCTCGTGGCGCGCGCGCCGGAGCAATGGTCCATAGGCGATGCCGTGCAGTTGCGCCTGGAGCCCAGCGACGGCGACTACCCGGTGCCGGTCTTCGAGCCCCTGAGGTCCTGAGCCTGGCCCCGCAGCATGTTGTGCACTAGCAGGATTCCGACATGATCAACAAAATCGCATACAGCCTGGCCGATGCGCTGGATGGCATCCAGGACGGCGCCACCATCATGATCTCGGGCTTCGGGGGCGCCGGCCTGCCGTTCGAGCTGGTCGATGCCCTGGTCGAGCGCGGCACGCGCGACCTGACCATCGTGAGCAACAACGCCGGCAGCCAGGGCAAGGGCATCAGCCGCCTGGTGCTGGCAGGACAGGTCCGCAAGGTGATCTGCTCGTTTCCGCGCCAGCCGGGCTCCAGCGCCTTTGACGACCTCTACCGCCAGGGGCGCCTGGCGCTGGAGCTGGTGCCCCAGGGCACGCTGGCCGAGCGCATCCGCGCCGCGGGCGCCGGCATCGCGGGCTTCTACACCCCGACGGGCGTGGGCACGGAACTGGCCGAAGGCAAGGAATGCCGGCGCATCGGCGACAAGGAGTACCTGCTCGAATATCCGCTGCATGCGGACTTCGCCCTGATCAAGGCCGAGGTGGCCGACCGCTGGGGCAACCTGACCTACCGCCGCTCGGGCCGCAACTTCGGCCCGCTGATGGCCACGGCGGCGCGCTGCACCATCGCCCAGGTCTCGCGCATCGTGGCGCTGGGCGGCATCGATCCCGAAGCCGTGGTCACGCCCGGCATCTACGTGCGGCGCGTGGTCCGCACCCCAGGAGGTCCATCATGAACAGCTCTTGCCGCTACACGCCGCGCACCGTGGACGAGATCGCCCGGCGCATCGTGCAGGACATCCCCGACGGTGCCTATGTGAACCTGGGCATAGGCCAGCCCATGGTCATCGCCAACCATCTGCCGGTCGACCGCGAGATCATCATCCAGAGCGAGAACGGCATCCTGGGCATGGGCCCGCTGGCCGTGGGCGACGAGGTGGACAGCGAACTGGTGAACGCGGGCAAGCAGAATGTGACACTGCTGCCGGGCGGCTCCATCTTCCACCACGGCGACTCCTTCACCATGATCCGTGGCGGACACCTGGACATCTGCGTGCTGGGGGCCTTCCAGGTCTCGGCGCGCGGCGACCTGGCCAACTGGCGCACGCCGGACTCCGATGCCATCCCCGCCGTGGGCGGTGCCATGGACCTGGCCCAGGGCGCGAAACAGGTGTTCGTGATGATGGAGCACCGCACGCGGCAGGGCCAGTCCAAGCTGGTGGAGCGCTGCAGCTATCCGCTGACCGGCGCCGGCGTGGTGGACCGCATCTACACCGACCTGGCCACGCTGGCCGTGGTGCCGCTGGGCCTGCGCGTGGTGGACCGCGTGCCGGGCCTGTCGCATGCCGAACTGGAAGACCTTTCCCAATTGCAACTGATGGAGGCCTGAGCATGTTCCCTCGCCTGTCCCCCCGGCGCCTGGCACGCGCCCTGCTGGCGGCCCTGGCCGCCGGCACGCTGGCCGCTTCGTGGAGCGCGCACGCCAGCGACTATCCCGGCCGGCCCGTCAAGATCGTCGTGGGCTTCACGCCCGGCGGCAGCGGAGATGCCGTGGCGCGCATCCTGGCCCAGTCCTTCGGCCAGATCCTGGGCCAGTCCTTCGTGGTCGAGAACCGGCCCGGAGCCAACGGCAACCTGGCCACGGATGTCGTGCGCCGCTCCGAGCCCGATGGCTACACGCTGTTCTACACCTCGATAGGACACGCCACCAACCCGCTGCTGTACAAGGAGGCTCGCTACGACCCGGTCCGTGACTTCACGCCCATAGGCCAGGTGCTGAGCGCGCCCAACGTGCTGGTGGTGCCCGCCAGCTCGCCATTCAAGACCGTGCAGGAGCTGGTCGCCTATGCGCAGGCCCACCCCGGCCAATTGAACTTCGCCTCGTCGGGCGTGGGCGCCTCGGTGCACCTGTCGGGCGAGATGTTCAAGTACTACGCCAAGGTGGACATGGTCCACGTGCCCTACAAGGGATCGGGCAGCCTCATGCCCGACCTGCTGTCGGGCACGGTGTCCCTGGCCTTTCCCAACCTGCCCACCGCCATGCCGCTGGTACGGCGCGGACAGTTGCGCGCCCTGGGCGTGACCACGCGCACGCGCTCGGCCGCCGCGCCCGACATCGCGACCATCGCCGAATCCGGCGTGCCGGCCTATGACATGTCCACCTGGTACGGCCTGGTCGCACCGGCCCAGCTGCCGGCCGACATACAGAAAAAGCTCAGCGAGGCGCTGATCAGGACGCTGAACGACCCCGAGGTGCGCAACAAGCTCGTGGCCCAGGGCATGGACCCCCGGCCCAGCACGCCCGAGGAGTTCGCCCGCTTCATCGCCGATGAGTCCCAGCGCTGGTCCGGCCTGCTCAAGAGCCTGAACCTCGCCGCCAACTGAGCACGCCACCGGGAAAAAAGGCCCGCCGATCCCAGGACCGGCGGGCCTTTTTTCGCCTCCACCCGGACGCGGTTCAGAGGCTGCGCGGATCGGTGGTCATCAATTGTTCGACCAGCACCTTCAGGTCCGTCGTCAGGCGCAGGTAGCCGGCCTGGTCCAGCGCCAGGGTCTGCTCGTCCATGTAGAGCTTGCGGTTGATCTCGATCTGGATACTGTGGCGGTGCTCGGCGGGCTTGCCGTAGCGACGCACCAGCTCCACGCCCTTGTAGGGGTGGTTGTAGTCCACGCTGTAGCCGCGCTCGCGCAGGAAGGCGCAGATGCGCTCGGACAGCGCGGGGCTGGCCGTGCTGCCGTCGCGGTCGCCGATGACGAAGTCCGCATGCACCAGCCCCGGATGCAGCGTGGCATGGCTGGCGGCCACGGAGGGCATGGAATGGCAGTTGATGTGGATGCTGTAGCCATGGCGCGCATGGGCCGCGTCGATGGCCCGCTCGACGGCCGCGTGGTAGGGCTTCCAGCAGCGCTCGATGCGCCGCAGCAATTCATCGGCGGGCAGCAGGCGGTCATAGATGGGAACGCCCTCGTCGGTGAACTTCCAGATCAGGCCCTTGCCCAGGCGCACCTTCTGCAGAACGACCGGGTCCGTGGTCACGGGCAGGGGCCAATCACCCTCGATCATGCTGGTGTCGATCTCGGTGGTGTCGCGGTTGGCGTCCAGGTAGATGCGCGGGAAATGCGCCTCCACCCAGCCCACGCCCAGGCCGGGCGCGAAGGCGTAGATCTTCTCCACATGGGTGTCCTCGGCCTGGCGCAGCGTGGCCAGCGGCAGGCAGGAGCCGAAGTCCGCCGGATACACCGTGCCGCTGTGTGGCGAGTCCAGCACCACGGCGCTGGTGCCGGCCACGCTGGTCACCATGGGCTGCGCGGCATCGGCCGCACCTGGGCCGGCCGCACCGGAGCCTGCCGCACCGGGCAGGGATTGCAGGAAGTTCTGACTGATCAGTCGCAGGACGGGATGCATGAGGAATGGGTCTGTCTCGTTTACGCATTGCGCCGCAGCGCTGCGGGCGCCCCTCCATGCAACCGGCGCGCCCCAGGCCAGGGTCGCCGAGCAAGGGCCGCCCCGCAGCGAGGGCGTCGTCCCCCTCCCTCGCGTAGCGAGCAGAGAGGGGGAAGGCGCATCAGCGCCTCAGGGGGAACTTCAATCCAGCTGGATCTGGGCGGTGGCGGCCACCTTCTTCATCTTGGCCACTTCGCTGGCGATCTGCTTGGTGAAGGCTTCGCTGCTGGTGCCGGAGATGTACAGGCCCTGGGCCGCCATGCGCTTTTGCACGGCCGGGTCCTTGAGCGCGGCGACGATGGCCTTCTGCACGCGCGCGACCTGCTCGGGCGGGGTGCTCTTGGGAGCCACGAGGCCGAACCAGGAGGGATCGTTCAGGTCGGCGTGGCCGGCTTCGGCATAGGTCTGCACCTCGGGCAGCACGTCCAGGCGCTCGTGCCAGGACACGGCCAGGGCCTTGACCTTGCCACCCTTGATGTGGGGCAGCGAGGAAGCCACCTGGTCGAAGTACACGGGCACCTGGCCGCCGAGCACGTCGTTGATGGCCGGGCCCGCACCACGGTAGGGAATGTGCTGCATCTCGGTGCCCGTGCTCTTCATGAACTGGGCGCCCCACATGTGGCCGATGGTGCCGTTGCCGGGCGTGGCGAAGCTGACCTTGCCGGGGTTGGCCTTGAGGTATTTCACGAACTCGGCGAAGTTGTTGACCGGCACGAGCTTGGGGTTGATCACGATCACGCCGGGCGCCTTGACGATCTCGGTCACGCCGACGAAGTCGTTGATGGCGTCGTAGGGCAGCTTCTTGAACACGGCGGGGTTCACGCCGTGGGTGGACAGCGTGGCGATGCCGAAGGTCACGCCGTCGGTGGCGCGAGCCACTTCGGCCATGCCGATGGAGCCGCCCGCGCCGGCCTTGTTCTCGATCACCACGGCCTGGCCGCCCAGCAGCTTGGGCAGCACGTCCTGCATGTTGCGCGGGACCATGTCGGTGGAGCCACCGGCGGGGAACGGGACAACGATGCGCAGGGGGCGCGAGGTTTCCTGGGCAAAGGACATTCCAGGAACGACAGAAGAAGCGGCGATGGAAGCGAGGAAATGGCGTCGTTGCATACGGTCTTTCTTACAAACAAGTTCAGATTAAAAGAAATCTGCCCACAAAAAAAGCAAATACTGTGCCTGTTAATATTCCGAACAGGAATACTTTCATCATATCCCTGTCATGAGTTTGCGCCGCCTCAACCCGCCCATACATCTGCTGCGCGCTTTCTCCACCGTGGTGCGCTTCGGGGGCGTCTCGCGCGCGGCCGAGGCCTTGCACCTGACGCAAAGCGCAGTCAGCAAGCAGATCCAGGAGCTGGAGAAGTGGGTGGGCGTGGCGCTGTTCGAACGCGAGCGCAAGCGGCTGAGCCTGACGCCCGCGGGCGAGCGCTATGAACGCGCAGTGCGCGCCCTGCTGGGCCAGCTGGAGGCCGCCACCCTCGAACTCATCACCAGCGACGACAGCCGAGGCGCGCTGCACCTGTCGTCCCTGCCGACCTTCGCGGCCAAGTGGCTGATCCCCAGGCTGCCCCAGTTCCAGCAGCGCTATCCACAGATCACGCTGCACTTTGTACCCTACGTACACAGCTACCAATTTGACAGTCCCGGGCTGGACTGCGCCATCCTGTTCGGGGACGGGCATTGGAGCGGCGCCCACGCCCACTATCTGGTGGGACGCCAGGTGGCGCTGATCGCGCCGCCGCGCGGCGCGGGGCCGGAGGCACGCATCACCACCCCCCAGGACGTGGCGCGCTGCACGCGGCTGCGCCATGTGACCATTCCCGACGCATGGGCGCGCTGGAGCGAGGCCCACGGCATCCACGGCATCAGTCCGTTCGCGGGCCCGCAGTTCGACCAGTTCCAGACCATCATCCGCGCCGTCATGGCCGGCATGGGCATCGCCCTGGTGCCGCGCTGCCTGGTGGAGGACGAGATCGCGGCCGGCCTGGTGCACGAGCCCCTGCCCCAGCACGGCTACCAGAGCGCCCTGGGCTACTGGCTGTGCTATCCGGCCGACCGCGCCAACCACGGCACGCTGGGCATCTTCCGCAACTGGCTGGTGGACCACGCGGCGCAGACACCGGGCCGGGTGGCCGTCGCACCCGTGGCCCCCGGTGAATCAGCCCCCTCCGATCCGCCAGCGCCTCCTACCTCGGCGGCGCGCGCAGCGCCGTGAAGCGCACGCTGAACCGCGCGCCCGGCGGCTGCTGGCCGGGATGCGCATCCTCCAGCAGCACCTGGGCGCCATGCTGGCGCGCGATCTCCAGCACGATAGGCAGGCCCAGGCCCGAGCCGTCGGCCTCCGAGCCCAGGACCCGGTAGAACGGCTGGAACACCAGCTCGCGTTCGGCCTCGGCCACTCCCGGCCCCGAGTCCTCCACCTGCAGCAACAGGACCTGGCCGAAGGGGTCGGCCAGCACACGCACCGTGACCATGCCGGGTCTTTCGCTGCTGGAAGGCGTGTAGTTGATGGCGTTGTCCACGAGGTTGCGCACCAGCTCGGTCAGCAGCGTGGCATTGCCCTGCAGCCAGACGCCGGCCGCCGAGGCCTCGGCACCGTCGTAGCCCAGATCCACATGCTTGTCCATGGCACGCGGCAGGCAGTCACGCACCACGTCGGTGACGATGCGCACCAGGTTGCATGGCTGCATGGCCAGGCCACGGCCCACGCTCTCGGCACGGGCCAGCGCCAGCAGCTGGTTGACGGTGTGCGTGGCACGCATGCTGGAGCGCGCGATCTGCGCCAGTGACTGCCGCAACTCCTGCGTGCTCATGCCCTCGCGCTGCGCCAGTTCGGCCTGCATGCGCAATCCGGCCAGTGGCGTCTTGAGCTGGTGGGCCGCATCGGCCAGAAAACGCTTTTGCGTGGCCAGCGAATCGCCCAGCCGACCCAGCAGGTCATTGACCGAATCCACCAGCGGCACGACCTCCAGCGGCACGTCCTTGTGGTGGATGGGCGAAAGGTCCTCGGGCCGGCGCGCGCGGATGCGTTCCTCCAGCCGGTGCAACGGCTTGATGCCCCGCGCCAGCGCCAGCCACACCAGCAGCGCGGCCAGCGGCAGGATGACGAACTGCGGCAGCATCACGCCCTTGATGATTTCCGTGGCCAGCACACTGCGCTTTTCGCGCGTCTCGGCCACCTGGACCAGGGCCAGGGGCTCGCCGGGCAGCGGCATGCGCACCCAGACATGGGCCACGCGCAGGTCGATGCCGCGAAACTCCGCATCGCGCAGTTGCACCGCGCCCCCACCGGCCGGCGTATCGGACTCGGGAGGCTGGGGCAGTTCGCGCTCGCCGGCCAGGTATTCGCCCTTGACGCCCAGCACCTGGAAATACACGGTGTCCGACTCGTCGGCACGCAGGATCTCGCTGGCCGACTGCGGCAGGTTGAACAGCACCTTGCCCTGCTGCACCATCACCAGCTGTGCCAGCGCCTGGGCGTTGTACTCCAGCGCCCGGTCGAACGGCTTGTTGGCCAGCCCCTGGGCCACCAGCCAGGTCAGCGCCAGGCTCACGGGCCACAGCAGCAGCAGCGGCGTGAGCATCCAGTCGAGGATCTCGCCGAACAGGGAGCGCTGTTCACGCTGGAAGATTTTCATCGGCGAGCGGCCCTCCCGGCAGGTTCACGGCCCTGCGGCAGCCGCCACTATGCGCAGGCAAGCCGACCCGGGGCTGACAGCCCCCTCAGGCGGCGATCTTCTCAAGGCAGTAGCCCAGGCCGCGCACCGTGGCGATGCGGATGGGGCCGCGCTCGATCTTCTTGCGCAGCCGGTGGATGTAGACCTCGATGGCATTGTTGCTGACCTCATCGCCCCATTCGCACAGACGCTCGACCAGCTGGTCCTTGCTGACCAGGCGGCCCGCGCGCTGCAGCAGCACTTCGAGCAGGCCCAGCTCGCGCGCCGACAGCTCGACCATCTTGCCGTCGATGGTGGCCACGCGGCCCGCCTGGTCATAGACCAGCGGCCCGTGCTTGATGGTGCTGCTGGCCCCGCCCATGCCGCGCCGCGTCAGTGCGCGCACGCGCGCCTCCAGTTCGGACAGGGCGAACGGCTTGGCCATGTAGTCGTCCGCACCATAGTCCAATCCCTGGACGCGCTCCTCCACGCTGTCGGCCGCCGTGAGGATCAGCACCGGCAGTGCGTCGCCGCGCCCGCGCAGCTTCTTGAGCACTTCCAGGCCATGCATCTTGGGCAGGCCCAGGTCCAGGATGAGCAGGTCGAACTCGCTGCTGGTCATCAACGCGGTATCGGCCTCGCTGCCATTCGATACATGGCTGACCACGGCGCCCGAGCCGCGCAGGCTGCGCAGCAGGCCATCGGCCAGGACCTGGTCGTCTTCGGCAATCAGAATGCGCATGGGGATGTCTCCTGAAATACAGGCGCGCTCTGGGAGTTGGAAATGCGCGCCTTTGATCCCCGGGATTCTAGGATGCGTCGTCCGGCGCCGGCAGCGACCTTACCCGAGTGAGCCGCCACCCGCGTAGGCCTCCAGCCCCAGCGCCACCACGGTGGCGATGTCCTCGCCCACCTCTTCGCGGAATTCGGCCTCGGCCTGGGCCACGGCGTCATGGAAGGCCTGCAGCCAGGCCAGTCCCGCCGGGGTGAAGCGGATACGGCGCACGCGGGCATCCCGTTCGTCACTTTCGCGTGTGACCAGGCCCCAGGCCTCGCACTGCGCGACCAGATCGGCCATGGACTGCTTGGCCATGCCCGCGCGCTCGGCCAGATCGGTGAGGCGATCGCCCGCCAGCGACAGGTGGCGCGTGATGTGGATATGGGCCGCGCCCACCTTGTCGCGCGCCGCGAGATTGGACAGCGCCAGCGGCACTTCCACATCGCGCGCCATCAGTTGCAGCACGCGGGCATCGAAACGCCGCATGGCGTGCCCCAGCAGGCGGCCCAGGTGGGTCAGGCGCCAGGCATCGGCCGGTGGTGTGACAGGGGACAGTTCGCTCATGGGCGCATTGTGGGATGAATTCCAACAAGTCAGGCAAACTGACCAAATTTATTGAAAAAGCAAAGCAACAAGCCCATAAACTACTGTTCAAGCATCCAGCCTGAATGCAAATACAGAGCTGATCCCATACCTAACCCAGGAGTCCGCATGAACACCGCCGTCACCACCGCCAACAGTGAAAAAGCCAAGGCCCTGCAGGCCGCGCTCGCACAGATCGAAAAGCAGTTCGGCAAGGGCACCATCATGCGCCTGGGCGAAGGCGAGGCCATCGAGGACATCCAGGTCGTCTCCACCGGCTCGCTGGGCCTGGACATCGCCCTGGGCGTCGGCGGCCTGCCGCGCGGCCGCGTGGTCGAGATCTACGGCCCTGAATCCTCGGGCAAGACCACGCTGACCCTGCAGGTCATCGCGGAAATGCAAAAGCAGGGCGGCACCTGCGCCTTCATCGACGCCGAACACGCGCTGGACACCGGTTATGCCCAGAAGCTCGGCGTGAACCTGAGCGAAGTGCTGATCAGTCAGCCCGACACCGGCGAGCAGGCCCTGGAGATCGTGGACAGCCTGGTGCGCTCGGGCGCCGTGGACCTGATCGTCGTGGACTCGGTGGCGGCCCTCACGCCCAAGGCAGAAATCGAAGGCGAGATGGGCGACCAGCTGCCCGGCCTGCAGGCCCGCCTGATGAGCCAGGCCCTGCGCAAGCTGACCAGCACCATCAAGAAGACCAACTGCATGGTCATCTTCATCAACCAGATCCGCATGAAGATCGGCGTGATGTTCGGCAGCCCCGAGACCACCACGGGCGGCAATGCGCTGAAGTTCTACGCCTCGGTGCGCCTGGACATCCGCCGCACGGGCACCATCAAGAAGGGCGACGAGGCCATCGGCAACGAGACCAAGGTCAAGGTCGTCAAGAACAAGGTCTCGCCCCCGTTCAAGACCGCCGAGTTCGACATCCTGTTCGGCGAGGGCATCTCGCGCGAAGGCGAAATCCTGGACATGGGCGTCAACGCCAAGATCCTCGACAAGTCGGGCGCCTGGTATGCCTACAACGGCGAGAAGATCGGCCAGGGCCGCGACAATGCCCGCGAGTTCCTGCGCGAGAACCGCGATCTGGCCGTGGAGATCGAGAACAAGGTACGTGACAGCCTGGGCATCGCCCTGCTGCCCACGGCCGGCGGCGAAGCTGCGGCCAAGCCCCCCAAGGCTGGCAAGGCCAAGGCCGACAAGGACGGCGTGATCGAGGCCTGAGCCCGGCCCCCGACGCAGGAGCCACGGCGCCTGCACAGACTGGTTAGCCATCTTGGCGCAGGTGCGAGCCTGCGCCTTTTTTATTCAGGATGATTCAGGAGAAGATGCGGCATGGGATTCGCCAAGCTGTCGCTCAAGGGCCGCGCGCTGAAGCTGCTGGCCCAGCGTGAGCATTCACGGCTGGAGCTCGAACGCAAGCTCGCCGCCCATGTGCAGGAAGGCGAGGACCTGGGCGCCATGCTCGATGCGCTGGAGCAGCGCGGCTTCATCAGCGCCGAGCGCGTGGCCGAATCCGTGTTGCACAGCAAGGCCGCGCGCTTCGGCACGGCACGCCTGGCACAGGAGCTGCGCAGCAAGGGGCTGGATGATGCACTGGTACGCGCCGCCACGGAGCAATTGCGCGCCACCGAGCTGCAGCGCGCCCTCGCCGTCTGGCGCCAACGCTTCGGCACTGCGCCTGCCACACCGCAGGAGCGGCTCAAGCAGATGCGCTTCCTGGCATCGCGCGGCTTTGGTGGCGAGATCGCCAGCAAGGTGGTGCGCGGCCGCGCCGAGGATGGGGATTTGGAGTGATCAGGCCCTAACCCACGCGTCGCGTGGCCGCCCAGCACACCAGCGAGCCCAGCGTCACCAGCGCCACGCCCTGCCAGAAGCCCCAGCCCGGCCGCACCTGCAGCCAGGCGCTGGCCAGCAGGGCGGAGAACACCGGCGTGAAGTACGAAGCCGCGGCCATCACGGCCAGGTGCCCATGCTGTATTCCATGCTCCCAGCAGCTGTAGCCCATGGCCGTGAGGCCGCCCACGACCAGCAGTTGCAGCACGACCGTGGCCGACCAGTGCATGCCGCCCTCGCCGCCCAGCCACAGCCATTGGATCCACAGCGCCAGCGCGGTCCAGACCAGGAACAGGCCCACCGCGTTGTGGCCACCACCCCAGCGCCTGGCCAGCAACGAATAGCAAGGCCACAGCAGGGCCGCACCGAAAGCCAGTCCATAGGCCAGCGGATTGGCCCGCATGTGGCCGGCCATGTCCTGCCAATGCAGGGAATCGCCGCCCAGCACGCGCGTCAATCCCCACAGGCACAGCAGCACGCCGGGCCACAGCCACCAGCGTGCGCTCTGCTGGCGCAGCAGCACGGCCAGCACGATGGTCAGGCTGGGCCACAGGTAGTTGATCAGTCCCAGCTCCAGCGCCTGGGACCGGTCCTGCGCCAGCCCTATGGCCAGCGACAGGCAGATCTCATAGACCGCGAACAGCAGCCCGCAGCCCCAGAGATAGACAGGATGCATGGCGCGCCACCGCGCGGGCCCTGGCAAGCCCCGCACGGCAGCCACGCAGATGGCGCTGACCGTGTAGAGCATGGCGGCCCCACCCACGGCGCCCAGCGGCTCGGCCACCGAGCGCATCAGGCCCACGGTGCAGCTCCAGCACACCACGGCCAGCAGGCCGATGGCCGTGGCCCGGCCGGCCGACGCTGGGGAGTGGCTCTGCACGGATGCCATGGGAACGCTGCGCGGGGCGGTCAGTGCGGCGCCAGCACCTGGCGCAGCGAGCGGTACAGCCTGTCCGAACCATGCGCAGGGTTGTCCGCGTCGAACGAGAACTCGTTGCTTGACTGCGTGCCTGCCGCCCCTTCGGGCCGGGCCTCCATGAAGAAGGACAGGAAACGCGCGCCCTGGCGGCGGTGCATGGCCAGCACCTTCTCCAACCGCTGCGGCGACAGGGCCACCAGCGGATGGAATTCCGTCACGCCATAGGCCGTATGCCCGTACCGGCGCAGCATCTGGCCCACCAGCGGGCCATAGGTGTCCTCGCCATACAGGCTCACGCCCAGGGCCAGCCCGGGCATGCGCTGCAGGCTGCGCTCCACGGCATAGCGGTTGGCGTCCCAACTGGGGTTGGCATGGGGATTGAGCTGGTGAGCGAAGCGCGGGATGCGACCCAGGCAGCCGTGGCCGATGTGGTCGGAGAAGGCCTGGATGTAGTCGGCCACCTGCTGCGCGCGAAAGTCGTTCCAGTCGGTGGCCAGCGGGTTGTGGAACAGGGCCAGCCGGTCCTGCGGACTGTCCACCCAGAACTCCAGGCCTGAAGGCAAGGGGCCAAAGTCGGGCAAGGCCTCGGCGGCATGGGGCCTGGGCTCGCTCTGGCTGCGGTCCATCACGGCGATCTGGCGGGTGGCCAGCAGGCCCAGGCTGCGCCCGCCCGCCTGCAGGACCACATCGATGCGGTGCAGGCCTTCGCCCAGCGCCGGGTAGCGGATATCGGCGCGCCAGCCCACGTCGGGCGTGAGGAATCCAGGCTTGGCCTGCGCCACATCCTGGCGATGCATGTGCACGGGGGCATGCGCGTAGGGCCTGCCGTCCACGAAGACCGCTACCGCCAGTCGCCTTTGCAGACGTGCATCGGGCACATGGACCCAGCCGGACACGGGCACGGTGCCGGCCGCATAGCTGTCGATGTGCTGGAAGTAGTTCCGCAGCGGCTCGGTGCGGATGTTGCGCGAGGGCGGCTCGACCGCGTCGAAGCTGGGAAACTCCGACTTCAGGTGGGCATTGAGACGCGCGACGTCGCCATAGCGCCTGCGCAGGAAATCATGGAAGCCCGCCACGGATGCGGGGCTGTAGTCGCTGACGGCATAGCCCTCGGCCGCGAAGCCCATGCCGGCCTCGAAGCCCGGGAACAGCTGGTGCGTCTCGCCCAGCACGGTGATGGCACGCAGCGGACGCATGGCGGCGTCGCCCGCGGCGCACATGCGCTCGGCCAGGGCATCGACGACGAGCTGGCGCACGCGCGTGACCTCGTTGTCCTTTCGGGCGACCGACCAGGGGAAGATGCGGGCGCCCAGATAGGTGTCCAGGGGCAGCGGGCCCTTGGGCGTCCAGGCCAGGTTGGCGGGATCGGCGGCCAGGCGCTCCTCGGCCTGGGAGTGGACCTCGAAGTGCGTGGCGAACAGATACAGCACCACGGGCCGCTGCGCCTGCGCCACCGTGCGCACCACGCGGTCCAGCGCCTCGCCGCGCACCTCCCAGCCCTGTCCGTTCCATCGCACGTAGCGCAGCAGCGGCACGCTGAGCGTATAGCCCAGCTCCAGCCCGTCGCCTTGCGGTCGGCCCAGTCGCCGCAGTGTGGCGTCCACCATGCCGGCGGCCGAGCCTTTCGGCCCCAGGCAACCGGCCGGCACCTGCTGGAACTCCTTCGGGAAATCCGCCCGCACGCCGTCCTGTACCAGGCAGGCCTCCATATTGCCCAGCAGCGGGCTCAGCAGCAGGCGCGACGAGGACGGCAACGCCGGCCGCAGCTGCCACACGAACAGCGCGACCAGCAGGCACAGCACGGCCAGGGCCAGGGCATGGCCCCAGACCGGGCCCTGCCGGCCCGGCGAGGACGGCGATGGGCTCACAGCCCCAGCATGATCTGCAGGTTCTGCACGGCGGCGCCGCTGGCGCCCTTGCCCAGGTTGTCCAAGCGCGCGATCAGCACGGCCTGACGGTACTGCTCATTGGCGAACACGCGCAGCTCCAGCTTGTTGGTGTCGGTCAGCGTGTCCGCGGCCAGCTTCAGGTCCTCGGTCGGGGGCAGCACCGACACCCACTGTGCAGGCGTGTTGGTCGCCGCGTAGTGGGCAGCCAGCGCGTCGTGCAGGTCGCTCGCCTTGGGCGCGCCCGGCAGCAGGTCCAGATGCAGCGGCAGCTGCACCAGCATGCCCTGGCGGAAATTGCCCACGGCGGGAATGAACACGGGGCGGCGCGTCAGGCCCGTGTACTGGAGGATCTCGGGGATGTGCTTGTGCGACAGGCCCAGCGCATAGGCCTCGTAGGGCGCCGCCGTGCCGGCCTCGTAGGCCTCGATCATGCTGCGGCCGCCACCCGAATAGCCCGACACCGAAGGCAGGCTCAGGCCATGGTCGGCCGGAATCAGGCCCGCAGCCACCAGCGGATGCAGCAGCGCGATCGCGCCGGTCGCGTAGCAGCCGGGATTGGACACGCGCCTGGCGGCGCGCACCGCCTCCAGCTGCCCCTTGCGCAGTTCGGGGAAGCCGTAGACCCAGTCCGGCGCCACGCGGTGGGCCGTGGAGGCGTCGATGATCTTGATCGTGCGGCCGGTCTCGGCCTCGATGGCGTCGACCATGGCCGCCGTCTCGCGGGCGGCGTCGTCGTGCAGGCACAGGATGACCAGGTCCACGCCGGCGATCAGTGCACGCTTGGCGGCAGGATCCTTTCGCAGCTCGGGGGCAATACTGACCAGCTCCACGCCGGGCAGATCGACCAGACGCTCACGGATCTGCAACCCTGTCGTGCCTGCCTCGCCATCGATAAAGACTTTTGCCATCGCTGTGTTTCTCCTGCTGCGCGGCCTTCTTGGGGCCGCTGCGGCACCATTGCCGCGTTCCAGTTGCGGATTCTCACCGAAACCGGGTTTCCCTGGGGGCGTTGTCGCAAAACGGCAGGCGCATGGGTGCGGGCCGCCCGCCACGCGGCTGTTACAAAACTACCGCGGAGCACCGCATGATTCCTCTATAAGACAAAAGAGCTGGGGCGCCAGGATGAAATGTCAGGAAGCCGTCTTTTCCTTGACATATCAAGGCATTGCACAGATTCCGGGAGGCTGCTTGGCCCGCGGGAAATTGTGGATTCTGCGCATGGGGGCGTGTCGGATGGCGCAGTGCAGCATGGTACATTCGGCGATTGCCAGGTCACTCCGCCTTGAGGCAGCACCCCAGGGCTACCGGGTCAATCCCCCCCTATTTGTTTGAGAGAGACATCATGAAGATTCATGAATACCAAGGCAAGGAAATCTTGCGTCAGTTTGGTGTGCCTGTACCTCGCGGTATCCCTGCGTTCACAGTGCAAGAGGCCGTGGAAGCGGCCCAGAAGCTCGGCGGCCCGGTGTGGGTCGTCAAGGCCCAGATCCACGCGGGTGGCCGCGGCAAGGGCGGCGGCGTGAAGGTCGCCAAGACCATCGACGACGTCAAGGCACTGGCCGGCCAGATCCTGGGCATGCAGCTGGTCACGCACCAGACCGGCCCCGAAGGCCAGAAGGTCCGCCGCCTGTACATCGAAGACGGCGCCGACATCCAGAAGGAATACTACCTGTCGTGCGTGACCGACCGCGCCACGCAGAAGGTGGCCTTCATCGCTTCCAGCGAAGGCGGCATGGACATCGAGGAAGTGGCCCACTCCACGCCCGAGAAAATCATCACCATCTTCGTCGACCCCCTGGTCGGCCTGACCCAGGCGCAAGGCGAAGAGCTGGCCAAGGGCATCGGCATGCCCGCCGACTCCACCGCCCAGTTCGTGGACATCTGCCAGAAGCTCTACAAGTGCTACATGGACACGGATGCCTCGCTGGTCGAGATCAACCCCCTGAACCGCGACAGCAAGGGCAACGTCATCGCCCTGGACGCCAAGTTCAACTTCGACTCCAACGCCCTGTTCCGCCTGCCCGAAATCGTGGCCCTGCGCGACCTGGACGAGGAAGATCCCGCTGAAGTGGAGGCCTCCAAGTTCGACCTGGCCTACATCTCCCTGGACGGCAACATCGGCTGCCTGGTCAACGGCGCAGGCCTGGCCATGGCCACCATGGACACCATCAAGCTGTTCGGCGGCGAGCCGGCCAACTTCCTGGACGTCGGCGGCGGCGCCACCCCCGAGAAGGTCACCGAAGCCTTCAAGATCATGCTCAAGAACCCCAAGGTCAAGGGCATCCTGGTCAACATCTTCGGCGGCATCATGAAGTGCGACACCATCGCCACCGGCGTGATCACCGCCTGCAAGGCCGTGAACCTGCAGGTGCCCCTGGTCGTGCGCATGAAGGGCACGAACGAAGAGCTGGGCAAGAAGATGCTGGCCGAATCCGGCCTGCCCATCATCAGCGCCGACACCATGGCTGAAGCAGCCACGAAGATCGTCGAAGCCGTCAAGTAAGCTGGCCCGGAGAACACACCATGTCTATCTACATCAACAAAGACACCAAGGTCATCACCCAAGGCATCACGGGCAAGACGGGCCAGTTCCACACTGAAAAGTGCATCGAGTACGCGAACGGCAAGAACTGCTTCGTGGCGGGCGTGAACCCCAAGAAGGCCGGCGAGAAGATCTTCGACGTGCCAATCTACGCCTCCGTCAAGGAAGCCGCGCAAGGCACGGGCGCCACGGTCTCCGTGATCTACGTCCCCCCCGCAGGTGCTGCCGCCGCGATCTGGGAAGCCGTGGAAGCCGACCTGGACCTGGCCATCTGCATCACCGAAGGCATTCCCGTCCGTGACATGCTGGAAGTGCGCAACAAGATGCGCGCCAAGGAAGCCGCCGGCGGCAAGCGTACCCTGCTGCTGGGCCCCAACTGCCCCGGCCTGATCACGCCCGACGAGATCAAGATCGGCATCATGCCCGGCCACATCCACAAGAAAGGCCGCGTCGGCGTGGTCAGCCGCTCCGGCACGCTGACCTATGAAGCCGTGGCACAGCTGACCGAACTGGGCATCGGCCAGTCGTCGGCCGTGGGCATCGGCGGCGACCCGATCAACGGCCTCAAGCACATCGACGTGATGAAGGCCTTCAATGACGATCCCGACACCGACGCCGTCATCATGATCGGCGAAATCGGCGGCCCCGACGAAGCCGAAGCCGCCCGCTGGTGCAAGGACAACATGAAGAAGCCCATCGTCGGCTTCATCGCTGGTGTCACCGCCCCTCCCGGCAAGCGCATGGGCCACGCCGGCGCGCTGATCTCCGGCGGCGCCGACACGGCCGACGCCAAGCTGGCCATCATGGAAGAGTGCGGTTTCACCATCACCCGCAATCCTTCCGAAATGGGCCGCCTGCTCAAGGGCCTGCTGTAAACGGCACGGGTTCTGCACCACCTCTGCGGGCGTGCCCGCAGCAGAAATTACGCAGAATTACGAATCGGTAAGGCGGCAAGTCCGCCCTACACTGTCAGCTCCAAAAAAAGAAAAAGCGCCAGCGGCCCACGCCCTGGCGCTTTTCGACTCATAACAGCGGAGAAATCATGGAATACCTGCAAAGCGCCGACTTCTGGATCGGCCTGTTGAAGATCGTCTGGATCAACATCATCCTGTCCGGCGACAACGCCGTCGTCATCGCCCTCGCAGCGCGCTCGCTGCCCCCCGCGCAGCAGAAGAAGGCCGTCATGTTCGGCTCCGGCGCCGCCGTGGTGCTGCGCATCATCCTGACCGTGGTCGCGGCCAAGCTGCTGGAGCTGTCCTTCCTGCAGATCGTGGGCGGCTGCCTGCTGCTGTGGATCGGCCTGCAACTGCTGACCGGCGAGGAAGAGGATGAGGGTGAATCCAAGGGCCAGGGCAGCATGATGACGGCCATTCGCACCATCCTGATCGCCGACCTGGTGATGAGCCTGGACAACGTGATCGCCGTGGCCGCCACCGCGCAAGGCAACATGGTCCTGCTGATCCTGGGCCTGGCCATCAGCATCCCGCTGGTGATCTTCGGCTCCACGCTGATGATCAAGCTCATGGAGCGCTTTCCCGTCATCGTCACGCTGGGCGCGGCCCTGATCGGCTGGGTCGGCGGGGAGACCATCGTCAACGACCGCCTGCTGCACGACTACGCCATCGGTCATCCCTGGCTGCACTATGCGGCCGCCGCAGCCGGCGCCGTGCTGGTCGTGGGCGTGGGCAAGCTCCTGCAGGCCCGCTCCAGCGCCCGGCACGCGGCCCAGGCCTGAAGAAGACAAGGTCGCCTCCACCGACTCGAACGCACTGCCTCGGCAGTGCGTTTTTGCTTGGTGCAGCCCTGCCTTGATGTGGCGTCAAGCCGACGCGCCGACGGCCGGCTCCCCTTGCACCCCTTTTTCATTTACGCTGTACGCCAACGCTCCTCCCAGGCCTTCGCACACCAGGGACTGATGGCGCCCATGCCGCGCCCCTTCCTCCGCCACCATGTTCAGCGCCCCCCAGACCCCGGAACAGCCCGCCCCCCAGGAAAGGCCGCCACGGCATTGCACCATGGTCGCGCGCACCGACGTGGGCCGGCGCCGCGACAACAACGAGGATGCCGTCAGCATCCAGCCGGATGCCCGCCCCTGGCCGATGGCGGTGCTAGCCGACGGCATGGGCGGCTACAACGCGGGGGAGGTCGCCAGCGCCATGGCCACCAGCCTGGTGCCCGCGGCGCTGCAGAGCATTGCCATCCATGCGCCCGCTGATGACGGCCCCCAGGCGCGCCAGGAGCTGCATCGCGCGCTGAACGATGCGTTGCACCTGGCCAATGCCGCCATCCTCAATGCCGCGCAGGAAACACCGGGCTGCCGGGGCATGGGCACCACCATCATCGCGGCCGCCCTGCTGCCCGGTCGACTGATGCTGGCCCACCTTGGTGACTCCCGGGCCTATGGCTGGCGCGACGGCCGACTGCTGCGCCTGACGCGCGACCACACCTGGCTGCAGGAGGAGATCGACGCCGGCCGCATCCAGGACCATGAAGCGCGCCAGTCGGGCCTGGGCCACCTGCTGACACATGCGATGGGCGTCACCGCGCAGATAGAGCCCGACTTCAACGAATGGCCGCTGCAGGTCGGCGACCGCGTCCTGCTGTGCTCCGACGGCCTGACCGACATGCTCGACGACGAGGCCATCGCACGGCTGTTTTCCCGCGCGGACCCGCTGCCCGTGCTGCTGACGGCCCTGATCACCGCGGCCAATGAGGCCGGCGGACATGACAACATCAGTGCCGTGCTGCTGGAGATGCAGGCCAGCTCGCCCGCAGCGCCCGGAACGACCATCGATTGATCGTGGCACGGCGACCAGCGGCGCCTTCCAGCCTACGGGCGATCTTGCAGCAGGCGCCGGCAGACATCCAATTGTCAAAAATTCTCACAACATCGACAATCAGACAAAGACTGTCCATAGTCTGTATCAAATACCATGAAGCAGCCCCATGCCCCATGGGCCGCAGCCATAATATTTGACTACATCCCAGCTCCGGACCGCCCAGTGCATGGCGCCTCCCGGGCAGAACAAAGGAGCTTTGAGCATGCCGACCCTGGTCATCTCCATCGACGGCGCCGTCATCAAGGAAGTGCAGCTGGCCAAGGAGCGCACCACGCTCGGGCGGCGCCCCTACAACGACATCGTGATCGACAACCTGGCCGTCAGTGGCGAGCACGCCGTGCTCAGCATCGTCGACGGCACCGTCATCATCGAGGACCTGCGCAGCACCAACGGCACCTACGTCAACGGCCAGCCCGTACTGCGCCAGGCACTGAACCACGGCGACCTGCTGGACATCGGCAAGTACAAGATCCGCTTCGTGCAGCAGCAGGCCAGCGCCTCCTCGCGGTCGGCCCTGGCCGCCATCGCCGCAGCCGTGGAAGCCACCCGCCCCGCGCCCCTGGCGGAGGCCGACCTGCCCTCGCAGTTCGGCACCGAGACGCCCTCGGGCTTCGACCACACCCTGCCGCCCTCCATGGCCGGCCTGGCCACGCGCCAGGCCGCCATCCGCATGCTCAACGGCAACGCCGCCGGCCGCGAAGTGCCGCTGGTCAAGGTCGTCACCACCCTGGGCAAGCCCGGCGTCGCCGTCGCCTCCATCACCCAGAAGCCCCATGGCTTCGTGCTGGCACAGCTGGAAGGCGACCCCTTGAGCCTCAAGCTCAACGGCCAGGAAATCGGCCGCCGCCCCACGCCGCTCCAGCATGGCGACACGATGGAGCTGGCCGGCACGCAGATGCAATTCCTGGTGGCCTGAAGGGCCTGCCGGCCAGCCTCGTCCGTGCATCTTTGGCAAGCGCAAGATCGTTGACAAAAATGTCACACAGATTTGGATCAATTTGTCAGAGAATGCGCGGCAACCGTGTAAGTTGCAACCAAACCATACATTGCAAGGATCTTCCGTCCTTCAGCGTAGCTGGCACGGCTCTTGCTCAATAGAGCGAGCAATCAACCCCTATGAGGAGAAGTTCATGAAGCGTTCCATCCAGCAAGGTTTCACCTTGATCGAACTGATGATCGTCGTGGCGATCATCGGCATTTTGGCAGCCGTGGCGCTGCCGGCTTACCAGGATTACACGGTGCGTTCCAAGGTCAGCGAGGCCGTGATCCAAGCCACTTCGCCCAAGTCGCTGATCAGTGAAGCCTTCCAGACTGACGGCTTCTCTGGCATGCAGGCCGCTGCCGCCACGTTCAATGCCAAGCCCACTAATGAAAAAGCGACCAAGTATGTCGCAGACATGACCGTTGACTCCGCAACTGGTCAAATCACGGTGACGCTTCAAAGTGGCACTTCTGCCGGCTTCCCCACTGACGTGCGTGGTAAGACCTTGATCTTTACGCCCAATGTGCAAAAAGTCGCTCTGGCTGACGGCAAGCAAGGTGCTATTGACTGGGCTTGCGGCTCGACCACTGCAACGACAGCCGGTACTCGAGGCCTGGGTGCAGCTGGAACGGGTACTTTGCCTGCAAAGTATGCACCTGCCGAGTGCCGCTAAGCATTAGCAACCAAATAGAAAAAAGCCCGCAGCAGCGGGCTTTTTTTATTATGCAGAAAATACATAAGTTCCTTGTCCCTGCAATCCTACTGATTGCCGCACTGATCTATTTCCCCCAGATACTCCATCTGGATTATGTATGGGATGACAATAATCTCTTCTTGAGCTCAGACGGCCTGCGGGATCCCTCAAGATGGCTTGAGGCAATTGTCAAGCCCATAATACCCGGTACCACTTATTTCAGGCCATTCGCCCTACTGACCTTTGCAATAGAATTCTGGATTTTTGGGGTGAATCCCAAGATATCCCACATCATCAATATTTCAATTCATACGGCAAATACAATATTTCTCTTGCTATTGATGAGAAAGGTCTTCTCAGTACTGGAGATCAAAAAGAATACGATCGCACCACTGATTGCAGCACTTATCTATCTTGCACACCCAGCATTGGTTGAGTCATCCATATGGGTTGCAGGCAGATTCGACCTGCTTGTCACATTTTTCTCAATTGCCTGCATTTATTTTTTTCTCAGTACAACAGGCATCTCCAGGATAGCCCTGGTTACGACCTCCTTTGCACTTGGCACATTTTCCAAGGAAATGATATTCACAATGCCAGCAATCATACTGGTAATTGATCATTTTCTTTTAAAAGAGCATGGAAAACTGAGAACATCACCCAATACAATCATCATTTGCGCACTAATGTGCGTATTCACTATTTTATACGCCATAATCAAATCAGCGTATATTCCAAATATCGTCCATGTAGATGACTCCCTCATAAAGAGTTATGACGGGGATGTTTTAAAGTACATCAGCTATATTGGCTGCACAATCATTTTCTACGTGAAGATGGCTGTATTTCCATTTTTCTCAATCAATCCATATCACAAATTACTTCCCAAGGAAATGGGAATCATCGAGATCTCAGCTGGAATGATCTCTTTGATTTTTTTCATAATTTTCTCGATCACATCCATAATAAAACAAAGCAAAAAATGCTGTTTTTTCGTATTATTTCTCATTTCACTCCTGCCTGTTCTGCACATCATCCCCCTCACAATTGCAGGCTCGATTGGCCAAGATAGATTTCTGACATTCCCGCTGGTCTTATTAATAATTGGCTGCACAGCGCTTTTGGCAGAATCCTCAACCCCTAAAGGCTTAGCAATCTCAATTGCCCTGCTTTATTTAGCCGGATCCATCATCATTACAAAAACGACAATTCCATTTTGGAAAGACAATCTTTCACTGTGGACCTGGGTTGACATAAAAAACGCCAAAGATCCTGCGGCAAAGGCATCTCTTGCATTTGCCATGCTGAAAAATGGGATGCCAGAAATGGCCATAAACAAGGCCGATGAAGCATATGCGCAGTCGGGAAACCAGGAGATTGATGAAGGGCTGCACCTCCGTCTCTCGGTCATCAAAGCCCAAGCCTACATCGACGCAGGCCAATACAATCAGGCGATAGCCATCTTGAACAAATACCTATTGGAAAACAATTATCAAGTTCTGAAAGATATAGAAGCCACAAGAGAAAACTACAGATCCGTCTATCACGCATTCTTCTCTGCCTTGGGCGAGGCAACTCTTCATCTAGGGCATTTCGAGGAGTCGAAGAAATATATTGATATAGCACTGAATTTTGACAAGAATGGCTTTTACGCCATCTATCTCAAATCACTTGCTACCTTCTCTTTGGGTGATGAGCCCGGATCAGAAATCCTCTTCAATGAAGCTCGCGACCGTTACCCACCCAGTTACAGAGCAACGCTTGAAAAAATGCGCAGTGACTATAAAAAAATGCTCTGCAGCAATGGTGAACTGAGCCATCTGAAGAAAGAATCCTGGCATTGCAAAGATTAATCTTTGCAAAAATACAGACGATACATCAGTCCATATCAAAAGTACAAAATGCCCGGCAGGCTCCACAGGTATTAGTCAGGGCTGGGCGGTACGATCAATGGTCGACGATGGGCGCTGGCAATCATGTGCGGCACTGATATCGCTTTAAAGTACCACCGCACGCCAGCCCCCTGACGGGGAATAGCACTACTTAGGGGTGGGCCACCAGCATAAGGTGCGGATACGAAAATTCCTATATCAATATATCCGTCTTGGTGACCTAGCCTGTGTGACCTCCCTGACTCCAAACAGAGTCATATATTTAGCTTCTTGAAGATCACATCCGGGATACGGACAATGATCCACATGATCACCCGCCATTTTCGAGGTGAGTAGATTATGGAATTTCCACGGTAGATACCGTCGACAATCTCCTTGGCCACATTCTCGACAGGAGCCAGCCGTGCGCCGCGATCCTTCATGCTCGCCGTCATGGGCGTATCCGTAGGCCCAGGCTTGACCAGAACGACCTTCAACGCCTTTCCGGCGAACCGGTGCCGCAAGCCCTGGGCATATCGATCAATCATGCCTTTCGCGGCTCCATAGACATAGTTGGACCGCCGCCCCCGATCTCCTGCGACAGAACCAATCAATGCAATGGTTCCGTGATTCTGTTTCTCCATTTGCTTTGCAAAGGCCTCTGCAAACAGGACAGGCGAAAGGCCATTGGTCTCCAGCGCAGATCTGCAAATATCCAAATACTCCTGGCATTCGGACTGCACAGGCAAGGATCCATGGGCGATCAATAATATATCGACGCGCCTCTGATCGGCAACCTGCTGCGCAAGCCCGCCGATTTCAGAAACATCCATGAAATCCGCAAGTATCTTCACACTGATATTGCAGCCAGGATTCCTCACCCTGAGATCATCTGCCACCACGCCAATCCGTTCCTCGTCCCGCCCCACAAGGACAAGATCGACAGCAGCCTCCCTCAGCCACAGCCGTGCACAGTGCTGTGCAATCAGTGATGTGGCGCCCACAATCACGATTTTTTTTCTGATCGACAATTCAACCTCCCATCAACCTCTGTGAGAGCCCGGAACTTATTCCAGGATCTCTATATTTCAAGAACTCCCCCAGGCGGGGATATCCTGATTCGAACAAGTCTCGAGGCACACGTGCGTCTTTGGCCAGATAGATGGCTCCTCCAGCTTCTCGCACGATGGCATCCAGCCGCTGGAACAATTCAGAGGTGCGCCGACCCCTGTCAGGAAAATCCAGTGCAAGAGTCACTCCTTCGCGGGGAAAACTGAGCATGCCAACCGATTTTCTCCGACCAAACGTCTTCAACACCGCCAAAAAAGATCCGCTTTCATCCTTGGCGATTTCATTGAGCATGGCCTTTACCGCATCATGAGCTACATCTCGCGGAATCACGCTCTGATACTGATAGAATCCTTTGGGCCCATATATTCTATTCCACTCCAACAAATTATCCAGTGGATACAAGAATGGAACATAATGAATCAGACTTCTGCCGGCTCTTTTCTTATTCAAAAAATAGTAGGCATTATTGAATAATTTGAGTGAAAATCCGTTCACCATGGAAAATGGAGGCGTCACCGGAACCTGTATCTGACGGCCTTGATGTGGATGGCGCTTCTGCAAATTTTCTTCAGCAAAATTACCTCTGACAAATATGCCACGCCCTTGCGTGCCAGAAAGACAATCAATCCATGAAACCGTGTTCTCCCAGTCACTCTCCGACCCATCGGAAATCAGTAAAAACTCATCCAGACTAGCATAAGGCACTGTCTCCGCATTGATCCATGGACCAGATATCCTTCGAAGCTGAATTTCAACCCTCGCAATCACCCCGGTCAATCCCAAGCCACCCACCGTTGCCTCAAACCACGGAGAACGCTCATGCGGTCCGCAGTGTATGACTTCCCCATTCGTGCGGAACAAAGTGAGGCCTAGGACGTGATCCCCAAAGCTCCCATGAGCATGATGATTTTTTCCATGCACATCATTTGCGATCGCCCCCCCGACAGTCACCATTTGAGTTCCTGGGCTGACCGCCAACATCCAACCACAAGGGACCACGAGGTTTTGTATATCGCGCAAGAGAACGCCGGCCTCGCATGTCAGCCGACCATTTTCCCTGTCAAAGGCAATGAAATGATCGAGCTTCAATGTACTCCATAGCGTTCTTCCAGGATTCAGACAGACATCCCCGTAGCTACGCCCCATACCATGAGCCAGCCCTGGATGCAGGCTGTTGAGCAGAACGTCTCCCACGCCAGCTGCATTTTGCAGTTCCACAACATGATGAGGAAGTGCACTCAGGCGTCCCCAGGAAGATACCGCCCTCATTTTATCTCCTGGGAAAAAACAAAATGCTTGTCCAGATGGTACTTGGACAGATACCCTATGGCCAGACCAATACACCCGCCAAGATAACGCATCCCCTTGCTTTCAAAATAATATTGAAAACCCAGCTCAAAACCCCAGAATATCATGGTTGTCATCCCCCCCATTACCGTATAGAGCATGAAAACCCGGGCGTCGTGCACTGCACTTCTCGGCTTGAAATTGAAGATATAACGCTTATCAAGCGAATATTTGACAAAAAGCCCCACCCCCGTTCCCAGGATGATCGATATCAACACGTGAAATGCGCCGCTGTAGATTCGAACCACAAGATCCTGAGCAAAGATGTTTGCCAAGGCGGCTACTAGTGCGAAAATGCCGTAGTTAAGCGTCAGTTTGGTTGAAGAACGCATGATTCACATACCGGCATTCAAAATGGTCCATGATACCGTAGCACCCACCTCATCTCAGACCCAACTGCTGGGCTTGTTGCGGCTGATGAGGCCCAAGCAGTGGATCAAGAACAGCTTCGTGCTCGCACCGCTGGTCTTCACAGGGCAATTCCTGGAACTGACGGCTATCATGCATGCTGTGCTGGCAACAGCGATGTTTTGCGTGGCATCTTCCGCCACCTACATCATCAACGACATACACGACATCGAGCGTGATCGTCTGCACCCGACCAAGTCCAGAACGCGCCCGCTGGCTGCCGGTATCGTGTCGGTGCGAGCAGCCCTGATGCTGCTAGGCGTCCTTTATGTCGCACTCGTCTGCGGTCTGGTCGTTGCACCGAAGATCGGCGCCGTCATTGCGGCATACCTGGTGCTCAACCTCGCTTACACCTTCGCGCTCAAGCATCAGCCGGTGGTGGACATCTTCACCATCGCCATAGGCTTCGTACTGAGGGTGTATGCCGGGGCCATGGCACTTGACGTACCCGTATCGTCATGGATGTTTATCACGACCTTGTGCCTTGCCCTGTATCTGGCGGCCGTCAAGCGGCGGCAGGAGCTGAGCCTCAGTGGAAGCAAGGGCCGGAAGGTGCTGGAAAAATATTCGGTCGCCCTCGTCGATCGGTACGCAGAAATGTCGGCCACCGGTGCGCTCTTGTTCTACAGCATGTTCGTCATGTCGGAGAAGTCCGAACTGGTCATCACCATCCCGCTCGTGCTGTTCGGACTATTCCGCTACTGGTTCGTTGTGGAGGCGCTGGATGGCGGCGAGTCGCCTACGGATGCATTGCTGGTTGACTGGCAACTGCTGGCGACCGTCATTCTGTGGGTTGTTGTTTGCGGCTGGGCGCTCTGGCCCACGGTCAGGCTGCCATGAGCTATTCCTATGCCGTCACCCCGCTTCTTGCCTGGCTAGTCGCTGGGGCTGCAAAGTTCCTGATCAACAGCCTCAACACTCGGCGCTTCGCGTTCGACCTGATTGGCTACGGAGGGCTGCCGAGCAACCACAGCGCCATCGTGTGCAGCATGGCCACGTTGATCGCCCTGAAGGAGGGCCTTGACCACCCGGCGTTCGGTGTGGCCATCACCCTGGCGTTCATCGTAATGCTTGATGCCAACAGCCTGCGCCGCCAGATTGGCAAACAGGCCAAGGCCATCAATGAGCTTGCGGCTGCAAGGCCGCACCAAGATCGCCTGCGTGAGCGCATGGGCCACACGCGTGCAGAAATTGCAGCGGGCGCATTGACGGGTTTTATCGTCGCGATTTCCGTGGAACGTCTTCTGGGTTGAAAACCGGCAGGCTTGTCCACAAGACACTACTACGCTTTGAAACTCCCCGACTTCCCCCCCCGCTTCTCCACCACCCTCACCCCCTCCATCACCATGCCCTTGTCCACCGCCTTGCACATGTCATAGACCGTGAGCAGGGCAACCTGGACCGCCGTCAACGCCTCCATCTCCACGCCCGTGGGGCCCACCGTTTCCACGGTGGCCATGCAGCGCACGGCCGAGGCATCGGGCAGCAGTTCGAAGTCCACGGCCACGCGCGTCAGCGCCAGCGGATGGCACAGCGGGATCAGGTCGCTGGTCTTCTTGGCCGCCATGATGCCGGCGATGCGGGCAATGCCCAGCACGTCGCCTTTCTTGGCCGTGCCGCCCTGGATGATGGCCAGGGTGGCGGGCTGCATGGCGATGCGGCCTTCGGCGACGGCGACGCGGTGGGTGGCGGGCTTGGCGGCTACATCGACCATGTGGGCCTGGCCCTGGGCGTCGAAATGGGTGAGGGAAGACATGGAAACTCCTGGGAATGCATTGGCCGGCCAGGCGGGTTCAGGCACCTTGCGCCAGCCCCGCCATGAACGTTCGGCGAACCGAGGCATCATAGTGGGGTGTTCCACCGCCCGGCACCCAGGTGCAGGGCCCGGCCTTTTGGTCTCCCAACCGCCCATGCGCCCATCACGCCTGAAGACACGTATCGCCGCCGGCCTGCAGTTGCTCGCGGCATCCATCGCCATCGCAACCCACGTGCCCGCGCAGGCCCAGTTGCGCCTGCCCACGCTGGGCGATGGCGCGGCCACCACGACCAGCGACGAGCGGCGCCTGGGCGACCGCATCATCCGCTCGCTCTACCGCGATCCGGACTACATCGACGACCCGGTGCTGCAGGAGTATGTGGAAGGTATCTGGCAGCACCTGGTAGATGCGGCGCGCACGCGGGGCGAACTGTCGGACGAGCTGGAGGAACGCTTCGCCTGGCAGATCCTTCTGGGACGCGACCGATCGGTCAATGCATTCGCGCTGCCCGGCGGCTACCTGGGCGTGCACCTGGGCCTGATCGGCGTGGTCAGCACGCGTGATGAGCTGGCCTCGGTGCTGGCGCACGAGTTGAGCCACGTCACCCAGCGCCATATCGCGCGGCTCATCGCCCAGCAGGGCAAGCAGACGCCGCTGATGATCGGCTCGATGATCCTGGGTGCGCTGGCGGCCAGTCGCAGCCCCGATGCGGCCATGGCCATGATGATGGGCGGCCAGGCGCTGGCCGTGCAGAACCAGCTCAACTTCTCGCGCGACATGGAGCGCGAAGCCGACCGCATGGGCTACGGGCTGATGGCACCCGCCGGCTTTGCCCCGCAGGGCTTCGTGACCATGTTCGACAAGCTGCAGCAGGCCAATCGCCTCAATGACAACGGCAGTTGGCCCTATCTGCGCAGCCATCCGCTGACCACGGAGCGCATGGCCGACATGCATTCACGCCTGCCGCGCGGCATCGCACCGGCTCCCGCGCCGTCGCTGGAGCATGTGATGATGGCCGCCCGCGCCCGCGTGCTGTCCCGCCCTGGCGTGGATGTGCTGCGCCAGTGGGCCGAGCAGCCGCGCTCGACCAGCTTCGGCAGCCAGGCGGCCGCGCAGCAGGTGGCACAGCTCTATGCGGCCACACTGAGCGCCATACAGCTGCGCGACTGGACCGAGGCACGCGAAATGTCCCGGCGCTTGCTCGAAGCCACGGCCACCAATCCCGATGCCCTGCGGCAGGCGCGGCTGCTCCAGGCAGAGCTGGAGTTGACGGCAGACCAGCCTGCGGCCGCCTTGCAGGCATTGCCACCTCTGTCCGTGCCCTCGGCTCCGCCTGCCGTGGCCCGACCCTCGCAGTCCGAGCCTGCGGCAACGGAGAGCGGCCCCAGCCTGGCCACGGTCACCGTGACGGAAAGCCGCGCATCGCGCAGGCCCGAGTTGCTGATGCGCACACAGGTGCTGCTGCGCGAGCAGGGTGCCGCCAGCATGGCCGGCCCGCTGCAGACCTGGGTGACGGACCACCCGCGCGATGCCACGGCTTGGCAGCTCCTGGCACAGGTGCAGCGTGGCCAGGGACAGGAGCTGCGGGCGCTGCGCGCCGAGGCCGAGGCCCAGGTGGCGCACTACGACTACGCGGCGGCGGTGGACCGCTTCAAGGCCGCGCAGGAACTGGCGCGCAAGGGCGGACCCAAGGTGGATTTCATCGAGGCCTCCATCGTGGACACGCGGCTGCGTGCCGTCGAGGAGCTGCTAAGGGAACAAGCGCGCGAGAAGTGACTCGATGGCCAGGCCCAGCAGCGAGTAGATGAGCGCGCCCAGCATGGCGGCCCAGAAGCCCGCGACGTGAAAGCCGCTGAGCAGGCCCGAGGCCGCCCAGAACATCAGTCCGTTGACCACGAACAGAAACAGCCCGACCGTCACGATGGTCACCGGCAGCGTCAGCACCACGAGGATGGGACGCAGCACCGCATTGAGCAGGCCGATGACCAGCGCCGCGATCATGGCCGAGCCGAAGCTGTTGACCTGGACGCCACCGTAGAGATAGGCCACGACCAGCAGGGCACCAGCGCTGAGCAGCCACTTGATCAGGATTTTCATGGGGCGAGCATAGCAGCAGGCACTGGTTCTCGGGTTGCGCTGGCGCACTGCATACCGTGGGCCGGGAACCCCATGAAAAACGGCATCCCCGGTTTGGGGGAAGCGGCGCAGCCGCTCAAGGGGAGCCGATTCCTCTCAGATCATCGCTTCTTCGAACACCAGGCCCATCAGCGCACCGATGGCCGCCAGCGTACCGGGAAGATTCCAGCGCCGGCCTAGCGGGGCCGCAGGCGCCACGGCGGGCGCCGTGGCTTCCTGCTTGGGACGGCGCGCATCGACGATCTGGGCCGAACCATGCTCTTGCTGGAGCTGGGCCACCAGATCGGCCAGGGGGCCCTTGGCCAGCACCGGCGTGATCTGGCCACCGCTGGCACCGAACACCGGCACCAGTTGGGCGAACAGCTTGTCGGCCCATTTGCCGCGCCAGCTTTCGCGCGCGCTGTGGCTCACCCATTTGCTGACGCGGTGGGTGATCCGCGGCGCGCAGGCCACCAGCAGCCAGTGCGAGGACCGGGCCTGTGGCGAAGCGGCCAGGGCCTGGACCAGCGGCAGGGCGTAGGAAGCGTCATCCACGTAGACGATGATGGGGTTCAAAGCAAGTCCTTGTCGAACTGGGTTTGCGGGAAGTGGGTTCGGCGGGCAGCCAAAAGCTGCCCTTGCCGTAGATTGTGGCGAATCGGCGCGGATCGCCAATCAGGCCGACCCGGCGCCAACCTCAACTTTTCGCGGAATCAGGCACCGTGGGCATCCGCCTTGGGAGCCGCGCGACGCGAGGCGATGTACTTGCCCAGCGCCAGGACCAGCAGGGCACCGAACACGCTGGCGCCGTACTTGAGCATGTCGGTCTGGGGCAGCTTGACCATCCAATCCCACTTCTCGGTATTGGCGAAGACGGGGTCGGTCACCAGCATGCCGCCGGCAATCCAGCCCAGCAGCATGCCGCCAGCCACGATGATGACGGGGAAGCGCTCCATCAGCTTGATCACCAACTGCGAGCCCCAGACGATGATGGGGATCGAGATCAGCAGGCCCAGCACCACCAGCAGCAGCTGGTGCTCGCCCGAGCTTTGCGCCGCGCCGGCGATGGCGATCACGTTGTCCACGCTCATCACCAGGTCGGCCACGATGATGGTCTTGATGGCGGCCAGCAGCTTGTCGCTGCCTTCGATGTTGTCGTGGCCGTCCTCATCGGGGGCGATCAGCTTGATGCCGATCCAGACCAGCAGCAGCGCGCCGACGAATTTCAGGAAGGGCAGCGCCAGCAGCGTCATCGCAAAGGCGATCAGGATGACGCGCAGGATGATGGCACCCGCCGTACCCCAGATGATGCCCTTCTTGCGCTGCGCGGGCGGCAGCTTGCGGCAGGCCAGCGCGATCACGACCGCGTTGTCCCCGCCCAGCAGGATGTCGATGATGATGATTTGGCCCAGGGCCACCCAGAACGGGGCGTGAGTCAGAAAGTCCAAGTCCATAAGGTCCTCGCTGTTGAATACAGCCGGCGAGGACTCCTCCCTCCAGGAAAGTCACCCACCGGCACAGAAAGACCGATGCAACGCCGCAGCACCTACCCGGGCAAGGACATGCCTGGCTCAGGGGAAAGCACCTTGATCGACCGTCATCAGGTCCATCAAAGGTCTTGCTCGGCAGCGGCATGCACCGCAGCCCGGAAGGCCGGAAGCTTGCGCTTCGTATTGACGACCATTCCGATGCCGGCACCGTGGCTTTGCAGGAAACCACCACTGCCGGCAGAGAGCTACTCCCCTTCGAACCCGTGGATTGCAACACAAAGCCAGCAAGGCAGGCAAGTCAAAAAACCCTTCATTTCCACGGGAAGCACAAGTGCGGCATCGATCAGAGCATTTCTGGAACGAACCATGCAGCTTCTCTTTCAATAGCAACCCTGCGAACGACGGAGTGTTGTGGCGCCACCCGGCCGCAGGCGTGCATGCGTCTTATCATCGCTGTCCCTCCCCTTGACCATCCATGACCACACTGCACATCACCGACATAGAGGCCGCCATCAACTACTGGCGCGCGCGCAGCCCTTCGCCGGATGGTGTGCTGCTGTCGCCCGAGGTGCGGGCGCTGGCCGAAGTCTATGCACTGATGATCTTCTGGCATGAGGCCGAGGTACAGGTTGAGGGCTTTCCCTCGCACGCCATGGCCGCCTGGCTGGCCTGGTACGACACCACGCCCGACACGCCCTGCATCGCCATCTGCTCGACCAGCCAGGGTGACGAGAAGTGCAAGGGCTGCGGCCGCAGCTTCGACGAAGTGCAGTTGTGGACGGCGATGGAGCCGGCACAAAAGCGTGCCGTATGGCGCCGGATCACGGTGGAAGGCGACTCCTGGCGCTTCACCCGCTATGCCGAACGCGCGGCCGAACGGGCAGACCGCAAGCACAGGCCCTCCTGACCTCCGGATACCGCACCGGAGCAGTGCGATGTTGCAGAGGGCCTAACATCGGCCGCCATGCCCCAGACAGCCGTCGACCGCCACTGTGGCCCTTGCCCGCGCGGGCAAGGGCGGGAGCCCGTGCGCGCTCCTGCCGGCAGGGCATGGCCTGCGACGGCCGCCCGCCTGCGTGAGCGGGACGCCGCGCGGCTGAACATCGGCCCCAGACAGGCCGCACGGCCTTGACGCGCTGCCCTGAGCGGAACCGGGCAGTGCCGCTTCACTGAATCCGCCTTTCCGTGCCGCCCGGTGCCCCGAGCCCGCGGGCGATTGGATCTTCACGTTCCGGCCAGACCATCCAGGGCCGGGGCCGCCGACGAAGCGAGCGCTGCCGTGACCTGTCTTTCACTCGCCCCCTGCGGGCCGTCGTTTTCCACCCTCTTGCGCGCGTGGGGCCACGCGGTGGTCATCCGCGCCTTGGCGCGGCCCGCTGCCGTGAACCCGGTCGCCGAGCTGCGCATCGATGTGATGCAGCCCCTGGTGGAGGGCGAGCTCGAGGCCATCCACGAGCGCCTGTACCAGCCCGGCAACAAGCTCCACGGCCTGGAGCGCCGCCCCTTGCACGACCCACAGTTCCAGTTGCACTGGCGAGAGGCCGATGGGGAATGGTTCGCCTATGTGGAAGACATGGACAGGCGCTGCCTGGCGGGCTATACGGTGTTCAATCGCCTGGTGGAGGTGGACAAGCGCACCGACCGACGCGTGCGCTCGCCGCATTCGCGCTTTGCCCCGGCCTACCAGCGGCGCGGCATCGCCAGCGCCGTCTACCGCAGCGTGCTGGACGCGGGCACCTGCCTGGTCAGCGGAGCGCGCCAATCGCCGGGGGCCCACGGCCTGTGGAACCATCTGGCGCGGCGCTACGACAGCCGCTATGTGGGCATCACGGACAGCAAGTCCCTGATCCATCTGGGCCAGGATGTTCCTGACGATGTGATGGACAGGCTGTCCACGCGCCGCATGCTGCTGGGCGCGGGCTGGACCGTGGAAGCCTTCGCCCAGGCCGTGCGCATGCAGCTGCCCGGCTGAGGCTGGGCCTGCCGGCCGCCTACTTCCAGCGCAGCGGCTCGATGAAGACCGTGCCCAGGTTGCTGCTGAGCGTCAGTGCGCCTTCCTGGACGGTGGCCTGCAGCTGCATGCTGCGCTCGGCCAGGCCCGCCAGCGACTGGGAGGTTTCGGAGGGCAGGCGCCAGACCTGGAGCTTGTCCTGGCGCGCCAGCTTGCCCTCCAGGCCTTTCCACCAGACCTCGGCCGCATGGTGAAAGGCATACAGCACCACGGCATCGGACTTGTTGCAGGCCTTGACGATGGGCTTTTCCTCGGGCTGGCCGACCTCGATCCACAGGCGCTTGGCACCCGTGAAGTCGGTCAGCGAGACATCGGGATCCTCGGGGTCGGACAGGCCGGCGCCGAAGGCCAGCGTGCCATCGCCATTGCACATGTCGTTGAGCTGGTGGGCATTGAGGGCCAGGGCCACCAGGCGCACCATCATGCGTTCGTCGGTTTCGCTGGGGTGGCGGGCCAGGGTCAGCGCATGGTCGGCGTAGTAGCCGTGGTCTATGTCGGCGATGGACAGGTTCGCCTTGAAGATGGTGGATTTGAGGGCCATGGGAAATTGAAGGGCGGCAGCGTCCGTTGCGGACTACGGTGCCAGGGACACATGGGATGCAGGCACCGGATCGGGCCTACTCGGCTTGAAAGCCAGGGCCTTCTTCTCGACAAGATGCCAGGACAGCGCGGCCAGCAGGGTCGTGCCAGCCAGGCTCCAGGCCAGTGCCGCGCCGAAACCGGGCTGGCCAGAGAAATACCAGGCCACGGCCTGTTGCATCGGAAAGGCGTAAATGTACAGTCCGTAGGACAAATCGCCAAAGCGGCCCGCCTGCCGCACCCCGGGCGTGGAGGCGGAGCCCAGCACCACCGACACCACGGCCAATGCCAGCAAAGGCGCCTGGAGAACCAGGACCAGCGGAGCCGTGGCATGCAGCAGCCAGCAGGCTGCCAGCAGCACGACCAGGGCCGGCATGCGTCGGGAAATCCACAGCTGGCGCCAGCAGGCCAGCGTCGCACCCAGCGAGAACACCATGGCGTACTGCAGGGCGAAGGACCAGGGCGGCACGGGATCGCCTGGCGCGATGCTGTAGCGCCACCACAAGGCCACCAGGAGCGCCAGGAACACCACAGGCGCCACCAGGCGCCAGCGCAGCAGGCCCAGGGCTCCCATCACGGCCAGCCCCGCGTAGCACCCCACCTCCAGCGGTATGGTCCACAGCGGGCCATTGACCGAAGATCGCCATGGATTGGCCTCGAACACACCGGGCAGCTCGTAGCGGACCTGCAACCAGAGATTGCTGAAGTAGTCCCATGTCAGCGGGTGCCGGAAGTACACCGCCGAAGGCAGCGTGCTCACCAGCGGTCCGAGCACCAGCGCACACAAGGCGGTCGCCACGGCCAGGCCCGGCCAGATGCGCAGTGCCCTGCGCATGGCAAATCGGCCCATGTGCGGATCCGCCAACCAGGACAGCGTGACCAGATAGCCGCTGATGGCGAAGAAGATGATTACGCCCAGCGCTCCAGGCTCGTCATACAGCAGCCGTGGGACGGGCTGCCCCAGGACCGGGAACTGGTGGCTCCAGATGACCAGCAGGGCTGCAAGCAGCCTGAAGGCATCGAAATTGTTGGAGCGCAGGGACGTGCCGGGCCCGCCTGCCACCTGCTTGCGTTCAGGCGCGGCGCGCCAGCTCGGCCGCCTTGCCCACGTAGGAGGCGGGCGTCATGGCCAGCAGGCGGTCCTTGTCGGCCTGGGGAATCTCCAGGCCGTTGATCAGGCGGTGCAGGTCTTCGGCCTGCACGGTCTTGCCACGCGTGACCTCCTTGAGCTTTTCGTAGGCGCCCTGCACGCCATAGCGGCGCATCACGGTCTGGATGGGCTCGGCCAGCACTTCCCAGGCCTGGTCCAGGTCTTCCTGCAGGCGCTCCTCGTTGAGCTCGAGCTTGTTCAGGCCCGTCATCAGCGAGCTGTAGGCCAGCGTGGCGTAGCCCATGGCCACGCCGATGTTGCGCAGCACGGTGGAGTCCGTCAGGTCGCGCTGCCAGCGCGAGATGGGCAGCTTCTCGGAAAGGTGCCTGAGCAGGGCGTTGGCCAGACCCAGGTTGCCTTCGGCATTCTCGAAGTCGATGGGGTTGACCTTGTGCGGCATGGTCGAGGAGCCGATCTCGCCCGCCTTCAGGCGCTGCTTGAAGTAGCCCAGCGACACATAGCCCCAGACGTCGCGCGAGAAGTCGATGAGGATGGTGTTGGCGCGCGCGATGGCGTCGAACAGCTCGGCCATGTAGTCGTGCGGCTCGATCTGGATCGAGTAGGGCTGGAACGCCAGGCCCAGGCCCCGGGGTTCGGGCGACTCGATCACGTTCTTGCTGAAGGCTTCCCAGTCGAACTCGGGCCAGGCCGAGAGGTGGGCGTTGTAGTTGCCGACGGCGCCATTCATCTTGCCCAGGATGCGGACCTCGGCGATGCGCGCGGCGGCCTTTTCCAGGCGCACCAGCACGTTGGCGATTTCCTTGCCCACCGTGGTGGGGCTGGCCGTCTGGCCGTGCGTGCGGCTGAGCATGGGCACGGCGGCATGGGCATGGGCCATCTCGCGCAGCTTGGCCGTGATGCCGGCGAGGGCGGGCAGCAGCACGGTGTCGCGGCCGGCGCGCAGCTGCAGGGCATGGCTGGTGTTGTTGATGTCTTCGCTGGTGCAGGCGAAATGCACGAACTCGGCGGCCTTGAGCAGTTCGGGACGCCCATCGAACTTGCCCTTGATCCAGTACTCCACGGCCTTGACGTCGTGGTTGGTGGTCTTCTCGATCTCCTTGATGGCCACGGCATCGGCCTCGCAGAAGTTCGCCACCAGATCCTGCAGATAGGTGCGCGCGCCTTCGGTCAGGGGCTTGAACTCGGCAAAGCCCGCATCCGACAGCGCGATGAACCAGGCCACCTCCACCTGCACGCGGCGGTGCATGTATCCCATCTCGCTCATGATCGGGCGCAGGGGGGACAGTTTGGCGGCATAGCGGCCGTCGAGCGGGGAAAGGGCGGAGATGTGCGGCAGATTCATGGGCCGTGATTGTAGGTGCGCGCGGCAAAAACGGGGGCCGGGGGGAGATCGCCGGGCAGCGCATAGAATCGGCTGCCCGCCCATGGGCCGCCTCTTGTCCACGGAAAACAGCCATGAAACTGATAGGTTCCTCCACCAGCGCCTACGTCCGCAAGGTCCGCGTCGTCCTGGCCGAGAAAAGGCTCGACTATCAGTTCGTCGAGGAAAACCCCTGGAGCCGCGAGCTTTCGCCCGGCACCGGCAACCCGCTGGGCAAGGTGCCGCGCCTGGTCATGGACGGCAGCGATGCCATGTTCGACTCGCGCGTCATCGTCGAATATCTGGACACACTTTCGCCCGTGGGCAAGCTGATTCCCGGCACCGGCCGCGAGCGCGCCGAAATCAAGACCTGGGAAGCCCTGGCCGATGGCGTGCTGGATGCTGGCGCCCTGGCCCGCCTGGAAGCCACCTGGGACGGTCGTAGCGAAGAGCAGCGCTGCCAGGCCTGGATAGACCGACAGCTCGCCAAGGTGCGGGCCGCGCTGCACGTCATGTCCCAGGGCCTTGGCGACAAGCCCTATTGCTGCGGCATCCACTTCACCCTGGCCGACGTGTGCGTGGGCTGTGCGCTGGGCTGGCTGGATTTCCGCTTTCCCGAGCTGGACTGGCGCACCGAGCACCCCAACCTGGCCACGCTGCAGGCCAAGCTGGCCGAACGCCCCAGCTTTGCCGCCACGCGGCCCGTGCAGCCCTGACGGCCGCCAGGCTGCAGCCGCCATGCAAAAAGGCCACCCGAGGGTGGCCTTTTTGTCGGCATAAAAAAGTTGCGAAGCATCCCGAAACGAATAAAGAGAGGGAGGGAGGAGAAGCGCTTCGGGCGGAACAGTTCAGCACTGTGGCCCCAGAGACTTCGCAACGTGAAATGTGATCCTGGATACCCTCTCTCGACAAGCTGTTCAATAGATGAGCTACTTTTGCAGAAGTTCCAGGGGCCGTGGGCCGGAAAAATGTAACATTTTGAGGATGACCGCCTTTTGCCTGTAGGCGGCCATCCACCGATGCTGACAGCATGGTCTGCCGCGCCATTTCACCCCGGTTTCGTCGGCGACTTCAGCCCGCCGTGGCCCTGGCGAACACTGCCTGCCACAAGGCCATGACGGGCGCGCTCAACAGCTCGGCCTGCGCGGGTTCGAGCTGTGCGGAGCGCTCGTCCAACCGTGCCACGTGCTGGAGGCGGCGCAGCTCGCGGTAGGCGCTCGCGGCCTGCCTGCCCACGCCGACCGGCAGCAGGCCCGCCTGTTCGGCGCGCTGCAGCAGCGCGATATTGCCCACGTTGGCCACGAGCTCCGGGTGTTCGCCCGACTGCGACAGCACCAGGAATTGCACGGCGAACTCCACGTCCACCATGCCTCCGGGGCTGTGCTTGACATCGAACAGGCCACCCCGCACCGGATGGGCACCGCGCACGCGCTCGCGCATGGCCACGATCTCGGCGGCCAGCGCCACCGCATCGCGCGGCGCCGTGATCACGGCCTCGCGCACGGCATCGAAGCGCGCCAGCAGATCGTCGCTGCCCAGCACGAAACGCGCGCGGGTCATGGCCTGGTGCTCCCAGGTCCAGGCCGTATTGCTGCCGCGCTGCTGCTGGTAATTGGCATAGGAGGCGAAGCTGGTCACCAGCAGGCCCGAGTTGCCGTTGGGACGCAGCGCGGTGTCGATCTCGAACAAATCCCCCTCACCGGTCTTGACCGCCAGCCAGTTGATGAGCTTGCGAACGAAGGCGGCATAGATCTCGGGAGCGCGCTCATCGTCGTCATCGAAGACGAAGACGATGTCCAGATCGCTGCCGTAGCCCAGCTCCTTTCCGCCAAGCTTGCCGTAGCCGATGATGGCGAACTGCGGCGACTCGCGGTGGCGGTTCTTGAGCCGGCTCCAGCACCAGCTGGCCGTAACCCGCAGCACGCAGTCGGCCAGCGCGCTGAGGTCGTCGGCCACCTGCTCCACGGTGATGCGGCCCTCGATGTCACGCGCCAGCGTACGGAAGACCTCGGCATGGTGGGCACGGCGCAGCAGGTTCAGCAGGGTTTCGTCATCGTCCTCGCCCGTGGCCTGCAGGGCGGCCAGTCGCAGGGCAAGCTCGTGCTCGAAGTCCATGGGGGAGAAGCGCTCGCCCAGCATGGCATCGTTGGCCAGCTCGTCGATCACGCCAGGGTGCTGCTGCAGGTAGCGCGCGGGCCAGCGTGCCGCGCCCAGCAGATGCAGCAGCCGCTCGTGCACGGCCGGGCGCTCCAGCAGCAGGGCCAGATAGCTCTCACGGCGCAGCAGCGGTTCCAGCCAGTTCAGGAAGCGGATCGCCGCATCCTCGGGCACATTGCGCTCGGCCACCCATTGGGCCGTGCGCTGCACCAGGCGGAACAGGCGTGCCCGCGTCTCGTCGCGCAGGCCCTCGATACGGGCATTCCCTCGCCAGTCGGCCACATGCGCGGCCAGGGCCTGGGGCAGTTGTTCCATGAGGCCATCGACCTCGCGGGGCGTGGCCTGGCCGGCCCCCCCGCCGTTGCAGCGCCCCGAGCTGCAGGACTGCGGGGCCGAACCGCCCAGCAGGGTATCGAATTCCTCGGCCACCTTCTCGCGGTGGGCATCGAGCTGGTGCAGGAAGGCACAGGCGTCGGCATGGCCCATGGTGCGCGCGATCCACTCCAGATCGTCGTCACGCGTGGGCAGCACATGGGTCTGCTGGTCATCCAGGTACTGGATGCGATGCTCGACACGGCGCAGGAAGGTGTAGGCCGACGCCAGGGCCTCGGCGACGTCCTGGCGCATGAGGCCGGCGCGCGCCAGGCGCTGCAGCGCCTCCAGCGTAGGCCGGCAGCGCAGCTCGGGGAACTGCCCGCCGCGCACCACCTGCAGCAGCTGCACGGTGAACTCGATCTCCCGGATGCCCCCACGCGAGAGCTTGACATCGTTGGCGCGGCCCGGATGACCCGCGCTGCGCCGCGAGGCGTGCTCGCGGATCTGGCGGTGCAGCGAGCGCAGCGCATCGAAGACCGAGTAGTCCAGGTAGCGCCGGAAGACGAAGGGCAGGACCACGCCGCGCAGCGCCTGCACCTGCGGGGAGCGCACGCTGTCCATCGGCGCCACGACCCGGCTCTTGAGCCAGGCAAAGCGCTCCCACTCGCGGCCATGGGTCTGCAGGTATTCCTCCAGCGAAGACAGCGAGACGGCCGGCGGCCCGGAATTGCCGTTGGGCCGCAGCGCCAGGTCCACGCGAAAGACGAAGCCATGCTCGGTGGTGTCGCCGATCAGGCCGTAGATGCCCTTGACGGCGCGCGCGAAGTACTCATGGTTGGAGATGACACCCCGGCCGTCGGGCAGGCCGGCGGTATCGCCATCCTGCTCATAGACGTAGATCAGGTCGATGTCGCTGGAGACGTTGAGTTCACGCGCGCCGAACTTTCCCATGCCGATGATCCACAGCTGCACGGGCCGGCCTTCGGCGCCTTGCGGTGCACCATGGCGGGCGTCGAGTTCGGCGCGGACCTGGATGCAGGCGCGCTCCAGGGCCAGTTCCGCCAATTCGGTCACGGCGCGCGTGACCACGGCCAGCGGCGCCTGCTGCTCGCAGTCGAGCACCATGGTGCGCTCCATGACCAGCTGGCGCAGCACGCGCAGACCGGCCGAAAGGTCCAGCCCCCGATGCAAGAGGGCCTCCAGGGCCTGCTCCATGGTCGCACGCTCGGGCGGGCCGGGCGGCAACAGGCTCAGCTCGTCGCCATAGCGGCGGTGCAGCCTTTGGTGGAAACGGGAGTAGGCGGCCTGTGCGGGGACATTCAAGGCCGTGCCTGCCATTGCTTGCTCTGAGGATTGCATACGGAACGCGAAGGAAGCGGCCGCTCACGCACTGGGGAATCGCAGCAACCCTTGGTTACCGCCCGGCCCCTGAGGGTGCCGGTCATAATTCCCGTCATTGCTGATGCCGCCGATGATCGAACCGAAACCGCACCCCACACGCCCGATCCGTTGGATGGCCGGCCTTGCGCGGTGGTCACTGGGGCTGGTCCTGGCCTTCTGGCTGGTCCTGGCCTCCGTGTGGGGGGTGCTCCATGGCTGGATTGTGCCGCGAATCGGCGATTGGCGTCCTCAGCTGGAATCCCTGGCCTCACGCACGCTGGGCCTACCCGTGCACATAGGCAGCATCACGGCGCACAGCGAAGGACTGGTTCCCCGGTTCGAATTGGGCGACGTGGTCGTCGAGGACCCCGCGCATGCCGCGCATGCGCTGCGCCTGCCCAGCGTGGTGGTGGCCGTCTCGGCACGTTCGCTGATGCGCCTGGGCGTGGAGCAGATCTACATAGACCGCCCCGAACTCATGGTCCGCCGCGCTGCCGATGGCCGCGTCTTCGTCGCCGGCATCGAGATCGGCCCTTCGGCCGGCGGGGACAATGCCGCAGCCGACTGGCTGTTCTCGCAGACCGAGCTGGCCCTGCGCGGCGGCAGCCTGCTGTGGCTGGATGAACTGCGCCAGGCCCCGCCGCTGGCCCTGCGGGACGTGGATCTGGTTCTGCGCAACAAGGGCTGGGGCCACGGGCTGCGCCTGGACGCCACGCCACCCGAGGGCTGGGGCGAGCGCTTCACGCTGACCGGGCTGTTCCGCGAGCCGTTGCTGTCCACCCACGAAGGCAACTGGCGGCGCTGGAGCGGCCAGGCCCATGCGATGTTCACGCAGATCGATCTGTCCCAGTTGGGACAGTACATAGACACCTCCGGCCTGCGCCTGCAGCAGGGCCGGGGTGCGCTGCGCGCATGGATCGACCTGCGCCAGGGTCAGCCCGTCGCGGCCACGGCCGATGTGGCCGTGAACGCACTGCAGATGCAGTGGCGCGAGAACCTGGCCCCCGTGCAATTGCAGGCCCTGACGGGCAGGTTGAGCCTGCAGCACCAGGATGGCTGGCGTTTCGCGGCCCGGAACCTGTCGTTTTCCACGGGCGACGGCCTGCATTGGCCAGCCGGCAATCTGCGCGCCCGCTACAGCCCTGCGGGCGCCAGTCCCCAAGGGCCGCTGGGCGAACAAGGCGAGGTGCAGGCCGATGGCATCGACCTGGCCATCCTCGCGCAGCTGGGCCGGCGCCTGCCGCTTCCCGAGGCCGTGCAGCAGCACCTCGCCGACCTGGACCCCGCAGGGCAGTTGCGCCACTTCCAGGCCAGCTGGCGCGGCCCGCTGGAATCCTTGCCGCAGTACAAGGCCAGCGGCGAGTTCCGGCAACTGTCGCTCAATGGCGTGGCCTCGCCCGAAGGGCCCTCCGAGCCCGGCATGCCGGGCGTCAAGGGCTTGGATGCACGCTTCACGCTGGACCAGGATGGCGGCCAGGCCCAGCTGGAGATGCAAGCCACGCAGCAGCAGGCGGCGGCACTGATCTTTCCCGGCGTCTTCGAGGAACCCGAGATCCCCCTGCATCACCTTCAGGCCAGCCTGCGCTGGCAGCTGCGCGGCCAGGCCATCAGCGTGCAGGTGCCCAGCCTGCGCTTTGCCAACGCCGACACCGAGGGCGAGGCCCGCGCGCAATGGCATACGGGAGAGGGCAGCGACAGGCAGCCGCGCTTTCCGGGCGTGCTGGACCTGCAGGGCCAGTTGCGCAATGCCGACGGCACGCGCGTGCACCGCTACCTGCCGCTGGAGATCCCCGCCGACGCGCGCCACTACGTGCGCGAAGCCATACACGCCGGGCGTGCGAGCACGGTGAACTTCAAGGTGCGTGGCGACCTCGACCATGTGCCCGCCGAAAAACCCAGCCAGGGCGAGTTCCACATCGCCGCCAAGCTGCACGACGTGCACTACGAATACGTGCCGGCCCACCTGCTCACGCATGGCGAGGCGCCCTGGCCCGCGCTGGTCGATCTGTCGGGAGAGCTGGTCTTCGACCGTTCCGCCATGGCCGTGCGCAACGCACGCGGCCATTTCGCCGGCTACCCCCAGCTGCAGATGCGCGACATCCAGGCCGGCATCGCCGACCTCTCCCATACCGAGGTCGCCGTCACGGCCAAGGGCCAGGGCCCGCTGGCCGACATGCTGGGCGTGGTCAAGACCTCGGCGCTGTCGACGCTGACCGGGCATGTGCTGGATACCAGCGAAGCCACGGGTGCCGCGCAGCTGGCGCTGCAGCTGCACCTGCCCATCGACCATCTGGACCGCAGCAAGGTGTCCGGGCAGGTCACGCTGGCCGGCAATTCGCTGCAGCTCGATGCCGAGACACCGCACCTGAGCCAGTTGCGCGGCGCCGTCAAGTTCTCGGAGTCCGGATTTTCGCTGGTCGGCCTGCAGGCGCGCGCCCTGGGCGGCGAGCTGCGCGCCGACGGCGGCATGCAGGCGCTGGCGCGCAATGCCCCTGCCACGGAGTCCTCCGTCAAGGTGCGTATACAGGGCACGGCCACGGCACAGGGACTGCGCGAGGCCCGGGAACTGGGCTGGGTGGCCGACCTGGCGCGCCATGCCGAGGGCCAGTCGCCCTACTCCCTGCTGCTCAAGGTGCGCCGCGGCCTGCCGGAGATCCAGGTGCAATCCAGCCTGCAGGGCATGCGGATCGACCTGCCCGCGCCGCTGGGCAAGGCGGCTGAGGCCCTCCAGCCCCTGAGCGTGAGCCACCAGCTCGCCCCCGCAGCCTTTGCCTCGCCCGATGCCCCGCTGCGCGATCAGATCAGCGTGCAGCTGGGCAGCACGGGCTCGGTGTTCTATGAGCGCGACATCAGCGGCCCGCAAGGCCGCGTGCTGCACGGCAGCATCCTCATCGGCCAGGACGCAGGCGCGGCGCCCGCCTCCGGCCAGGGCGTGCAGGCCCACGTACAGCTGCCCGCCTTCAACATCGACGACTGGCTGGCGCTGGCCCCCCAGCCCGCCGGAGGAAAGCCGGAGCCTGTCGGCGCAGCCGACCCCGCGCGCCAGTACCTGCCCGATCGGCTGACGCTGCGCGTCGGACAGCTGCAGGCCAAGGGCCGGCAGCTGCATGAGGTGGTGGCGGGCATCTCGCGCGATGGTGGCTCCTGGCACAGCAACCTCACGTCGAGGGAGCTCGATGGCTACGTAGGCTTTCGCGAAGGCACGGACAGCGAGCCCGAAGGGCAACTGGTGGCCCGGCTGTCGCGGCTGACGGTGCCGGAGGCCCGCTCCGAACGGGTGGACGCCCTGTTCAGCGAAGGTCCGCGCGCCCTGCCCGCACTGCAGATCGTCGTGGAGGACATGCACCTGTCGGGGCACGCGCTGGGCCGGCTGGAGGTGGAGGCCCGCAACCGCCCGGTGCCCGGCCATGCCGCGACGCGTGAATGGCAGCTGTCGCGCTTCAACATCTCCACCCCCGAGGCCACGCTGACGGCCAGCGGCCAGTGGCGCCTTCCCCAGGGCCAGGCCGAGCATCCCGGGCGCAGCCAGCTGGCGTTCCAGCTCGATCTGCGCGACGTGGGCAAGCTGCTCACGCGCTTTGACATGCCCGGCGTGGTGGGCAATGGCAAGGGCGCGCTGCAAGGCTCGGCGGGCTGGACCGGCTCGCCGATCACGCCCGACTTCCGCAGCCTTTCGGGCAGCATGCATCTGGACGTGCAGAACGGCCAGTTCCTGAAGGCCGAACCGGGCCTGGCCAAGCTGCTGAGCGTGCTCAGCCTGCAGGCGCTGCCCCGGCGGCTGACCCTGGACTTTCGAGACGTGTTCAGCAACGGCTTCGCCTTCGACTTCATGCGTGGCGACGTGCAGATCACGGACGGCGTGGCGCGCACCAACAACATGCAGATGAAGGGCGTGAATGCCGCCGTGCTGATGGAGGGCACGGCCGACCTGGTCCGGGAGACGCAAAATCTGCATGTCGTGGTCGTGCCGGAGATCAATGCCATGACGGCATCCCTGGTGGCCACGGCCATCAACCCCGTGGTCGGCCTGGGCAGCTTCCTGGCGCAGGTGCTGCTGCGCGGGCCGCTGATCGCCGCGGCCACCAAGGAGTTCCGCATCGACGGCAGCTGGGACGACCCCCAGGTCACGGCGCTGCCTCGGCGCCGGACCGTACCTTCATCCGGCGTGCCTGCCAACCCCGGCGAGCCAGCCACCACAGGAGAGAACCCATGAAAGTCGCAGCCCTGCAAATGGTGTCGGGACCCGATGTGCGCGCCAATCTCGACCAGGCGCTGGCCCTGTTGCGCCAGGCGCGTGATCAGGGTGCAGAGCTCGCGGCCCTGCCCGAGTACTTCTGCGCCATGGGCCTGCGCGATACCGACAAGCTCGCCTACCGCGAGGCTTTCGGCCTGGGGCCCATCCAGGATTTCCTGGGCCGGGCCGCCCGTGAGCTGGAGCTGTGGATCGTCGGCGGCACCCTGCCCCTGGTGGCCGATGACGAAGCCCATGTGCTCAACAGCTCGCTGGTGTTCTCGCCCCATGGCGAATGCGTGGCACGCTACGACAAGATCCACCTGTTCCACTACGACAACGGCCGCGAGCGCTATACCGAGGCCGCCGTGGTCCAGGCCGGCAGCACGCCCGTGACCTGCGACATCACCTCGCGCGACGGCCAGCGCTGGCGGCTGGGCCTGAGCGTGTGCTATGACCTGCGCTTTCCCGAGCTCTACCGCCGCCTGGCCGAGCAGGGAACGGACCTGCTGCTCGTACCCGCAGCCTTCACGCACACCACGGGACTGGCGCACTGGGAGGTGCTGCTGCGTGCCCGCGCGATAGAAAACCAGGCCTACCTGCTGGCCCCCGCCCAGGGTGGCCACCATGAGAACGGCCGCCGCACCTGGGGCCACAGCCTGCTGGCCGACCCCTGGGGCATGGTGCTGGCCCGGCAGGCCGAGGGGGCCGGCGTGGTGCTGGGCGATATCTCGCGCGAGCGCCTGGCGCATGTGCGCCGCCAGCTTCCGGCCCTGGAGCACCGCGTCCTGTGACTGCGCTGCACCCGTCCACCGCACCCGCTGCCGAAGGCCGCTGGCCCTGGCGCCGCTGGCGCACGGCCTGGCGCCGCTGGTCGCTGTGGAGCCTGCTGGTGGCCCTGGTCGTCAGCATGCTCATCACCATGGTCTGGCTGGCCGGGCGCTACGAAGCCTCCCAGGTCCAGGACAAGCTCGAGCGCGACACGGCCAACGCGGTGGCGGACATCCGCGCCGCGCTCAACCGCAACCTGCAGGACCTGCAGGCACTGAACGCGCCCGACAACGACCCCGCCGAATGGAAGACGCGCGCCGCCGAGCTGCTGCAGGTACGCCGCGAACTCATGCGCATCGAATGGCGCGATGCGGGCCTGCAGGTGCGCTCCCATGCGGAGACGCCCTACCGCAACGTGCAATGGGAAGACCAGCTGCGCACGCACAACACCCATCCCGAGGCCGTGCTGACCTGCACCCATGCGCGCCGCCTCAATGGCCCCGCCTACTCGCCCAGCTACTTCCAGCTGCTGTCCGAGGGCATGGGCACCGAGATGATGGAGGTCTGCCTGCCGCTGACCCAGAGCGGCCATATCGTCGGCTTCGTCATCGGCACCTACAGCCTGCAAAGCCTGCTCATCACCCAGGTCAGCAAGAACCTGCCACGCACCCAGGAGGTCTCGTTCACCGAGCCGGATGGCACGCGCCTGGCCCTGCTGGGCGCGTCCTGGCGCGGCACGCGCATGTTCACGGCGCAGCAGTTGCTGGACCTGCCCGGCAGCACCCTGGTGCTGCGCATGGACAGCTGGCACCGCGCGCCCAGCGTGTTCCCCAACGTGCTCACGGCCCTGGTGACACTGATGTCCATCGCCCTGGTTTCGGTGGTCGCGGTGCTGGTGCGCGACAACCGGCGGCGCCTGCGCGCCGAGCGCGACCTCGGGGACGCACTGGCCTTTCGCAAGGCCATGGAGGACTCGCTGGTCACGGGCCTGCGGGCGCGCGACCTGCAGGGCCGCATCAGCTATGTGAATCCGGCGTTCTGCAACATGGTGGGCTTCACCGCCGATGAACTGCTGGGCCTGAGCATCGCCCCCTACTGGCCTCCCGAGCGTGCCGAGGTCTACACGCGCCGGCGCGACAGCCGCCTGTCGGGCAACGCCCCACCGCCGCGCGAGGGCCACGAAAGCATCTTCATGCGCAAGGACGGCACGCGCTTTCCGGTGCTGATCTTCGAGGCGCCCCTGATCAATGCCCAGGGCCAGCATACGGGCTGGATGAGCGCCTTCATCGACATCAGCGAGCAAAAGCGCATGGAAGAGATCTCGCGCGCCTCGCAGGAGCGCCTGCAGGCGACAGCCCGCCTGGCCACCGTGGGCGAGATGGCATCGCTGCTCAGCCATGAGCTCACCCAGCCCCTGGCGGCCATCTCCAGCTACGCCACCGGTTCGCTGAACATGCTGGCGGCCGACGCCGGCGCGCGCGCGGGGTCGGGGGGGGATGCAGCGGGCCGCGAGCGGCAACTGCGTCAGCAGTTGCAGGATCTGCGCATGGCCATGGAGCGCATCAGCTTCCAGGCCGACCGTGCGGGCCGCGTGATCAAGAGCGTGCGCGATTTCGTGCGGCGGCGCGACCAGTCGCGCGAGGTCATGGGCGCCGCCGAGCTGATCGAGGCTGTGTTGCCGCTGATCAGCCTGCAGGCGCGCAACCTGGGAGTGCGCGTGACCACCGATATCGAGCCCGGCCTGCCCCCGGTACTGTGCGATCCGACCATGATCGAGCAGGTGCTGCTCAATCTTGCCCGCAACGGCATGCAGGCCATGGACTCGCCCGAAACCCTGGAGCGCGAGCTGCGGCTGCGCGTGCGGCGCGCGGCCGCCAGCACCCGCCGCAGCTGGGTGGAGTTCGCCGTCATGGACTGTGGCAGCGGCATTCCGGAACATGTGGCGGAACAGCTGTTCACACCCTTTTTCACCACGCGCAACGAGGGCATGGGCCTGGGACTGAGCCTGTGCCGCACCGTGGTCGAGCAGCACGGCGGCCACCTCCAGCACAGCCCCCACCACCCGCGAGGCACGGTCTTCGCCTTCACGCTGCCGGCACACGCCCCCGCACAGATGGAACAATAGGCGCATGGAACCTGTACCTGATGCCACCGTCTACATCGTCGATGACGACGCCGATGTCCGTGAAGCGCTGGCCTGGCTGTTGCGCTCGCGCCGCCTGCTCAGCGAATGCTATGACAGCGCGGAGGCCTTCGATGCCATGCTGCAGTCGCGCCCGCCGCCACGCAATCCCTGCTGCCTGCTGCTGGACATGCGCATGGGTGGCATGAGCGGCCTGGCACTGTTCAACCTCATGCTGGAGCGCAAGCAGATCAAGGGCATGCCCGTGATCTTCCTGACAGGCCATGCCGACGTGCCCACCGCCGTGGACACGGTCAAGCGCGGCGCCTTCGACTTCTGCGAGAAACCCTTCTCGGACAATGCGCTCGTGGACCGCATCGAGCAGGCGCTGGAACTGTCGGCCCAGCACCAGGCCGAGATGCGCGGGCGCGAGGCGGTGCGCGCGCGCTTCAACGAACTGACCGAGCGCGAGCGCGATGTGATGCGGCTGGTGGTCGAGGGCATTCCCAACAAGCTCATCGCCGACCAGCTCGACATCAGCGTGCGCACCGTCGAAGTGCATCGCGCACGCGTCTTCGACAAGATGCAGGTCAAGTCCGCCGTCGAGCTGGCCAACCTGCTGCGCACCCAGGGCTGACACCGGGCCGCACCTGCCATTGCACGCAGGCGGGCCACGCAAATACGCCCCGCGATGCGGGGCGTATTTGCGTGGCAGCTGCCGCCGGGACCCGCGGGAATCAGCGGGGCTGCTGGTACTGGGGTTGCTGCTGGTGCTGCTGCGGGATCTCGCCCACGAAGATCTCCACGCGCCGGTTCATGGCCCGGCCGCTGGCCGAGTCATTGGAAGCCACGGGCTGGTGCGAGCCACGGCCCTCGGTGGCGATGCGCGCGCCCGAGACACCGCGCATGGTCAGATAGTTGCGCGTGCTGTTGGCGCGGTCCAGCGACAGCGGGTTGTTGATGGCGTCCGAGCCCGTGCTGTCGGTGTGGCCGATGATGCGCACCTCGGCATTGGGGTTGTTGCGCAGGCCTTCGGCGAAGCGGTCCAGGATGGGGGCGAAATTGCCCTTGATGTCGGAGCGGTTGGTGTCGAACGAGATGTCGCTGGGAATGTCGAGCTTGAGCTGGTTGTCGGCCGTCTGGCTCACGCCCACGCCCGTGCCCTGGGTGGCCTGCTCCATCTCGCGCTTTTGCTTTTCCATGTTCTGCGACCAGATGTAGGTGCCCAGGGCGCCGACGCCGGCACCGATGACGGCGCCCGTGCCGGCCTTGCCGCCGGTCACCGCGCCCAGCACGGCACCGGCTGCGGCGCCTACGCCGGCGCCCGTGGCAGTGCGGCGCTGGGTGTCGCTCATGTTCGCGCAGCCCGAGATGAACAGTGCGGCCGCCGTGGCGGCGGCCAGAACGATGTGCTTGCGCATGGGAAACTCCTTGTTGGAACGAAGGGAATGCGGTGGCGCAGGGCCAGCCCCGCGGCAGGGCCCCATTGTCGGGGCGTTCGGTGGGGGAGCGTATCAGTGCCTGCAGGGCATACCCGTAGGACGACGCCCGCTTCGCCGCGCCGTTCTCAATCGCGCTCCTGCGATCGCGCGGCCGCCGTGTCATCGGTGGGTGGCGCAGATTTCCGGGACGAATCCACGGGCAACTCACCCCGGCGGCGACCGGAGAACATGGTCCACCACACAATAGCGACCAGAATCACCAAGGCCAGCAGTGCTTCGAGCAAAATCAATCCCATGAATTTCCACCTCCTGCGCCATGCCGCGATGGCGCTGATTGTAGGGACGCTGGTCGCCTGCACGACCACCACCAAGCCGGTGTACGACCCCTCGCCCGTGCCAGACCTGCAGCCCCATGGCGGCACCGCACCCAGCACGCCCAGGCCGCCGTTGACGCCGACCATGCCGACCAAGAGCCGCTGGATTCCCACCGAGTGGAATGAGCTGCCCGGGCTGCAAACCGATGCGCTGCACGAAGCCTGGAATGCCTGGCTCAAGAACTGCGAACGGCCCAGCACGGTCTTCGCCAGCCTGTGCCGCGATGTGCGCCAGCTCAGCATCGCCACCGCGGACGAGCAGCGCGCCTGGCTGATGGCCACCTTGCAGCCCTACCGCATCGAGGCCCTGGGCGGCGGCCCGGACGGCATGCTCACGGCCTACTACGAGCCGCTGTTCGATGCCCGGCGCCTGCCCGGCGACGGCTTCAACGTGCCGCTGTACAAGACGCCTGCAGGCGCGGGCTTCGGCAGCCGCAAGCCCTGGTTCTCGCGCCAGCAGATCGAGACCCTGCCCGAGGCCCAGGCGGCCCTGGCGGGCCGCGCCATCGCCTGGATGCGCGATCCCGTCGATGCGCTGGTACTGCACATCCAGGGCTCGGGCCGGCTCAACATCACCGAGCCCAACGGCACGCAGCGCATGATCCGCGTGGCCTTCGCGGGAACCAATGACCAGCCCTACAAGAGCGTGGGCCGCTGGCTGCTGGACCAGGGCCTGGTGCGCGATGCCACCTGGCCCGGCATCAGCGCCTGGGTATCCGCCAACCCGGGCCGGGTCAACGAGATGCTGTGGAGCAATCCACGCTATGTGTTCTTCCGCGAGGAGCCGCTAGAAGGCCTGGACCAGCAGTTCGGTCCCAAGGGCGCCCAGGGCGTGGCCCTCACCCCCGGCCGTTCCATCGCGGTGGATCGCCAGAGCATTCCCTACGGCACGCCGGTCTGGCTTTCCACACCCGGTCCCACGGTGTCGCTGAACCGTCTGGTCTTTGCCCAGGACACCGGCAGCGCCATCATCGGCGCCGTGCGTGCCGACTACTTCATGGGCTGGGGCGTGGAAGCCGGCGACCTGGCCGGCCGCGTCAAGCAGAACCTGCGCCTGTGGGCCTTCTGGCCCCGCGCCCTGGCCAGCCAGGCCCCTAATATTCGGTAGGCCCCCTGAGCCGCTGCGCGGCTTCCCGTTGCACGGCGCCCCCGCTTTTGGTGAGTGCCGGTTTTATCCGTTGCGCCCAGATGTCTCACTGGCGAGGCGCAAGACCGGGGAAGGCTTGCTCCTCTTGCTTTGTGGGGAGATGCCATGGGTCGGGCCGTGGCAGTTTCCCACGCTGTCCGCCATTCTTCGCTCGGGCGCGGCCCAAAGCAGGGACACCGAGGAAGGGCCGCCCCGCACCGAGGGTGTCGTCCCCCCCGCGCAGCGAGAGGGGGCGCCGTGCAACGGGAAGGCGCGCAGCGCCTCAGGGGGTATCAAAGTACCGCGTTACGCGCGGAGGCTCCTTGCCCTGGTGGTAGGCCAGCTTGCGGTCGCGCAGGGCGACGTCGGCGGCGGTGACGCGGTCGAAGCGGCGCAGGTGCTCGGTCCAGGACTCGTCGACGATCTGCTCCACGTAGCGCTCGGGGTGGCTCATGCTGTGCAGCAGGCTCCAGGCCAGCGCGCCCTGGCGCATGCGGCTGCGGCGGCTTTCCTGCATCAGCGCGCGAAAGGACTCGGCCTGCGCAGGGTCGATCTGGTACTCGATGGTCACGACCACGCGGCCTGCCTCGGGGATGCCGACCTCGGGGCGCTGGAAGGCCTTGGAAGGGCTCAGGTCTTCCTCGATCTGGCGGTCGCGCACCAGGCGCTGCACCAGCAGCATGCAGGCCACGCCGGTGGCGGCGGCCACCATCAGGCTGCCGCGCACGCCCACCATGCTGGCCACCTGGCCCCAGAGCGCGGCACCGGCCGCCGTACCGCCCATGATGGACATCTGGTAGATGGACATGCCGCGCGCCCGCACCCAGTTGGGCAGCGCCATCTGGGCCGAGACGCCCAGCACGTTGGCCGTGGAGATCAATGCCATGCCGGCCAGCATCATGGCCGGCACCGCCACGTAGACATGGGGGGCGACCGCCACGGTGAGCGTGGCCAGCGCATGGACGGCCGAGCCTGTCCGCACCAGTTTTTCCTTGGACAGCGCCTGGCGAAGGCGCGGCAGGAACATGGCGCCCACGATGGCGCCCGCGCCCATGGAGGCCAGCAGCAGCGTGAAGGTCTCGGCGCCGCCACCGTCATCGGCCGGGCCGTGCAGGCGCTGCGCAACCAGGGGCAGCAAGGCCATCACGGCCGTGCATTGCAGGAAGAAGCTCACCGTGCGCGCCAGCACCGCATGCATGCGCGGCGACTCGCGCACGAACTGCAGGCCCACGCGCATGGCCGAGGGCAGACGTTCGCGGCCCAGCGGATTGGCGATGTGGCGGCGCTTCCAGCGGATCAGCACCACGCCCGAGGTGATGGACAGCACGGCATTGAGCACGAACACCCAGGCACTGCCCAGGCTGGCGATGATGGCGCCGGCCACCAGCGGGCCGATGATGCGCGAGGCATTCATGGCCACGGCATTGAGAGCCATGGCCGAGGGCAGGTGGTGCCTGGGCACGAGCTCCGGGATGAGGGCGGAGAACACGGGCCAGCGCATGGCCAGGCCGATGCCGTTGGCGAAGGTCAGCACCAGCAGCCAGTGCGCCGTCATGCGGCCCGAGAGCACGAACAGGCACAGCACCAGGGCCACGGCCGCCACCCAGAACTGCGTGACGATGAAGTAGCGGCGCCGGTCCAGGATGTCGGCGAGCGCCCCGCTGGGCAGGCCCAGCAGGAACACGGGCAGGGTGGAGGCCGACTGCACCAGGGCCACGAGCACGGGCGAGGTGGTCAGCGAGGTCATGAGCCAGGCCGCCGCCACGTCGTTCATCCACATGCAGGTATTGGCCGCCATCCAGATCAGCCAGAGCATGCGGAAGGTGGGGCCGGACAGCGGCGCCCAGACACCGGTCTGGGCCTGCGCCGCCTTCTGGCTTTCGGCTTCCGCGGCCGCCCTGTCCGCAGCCGCCATGCCGGACGGATCCTCGATCAGAGTGCCCGGCGCCCCCATGCCCGAGGGCTCGGCCGGGGACGCGGCGGGATGCGGGGATTCGGTGTCAGGCGGCTGGGCGGGGGCTGGTGGTGATTGTTCTGCGGCCATGTGCCCCCGATTCTCGGGCCAAACGCGAGGTGGCGCCAGAAACGGTTGCCATACTAAGAATCGCGCTTTCCGCTTTGCGGCACCTGGCTTTTCTGCTCCTTGCGAAGGAGCGCACTGTCGCTTCGGTGCGACCTTTCCCCGGCTTTCGCGGGCACGTAAAAGTGCATAACACGCTCTAGTGGCCCGCCAAGCCCTGTCCCGCCATGGGCCCCAGCTGCGACAGCGGCAGCGCATGGCTGGACTTGATCTCGCCCAGCGAAAAGCTGGTCTGCATGTCCTTCACATTGGGCAGGTTCAGCAGCGTGTTGCGCGCGAACTGCGCGAAGCTGTCCAGGTCGCGCGCCACGACCTGCAGCTCGAAGGTGCCCGTGCCGCTGATGTAGTGGCAGGTCACGACCTCGGGCAGCTTGCGGATGGCGTCCTCCATCTCCAACGTCAGGCTGCCGGCCGTGCGCACGGCGTCCAGCCGCACGAAGGCCAGCACGCCCAGGCCGATCTTGTGGCGGTCGATGTCGGCGTGGTAGCCGCGGATGAAGCCCGTCTCCTCCAGCGCACGCACACGGCGCCAGCAGGGCGCGGCCGACAGGCCCACGCGCTGGGCCAGCTCGGCATTGGTCAGGCGTGCATCGGCCTGAAGGTGCGCAAGGATGGCGATGTCGAATTTGTCCAAAGTCTCCACAAAACACCATTTTCAAGAAAGATTCTTGCCAAGAATACTTGAAACAGCGCAAAGAACGCAAAGACCTATCCGACGAGCGCGAATACACTGAAAAAAGGCGATTTGGTTGCGACAACGAGTGCTGCGCATGCCTCTTTCCCGTCCCGGGCAAGACATGACACGGCACCGACCACTGATGGAGACAAGCCATGAATGCCCCACTGCCAGAAGACGTGCGCCGTGCCCTGGAGACGGTCACTCTCGACGACAAATACGCACTGCAGCATGGCCGTGCCTTCATGAGCGGTGTGCAGGCCCTGGTGCGCCTGCCCATGCTGCAGCGCCAGCGCGATGCCGCGGCCGGCCTGAACACCGCGGGCTTCATCAGCGGCTACCGGGGATCGCCCCTGGGCGGCTATGACCAGGCGCTATGGGCAGCGAAAAAGCACCTCGAAGCCAACAACATCGTCTTCCAGCCGGGCGTCAACGAAGAGCTGGGCGCCACGGCCGTCTGGGGCACGCAGCAGCTGGACCTGTATCCCGAGGCCAGGAAATTCGACGGCGTCTTCGGGCTGTGGTACGGCAAGGGACCGGGCGTGGACCGCTGCTCGGACGTGTTCAAGCACGCCAACATGGCGGGCACGGCAAGGCACGGCGGCGTGATCGCGCTGGCGGGCGACGACCACATCAGCAAGAGCAGCACGGCAGCCCACCAGAGCGACCACATCTTCAAGGCCTGCGGCACGCCGGTGTTCTTCCCCAGCAACGTGCAGGACATCCTGGACATGGGCCTGCACGCCTTCGCCATGAGCCGCTTCTCGGGCCTGTGGTCGGGCATGAAGACCATCCAGGAGGTGGTCGAGTCCTCGGCCAGCGTCTCGGTGGAGCCGGACCGCGTCAACATCATCCTGCCCGAGGATTTCCAGATGCCGCCCGGCGGCCTGCACATCCGCTGGCCTGACGCGCCGCTGGAGCAGGAGCAGCGGCTGATGAACTACAAGTGGTACGCGGCCCTGGCCTATGTGCGCGCCAATCGCCTCAACCACAACGTGATAGACGGCCCCAACGACCGCTTCGGCCTGATCGCCAGCGGCAAGGCCTACAACGACATGCGCCAGGCCCTGGCCGACCTGGGACTGGACGACGACACCTGCCGCCAGCTGGGCATCCGCGTGCACAAGGTCAACGTGGTCTGGCCGCTGGAGGCCACGATCACCCGCGACTTCGCGCGCGGCCTCCAGGAGATCCTGGTCGTCGAGGAAAAGCGCCAGGTCATCGAATACCAGATCAAGGAAGAGCTGTACAACTGGCGCTCCGACGTTCGGCCCAACGTGGTCGGCAAGTTCTCGGACGAGCACGGTGGCGAGTGGTCCGTGCCCAATCCCAGCACGGACTGGCTGCTGCGCCCCAATGCCGACCTGACGCCGGCCATCATCGCGCGCGCCATCGCCCAGCGCCTGACCAAGATCGGCGTGCCCGAGCACATCGCCCGGCGCATGCACGAGCGCATCGCCGTGCTCGATGCGCGCGAAGCCGCCCTCAAGGCCGCGCAGAGCCAGCCCACGGGCGACCGCGTGCCATGGTTTTGCAGCGGCTGCCCGCACAACACCAGCACCCGCGTGCCCGAGGGCAGCCGCGCCGTGGCCGGCATCGGCTGCCACTACATGACGGTGTGGATGGACCGCTCCACCAGCACCTTCACGCAGATGGGCGGCGAGGGCGTGACCTGGGTGGGCCAGGCACCCTTCACCAAGGATGCCCATGTCTTCGCCAACCTGGGCGACGGCACCTACTTCCACAGCGGCCTGCTGGCCATACGCCAGAGCATCGCGGCCGGCGTGAACATCACCTACAAGCTGCTGTACAACGACGCGGTCGCCATGACGGGTGGCCAGCGCGTGGGCGAGCGCCCCGAGGGCCACTCGGTGCTGCAGATCATGAACAGCCTCCAATCCGAGGGCGTGGCCAAACTGGTCATCGTCACCGACGAGCCCTCCAAGTACGACGGCGTGCCCCTGGCCGAAGGCGTGACCGTGCACCACCGCGACGAACTCGATCGCATCCAGCGCGAGTTCCGTGAGCTCAAGGGCTGCACGGCCATCATCTACGACCAGACCTGCGCCACCGAAAAGCGCCGCCGCCGCAAGCGCGGCACGCTGGCCACGCCCGACAAGACCGTGGTCATCAACGAGCTGGTCTGCGAAGGCTGCGGCGATTGCTCGGTGCAGTCCAACTGCCTGTCGGTCGAACCCGTGGAGACCGAATTCGGCCGCAAGCGCCGCATCAACCAGAACACCTGCAACAAGGACTACTCCTGCGTGAAGGGCTTCTGCCCCAGCTTCGTCACCGTCGAAGGCGGCAAGCTCAAGAAGCCCATGAAGGAAAAGAAGGGCGACCTGTCCGTGCTGCCGGGCATCCCCGAGCCCGTGCTGCCCGTGGCCGAGCAGGCCTGGGGCATCGTGGTGGCCGGTGTCGGCGGCACGGGCGTGATCACCATCGGCTCGCTGCTGGGCATGGCCGCCCACCTGGAGGGCAAGGGCGTGATCACCCAGGACGCGGCCGGCCTGGCGCAAAAGGGCGGCTCCACCTGGAGCCACATCCAGATCGCCAACCGCCCCGAGGCCATCTACACCACCAAGGTGGACATGGCCAAGGCCGACCTGGTGATCGGCTGCGACCCCATCGTCACGGCCACGCCCACCACCATGGCCGTGATGCAGCCGGGCCGCACCTTCGTGGCCCTCAACAGCCACGGCTCGCCCACGGCCGCCTTCGTCACCAACCCGGACTGGCAGGCACCCGATGACCGCTGCGCCAGCGCCCTGGCCCAGGCCGTCGGACCCGAACTGCTGGGCAGCTTCGACGCCGAGCAGGTGGCCGTGCAGTTGCTGGGCGACAGCATCTACACCAATCCCCTGATCCTGGGCTACGCCTGGCAGAAGGGCCGCGTGCCGCTGTCGCACGCCGCGCTGATGCGTGCCATCGAACTCAATGGCGTGCAGGCGGACAACAACAAGGCCGCCTTCGAATGGGGCCGGCGCTGCGCGCACGATCTGGCCGCCGTGCGTGCGCTGTTCCAGACCGCCCAGGTGATCCAGTTCGTCAGGAAGCCCTCGCTGACCGAGATGCTCGCCAAGCGCGTGGACTTCCTCACGGGCTACCAGAACACCGCCTACGCAGCCGAGTACCAGGCCTTCGTGGACAAGGTCCATGCGGCCGAGCGCGGACTGGGTGGCCAGGGCACGCGCCTGTCCGAGGCCGTGGCACGCTACCTGTTCAAGCTCATGGCCTACAAGGATGAGTACGAGGTCGCGCGCCTGCACACCGACGCGGCCTTCAGCGAGCGCATCAGCAGCATGTTCGAGGGCGACTACCGCGTGGTCCACCATCTGGCGCCACCCTCCTCGGCCGCCAAGGACGAGCACGGCCACCTGGTCAAGAAGGCCTACGGCCCCTGGATGCGCAAGGCCATGCAGGTGCTGGCGAAGATGAAGGGCCTGCGCGGCACGGCACTGGACCCCTTCGGTCGCACCGAGGAGCGTCGCACCGAACGTGCCCTGATCCAGGAATACCGCCAGTGCATCGAAGGCCTGCTGGCAGGACTCACGCCCGAGCGCCTGGCGCTGGCCGTGGAAATCGCCAGCATTCCCGAGGACATCCGCGGCTACGGCCATGTCAAGGAACGCAACCTGGCAGCGGCCCGCACCAAGTGGAAGGCGCTGATGGCACGCTGGAACGCTCCGGCGCGCGGCACGGCCGGCGGCGCCGGCCAGCCGGCCGTCGGCATCGCCTGAGCCCCCACGGCCCGGGCAGCGCCCGGGCCTCCTGTAAGATCGCCGCGCCGCCCGCACCGCAAGGTGCCGGGTGGCGCGGCTTGTTTGCTCAACCGCTTCTTTTCCGTCAGGCCGGGCGCAAAAATCACGAAAAACCGCGCTCCACCCCTTTAAAAACGGCAGATGGCAGCCAGTTGCAGCCATCGTCGCCGAAAAACCCGTGGCAGCCAGGTCCTGGCAGCCAACGCGGGTCGGGGCTGACGCATACAATGTTCCGTTCTCCTGCGCGGGCCCGTCCTTGTCGGTGCGCGCAGCGACCATTTTTCGACCTTCCGATCCTGGAGTCCTGCCCGTGTTTATTTCTTCCGCCTTTGCCCAGACCGCACCTGCAGCCGCCGCCTCTGGCGGTGACTTCATGTCCCAGCTGATGGGCATGGCCCCGCTGGCGCTGATGTTCGTGGTGCTGTACTTCGTGATGATCCGTCCGCAGATGAAGCGCCAGAAGGAACACCGCGCCATGGTCGAGGCGCTGGCCAAGGGCGACGAAGTGGCCACGGCCGGCGGCATCATCGGCCGCGTGACGCGCATGTCCGAGCAGTTCCTGCACATCGAGATCGCCTCGGGCGTCGAGATCCAGATCCAGCGCAGCGCCGTCGTGCAGGTGCTGCCCAAGGACACGCTGAAGTAAGCGCCGTCCCTGTCTTGCGGGTGTGCGGACCGCGCAGGCGGCGGCACACCCTTTTGTGCGTTGCTGTCTACAAAGAGCGAAGAGCGCGATCATGAACCGATATCCGGTCTGGAAGTACGCGATCATCGTGATCGCGCTGCTGGTGGGGGTGCTCTACACCCTGCCCAATTTTTTCGGTGAGGCGCCTGCGGTGCAGGTCTCCTCGGCCAAGGCCACCGTGAAGGTGGACACCGCGGTGCTGCACAAGGTCGAGGAGGCCCTGAAGGCCGCCGACGTCAGGCCTGACGTGCTGTCCATCGAAGGCACCTCGGTGCGGGCGCGCTTCAACACGCCCGACGAGCAGCTCAAGGCCAAGGACGTGATCCAGAAGGCCCTGATCCCCGATGCCGGCGACCCTGCCTACATCGTCGCGCTGAACCTGGTCTCGCGCTCGCCGCAGTGGCTGACGGCCATCGGCGCCAAGCCCATGTACCTGGGCCTGGACCTGCGCGGCGGCGTGCACTTCATGCTGCAGGTGGACATGGCCGCGGCCCTGACCAAGAAGGCCGACTCCTTCGCCGGCGACCTGCGCACCTCGCTGCGCGACAAGAACATCCGCCACGGCGGTGTCTCGCGCGACGGCAACAACGTCGAGATCCGTGTGCGCGACGAGGCCATGCTGACGGCCGCGCGCAACCTGATCTCCGACCAGTTTCCCGACCTGGCCGCCACTTCCGAGCCCGATGGAGCGGGCTTCAAGCTGCGCGCCACGATCAAGCCCGAGGCCCTGCGCAAGGTGCAGGAGCAGGCGCTCAAGCAGAACATCGTCACCCTGCACAACCGGATCAACGAACTGGGCGTTGCCGAGCCCGTGATCCAGCAGCAGGGCCTGGACCGCATCATCGTGCAACTGCCCGGTGTGCAGGACACGGCCAAGGCCAAGGACATCCTGGGCCGCACGGCCACGCTGGAGGTGCGCCTGGTCGATGAATCCTCCGAGGCGCGTGGCGCCGAGCTGGGCTCGGGCCCCGTGCCCTTCGGCTCCGAACGCTACCTGGACCGCAACAGCCAGGCCGTGATCGTGCAAAAGCAGGTCGTGCTCACCGGCGAAAACCTGACCGACGCCCAGCCCGGCTTCGACAGCCAGACCCAGGAGCCCACGGTCAACCTGGTGCTGGATGCCAAGGGCGCACGCATCTTCAAGGACATCACGCGCGAGAACGTGGGCAAGCGCATGGCCATCATCCTGTTCGAGAAGGGCAAGGGCGAGGTCGTGACGGCGCCCGTGATCCGCACCGAGATCGGCGGCGGACGCGTGCAGATCTCGGGCCGCATGACCACGGCCGAAGCCAACGACACGGCCCTGCTGCTGCGCGCCGGCTCCCTGGCCGCGCCCATGGAGATCATCGAGGAATACACCATCGGCCCCAGCCTGGGCGCCGACAACATCAACCGCGGCATCCACTCCGTGGTCTGGGGCCTGGTGGCCATCGCGGCCTTCATGTGCGTGTACTACATGCTGTTCGGCGTGATCTCCACGGTGGCCCTGTCGGTCAACGTGCTGCTGCTGCTGGCCATCCTGTCCATGCTGCAGGCCACGCTGACCCTGCCCGGCATCGCCGCCATGGCGCTGGCGCTGGGCGTGGCCATCGACTCCAACGTGCTGATCAACGAGCGCATCCGCGAGGAGCTGCGTGGCGGCGCCTCGCCGCAGGCCGCCATCCACGCGGGCTACGAGAACGCCTGGCACACCATCCTGGACTCGAACGTGACCACGCTGATCGCAGGCCTGGCGCTGCTGGCCTTCGGCTCCGGCCCGGTGCGCGGCTTCGCCGTCGTGCACTGCATCGGCATCCTGACCAGCATGTTCTCGGCCGTGTTCTTCTCGCGCGGCCTGGTCAACCTCTGGTACGGCCGACGCAAGAAGCTCAAGAGCGTCTCCATCGGCCAGGTCTGGAAGCCCGAGGACACGAGCGAACTGCGCTCGGTGGCCGCCAAGGGTACAAGCGCCGCCGATTCCGGCGCCAACAACTGAAAGGGGGAAGACCATGGAGTTCTTCCGCATCCGCAAAGACATCCCCTTCATGAAGTACGCGTTGATTCTCAACGCGATCTCCTTCATCACCTTCGCGCTGGCCGTGTTCTTCCTGGTCACGCGCGGCCTGCACCTGTCCGTGGAGTTCACGGGCGGCACCGTGATGGAAGTGGCCTACACCCAGCCTGCCAACATCGCCAAGGTGCGCGACACGGTCTCCGGCCTGGGCTATGCCGACGTCACGGTGCAGAACTTCGGCACCTCGCGCGACGTGATGATCCGCCTGCCCGTGCAAAAGGACGTGACGTCTGCCCAGCAAAGCGAGCAGGTGCTTGCCGCACTCAAGAAGGAAGACGCCGAGGTCACGCTGCGACGCACCGAGTTCGTGGGACCGCAGGTCGGCGACGAGCTGATGCACAACGGCCTGATGGCCCTGGGCTTCGTGGTGCTGGGCATCGTGATCTACCTGGCCATGCGTTTCGAATGGAAGTTCGGCGTGGCCGCGGTGATCGCCAACCTGCACGACGTGGTCATCATCCTGGGCTTCTTCGCGTTCTTCCAGTGGGAGTTCTCGCTGTCGGTGCTGGCCGGCGTTCTGGCCGTGCTCGGCTACTCGGTCAACGAGTCGGTCGTGATCTTCGACCGTATCCGCGAAGCCTTCCGCAAGTTCCGCAAGCTCAGCACCACCGAGGTGATCGACCACGCCATCACCAGCACCATGAGCCGCACCATCATCACCCACGCCTCCACCGAGGCCATGGTGCTGTCCATGTTCTTCTTCGGCGGCCCCAGCCTGCATTACTTCGCACTGGCGCTGACCATCGGCATCCTGTTCGGCATCTACTCCTCGGTCTTCGTGGCCGCCGCCATCGCCATGTGGCTGGGCGTCAAGCGCGAGGACCTGATCAAGGCCCCCAAGGCGGCCAACGATCCCAATGATCCGAACGCCGGCGCCACCGTGTAAGCGGATGTTTTTGACCTAGACCGGCTTACACTCGCGGGCATGTCTTCCCTGCCCACATCCTCCAACGCGCCTGCCGGCCCCCAGTCCGCACTGGGCCAGCAGGCGCGTTTGCATTGGATCCGCGGGCTGTGCAAGGGACTGCCCTCCGTCGCAGCACAACTCCAGGCGCAGATGGAGCAGCAGGCGCAGGCCGTGGGCACGCAACGGGAAATGCAGGAGCGGCGCGAGGCATGGGCCAACTACTGCCAGCGCCAGGCCGCCTGGCTGAGCGGCGGCACGCAGGCACTGCAAGGCGCACTGCTGCCTGGCAAGGCCGCACCAGCGCCCGCGCCGCAGCGCGGGGCACTGCAGTTCGAGCTGCTCAGCGACGACGTGGTGGAGAACAAGATACTGGCCTCCCGCATGGCGCTGGCCATGGGCGAGACCACGGCCCCTGCCTTCGATACGCTGCGCCTGCGCATGCAGCTCCTGGAAGACCGGGAGCTGCCCTCCGATGACATCCTGCGCAGCGAATCCGTGTGTCGGCACCTGGTCGAGCAATGGTTGCAGGCCGGCCTGCAACGCGGCGACCTGCAGCGCGTGCTGGACCTGTTGCAGGCGGCCCTGGCGCCCCTGCTTGCCGCCGGGTACCAGGCAGCCCATGTGCTGCTCGATGGCCAGGGCGTCACGCGCTCGCAGGACGTGGCCATGCGGGTACGGCGCACCGAGGCGGGCCACTCCACTCGCGCCATGGGCCTGGGATCGCCGACGGCCCCTGGCCCGTCGGCAACGCCGTCCTCCGGCCATGTGCCCGTACAGATGGGCAGCGGGCCGGCCCCATCCTCCTTTGCCACGCCTCCCCTCGGGCAGATGCCCGTGGGCCTGACCACGCTCGCGCGCGCGCGCCACCGCGCCCATGAGGTGGTCGGCCAGTTGCGCAGGCTGCTCATGCAGCCCGGCGTCGGCATGGCGGGCCTGGTGCCCGGCGTGGGTGGCACGGCTCCCCAGGCCCCGGCGTCGGCGGCCCTGGCACAGGCCCTGCTGGAGCAGCGTGTCGTGGCGCAGACCCAGTACCAGCAGATGCTGGCCCAGGGGCTGACCACGCTGCACATCGATGCCAGTCCGGCCGCCATCGGCCACCTGGTGGGCCAGGTGCGCGAGCGTTCGGCCGACCTCAAGCGCAAGGCGGCCACCCCGGGCGAGAAGGCCACTATCGAGATCGTGGCCCTGATGTTCCAGGCCATCCTGACCGAAGACCGGATCCCGCCTTCGGTGCGGGTCTGGTTCGCCCGCCTGCAGGTGCCCGTGCTGCGCGTCGCGCTGGCCGAGCCGGACTTCTTCAGCAACCTGCGCCATCCGGCCCGGCTGCTGATCGACCGCCTGGGCTCCTGCGTGATGGGCTTCGATGCCTCCAGCATCGGCGGCAGCGCGCTGGAATCCGAGATCCGGCGCATCGTCCAGGTCATCGAGCAGTACCCGGAGACCGGCCAGAAGGTGTTCGTGCTGGTGCTGCGCGAGTTCGAGGACTTCCTGGCGCGCTACCTGACCCAGTCACAGGACAAGGCCAAGATCGTCAGCGTGGCCCAGCAGGTCGAGCAAAAGGAAACCCTGGCCATCCAGTACACCATCGAGCTGCGCCACCTGCTCACCGACATGCCGGTGCGCGAGGAGATCCGGGAATTCCTGTTCAAGACCTGGACCGAGGTGCTGGCCCTGGCCGCCGTGCGCCATGGCGCCAAGGACGCCCGCACCATGCGCTTCAAGCAGGCGGCCAGCGAACTGGTCTGGGCCGCCAGCGCCAAGCCCACGCGCCAGGAGCGCTCCCGCGTCATCCAGACGCTACCGACGCTGCTGCAGACCCTGCGCGAAGGTCTTGCCCTGATCGGCACCACGGGCGATGCGCAGTCCGCGCGCATCAAGCAGGTCACCGACACGCTGGCCGAGGCCTTCGTCTCCAAGACCGCCACCATCGCCCCTGCGCGCATCGAGGCCATGGCCCAGCGGCTGGCCCATCTGGAACAATACATCAGCGAAGACGGCAGCCTCGACGAGGACATGCCGCTGTCGCCCGAGAACATCGAAATGATCCTGGGCGTGGACACGGCCGGCCTCAACGTCATCCCGAGCACCAACACGCCCGTGGAGCCGGTGATGCTGGAATGGGCCACCTCGCTGGAGCCGGGCCGCTGGTTCACGCTGGACCACAACGGCGCGCGCATCCAGGTGCAGTACGCCTGGCGCAGCCGCCGCAAGCAGCTGCACCTGTTCGCCGCGCTCGACGGCACCTGCCATCTGCTGCAGCTGCGGCGCATGGCCTCCTACCTGCAATCGGGCCTGCTGTCGGTGCACGACGAGGAGGCACTGACCGTGCGCGCCACGCGCGATGCGCTGCAAAAGATCCAGGCCAATCCCGAAAGGCTGAGCGCCCCCTGAGGCGGCGCCCGCCCTCCGTGCCGTCTCGCGCGCGAGGGCGCCGCCGTCAGGCCAGGGACAGGCGCTGGTAGAGGCCGCCGGGCAGGCGTTCGATGCGGCCCTCGAGTTCCAGCTCCAGCAGGCGGGCCTGCTGGACGGCCGCGTCCATGCCGGTGCGGTCCATGAGCGCATCGAGCGACAGCGGATCGTGGGACAGCGCGCGCAGGGTGGGATCCCTGTCCTCTTCGGGCGCTGGTGCGGCCGCCGATGGTGATGGCATGGCGGGCAGTCGCGTCGCCATGCCCTGCAGTTCATCGAGCACATCCTGGGCCGTCTCCACCAGCTTGGCCCCCTGGCGCAGCAATGCATGGCAGCCGCGCGACTGCGGCGCGTGGATGGAGCCCGGGATGGCGAACACCTCGCGGCCCTGCTCCGAAGCCAGGCGGGCCGTGATCAAAGAGCCCGACTGCAAGGCAGCCTCCACCACCAGCGTGCCCTGGGACAGCCCTGCGATGATGCGATTGCGCTGGGGGAAATTCGTGGCCATGGGTCCCGTTCCCAGGGGGTATTCGCTGACGATCAGTCCCTGGCAGGCCACCTCGCGCGCCAAAGCCGTGTGGCTGCGTGGATAGACCTGGTCCAGGCCCGTTCCCACGACGGCAATGGTGCGTGGCATGTTCTCCAGACCCATGCCCGGCACCGCCCGCAGCGCGCCTTCGTGGGCCGCGCCATCCACGCCCTGCGCCAGGCCCGAGACGATGCACAGGCCCGCCTCGGCCAAGGCCTGGGCCATGGCACGCGCATTGCTCGCCCCCTGCGCGGTCGGGCTGCGGCTGCCAACCATGGCCAGGGACTGCGGATACGGAAACCAGGGGCCCGCACCCACCATGCACTGCACGCTGCCCTGCACATGGAGCAGCAGCGGAGGATCCTCGGTCTGCAGCAGCGCCTGCGGGTAACGGGGATGGCCCAGCGGGACGACCGCGTGCAGTTGTCCGTCCACGGCCTCGTCCAGCCATTGCCCGGTGGCGGACAGCACCGGTTCGAGACGCGGCGGCATGGCACCCAGAGCATGGGCCTGGGCCTCCGTCACCAGGCGCTGCCAGCGCGAGGGCGGACCGCCCCAGATGTCCAGCACACCGTCGCAGGCCGCCAGCAGGCGGCGGGCCGTGGCCCGGCCTACCCCGGGCGTCAGCAGCAGCCGCAGCCAGGCGCGCAACTCCTCGGGAGCCATCCGGTCAATGGGCTGGAGCACGGCCGCCATGGCACTGCCGACGTGCCGCCTTGGCTCAGGGTTCCGGCGAGGTCAGGCTGTCGCCCACCTCGACACCGCGCCGCGCCTCCAGGATCAGCGCGTAGGAAACCCGGTCGAAGGTACGGAACACCATGGCATAGCCATTGCGCTCGTCGGGCAGCTGGACCTCTTCCTTCTTCTCGCCGGTCTTGTCGATGATGCGCACGCCACGGCGCACCAGTTCCAGCACCGTGCCCACATCCATGCCATCCTGCGCGCCCTTGTTGATGGAGACGACCTGGTTGTTCGCCGCCCAGCGCACGGCCTGGTCGCCGTACAGCGAAACCACATGGGCCTTCACGGCCTGCCGGGGCGCATGCGGCGCATAGTTCATGTAGCTGCGCTCGGGGGCTGGCAGCAGGCGGTCGCCGGCGCGCATCTCGCTCTTGGAGCGCGACAGGTCCACGGTGGCGGGAGAAGCCTGCGCATGCCGCTCGCCCTTGCTGTCGATGATCTCCAGCGTGGTCTCGCCCTCGACGAGATCGGCCAGGCCCAGGTACTTGGCCTCGTAGCCCAGCACCTCGCCGGAGACAGGGTCCTTGAGCGCCACGGCATCGCGGAAGACCCGGAACTGCCGGGGAAGGCCATCGCCCTTGCGCAGCGGCGCCTCGGCCAGGCCGCGCGCATAGGCGCGATCGCCACTGGCCATGATCACACGCTCGTCCGTGGTGGCGATGATGCGGGGTGCGCGCAGCAGCGTGCCCTCGTCGACGACCAGCGGCTCCGCCAGGAACGGCTCGATCAGGTGGGGCTGCAGCGTGGGCAGGGCTGCCTGCGCCAGCGACTCGCTGCGCGTGCGCGGCGTCACGCGCACCACGCCGGGCTCGCCGCCATCGCCGGCGGGCCGTGCCGTGCTCAGGCGCGCATAGCCGTCGCGCTTGTCCAGGAACAGCACCTGGCCCGGATAGATGAGGTGGGGGTTGGAGATGGCCTGCATGTTCATGCCCCACAGCTCGGGCCAGCGCCAGGGACGGCGCAGGTACATGCCGGAGATGCCCCACAGCGTGTCGCCCCGCTTGACGGTGTAGCTGTCGGGCGCATCGGGCGCCAGTTCACCCACGGGAATGCCCTGCTGCGCCACCTGCTGGGCGGCCGAGCGCTGCGAGGCCGTCACCGGATACTGCTGCGCGTGGGCGGCCGCGAGCGCGGTGATCAGGGCCGTTGCGACAGTCCAGGAACGGGCGTTGGCGAATGCAGTCATGGAATTCCTCTTCTTGTGGCGTGACGCAGCGTCCCTCCTAGGCACTGCGGCATGGCCGATCTTGTCACGAACAGCCATACAGGTCTTACAAATCAGCAAAGATTCTGCGTGCAAGGCCTTGAGAGGGCAACGCTTATTGCATCCACCGGCTGCGCCCAGGCAGAAAAGTGGCGAAAATAACGACATTCACCGACCAAGCCATGTCCATTCTGCCCATTCTTTGCTATCCCGACCCCCGCCTGCACACCGTCGCCAAGCCGGTCGCCAAGGTCGATGACCGCATCCGCCAGCTGGTCCAGGACATGTATGCCACCATGTACGACGCCCAGGGCGTGGGCCTGGCAGCCACCCAGGTGAATGTCCACGAACGCGTGGTCGTGGTCGATGTCTCCGAAGGACGCAACGAGCCCTTCGCGCTGATCAACCCCGAACTGCTGTGGGCCAGTGAGGAAAAGCAGCTGGGCGAGGAGGGCTGCCTGTCCGTGCCCGGCATCTACGACGGCGTGGAGCGCTCCACGGCCGTCCGCATCAAGGCCCTGGACGAGAACGGCAACGAACGCATCATCGAGGCCGAAGGCTTCAAGGCCATCTGCATCCAGCACGAGATGGACCACCTGATGGGCAAGGTCTTCGTCGAGTACCTGTCGCCCCTCAAGCGCAACCGCATCAAGACCAAGCTGCTCAAGCAGCAGAAACAGGCCGAACGCGCATGACCTACCCGCCAGCGCTCCGCTTCAGGCCGCGCTGGAGGATGGACGGCGCGGCCGCCCTGTGCGCGCTGCTGGTGCTGTGCCTGCTGCTGGCCGGCTGCACCGTGCCCGAGTGGCAAAAGCCCGGAACGCCGCGCGCCGAGATTGAACGCGGCATGGGCCGCCCGACCCTGAGCCTGCCGCTGGACGGCGGCGGCACGCGCCTGGTCTACAGCCGGCAGCCCGCGGGCCAGCAGGTCTACCACATGGATTTCGACGACAACCAGCGTCTGGTACGCGTGGAGCAGGTGCTCACCATCGAACGCTTCCACGCCCTGCGCAATGGCGAGGACACCCGGGAAAGTGTGGGCCAGCTGTTCGGCCCGCCTGCGCTGATCGAGAAGGTCTACAGTTTCAACGGCGACATCTGGACCTACCGTATCCTGGAAAATGGCATTCGCCGCCAGGCCCATGTGCATATCGACCCCGCCGGCGTGGTACGCCGCGTGATGTTCACCGACGAAGTGTTCAACGACGACGACCGCCGCTGAGCCTGCACACCGTCCCACTGTCCCTACTGGATTGCATGAGAGTCATTTTTGCCGGTACGCCCGAGTTCGCGCGCGTTGCCCTTGAACGCCTGCTCGCCGCGGGCTTCACCGTCCCCCTGGTGCTGACCCAGCCCGACCGTCCCGCCGGGCGCGGCATGAAGCTGCAGGCCTCGCCCGTCAAGCAGTGCGCGCTGGAGCATGGCATTGTCGTGGCCCAGCCGCGCAGCCTGCGCCTGGACGGCAAATACCCGGAAGAGGCCGCCGCCGCCCGCGCCGCCATCGAAGCGGCCAGGGCCGATGTCATGGTCGTGGCCGCCTACGGACTGATCCTGCCCCAGTGGGTGCTCGATGCGCCCCCGCGCGGCTGCCTGAACATCCACGCCAGCCTGCTGCCACGCTGGCGCGGCGCCGCCCCCATCCACCGCGCCATCGAGGCCGGCGATGCCGAGACCGGCGTCACCATCATGCAGATGGATGCGGGCCTGGACACGGGCGACATGTGCCTGGTCGAGCGCCTGCCCATTACCGCCGACGACACCACGGCCAGCCTGCACGACAAGCTGGCCGACCTGGGCGGGCGTCTCATCGTCGAGGCGCTGGAGATGAGCGCCTGCGGCGGCCTGCCGCGCACGCCCCAGCCCGCCGAAGGCGTGAACTACGCGCACAAGATCGAAAAGGCCGAAAGCCAGATCGACTGGCGCCAGGATGCCGAGGCCATTGCCCGGCGCCTGCGCGCCTTCAACCCCTTCCCGGGCGGCGCCACGCAGTACGGTACTGAAGCCATCAAGGTCTGGGAGGCTCACGCCGATCCCGCCGTCGCCGCAGCGACGGCAGCCCCCGGCACCGTGCTGTCCGCAGGCGCCGACGGCGTGCGCGTGGCCTGCGGCAATGGCGTGCTGTGCATGACGCTGCTGCAGCGCGCAGGCGGCAAGCGGCTGGCGGCGGGCGATTTCCTGCGCGGTTTCGATCTGCCTGAAGGAGCCGTCCTGGAAGGCGCTGCCGACGGCGGCACGCCATGAACCTGCAGCCCCTGGTGGAGCGCGCACGCGGCATTGCGCGCGATCCCGCCTTCATGACCGGCGTGCGCGACATGTCGGGCACGGCGCTGGGCATAGGCGCCTGGGGCCTGGTCACGGGCGTGGCCATGATCAAGAGCGGCATGTCCCTGCCCCTGGCGCTGTTCATGGGCCTGCTGGTCTATGCAGGCAGTGCCCAGCTGGCCGTGCTGCCGCTGATGGCCGTGGGCGCGCCCATGTGGGTGGTCTGGTTCACGGCCATCTGCGTGAACCTGCGCTTCGTCATCCTCAGCAGCATGTGGCGCAGCTACTTTGCCCACCTGCGCCTGCGCCACCGCCTGGCCATCGCCTATTTCAGCGGCGACGTGATCTTCGTGGGCTTCATGAAGCGCTACCCCGATGCCCGACCCCAGCCCGAGCAGCTGCCCTATTTCTGGGGTGCCGCCTCGACCAACTGGCTGGCCTGGCAGATCCCGTCCACGCTGGGCATCCTGCTGGCCGACCAGGTGCCGCTGTCCTGGGGCCTGGGCTTTGCCGGCGTGCTGGCCCTCATGGGCGTGCTGCTGTCCATGCTCAACGACCGTGCCACCTGGGTGGCAGGCGCGGTTGCGGCCAGCGCGGCCGTGGCGGCCTTTGCGCTGCCGCTCAAGCTCAATATCCTCGTGGCCATCGCGGCGGCCGTGGCCGCAGGCCTGCTGGCGGAAACGCTGCAGCAGCGGCTGCGCGCACGGCAGGCGCCTGAAAAAGGGGAGCCGGGCCCGGTGATTCTCCCGCCCGATACAGCCCGCGGCGAGCGCCATGCCCGGCTGCCGCTGGACGAAGACGCACGGCCCGTGGAAACCAAGGAAAAGGAGACGCTCTGATGGATCTGTCCTGGCTGTGGCCCTGGCTGGCCTGCGTGGGCCTGGCGGCCATCACGCTGTTCACACGCGCCTTCTTCCTGATTCCCGAGCGCGAAGTGCCCTTGCCGCAATGGCTCAAGCGTGGCCTCAAGTACGCGCCGCTGGCGGCCCTGGCGGCCGTGATCGCGCCCGAGATCGTGATGACCAACGGCAGGCTGATCGCCACCGTGGTCGATGCGCGCCTGCCGGCCCTGGCTTGCGCGGTCATGTATTTTTTTTACAAGCGCAGCATCATGGGCACGATCGCGCTCGGCATGGCGGTCTATCTGCCACTGCATATCGGCCTGGGCTGGTAGGCACAGCGCGGCACAGCGCGGCCGAGAGCGCCCCGCCGCCCGGCTGAAACCGGATTACAGGCGCTCCTGATGCCCCGGATCGCCGGTGCGCACGCCCGCTGCCAGGGTGGGCACGCCGCCTACAATGGCCGCGCTTTACCTCTTTTTCGTTTCAATTCCATGGCGATCGCCACCGATCGCAACGCCGCCGTCATGAACATTCTCCGTTTCTCCGATCTGTGCGCCCAGGGCAAGGCCCAGGGCCAGCGCGTCTTCATCCGCGCCGACCTCAACGTGCCCCTGAACGATGCCGGCGAGATCACCGAGGACACGCGCGTGCGCGCCTCCGTGCCCGCCATCGAGATGGCCCTGAAGGCCGGCGCCGCCGTGATGGTCACCAGCCACCTGGGCCGCCCCACCGAAGGCGAGTTCAAGCCCGAGGACTCGCTGGCCCCCGTCGCGCGCTGCCTGGGCGAGCTGCTGGGCCGTGAAGTACCCCTGGTCGCCAACTGGGTGGATGGCGTGCAGGTCACGCCCGGCCAGGTCGTGCTGCTGGAGAACTGCCGCGTCAACGTCGGCGAGAAGAAGAACAAGGAAGAACTGGCCCGCAAGCTGGCCGCGCTGTGCGACATCTTCGTGCACGACGCCTTCGGCACCGCACACCGCGCCGAAGGCACCACCTACGGCATCGCCCAGTTCGCACCCATTGCCTGCGCGGGTCCCCTGCTCTCGGCCGAGATCGACGCCATCACCCAGGCCCTGGCCAACCCGCGCCGCCCGCTGGCCGCCATCGTGGCCGGCTCCAAGGTATCGACCAAGCTGACCATCCTGCAGTCGCTGGCGAAGAACGTGGACCAGCTCATCGTGGGCGGCGGCATCGCCAACACCTTCATGCTGGCCGCCGGCCTGAACATCGGCAAGAGCCTGGCCGAGGCCGATCTGGTCGGCGAGGCCCGTGCCGTGATCGACGCCATGGCCGCACGCGGCGCCGAGGTGCCGATTCCCACCGACGTGGTGGTCTCCAAGACCTTTGCGGCCGATGCGCCCGCCACCGTCAAGAAGGCCACCGAAGTCGCTGACGACGACCTGATCCTGGACATCGGCCCCGAGACCGCGGCCCGTCTGGCCGAACAGCTCAAGAAGGCCGGCACCATCGTCTGGAACGGTCCCGTGGGCGTGTTCGAGTTCGACCAGTTCGCCAACGGCACCAAGGTCGTGGCCCAGGCGATTGCCGAGTCCGAGGCCTTCAGCATCGCCGGTGGCGGCGACACCCTGGCCGCCATCGCCAAGTACGGCATCGAGGACAAGGTGGGCTACATCTCCACGGGCGGCGGTGCCTTCCTGGAAGTGCTGGAAGGCAAGACCCTGCCGGCCTTCGAGATCCTGCAAAAGCGCGCCAACGGCTGAGCACGGCAACATCCGGATACGGGGCACTTTCTTGTCAGTGCCTCGCGGCGAAGCCACAATCGACACTTTGCGCAGCTGCAGCAATCCGCCGCAGCGCGCCCCCGCACCGAGGAGAAATCCATGCGATCGTTCAAATCCGCCGGCGGCCTGGCCCTGGCGGGCCTCTGCCTGGCCCTGGCGGGCTGCGTCAATGCACCGATGACCAGCTACTTCGAAGCCACGGCCCAGCCCAAGATCGGCGCTGCCGGCCACTGGGACTCCGTGGCCAACGATGTCGTCGCCAAGACGCTGGAAACACTGCAAAAGACCGGCATCGAGCGCACCACGCCGGTCCATGTGGCCCTGCCGGCCGAGCCCAGCCAGTTCGACAAGGGCTTTCGTGAGCTGATCATCACCAAGCTCGTGCAAAGCGGCGTGACCGTCATGCAGCAGCCGGCCCAGGCCCAGCTGCAGGTCAGCTACGGCGCCCAGGTCGTGCGCCACGGCAAGCGCCTGCCCAACCCCGAACTCGTGCTGACGACGACGGTGGTGCGCAACAACCAGTACCTGGCGCGCAAGACCGACGTCTACTACCTTGAAAAGAGCGACGCCGTGCTGTTCACGGCCGAGGACGAGCGCCCCGAATTCCCCGCCAAGAACCTGAAGGTGGTGGGCCAATGACGCTGCGCACGCCTCTCCTGCCGGCCGCGCTGGCTGCGGCGGCCCTGCTGTCCGCCTGCGCCGTGCCCGCTCCCGCGCCCACGCCCGAATCGTCGGCCGCACGCCGCGGCGAGCCCACCTACCAGTCGGCCGCAGCCAACCCCTTCATCGCCAGCAGCCGCGCGGCCGTGGACGAGCTGGTCAGGGGGCTGAACACCGAGGAACTGGGCGAGGCGCCCGTGCTCGTGGCCACCGTGGTCAACGTCAACGACCTGACGCGCTCGGCTCCCCTGGGCCGCACGCTCAGCGAGCTGTACGCCTCCCAGCTGTCCGCCAAGGGCTACAACGTCAAGGAACTGAAGCTGCGCGGCGATGTGTACGTCAAGGAAGGCACGGGCGAACTGCTGCTGTCGCGCGAGATCAAGGACATCGCCCGCAACCACAATGCGGCCCTGGTCCTGGTGGGCACATACTCGGCGGCTGCCAAGTACACCTATGTGAGCCTGAAGCTGGTTCGCACCGACGACAGCCGCATCGTGCGCAGCCACGACTACGCGCTGCCCAACAACATCGACATCCAGCGCCTGCTGGGCGCTCCGGCCACGGCGCAACGCTGAGGCCCTGCAGCCTGCCTGCGCCCGTGTTCGCAGTCAGGCTGCGTCTTCTTCCCCTGACCTTCGCCTGATTCCCCTCAGCGGCCGCGCGCCGGCCACAGCACCGAGGCGATGGCCACCACCATCAGCGCCACGGCCGTCCAGTCCTGCCAGTGCAGCACCTCGCCCAGCCACCAGGCGCCGCTGAACACGCCCAGCACGGGGATCATCATCACGCTCAGCGTGGACGCCACGGGGGGCAGGCTGCGCGCCAGGAAGAACCAGACCGTCTGGCCAAAGCCCAGCACCAGCACACCGTTGAAGACGATGGCGCCCGTGGCCTGCGCATCGGGCCATTGCCACAGGTGGCGCTCGAAGACGCAGGCCAGCACCGTGAGCGTCAGCGCGGTCAGCGCCACCATCCACAGCGTCATCGTCAGCAGGGGCACGGGCACCTCGGCGCGGCGCAGCTTCTGGGTGCCGAAGGCCCAGCTCAGCGCGGCGGCCAGCATCAGGCCCACGCCGATGGGGCGGCTGCCCAGGGCGCCGACCTCGTGCCACAGCAGCAGGAGCACGCCCGCCAAGGCCGCCGCCACACCAGCCCAGGCGCGCGGCGCCAGCCGGTCATGAAAGAACAGGCTGCCCAGCACGGCCGAGAAGATGGGCATGGTGTAGCCCAGGATGGCCGCCCGCCCGCTGGACAGCATGGGAATGGCAATGATGATCAGGCTGTTCCACAGCACCATGTTGAACAGCGTCAGCTGCGCCAGCCGGGGCCAATAGGCGCGCGGCACGGACAGCGGCAGGCGGCGCCAGACCACGAAGGCCGCCAGGATGGGCAGGCCCACCCACATCGAGGCCATGCGGAAACTCAGCGGCGGGAAATGCTGCACGCCCAGCTTCATCACCGGCCAGTTGATGCCCCAGATCAGGGTCAGCGCGATCAGCAAAAGGATTTGTCGGGCGGTGAAGGCAGGCATAGGCCGCCGATTGTGCCTCCGGGCCGCCAGGCCCGCTGGATGCCCGGCGACAGGCCCCGGGAAGGGCCGATCGCTAAAATCGCGCCCCATGACCTTTCTCGACATGCTGCGCAATGCCACCGCCCAGAACCAATCCATGCTGTGCGTGGGCCTGGACCCCGAACCCAGCCGCTTTCCTGCGGCCATGCGCGGCGATGCAAGCAAAATCTATGATTTCTGCGCCGCCATCGTCGAGGCCACGGCCGACCTGGTGAACTCCTTCAAGCCCCAGATCGCCTACTTCGCGGCCCACCGCGCCGAGGACCAGCTGGAAAAGCTCATGGCCCACATGCGCGCCGTCGCGCCCCATGTGCCCATCATCCTGGACGCCAAGCGCGGCGACATCGGCTCCACCGCCGAGCAATACGCCAAGGAAGCCTTCGAGCGCTACGGCGCCGACGCCGTGACCCTGTCGCCCTTCATGGGCTTCGACTCCATCACGCCCTACCTGCAGTACGAGGGCAAGGGCGCCTTCCTGCTGTGCCGCACCTCCAACCCCGGCGGCGACGACCTGCAGGCCCAGCGCCTGGCCGACCTGCCGGGCCAGCCCCACCTGTTCGAGCATGTGGCGCGCCTGGCGCAAGGCCCCTGGAACACCAACGGCCAGCTCGGCCTGGTGGTGGGCGCCACGCGCCCGCAGGAGATCGAGCGCGTGCGTGAATTCGCGCCCTCGCTGCCGCTGCTGATTCCCGGGGTGGGCGCCCAGGGTGGCGACGCCGTGGCCACGGTCAAGGCGGCGCGCATCGGCGGCGGCCCCATCGTCATCAATTCCTCGCGCGCGGTGCTCTATGCGTCACAGGGCGAGGACTTCGCTGCCGCCGCCCGCACCGCCGCCCAGGCCACGCGCCAGACGCTGCAAGACGCAGCCGCCGCCTGAGACGGCAGGCAAGCCCGGCCATGCAAGGCAAATGGCTGGAAGACTTCCTGCTGCTGGCCCAGGAGCGCAGCTTCACGCGCGCGGCCGAGCTGCGCCATGTCACCCATCCGGCCTTCGGGCGTCGCATCCGCGCGCTGGAGGCCTGGGCCGGCACGCCGCTGGTGGAGCCCGGCGGCGGCCCCGTGCGGCTGACCCCGGCCGGCGAAGCCTTCCGCGACACGGCCGAGCAACTGGTGCGCACGCTCGCCCAGTCGCACGATGAACTGCAGGCCGTGGCCGGGCGCCAGGCCCGCGTCATCACCCTCGCCACGGGGCGCACGCTGGCGCGCACCATCGTGGCCGACTGGCTGACACGCCACGGCAGCGTGCTGCAGACGGCCGAGCTGCGCGTGGTCACGCGCACGCTGGACGAGACCGTGGCCATGCTGCAGCGCGGCGAAGTCAGCTTCACGCTGGTCTACCACCACGCCGCCATTGGCGTGCGCCTGGATGGCCGCCAGTTCAGCTACCTGACGGTGATGCAGGACAAGCTGGTGCCCGTGGCCCGCGCCGATGCCCAGGGCCGCCCGCTGTACGAGCTGTCGTCCAGCCACCAGCCCGTCGCTCCCGTGCCCTACCTGGCCTTCTCGCACAGCATGGCCCTGGGCCGGCTGGTGGAAGACCACCTGGCGCGGCATCCGCTGGCGCCGCGCCTGCGCCGCTGCGTGGACTGCGACTCGGCCGACGCCCACTACGAATATGTGCTGCGCGGCCTGGGCGTGGCCTGGATGCCGTGGTCCATGGTGCGCGGCGACTGCCAGGCCGGCCGCCTGGCCGTGGCCGGCGACCCGGGCCTGGAAGTGCACTTCGACGTGCGCCTGTACCGTCCCAAGCGCCACCTGGGCCCCGCGGCCGAGCAGTTCTGGAGCGACATCACGGGCGCCTGACGGGTGCATGCATGCGCCCTCCTGGTGCAAACCCGCACCGCGCTGTGGAACAAGCGGGTTTTGGTGCCGCAATGGCTCTGCCTCGTGCCGAATCAGCACCAAATGCCTGGGTAGTCCTTCGCACAATCAATCTCATACATTTCAGGAATAACCCCATGCCCAGCAACTCCCTCCTGCGCCGCACCGCCCTGGCCTGCGGCCTGCTGATCGCCGCCACCGGCAGCGCCCTCGCCGACGACGCCGCCAGCTACCCCAACCGTGCCATCACCATGATCGTGGGCTACCCCGCTGGCGGCAGCACCGACCTGGTGGGCCGCTTCGTGGCCGATGGCCTGGCCTCGCGCCTGGGCCAGCCCGTGGTGGTGGAGAACCTGGGCGGCGCGGGTGGCGCCATCGGCGCGCAAAAGGCCGTCAAGGCCATGCCTGACGGCTACACCCTGTTCGTGGGCGCCAACAACGAGCTGGCCATTGCACGGCTGATCAACAAGAGCATCAAGTACTCCATCGGCGACTTCACGCCCATCGGCATGATCGGCTCCCAGCCCATGGTGCTGGTGGCCTCGCAGAAGGCCGGCGTCAAGACCGCCGCCGAGTTCAGCGCCCTGGTGGCCAAGAACCCGGGCAAGTTCAGCTACGGCAGCTCGGGCGTGGGCACGGCACTGCACCTGGCCGGTGAAATGATCAAGGAGCAGGGCAAGCTGCACATGACCCACATCCCCTACCGGGGCGTGGCGCCCCTGACCACGGACCTGGTGGGCAACAACATCGAGTTCGGTATGTTCGTGCTGTCCTCGGGCCTGCCCCAGATCCGCGCGGGCAAGGTCATCGCCCTGGGCACGACGGAGGCCAAGCGCTCGGCCATCACGCCCGACATCCCGGCCCTGTCCGAGCTGCCCCAGTACAAGAACGTGGACATCAACGTCTGGTTCGCGCTGATGGCGCCCAAGGGCCTGCCCGCACCCGTGGCCGCCAAGGTCAAGAAGGCGCTGGACGAGACCATGGCCTCGCCCGAGTTCCGCAAGAAGATGGAAGAGTCGGGCTCGGTCGTGGCCGATCCCAAGACCGATGCCGGCAAGTACATCAACGCCGAGATCGCCAAGTACACCAAGATCGTCCAATTTGCCCACATCGAGAACTGAGTCAGCCATGGACGCTTTGCGATTTGACCTTCCCCTGCCCGACCTGAGCGCCTGGCGCGCGGGCAATACCGGTACCGAGGGCGTGTGGCAATTCGACTCGGGACGCCCGGGCCGCCACGTGATGATTTCCGCGCTGGTGCACGGCAACGAGATCTGCGGCGCCTGGGCCGTGTCTGGTCTGCTTGAGGCACTGCACAACGGCCTGGCGCTGGACAACGGCCGCCTGACCCTGGTGCTGGCCAACCTCGATGCCTTCGACCGCTTCGACGCGGCCCACCACGATGCCTCGCGCTTCGTGGACGAGGACATGAACCGCCAGTGGATAGACGCACGCATCGACGAGGGCGGCACCCGCGAACGCCGCCGCGCCGCCGCGCTGCGCCCCTTCGTGCAGCAGGCCGACTGGCTGCTGGATCTGCATTCCATGCACGAGCCCTCGGCCCCGCTGCTGCTGACCGGCATGCAGCCGCGTAACCGCGATCTGGCACGCCAGATGGGCGCGCCGGCGACCATCGTCGTGGATGCCGGCCACAAGGACGGCACGCGGCTGCGCGACTATGGGCGCTTCGGCCTGCCCGACGCCGAGGCCGGCGACTCGCGCTCGCTGCTGATCGAATGCGGCTTCCATGGCGATCTGGCCAGCCGCGACGTGGCGCACGACCAGTGCCTGCGTTTCCTCGAAGTGGCCGCCATCTTCGACAACAGCGCGCTGCACGCCGCCCTGCCCGGCTGGAAGCAGGCCGACGCACCGGCCCAGTGGGCGCTGGAAGTCACGGCGCCCGTAGTGGCCAAGAGCAGCGGCTTTCGCTTCACGGCGCCGTTCACGGGGCTGGAGCGCTTCGAGAAGGCCGGCACGGTGATCGGCGACAACGATGGCGAGCCGGTGATCACGCCCTATGGCGACTGCGTGCTGGTCATGCCCTCGGTGCGCCAGGCGCGTGCGGGCGTGACCGTGGTGCGCTTCGCGCGGCGCTCGCCGCTCTGAGCGTCAGGGGCGCTGGCAGCGCGCGGGCGACAGCCGTTCGGGCTGCACGCCCTGCGCGGCCAGGCGCACATCCAGCGGCTCGCCGCGCAGCAGGTTGCGCGCCAGCAGGCTGTAGCCGAAGGCGCTCTGTATGCCGTAGCCGCCCTGGGCGGCCACCCAGAAAAAACCCGGCAGCGGCGCAGGCGAGGCATCCCAGCCCACGGCCATCTCGCCGTCGGCCACAAAGCTGCGCAGCCCGGCCCAGGTGTGCGAGGGGCGGCGGATCTGCAGCGTGGTCACTTCCTCGATGCGCCAGATGCCCGTGGCCACGTCCAGTTCCTCGGGTACCACGTCCTGCGGCGCCACGGGGTCGGCATTGGCGGGCGAGCCCAGCAGCTGGCCTGCATCGGGCTTGAAGTAGAAGCCCTCGTCGGCGCTGATCACGGCGGGCCAGCGTGCGGCATCCATGCCTTCGGGCACGGCAAAGGTGAAGGCACTGCGCCGCTTGGGCACCAGGCCGATGGGCGCTGCGCCCGCCAGCGCACCCAGCGCATCGGCCCAGGCGCCGGCCGCGTTGACCACGCAGCGCGCACGCACCTGGCTGCCATCGGCCAGGTCCACGGTCCAGACACCTGCGGCATGCGCCAGCGCACGGACCTCGGCGCTGCAGCGCAGCTCGCCGCCGCACTGCCGCAGGCCGCGCAGGAAGCCCTGGTGCAGGCCATGCACGTCGATGTCGCGCGCGCCGTCGTCCGCAAAGCCATCGACCAGCAGCGTGGTGTTCAGGCAGGGCACCAGGGCCTTGAGTTCATCGGCCCCCAGGCGCCGCGCATGGGGCGAGTGCAGGAGCGCCTCGGCATGGGCGGCATCGAGCAGGTCCTTCTGCGCGGCCGTGCCCACATAGAGCACGCCGCGCGGCGCCAGGATGGGCGCCTGCACAAAGCCCTGCGGCGGCTGCTCGTAGAAGGCGCGGCTGGCGCGCGTCAGTGCCTGCACCTGGAGCGGGCCGTAATGCTCCTCGTAGAGCGCGGCCGAGCGGCCCGTGCTGTGGTAGCCGGGCTGGGACTCGCGCTCCAGCACCAGCACCGAGGCGCCGCCATCGCGCGCCAGCTGCCAGGCCACCGAGGCGCCAGCGATGCCCGCGCCCACCACCACGAAATCACGGATGCTGCTGTCCATGGCCGGCCTCACTTTGCGTTCTTGCGGCCTGGCTTGGCCTGCGCGGGAGCCGCCGCTGCCTCCAGGTAGGGCCGCAGATAGCGCCCCGTGTGGCTGGCCGGGTTGGCCGCCACGTCCTCGGGCGTGCCGATGGCCACCACCTGGCCGCCGCCTGCGCCGCCTTCGGGGCCCATGTCGATGATCCAGTCGGCCGTCTTGATCACGTCCAGGTTGTGCTCGATGACCACGATGGTGTTGCCCGCATCGCGCAGCTGCTGCAGCACCTTGAGCAGCAGGGCGATGTCGGCGAAGTGCAGGCCCGTCGTGGGCTCGTCCAGGATGTAGAGCGTGCGCCCCGTGTCGCGCTTGGACAGCTCCTGGGCCAGCTTGACGCGCTGCGCCTCGCCGCCCGACAGCGTGGTCGCGCTTTGGCCCAGCCGGATGTAGCTCAGGCCCACGTCCAGCAGCGTCTGCAGCTTGCGCGCGATGGGAGGCACGTCCTTGAAGAAGGCATGCGCGTCCTCCACCGTCATCTCCAGGATCTGGGAGATGTTGCGCCCCTTCCACTGCACCTCCAGCGTCTCGCGGTTGTAGCGCTGGCCATTGCAGACGTCGCAGGGCACGTAGACGTCAGGCAGGAAGTGCATCTCCACCTTGACCATGCCATCGCCCTGGCAGGCCTCGCAGCGCCCGCCGGCCACGTTGAACGAGAAGCGCCCCGGCCCGTAGCCGCGCTCCTTGGCGGTGTTGGTCTCGGCCATCAGGTCGCGGATGGGCGTGAACAGGCCCGTGTAGGTGGCGGGGTTGCTGCGCGGCGTGCGGCCTATGGGCGACTGGTCCACGTTGATGACCTTGTCGAAATGGCCCATGCCGACGATGTCCTCATGCGGCGCAGCCTCGCCACCGGCGCGGTGGATCTGGCGCGCAGCCTCGGTGTAGAGCGTGTCGTTGACCAGGGTGCTCTTGCCCGAGCCCGAGACGCCGGTCACGCAGGTCAGCAGGCCCACGGGGAAGTCCACCGTCACGCCCTGGAGGTTGTGCCCGCTCGCGCCGACCACGCGCACGGCCTGCAGCGCTGGCGCCGGCGCCGCATCGGCGGCGGGCTGGCGCGCGGCGCTGGCGGGAAAGCCCTTGCCCGCGGGCCTGGCCTGTTCCTCGGCCGCCACCTCGACCACGGGCAGCCAGGGCGTGCGCCGCGCCGGCACCTCGATACGCTGCGTGCCCGCCAGGTAGCGGCCCGTGGGCGAATCGGGGTTGGCGCGGACCTCCTCGTAGCTGCCCTGGGCCATGACCCGGCCGCCATGCACACCTGCGCCCGGACCCAGGTCGATGATCTGGTCGGCCGCGCGCATCATGTCCTCGTCGTGCTCGACCACGATGACGCTGTTGCCGATGTCGCGCAGGTGCTGCAGCGTGCCGATGAGCTTGTCGTTGTCGCGCTGGTGCAGGCCGATGCTGGGCTCGTCCAGCACATACATCACGCCCGTCAGGCCGCTGCCGATCTGGCTGGCCAGGCGGATGCGCTGGGCCTCGCCGCCGGACAGGGTGTCCGCGCCACGCTCCAGGCTCAGGTAGCTCAGGCCCACGTCGTTGAGGAACAGCAGGCGCGATGCGATCTCGCGCACCACCTTGCCCGCGATCTCGGCCTTGGCGCCCGACAGTTGCAGGGACGCGCACCAGGCATGGGCTTCGGCCAGCGTGGCATGCCCCACCTCGTAGATGGCGCGGGCCTGGTCGCCCTCGCCCACGCGCACGAAGCGCGCCTCGCGGCGCAGCCGCGTGCCGCCGCAGTCGGGACAGACGCTGACGCTGCGCAGCCGCGCCAGATCGTCTCGCACCACGCTGGACTCGGTCTCGCGCCAGCGCCGCGTGATGTTGGGGATGATGCCCTCGAACGGGTGGCGCTTGACCAGGGTCTCGCCCTTGCGCGATCCGCTGTCGAAGACGTAGCTGAAGGCCATCTCCTCCTCGCCCGAGCCCCAGAGCAGCACGTGGCGCACTTTCTCGGGCAGCTCCTCGAAGGGCCGTTCGATGTCGGCGCCGTAGTGGCGCGCCACGCTCTCCAGCATGGAGAAGTAGTAGCCGTTGCGCCGGTCCCAGCCCTTGACGGCGCCGCTGGCCAGACTCAGCGTGGGAAAGGCCACGACGCGTTCCGGATCGAAGGACTCCGTGCAGCCCAGGCCGTCGCAGCCCGGGCAGGCGCCCATGGGCGAGTTGAACGAGAACAGGCGCGGCTCCAGCTCGGGCAGCGAATAGCTGCACAGCGGGCAGGCGAATTTGGCACTGAACAGGTGCTCCCTGCCGCTGTCCATCTCCAGCGCGATCACGCGCCCGCCGGCCTCGGCGCCTCCAGCGCGCAGGGCGGCCTCGAAACTCTCGGCCAGGCGCTGCTGGGCATCGGGGCGCACCTTGAGGCGGTCGATGACCACGTCGATGTCGTGGCGCTCGTTTTTCTCCAGCACCGGCAAGGAATGGGCCTCGTGGATCCTGCCGTCGATGCGAAAGCGCACATAGCCCTGGGCCTGCATCTGGGCGAACAGCTCGGCGAACTCGCCCTTCCTGTTGCGCGCCAGGGGGCCCAGCACCATCAGGCGCGTGTCCTCGGGCAGGGCCAGGGCCGCGTCCACCATCTGGCTGATGGTCTGGGACTGCAGCGGCAGGTCGTGGTCGGGACAGTAGGGCGTGCCGGCGCGCGCGTACAGCAGGCGCAGGTAGTCGTTGATCTCGGTGACCGTGCCCACGGTGGAGCGCGGGTTGTGGCTGGTGGCCTTCTGCTCGATGCTGATGGCGGGCGACAGGCCCTCGATCAGGTCCACATCGGGCTTGTCCAGCCGCCCCAGGAACTGGCGCGCATAGGCCGACAGGCTTTCCACATAGCGGCGCTGGCCCTCGGCATACAGGGTGTCGAAGGCCAGGCTGGACTTGCCCGAGCCCGACAACCCCGTGATCACCACCAGCCGGTTGCGCGGGATGTCCAGGTCGATGTTCTTGAGGTTGTGCGTGCGCGCGCCACGGATGGCAATGCGGGACTGCGCCAGCGCCTGGCCGAGGTAGCGGCCATCGGGCTGCACGCTGTGGCCGGCGGCCCGGTGGGGCGCGCCTTCTTCGGGAATCGTGTGGGAACCGGGCATCGGGAAAACCCCTGCGAAGTCGAACCTGCCATGATAGGTCAGAACCTGCGGCGGCGTGGAGCACACGGGCCTGGCGCCGCTCTGATCGATCTCATCCACCCAGGACACGACAGCCATGCATCCCCTGGTTGTCCGCAACCAGGGTCCATGGGCGAGAATGGCGGGATTGCTTGCCTCCTCAGTGCACCCCGTGCTCGATTCCCCCACTCCCGTCTCAGGCGCCACGGCGCCCGCCACCGCCCTGGCCGCCAGCCGCATGACCCCTCAGGAACGCCGCTCCAGCGCCAGCCTGGCGCTGATCTTTGCGCTGCGCATGCTGGGCCTGTTCCTGGTGCTGCCGGTGTTCGCTCTGGAAGCTCGCAAGTATCCTGGCGGGGACGATCCGGCCATGATCGGCCTGGCCATGGGGCTGTACGGGCTCACGCAGGCCGTGTTCCAGTTGCCGCTGGGCCTGGCATCCGACCGGTTCGGGCGCAAGCGCGTCATCGTGGCCGGGCTGCTGGTTTTTGCGGCCGGCAGCCTGCTGGCGGCCACGGCCGACTCGCTGCCAGGCCTGATGTGGGGCCGGGGCCTGCAGGGCGCGGGCGCCGTCTCGGCCGCCGTGACCGCGCTGCTGGCCGACCTCACACGCGACAGCGTGCGCACCAAGGCCATGGCCATGGTCGGCGGCAGCATCGGGCTGATGTTCGCGCTGGCCCTGGTGCTGAGCCCCCTGCTGGCCGCCTGGGGAGGGCTGCCGGGCATCTTCGGGCTGACCTGTGCGCTGGCGCTGGCCGGCATTGCCGTCGTGCTGTGGGTGGTTCCCGCCGAGCCGGCCCGCCACGCCGACCAGCCGCGCGGCCGCATGGCCGATCTGTGGCGCCACGGCGACCTCCTGCGGCTGAACCTGGGCGTGTTCGTGCTGCACACCGTGCAGATGTCCATGTGGGTGGCCGTGCCCGCCATGCTGGTGCAGGCGGGCCTGGACAAGCAGGCCCACTGGCATGTCTACCTGCCGGCCGTGGTGCTGTCCTTCGCTGCCATGGGCGGCCTGTTCGCCATGGAGCGGCGCGGACGCCTGCGTGCGGCCCTGCTGGGCGCCATCGCCCTGGTCACCATCGTGCAGATCGGCCTGGGCGTCCTCGCTGCCGACGGCAAGCAACCTCCGCTGTGGGGCATGGCCTTGCTGATGTTCATCTTCTTCTGCGGCTTCAACGCACTGGAGGCCACACAGCCCAGCCTGGTCTCGCGCATGGCGCCGGCGCCGCTGCGTGGCACGGCGCTGGGCGCCTACAACACGCTGCAGTCGCTGGGGCTGTTCGCGGGCGGAGCGCTTGGCGGCGCCGTGACCAAATGGGCCGGCATGCCGGGGCTGTTCACCATGACGGCGGTGCTGACCCTGGTGTGGCTGGCCGTCACCTGGCCCCTGCGGCCCGTCGGCCGCCACGGCTGAGCCACGGGCTTTCAGACGGTTACAAGCCGCCCCACCGCCAGCCGCCCCGGTATATCCGCCCCCCTGCCCACGGAAGGCGGCTTGCGGCACAATGGCGCGTCTGGCCCGGGATCCATCCCTCTATGCCCGGGCCATCCCTCTGATTAAAGGTTTTCACACATGGCATCCGTCAACAAGGTCATCATCGTCGGCAACCTGGGTCGCGACCCCGAAATGCGCACCTTCCCGAGCGGTGACCAGGTGGCCAACGTGACCATCGCCACCACCGACCGCTGGCGCGACAAGAACACGGGCGAGAACAAGGAAGCCACCGAGTGGCACCGCGTGGTCTTCAATGGCCGCCTGGCCGAGATCGTCGGCCAGTACCTGCGCAAGGGCAGCCAGGTCTACGTGGAAGGCAGCCTGCGCACGCGCAAGTGGACCGACCAGGCCAGCGGCCAGGAACGCTACGCCACCGAAATCCGTGCCGACACCATGCAGATGCTGGGCAGCCGCCAGGGCGGCGGTGGCGGCCAGCAAGGCGGCGGCTACGGCGATGAAGGCTACGGCGACAGCGGCTACGACGCCCCGCCCCAGCAGCAGCGCCGCGCGGCTCCCGCGCCCATGGCCGCAGCACCGCGGCAGGCCCCAGCGCAACGTCCCGCCCCCGCACCCATGGCGCCCCCACCACAGCGCGCGGCCTCGGGCTTCGACGACATGGACGACGACATCCCGTTCTGAACGGCGCAACCGCACTCTCCATGCCCGAAGAAAGCCCGCCCTCCAATGGAGGGCGGGCTTTCTTCGGGGTGGCGTCTTCCTTCCCCTTCCCGCGCGATCCATGCCCACCCTGCTGCCCTGACTCCTTCCAGGGGGCCTGAACCTGGCACCGGGGCTGGCTGCCGGGGTTTGCATCGTCCCCCGGGAGGAGCACGTGCGCACACGGATCGCCCACCAGCCGCCTCTCAGCGCTCGTCGAACGACAACACGACGCGTTCGGTCAGCGGGTGCGCCTGGCAGGTCAGGATGAAGCCGCAGGCCACCTCGTTCTTGTCCAGGGCGAAGTTGCGTTCCATGCGCACCTCGCCCTCGACCACCTTGGCGCGGCAGGTGCCGCAGACGCCCGACGTGCAGGAATACGGAACTTCCAGGCCCGCGGCCGAGGCCGCGTCCAGGATGCTGGGCTGGCCGCGCGTGAACGGGATCTCGCGCGAGAGGCCGTCGCGCACCAGCACGATGCGGGCGGTTTCCGCGTCGCCGGGCTGGGACGCGTGGACCACGGCCCCGACCGGCGCGCTGCCGCCCTGGGGCTGGGCCAGACCGAAGCGTTCGATGTGGATGCGCTCCTCGGGCACGCCCGCGGCCAGCAGGGCGGCCTCGGCCTCGTCGTTCATCTGGAAGGGGCCGCAGATGTAGACATGGTCGATCTGCGCGGCCGGCACCAGGCCCTGCAGGAATTCGCCGATCTTGGCGCGGTCCATCACGCCCATGTTCAAGGGCAGGTCGGTGTGCTCGTCCGAGAACACATGCTGCAGCGACAGCCGCGCCATGTAGCGGTTCTTGAGGTCCTCGATCTCCTCCTTGAACATGGTGGACTGCAGCTGGCGGTTGCCGTAGATCAGCGTGAAGCGGCTGGAAGGCTCGCGCGCCAGCACGGTCTTCATGATGGACAGGATGGGCGTGATGCCGCTGCCGCCCGCGATGCCCACGTGGTGGCGCGCGGCGCCAGGCTCGATGGGCACGAAGAAGCGGCCCTGGGGTGCCATGACCTGCAGGGTGTCGCCGGGCCGCAGGTGCTGGTTGATCCAGTTGGAGAACTGGCCGCCGCGCACCTTGCGCACGCCCACGCGCAGCTCGCCATCGTCCACGCCGGCGCAGATGGAGTAGCTGCGGCGCAGGTCCTGGCCATCGATCTCGTGGCGCAGCGTCAGGTACTGGCCCTGGGTGAAGCCGAAGACCTCGCGCAGCTCGCTCGGCACATCGAAGCTGACGACCACGGCCTCGGCCGTGTCGGGCGCAATGCTGCGCACGCGCAGCGGGTGGAACATCGGGGTCGTGGTCATATCGGTTTGAAATGTTCGAAGGGTTCGCGGCAGTCCAGGCAGCGGTGCAGGGCCTTGCAGGCCGTGGCGCCGAAGGCCGACAGCCGCTCGGTGTGCACGCTGCCGCAATGCGGGCAGGGCACGGGCTCGGGCATGCCGGCACGCCTGCGCACCAGGCGGATGGGCGCGGTGCCCGCAGGCAGCCCTGTCGGTCCCGGCGGCGCGATGCCGTATTCGCGCAGCTTGCGCCGGCCGTCGGCGCTGATCCAGTCCGTGGTCCAGGCCGGCGCGCGGCGCAGCACGGCGCGCGCGGGGCCCAGGCCGGCGGCCTCGATGGCATCGAGCACGCTGCGCTCGATGACCTCGGTGGCCGGGCAGCCCGAGTAGGTGGGCGTGAGCACGATCTCCATGCCCTCGTCGCCAGGCAGGGCCCGCACCTCGCGCACGATGCCCAGCTCGCAGACCGAGATCACGGGCACCTCGGGGTCGGGCACGTCCTGCAGGGCGGCCCAGGCCAGGCGCTCGCGCTCGGCCTGCGGAGAAGGCACCGCTGCGGCGGCCATCACCACACCCCGCCCGGATAGGCGCGCTGCAGGTGCTGCATCTCGGCCAGGATGAAGCCCATGTGCTCGCTGTGCACGCCGTTGCGGCCCGTGCTGCGAAAGGCCGATTCGGCCGGCATGTCCAGCGTGGCCTCGTCCAGCAGGGCCGTCATTTCCGCCATCCAGGGATCGCGCAGTTCGGACCAGGCCGGGCCCAGGCCGCTGGCGCGCGCCGCGGCGTCCACGGCGTCATCGGTGAACAGCTCGGCCGCGTAGCGCCACAGCTGGGCCAGCGCGGCCTCCATGCGCTGGCGCGATTCGGGCGTGCCGTCGCCCAGGCGCACCACCCAGTCGCCCGCATGCTGCTCGTGGTAGCGCGCCTCCTTGAGCGCCTTGGCCGCGATGGCGGCCAGTTCCGTGTCGCCGGAGCCGGTGAGGCGCTCCCACATCAGGCGCATCCAGGTCGCGGCCATGGCGTTGCGCAGCACGGTGAAGGCGAAGTCGCCGCGCGGCAGCTCGGCCAGCGTGGCGTTGAAGTAGTCGCGCTCGTCGCGCAGAAAGGCGAGCTGGTCCTCGTCGTGCGAGCGCCCTTCGAGCTGGCCGGCGCGCGTGAGCAGGGCGCGGGCCTGGCCCACCAGGTCCAGCGCCATGTTGGTCATGGCGATGTCCTCCTCCAGGATGGGCGCGTGGCCGCACCACTCGCCCAGGCGCTGGGCCAGGATCAGGCAGGTGTCGCCCAGGCGCAGCAGGTACTGCACCTCGGGGCGGGCGTCGATGGCAATGGAGGTCATGGCTGCTCCCCGCTCACATGTGGTCCACCGAGGGCGGCAGCTGGTAGAAGGTCGGATGGCGGTAGACCTTGTCCTGGGCCGGGTCGAAGAACATGTCCTTGTCGCCGGGGTCGCTGGCCACGATCTGGTCCGAGCGCACCACCCAGACGCTCACGCCCTCCTGGCGCCGCGTGTAGACGTCGCGCGCCATCTGCAGCGCCATCTGCGGGTCGGCCGCATGCAGGCTGCCGCAGTGCTTGTGGTCCAGGCCGGCCTTGCTGCGCACGAAGACTTCCCACAAGGGCCACTCCTGGAGGGTGTTCTGGGGGGTGTTCTGATCGGTGCTGCTCATGCTGCCTCCTTGTGGGTCTGGTTCTTGCGTTGTTGCTTGCGCGCATGGGCCAGCGCGGCCTCGCGCACCCAGGCGCCGTCGTCCCAGGCCTTGACGCGCGCGCCCAGGCGCTCGCGGTTGCAGGGGCCGTCGCCGCCGATCACGCGCCAGAATTCGTCCCAGGCGATGGGGCCGTGGTCATGGGCCTGGCGCTCTTCGTTCCACTTGAGGTCCGGGTCGGGCAGGGTCACGCCCAGCACGCGGGCCTGCTCCACCGTGGCGTCGATGAACTTCTGGCGCAGCGCGTCGTTGGACACGCGCTTGATGCCCCAGCGCATGGACTGGGCGCTGTTGGGCGACTGGTCGTCGGGCGGGCCGAACATCATGATCGAGGGCCACCACCAGCGGTTGACGGCGTCCTGCACCATGGCCTTCTGCGCCTCGGTGCCCTGCTGCATCATCACCAGCAGGCTGTCGTAGCCCTGGCGCTGGTGGAAGCTCTCCTCGCGGCAGATGCGCACCATGGCGCGCGCATAGGGTGCGTAGGAGCAGCGGCAGATGGGGACCTGGTTCATGATGGCCGCGCCGTCCACCAGCCAGCCGATGGTGCCGATGTCGGCCCAGGTCAGCGTCGGGTAGTTGAAGATGGAGCTGTACTTGGCCTTGCCCGTATGCAGGGCATCGAGCATCTGATCGCGGCTGCTGCCCAGGGTCTCGGCGGCCGCGTACAGGTACAGGCCGTGGCCGCCCTCGTCCTGCACCTTGGCCAGCAGGATGGCCTTGCGCTTGAGCGTGGGCGCGCGGCTGATCCAGTTGCCCTCGGGCAGCATGCCGACGATTTCGCTGTGCGCGTGCTGGCTGATCTGGCGCAGCAGCGTCTTGCGGTAGTTGTCGGGCATCCAGTCCTTGGCCTCGATGAATTCGCCGGCATCGATGCGCTCGTCGAAGCGCTGCTGCAGGCGCATTTCGTCGGCCGAGCGCACGGCCTTCACGCCATCGCCCGCTTCCTTGCCCATGGTGTCCATGGCCTGGGTATACATGTGCGATCTCCTTGAATGAAATGGTTAGCGCGGCCGCTTGTCGTACACGCGCCGGGCCTTGCCGGTCTGCGTGCGCTCGATGGTGTCGGGATCGAAGACGCGCACCGCCGTGGAGATGCCCACCAGGGTCTTGATGCGGTGCTGCACCCACTGCGCGATCTCGCCGCGCTCGCTCTCGCCCAGGCCGCGCCGCTGCGGCTGCAGCTCGCAGTGCACCTCCACCGTGTCCAGCAGGCCTTCGCGGCTGATGTGCATCTGGTACAGGCCCGTGAGGCTGGCGTTGGCCAGCACGATCTCCTCGATCTGGGTCGGGAAGACGTTGACGCCACGGATGATCATCATGTCGTCGCTGCGACCCACGATCTTGCCCATGCGCCGGAAGCTGCGCGATGTCGGCGCCAGCAGCCGCGTCAGATCCCGCGTGCGGTAACGCACGATGGGCATGGCCTCCTTGGACAGCGACGTGAAGACCAGCTCGCCCTCGCTTCCGTCCGGCAGCACCTCGCCCGTGTCGGGGTCGATGATCTCGGGGTAGAAATGGTCCTCCCAGATCACCGGCCCGTCCTTGCTTTCCACGCATTCGCTGGCCACCCCCGGCCCCATCACCTCCGACAGGCCGTAGATGTCCACCGCGTCCAGCCCCGCCTTGCCCTCGATCTCGCGGCGCATGGCCTCGGTCCAGGGCTCGGCGCCGAAGATGCCGATCCTCAAGGAGCTTGCGCGCGGGTCCAGGCCCTGGCGCTGCATCTCCTCCACGATCACCTGCATGTAGCTGGGCGTGACCATGATGATGTCGGGCCGGAAGTCCTCTATCAGCTGCACCTGCTTTTCCGTCTGCCCGCCCGACATGGGCACCACCGTGCAGCCCGCGCGCTCGGCACCGTAGTGCGCGCCCAGGCCCCCGGTGAACAGGCCGTAGCCGTAGGCCACATGCACCATGTCGCCGGGTCGCCCGCCCGCCGCGCGGATGGAGCGCGCCACCAGGTTGGCCCAGTGGTCGATGTCCTTCAGCGTGTAGCCCACCACGGTGGGCTTGCCCGTGGTGCCCGAGGAGGCATGCACGCGCGCCACCTTCTGGCGCGGCACGGCGAACATGCCGAACGGGTAGTTCTCGCGCAGGTCCTTCTTGGTGGTGAAGGGAAAGCGCGACAGGTCGGCCAGCGTGCGCAGGTCCGAGGGGTGCACGCCTTGTGCGTCGAAGGCACGGCGGTAGTGCGGCACGTTGTCGTAGGCGTGCTGCAGCGACCAGCGCAGGCGCTGAAGCTGCAGGGCCTGGATCTCGTCGCGGCTGGCGGTCTCGATGGGGTCGAGGCTGCCGGGGGCGGGGCGCAGGTCTTGGTTCATCGGGGTATCTGGCGTGGTGAGGCAGGGTTTCAGAATAATTGACCGACCGGACGGTAGGATTATAAGATGCGGCTTTCTTGCGCAACAAGGCTTGTTTTCCGGTAGTAACCCTGATAGCCGCCCATTCCAATCCAAGGAGACGTCCCCCATGCCCGCCCTCGCCCTGTACGAACGCCACCGCCCCCTGCTCGACGATGCCCTGAACGCCCTGGCCCGGCGCGGCCACTGGTCGCCCTTCCCCGAAGCGCCCTCGCCCAAGGTCTATGGAGAAACCGCCCAGGCCGAAGGCCAGGCCGCCGTGCAGTCGCTGTTCGGCCGTGACTATCCGATCACCCAGCCCGGCGAGCGCGCCCGCGTGGCCACCGAGCGCTCGCCCTATGGCGTGGCCCTGGACATCCGCTATCCCGAGTGCGATGCCCAGGCGCTGGTGGACGCGGCCCAGACGGCCGAACCGGCCTGGCAGGCCCTGGGCCCCAGGGGCCGCACCGGCGTGCTGCTGGAAGCCCTGACACGCATCCACCGCCGCAGTTTCGAGATCGCCCACGCGGTGATGCTGACCACGGGCCAGGGCGCGATGATGGCCTTCCAGGCCGGCGGCCCCCACGCCCAGGACCGCGCGCTGGAGGCCATCGCCGTGGCCTTCAAGGCCATGGCCGACGTGCCCGAAGAAGCCATCTGGGAAAAGCCCCAGGGCAAGAACCCGCCGGCCGTGCTGCACAAGCGCTTCGAGATCGTGGGCCGGGGCGTGGCCCTGGTCGTGGGCTGCGCCACCTTCCCGACCTGGAACACCTACCCCGGACTGTTCGCCGCGCTGGCCACGGGCAATCCGGTGATCGTCAAGCCCCATCCCAACGCCGTGCTGCCGGCCGCGCTCACCGTGAGCGTGCTGCGCGACGTGCTGACCGAGCAGGGCCTGGACCCCAACCTCGTGACCCTGGCCGTGAGCGAGCAGCCGCAGCTGGCGCAGGCCCTGGCCACGCACCCGGCCGTGGCCTCCATCGACTTCACGGGCGGCAATGCCTTCGGCCAGTGGCTGCGCACGCATGCACCCCATGCGCGCCTGTATGCCGAGATGGCCGGCGTGAACCTGGTGCTCATCGAGTCGACCGATGCCTATGCGGGCATGCTGCGCAACCTCGCGCTGTCGCTGTCGCTGTACAGCGGCCAGATGTGCACGACCACGCAGAACCTGTTGATCCCCGCGGACGGCATTGACACCGACCAGGGCCGCAAGAGCTTCGAGCAGGTCGGCGCCGACCTGGCCGCCGCCATCGACCAGTTGCTGGCCGAGCCCAAGGTGGCCTTCACCGTGCTGGGCGCCATTGGCTCGCCCCAGACCGTGGAGCGCGTGGAGCAGGCCGCCCACGTGGGCCGCGCGGTGCGCGCCTCGCAAAAGCTCACGCATCCCGAATACCCGCAGGCCGAAGTGCGCACGCCCGCGCTGCGCGCGCTGGATGTCTCGGATGCCGCCATCTATGAGCGCGAATGCTTCGGCCCCGTGTCCTACCTGGTGGCAGTGCCCTCGGCCCAGGCTGCGCGCGAGCTGGCCGAGCGCAGCGTGCGCGCGCATGGCGCGATGACGCTGGGCCTGTACTCCACGGATGCGGCCTTCGTCGATGCCGTGGCGGCCTCGGCGCTGCGCGCGCGCGTGGCCCTGTCCATCAACCTCACGCAGGGCGTGATGGTCAACCAGTCGGCCGGCTTTTCGGACTTCCACGCCACGGGCGGCAACCCCGCCGCCAATGCCAGCTACACCACGCTGGCCTTCGTGGCCGACCGCTTCGTGGTCGTGCAGCGCAGGTGGTAAGGGACCGGGCCGAGCCTAGGCCTGGCGGGCCTTGCGCGGCTTCTTTTCGTCAGGCGCGCTGACCGCGCGCACGCCGCCGAAGAACAGCTGGGACACCATGGTGCCAATGGCGTCATGGTCCAGCATGCCGCCCGGCTTGAGCCAGGTGAAGGTCCAGTTGATCATGCCGAACAGCAGCATGGCCAGGGGCTTGCCCAGGGCGCTGTCGGCGGGCTCGCCGCGCACCTGGGCAATGGTCTGCGCAAAGGCGGCGACCACGCGGCGCTCCACGTCCAGGATGCGCTGCTGGTCTTCCTCGCGCAGGAAGCGCACGTCCTCGGTGAGCACGCGGTGCGCGTTCTGGGCCTGGGCGTACTCCCGGCCGAAGCCGCGGATCAGCGCATGCAGGCGCTGCTCGGGATCGGCATGGGCCTGCAGGGTGTCGTTGACCAGCGCTTCGAGGCGCAGCACATGCTCTTCGGCAATGCGCACGGCCAGGTCGTGCTTGTCGATCACATAGTGGTAGAGCGTGGCCTTGGAGACACCACAGGCGGCGGCCACCTCGTTCATGGAGGTGCCCGCATAGCCGCGCTGCGCGAACAGCTGGGCGGCATGGGAGAGGATCATTTCGCGCTGGCCATCGTAGCCAGCAGGGTCACGTACGCGGGCCATGCGGCGGCGTCCTTTCGGGATGTGTCGTTGCCATCGGCCGGCGGAGCTTGCACCCGCCCGGCCTGCGCGGCGATTATGGACGGACGGCGGCGCGCGCCCGCGCGATTACCAGTTTTCAGGGATATGCAAAGATGCGGGCGTCCCCCACAGTCCGGCATCCATACTGCCGTTCCTGCGCCCACCTCCCTCCATGCACACCCATCTGCTTTTCCAAGAGTCCACGCTTCCCGCGCCTGTGCTGGTGGTGGAGGACGAGCCGCTGATCCGCCAGCGGCTGCAGTCCGTGCTGGGCCAGCTCGGCTACACGCCGGATGCCATGCTGTTCGCCGGCTCCGTGGCACAGGCCCGTGCCTGCCTGGCCGAGCCCGTGGCCCTGGCCCTGGTGGACCTGGGCTTGCCCGACGGCAGCGGCATCGACCTGATCGCACAGATGCGCGGCGCCGACCCGGCCATGGGCATCCTGGTGATCTCGGCCTGGAGCACGGAAGACGCCATCCTTGCCGCACTGCGCGCAGGCGCCACCGGCTATGTGCTCAAGGAGCGCGATGACCTGGAGGTCTCTCTGTCCATCCGCAGCGTGCTGCGTGGCGGCGCGCCCATCGATCCCTTCATCGCGCGGCGCGTCATCGCCGAACTGCAGGGCTCCATGCCGGCCACGGCAGGTGACGACCCTCAGGCCGCGCTGAGTGCGCGCGAAAGCCAGATCCTGCGCCTGGTGGCCGAGGGCCTGACCAATCGCGAGATCGCCGAGCAACTGCATCTGTCGCGCTACACGGTCGAATGCCACATCAAGCACATCTACCGCAAGCTGGCCGTTTCATCGCGCACCCGCGCCGTCAGCGCGGCGCGATCGCGCGGCCTGCTGGGCTGAGACCCATGGACCCGCGGCGCCGGCTCGCGGCCCGTGCGCTGGCCAATGTAATCAAGCACAGCAGGTGCAGGTGGAGCCGCAGTGGACCGAGCCGCGCTGGATGATGCCGCGCATCACCGATGACGGCGCGGGCTTCGACGTGGCCGCCGTGCAGCATGCAGGCGCGCATGCAGCGCCTGGGCGGCCACCTGGACATGGATTCCGGGCCGGACCTGACCACGCTGGCCGCCTGGCTCCCCGTAGCCGAGCCCGCACCGCAGCATGGCGGCGAGGACACGGCCCAGGCCGCCGCGCGCGGGCCCGTCAGCGGGAAAAGCGCCCTATCCCCGCACTGACGCCGGCCGGTGTCAGCACATCGTCGAAATACTCCAGCGTGAGCTGGTTGCCATCGAAGACGGCCTGGGACAGGCTGCCTGGCGAGTCCCCTTCGGGCACGAAGCTGAAAACGTCCCCATCCCAGTGGCTGAGCACGATGCGCTGCTGCCCCAGGCTGATTTGCAGCCCGGCGCCACCGGCCTGCAGGCCGACCTGGGCCGGGCCGTAAAAGCGGTTGGCATAGCTGCCCACGTAGGCGCCCAGCGGCCGTGGCGGCCGGGGAAACGTGGGCCGGGTCTTGCCCACCAGCGCCCCGTGGGGCTGCATGATGGGCGCGAGCCGCCGGGTCCAGATGCCTTCCCAGTCCTGGCGCTGGCGCCCCCATTCGACCAGGTCCAGGAACTGCGAGACCACGATCTCGGGCAGGCCGATGGGCATGCCGTTGGTCAGCACCACGATGCCCAGCTTGAGCTCGGGCATGACGGTGAAGCTGGTCGCGCTGCCCGTGCCGAAGGCGCCCGAGTGGCTGTAGGTGGTGCGCCCCGCCTCGGACACGCCCACGTTGAAGCCGAAGCCGTAGTAGCGCGCAGGCTCGCCGTTGCCGACCGGCGACTGCAGCATCTGCGGCGACAGCGCCGTGCGCAGCGCCTGTGCGTCGACCACCTGGCGGCCCTCGAAACGGCCCTCGTCCAGCACCATCATCATCCAGCGCGCCATGTCGCGCACCGTGGAGCTGACACCGCCGGCCGCGGACTGCGCGTCAGGCCTGCGCACGGGGCCCGGCTGCCAGACGCCGTTGACGCGCAGGTGGCCGGCCGCACGGTTGGCACGCGCCTCGAAGTCGGCGAAGCGCGAGCTGGTCTGGGTCATGCCCAGCGGGCCGTAGAGGGCCTGCTGCGACAGCGCGGCCCAGGACTGGCCGGCGATGGCGGCCACCGCCTCGGCCCCCGTGGTCAGGCCGAAGTTGCTGTAGGCGTACCGGGTGCCCACGGGCCGCAGCGGCAGGTAGCGCAGGCGTTCCAGGATCTGGCGCTGGTCATAACCCAGCTCCTCCAGCGTGTCGCCCGCCTGGCCGGGCAGGCCCGAGCGGTGCGCATACAGGTCGCCCACGGTGATCCGCTGCGCGGCGTCGGCATCCTCCAGCGTCCACCAGGGCAGGCCCTGCTGCACGCGCGTGTCCCAGGATACGCGCCGCTGACCCACCTGCTGCGCCACCACGGTGGCACCCACGGACTTGGAGACCGAGGCCAGCTGGAACACGGTGTCGGCATCGACGCCCAGCGCGGAGCCCAGGCGGCGCACGCCCATGCCCCGGGCGTAGACCAGGCGACCTTCATGCACCACGGCCACGGCCACCCCGGGCACGCCCGTGCGCCGCATCTGGGTGCGCACCAGGCCGTCGAGCTCATCGAGTGCACGCCGGACCCGGTCCGAGCCGGGCGGGCCGATGGGGTCGCCCCAGGAAATCTCCCCGTTGCAGCCGGCCGTCGCCACGGCGCCCAGGGCCGCGCCCAGCAAATGCCGGCGCGCAAGAATCGGTGAAGCCATGGGATCTCCTGTGGTGCGGTCAAAAAATGAAAAAAAGGGGCGGTCATGCCGCCCCCGTGACGATAGCAAATCACGCCGCGGCGGCCCTGCCCGGCGTCAAGGGAGGGTCAGCCGGATCCACGGCCGCGATGATGCCCCCGCCCAGGCACACGTCGCCGTCGTAGAGCACGGCCGACTGGCCGGGCGTGACGGCCCATTGGGCCTCGGGAAAGTCGAGCCGGAAACCTTCGGGCGTGGCGCCCGAGATCAGGGCCGGCGAGTCGGGCTGGCGGTAGCGCGTCTTGGAGCCGTAGGCCTTGCCCTCGGCCGGCGCATGGCCCGCGACCCAGCTGACCTGGTCGGCCAGCAGCGCCTGCGACAGCAGCCAGGGGTGGTCGTGGCCCTGCACCACGCGCAGCGTGTTGCTGTCCAGTTCCTTGCGTGCCACGAACCAGGGCGCGTGGTCGCCGCCGCCGCGCGGCGCGCCCTTTTCCTTGATGCCGCCGATGCCCAGGCCCGAGCGCTGCCCCAGCGTGTAGAAGGACAGGCCCACATGCCTGCCCAGCTTGCGGTTGCGGTCGTCGAGAATGGGGCCGGGCTCCTTGCTGATGTAGCGGTTCAGGAAGTCGCGGAATGGCCGCTCGCCGATGAAGCAGATGCCCGTGGAATCCTTCTTCTTTGCGTTGGGCAGGCCGATCTCCTCGGCGATGCGGCGCACCTCGGTCTTCTTCAGCTCGCCCACGGGGAACATGGCCTTGGACAGCTGGGCCTGGTTCAGGCGGTGCAGGAAGTAGCTCTGGTCCTTGGCCGGGTCCAGCCCCTTGAGCAGCTCGAACAGCTGCGTGTCCGGGTTCTGGCGCACGCGCGCATAGTGGCCCGTGGCGATCTTCTCGGCGCCCAGGCGCATGGCGTGGTCGAGGAAGGCCTTGAACTTGATCTCGGCATTGCACAGCACGTCCGGATTGGGGGTGCGGCCCGCCTGGTATTCGCGCAGGAACTCGGCGAAGACGCGGTCCTTGTACTCGGCGGCGAAGTTCACATGCTCGATCTCGATGCCGACCACGTCGGCCACGGCGGCGGCATCGACGAAATCGACGTTGGACGAGCAGTACTCGCTGTCGTCGTCATCTTCCCAGTTCTTCATGAAGATGCCGACCACTTCATGGCCCTGCTGCTTGAGGAGATGGGCCGTGACGGCGGAATCCACACCGCCCGACAGGCCCACCACGACGCGGTGTTTAGTCATGGGCAGCGATTATCCCAGCGTGCCCCGAACGCTGTGCACCACGGGCTTTGCGACAGGCTTTTACATCGATGCAACCACGGTGCACCCCTCCATGCTGTCCAGTGCGGCAGCCCCGCCACGAAGAAACAAGAACTTACACAAGCAACAACCGATTCGAAGATGATCGGGCCCAGCCACGCCCTGCCCACGCAGGCGCCCAGCCAGGCACATATCAATTCACAACAGCAAAGAGGGGGTTCCATGCCCGGTTTCGTCCGCAAGATTCTCATTTTCGTCACCGGCTATGCATGGCTGGTCCTGCTGGCAGGCCCCGGCCTGGCCGCGCTGTCGCTGTACAGCGGCTGGAAGGCCGAGGGCGACCATGCCTATGTGGCCCGCGAGCAGCTGGCCACCGTCAAGGGCAAGGTGGTCGAGGCCGCCGAGGTCACCGTCAAGAAAAAGCGCCGCTCCACCAGGCACTACTACCAGATCAGCGTGCAGCCCGAGGGCGGCGGCGATGTGCGCAAGCTGCGCATCGACTACAGCACGCCCCAGCAGCTCGTGGCATCCATGATCGACGAGCAGGTCACCACGCTGTCCGATCCCGACGACAGCGACCTGGTCTACGAAGCGAGCATTGGCGGCAAGACCCTGATCAGCTATGAGGACACGCGCCAGCGCCTGCAGGCCGAAGCCAGCGCATCGGCCCAGTCCTTCAGCGGCGCGGGGCTGTGGATCGCCGCCCTCATCCTGACGCTGATCGGCGGCGCGGGCGTCTGGCTCAACCGCAGGCTGCGCGCCGCCCAGGCCAACGCCGAGAACCAGACCGTGGCGGCCTGAGCCTCGGCGCGCACCGGCCCGCCCGGCATCGTTCATCGACAAAGACAGAGAGAGGGGGACGGGGCGCATCCGCGCTGCGTCCCTGTGGTCCCGCAACCCTGGAGAAGTGATCCATGAACCCGAACGTCCTGACCCCCGATTCGCCGCAAGGCGCCCCCTTCGAGCGCCGTGATTTCATCGTCGCCACCTACAAGCACCTGGGCGCGGCCATCCTGGCCTTTGTCGTGCTGTCCGCGCTGCTGATGGTCAGCGGCTTTTCCGGCGCCACGGCCAGGATGCTGGTCGCCAGCGGCAGCAAGTTCCTGTGGCTGGGCGTGATGGGTGCCTTCATGCTGGTGGGATGGCTGGCCTCGCACCTGGCCGACAACGCAGAGAGCCCGCAGACGCAGCTCATGGGCCTGGGCCTGTACGTGCTGGCCGAAGGCCTGATCTTCGCGCCCATGTTCGGCATCGCCCAACTGGTGGCGCCGGGCGCCATCGGCGCGGCGGCCTTCATCACGCTGCTGCTCGTGGGAGCACTGACCTGGACGGCCTTCACCAGCAAGACCGATTTCTCCTTCCTCGGCGGCATCCTCAAGGTCGTGGGACTGGTCGCGCTGGGCACCATCATCGCGGGCGCCATCTTCGGCTTCAAGCTGGGCATCTGGTTCTCCGGGATCATGGTGGCCTTCGCCGGCGCCTGCGTGCTCTACGACACCTCGCGCATCATCCACGACTATCCGGCCGACCGCCCCGCGGGCGCGGCACTGCACCTGTTCGCCTCCATCGCCCTCATGCTCTGGTATGTGCTGCGCATCCTGATCAGCCTGGCCAGCAACGACGATTGATCGCACCGCCAACGCGGTGAAGACACGGGCGGCATGCGCAGGCATGCCGCCTCTTCTTTTGTGGCGCTGAAATAATGGCGGCCACCCATTCCGATCCCCGCCGCTCGCCCCCATGCGCTACGACCTGACCGATCTCAAGCTGTTCATGGCCATCGCCCAGGCCGGCAATCTCTCGCGTGCCAGCCAGGCGCGGCACCTGACGCCCTCGGCCGCCAGCCAGCGGCTGCGCAACCTGGAGCAGGCCCTGGGCTGCCAGCTGTTCACGCGCGAGCACAAGGGCATGCGGCTGACCGAGGAAGGCCACGCCATGCTGGAGCATGCGCGCGGCATCTTCGCCGCCATCGACGGCATGGAGGCCGAGGCCGCCCTGCTGGGCAGCAGCCTGCAGGGCAAGGCGACGCTGGCGGCCAACAGTTCCTCGCTGCACGGCTTCATCGGCCCGCACATCGGCGAGTTCCTGACCGCCTTTCCCGAGGTCAACCTGACCCTGGTGGAGCAGACCAGCGAGACGATTGCCGCCAGCGTGGCCGAGGGCGAGGCCGACCTGGGCATCTACGCGGGCGAGCCCATGGCCGGCGCCTTGGCCTGCGAGACCTTCGCGCTGGACCGCCTGGTGGTGATCGCGCCGCCCGACCATCCGCTGGCGACCCGGGACGACGGGATGCCGCAGGAGGGCGACGGCCCCTCCTGCCGCTTCTTCGACACCCTGTCCCATGCCTTCGTGGGCATGGCGCTGACCAGCAGCAACTACGCCTTTCTGCGGGAGGTGGCCAAGCGCCATGGCCGGCCGCTGCGCTGCCGCATCCATGTGGACGACTTCACCTCCATCGTGCGGCTGGTCTCGCAGGGCGTGGGCCTGGCCATCATTCCGCACAGCATCTACCGCAGGCTCGGCACCGCGCATGCGGTGGCCTGCCTGCCGCTGGAGGAAACCTGGGCACGGCGCCCGCTGCAGCTGGTGCGCTCCAGCGAACGGCCGCTGACGCCCACCGCGCAGCGGCTGCGCGGCTTTCTGAAAGGGCTGGCCGACGAAGCCTAGTCTGGCCAAGGCCCAGGTTCAGGCCTGGGCCTTGGCCTGCTTGCGCTCCAGGAAGGCATTCATGTGGTGCTGCGGCTCGCCCGTGTTGAAGGCCGCGCCGAACTCGGCCACGCTGTCGGTGATGGCCGAATCCACGCCCATGCCCTCCCAGCGGCGCAGCAGGCGTTTTTGCTGGCGCAGCGCCGCGATACCGATCTGGCCCAGGCCCTCGGCAATCTGCGCGATGCGCGCATCGAGCTGGTCGCCGGGCACGCATTCGTTGAGCAGGCCCCAGCGCTCGGCCTGCAGGGCGGCTATGTTCTCGCCCGTGAGCAGCAGCCAGCTGGCGCGCGTGCCGCCGATCTGCGCGGGCATCATGGCCGCGTGGATCACCGAGGGAATGCCGACCTTGACCTCGGGCATGCCCACCACGGCATCATCGGCCGCGATGCGCAGGTCGGCCGCCATGGCCAGCTCCAGCCCGCCGCCCAGCGTATGGCCCTGCAGACGCGCGATCACGGGCACGGGGAAATGCCGCACCGCGTTGCACAGGTCGCGCAGCCCGCTGATGAAGGCGCGTGCCGAGGCGACATCCAGCGATGCCATCTCGCGGATGTCGGCTCCCGCGACAAAGGCCCGCGTGCCCGATCCGCGCAGCACCAGGCAGTGCAGGCCGGGGCGCTCGGCCAGCTCGGCCAGTTGCGCCGTCAGCGCACGGATCACGGGCGTGCCCAGGATGTTCAGCGGGCCACCGCCCGTGATGGTGAGCACGGCGGTTTGTGGGGTGGGAAAGTTCACTTCGTACATGGCCAATCTCCTCACAGTTTCTCGAATCCGATGTCACGGATCAGTTGGGCCCAGGCGCGATTGGAACGCTCCACCGTCTGCCTGAACTGCGCAGGCTCCTGGAAGTCCACGACGGCGCCCTGCTGCTCGATGGTCTTGATCAGCTCGGGCTTTTGCAAGGTCTTGCGCAGGGCTTCGCTGAGCCTGGCAAGAATGGCGGGATCAAGCCTGGCAGGCGCGCCCAGGCCGTACCAGGACATGTCGTTCATGGGCTTGAGTCCGGCCTCGGCATAGGTGGGCACGCCGGGCAGGGCCGGCAGGCGCACGGGGCTGGACACGGCCAGGGCCCGCAACTGGCCGCCCGCGATCAAGGCGCCCGAGGAGGGCATGTTGTCGAACACCACGTCGAGCTGCCCCGCCATCAGGTCGTTGAGCGCCGGCCCCAGGCCCTTGTAGGGCACATGGGTGAGGGTAGTGCCCGTGGTGCTGCCGAACAGCGCGCCGCTCAGGTGGCTGAGCCCGCCATTGCCCGAGGAGCCGTAGTTGAGCTTGCCCGGCGCAGCGCGCGCGGCGTCGCTCACGTCCCTGGCGCTCCTGTAGGCCGATCCTGCGCTGACCACCATCACGCCCGGCACGTTGGCGATGTTGGTGATGGGGGTGAAGTCCTTCACCGGGTCATACGCGGGCTTGGCGTAGACGTTGGGGTTCACGGCGTGCGAGCTCTCCACCATCATCACCAGGGTGTAGCCGTCGGCCGGCTGCTTGGCCGCATAGGCCGAGCCCGTGCTGCCGCCCGCGCCGGGGCGGTTTTCCACCACCACGGGCTGGCCCAGGGTCTCGCCCAGGTAGCGGGCCGCCACGCGCGCGATCACATCGGTGGCGCCGCCCACCGCATAGGGCACGACCAGGCGCACCGGCCGGTCGGGATAGCTGCCAGCCCCTGAGGCATGCGCCAGGGGCATGGCCGCGAGCAGGGACGCTGTCAGGAAGATCTTGCGTACTGTCATCCTTGTCTCCTTTTTTGAATCGAACCGGAAAATTCAGAGCCCGTGCGGCGGCCCGCCCAGCACGGGCGGCGGCAGCACCTGGGCGCCGCTGCCGGCCGGCACCATGGGGTTGCGCACCAGCTTCAGCGTGCCCAGCTGCGGGTGCTCCACCGTCTGCAGCATCTGGCGGTGCCGCACCTGCGGATGGGCGAAGACCTGTTCCAGGGTGTTGATGCAGCCCCAGGGCACCTGGGCGGTGTCCAGCGCCTCGGTCAGGGCCTGCAAGGCCCAGCTGCCCAGCGCGGCGCGCAGCAGGGGGCGCAGCTGCGCCATGCCGGTCAGGCGCGCGGCATTGGTGGCAAAGCGCGCGTCCAGGTGCCAGTCCGTGCCCAGCACGGAGCACAGGGCGGCGAACTGCCCGTCATTGCCGATGGCCAGGATGAAATGCCCGTCTTCGCAGGCAAACACCTCGTAGGGCGCGCAATTGGGATGGGCGTTGCCCGTGCGGCGCGGGTTCTCGCCGCTGACCAGGTAATTGGCCGCCTGGTTGGCATTCATGGCCACGGCCACGTCCAGCAGCGCCAGGTCGATGTGCTGGCCGCACCCCGTGCGCTGGCGCTGCACCACGGCCGCCAGCACGGCGCTGGTGGCATACATGCCCGTCATCAGGTCCACCACGGCCACGCCCGTGCGCAGCGGGCCCGCGCCGGGCTCGCCATCGGCCACGCCCGTGTAGCCCATGAGGCCGCCCAGGCCCTGGAACACATAGTCGTAGCCGGGCTTGTGCGCCAGCGGCCCGCTCTGGCCGAAGCCCGTGATCGACAGGTAGATCAGCCCCGGGTTGATGGCGGCCAGCGCCGCGTAGTCCAGCCCGTGGCGCGCCAGCGCGCCGGCCTTGTAGTTCTCCACCAGCACGTCGGCATCGCGGATCTGACGCAGCAGCCAGGCATGCGAGGCCGGCTCGGTGAAGTCCAGCGCCACCGACTGCTTGCCGCGGTTGCAGGACAGGAAGTAGGCCGACACGGCCTCGCCACCGGGCGCCTGCACGAAGGGCGGGCCCCAGGCGCGCGTGTCGTCGCCTGTGCCGGGACGCTCGATCTTGAGCACCTTCGCGCCCAGGTCGGCGAGGTTCTGTGTGCACCACGGCCCCGCGAGGATGCGGGACAGGTCCACCACACGCAGGCCGTCGAGGGCATGGCCCAGTCCATTGGTTTGTTGCATGGACCCGATGCTCGCGGCTTGGCGCGCGGCGGTTCATCGGTCATTGCTTCACGCAGCGTTCGCGGAAACTGCACGCCCCGCATACGGGATGGCGTCCTCCACCGTTTCCCAGATGAACCGGCCCGAGGGGCTTTGCTGCTCCTCCACCACATGCGCCACCAGCCCGGCGGCCCGCGAGATGACGGCAAAGCCGCGCATCACGGCCGTGGGCACGCCGATCTCGCCCAGCAGGGCGGCCACGGCCCCCGTGGCATTGATGGTGATGGGCCGGCCCGCTGCGGCGTCCACGGCGGCCGAGAGGATTTCGAGCGCGCGGATTCTGCTGCCCGCCAGTTCGGGTTCGGCGCGGCCCATGTCCAGCAGCTTGTAGGCGCGCGGGTCCACCGGCTTGTGCAGGTGGTGGCCAAAGCCGGGCACGGGGCTTCTCAAGGCCTTGTGGTGCGCGGCGATGGCGCGGGCCTCGGCATCGGGGTCGGCAGCGGCGGCGATGCGGTCGAGCAGCACGGAACAGTTCTCCATGGTGCCCACGAAGGAGCTGCCCACGGCCAGCAGGCCGCTGGCGACGGCGCCTTGCAGGTTCTCGGGCGCGCTCATGTAGATGAGGCGCGTGGCAATGGCGCTGGGCGTCAGGCCATGCTCCATCAGCACGATGAGCACCACGTCCGCGATGCGCAGGTCCACGGGGCGCGGCGCGCGGCCCAGGATCTGCATCAGCATCACCTCGGTGAAGGTCTTCTTGCCCATCAGGTCCTCGACCAGGTCGGCATCGCGGTAATGCAGGCTGGTGAGGGTATGGGAGCATAGGCGGGTAACGGGGGGTTGGGAGGTTGCCATGGCCAGGGTTTCCTTGTGATGTTGTGCGGGGTCAGCGGTGGATCAGCGGTGATCAGCGGGGTGCCAGCGCGAGCTCGCGCACGGCCGTCTTGAGCAGCTTGCCCACGGGGGAGCGCGGCAGGCTGGCGTGAAAGTGGATGCGCTTGGGTGTCTGCACGGGGCCCAGGCGCTGGCGCACGAAGGCGATGAGCTCGGCCTCGTCCGGCCGCTGGTCCGGGCGCAGTTCGGTGCGCAGCTGGACGGCGGCCTGCACGGCCTCGCCCCAATGGTCGTCGGGGATGCCGAAGACTACGCACTCGTGCACGGCCGGGTGCTGGCCCAGGGCGTTTTCCACATCCACGGGATAGACGTTGAAGCCGCCCGTGATGACCAGATCCTTCAGGCGGTCCTTGAGGTGCAGGTAGCCCTGTGCATCGATCAGGCCCCGGTCCCCCGTGTGCAGCCAGCCGTCCACCAGGGTCTCGGCCGTCTTGCCGGGCAGGCGCCAGTAGCCGCTCATCAGCAGATCGCCGCGCGCCACGACCTCGCCCACCTCGCCCCGGGGCAGCAGGCAGCCATCGGGCGACATGATGGCCAGGTCGCTGAACCAGGTGGCCCGGCCCACGGAGGTCCACAGGCCTTCGTCCTCGAAGTCCTCGGGCCGCATGGCCGTGAGGATCTGCGGCGCCTCGGTCTGGCCATAGGTGGTGGCCAGCACGGGGCCGAAGAAGGCGCGCACCTGGCGGATTTTCTCGGGCGGCATGGCGGCGCCGCCGTAGATGAGGCGGCGCAGGCCGGGGAAGTCCGCACGGCTGGCGCCCGGCAGCGCCATCAGCATGTAGATCAGGGTGGGCGGCATGAAGCACACGGTGCCGCCGCGCCGGGCAAAGGCGTTGCGCACGGCCTGGGCACCCGCGCCGTCGAGCAGCACATGGCAGCCGCCCTGCGCGAGGATGGGCAGCAGATAGGTGGACGTGCCATGCGTGATGGGCGCGGCCATGACGTAGCGGTCATGCTCATCGAACCCCCAGGCCTGGATCTGGTTGGCGATGCCGGCCATCCAGGCGCGGCAAGGCTGCATCACGCCCTTGGGCAGGCCCGTGGTGCCGCCCGTGAACTTGATGGCCTGGATGGCATCGGCGGGCAGGTCGGGCACCGCAGGCAAAGCGCCGGTCTGCACCGCGCCGGTCTGCGCCTGCTCCAGCGCCTGCGTGCCTTCGCCCAGCACCACGTGGATGCCCGGCGCCCCTTGTACCAGCGCAGCGCCGCCGGCATCGCACAGCACGATGGAAGGCTCGGTGGCATCGATGATGCGGCGCACCTCGGACTGCGTGCTCTTGGGATTGAGCGGCACCCAGATCTTGCCGCTGGCCATCACCGCCAGCAGGGCGGCGATATGGTCTGCGCTGTTGCCCGCGCAGATGCCCACGCGGCTTTGCACGGCGGGCTCCAGCGCCTGCAGGCCGGCCGCCAGCGCAGCCACCTTGCGGGCCAGCGCGTCATAGCGGATGCAGCCGTCCGGTGCGTCGATGGCAATGCGCTGCGGCCAGCGTTCGGCCGCGCGCCAGAAAAAATCAATGGGTTGCATGGGGGTCGTCTCCTTGTGGTGCCGTTGTGTCGAACGGGTGTCGAATTACTGGGCCGTGGCGCCCGAGGCCTTGACCACCTCGCGCCAGCGCTTGATCTCCGACGCCGCAAAGCTGCGCATCTGCACCGGGGTGCCGGGCTCGGGCGTGGCGGCCATCTCGCCCAGGCGCTGGCGCAACTCGGGCGCGGCCAGGGCGGTGTTCAGCGCCAGGTTCAGGCGCTCGACCACGGCAGGCGGCGTGCCCGCAGGGGCAGCCAGCCCGAACCACGACTGCACGTCAAAGCCCGCATACCCCGACTCCGCCAGCGTGGGCACATCGGGCAGCAGGGCCGAGCGCCGGGCGCTGGTGATGGCGATCGCGCGCAGCTTGCCGGCCTGCACGTGGGGCAGGGCCGATGGCGCGTTGTCGAACATGGAATCCACCTGCCCGCCCAGCAGGTCGGTGATGGCCGGCGCGCTGCCCCGGTAGGGCACGTGCAGCATGCGCAGGCCCGAGAGCTGCCGGAACATCTCGCCCGACAGATGGATCGACGAGCCGCTGCCCGACGAGGCGAAGCTGATGCCCTGGGCACTCTGCCGGGCATGGCGCACATAGTCGGCCACGTTCTGTATGGGCAGGCGCGGGTTGACCACGAGGATGTTGGGAATCTTGGCGATCAGGCCGATGGGCTCGAAGTCCTTGACCGGGTCATAGCCAAGCCGCGGGTAGAGCGAGGCATTGATGGTGTTGGCAATGGTGTAGACATACAGCGTGTAGCCGTCCGCAGGCGCCCGCGCCACGGCCTCGGCGCCCACGTTGCTGTTGGCGCCCGTGCGGTTGTCCACCACCACGCTCTGGCCCAGTTGCTCGCCCATCCGGGCGGCCACCAGGCGTGCGATCACGTCGGTGGCGCCGCCGGCCGCATAGCCCACGACCAGCTTCACGGGGCGCGCAGGCCAGGGCGCGGGCTGCGCCAGCGCGGGCACGCCGCCGGTGGCCGCACAGGCCAGGGTGCAGGCCAGAAGGCGCCGGCGTGGAACCGCCATGCGCAGGTCGGGTGTCGTCATGTCTTGTCTCCAGGTGATCGTTGTGGCTGGCGCCATGCACTGCGGCACACTGCGCGGCCATGAGGTCTTGTTTGCATCGACCGAGAAATTCTTTCCCATGCCCTCGCGCCACACCAATCCAAACGTCCGGCCAGCGGACATTCCACAGCCCGCCGACGATGCGGGCAGCCGCACGCTGCACCGGGGCCTGCAGGTGCTGGACGCCGTGCTGGCCGCAGGGCGCGAGGGCCTGCGCGTGGTGGACCTGTGCCAGGCCACGCAGCTGGAGCGCGCCACGCTGTACCGGCTTTTGTCCACGCTGATGGACTGCGGCTATGTGGCACGCAGCGGGCGCTTTCGCTACGTGGCCGGACACCGGCTGGGGGCCATGGCCGGCGCCGCCGTCCTTCCCAACCTGGCCGTGCGCCTGCAGCCCGTGCTGGAGCGCGTGAGCGCGGGCTGCGGCGATGCGGCCTTTGCCATCGTGCGCGAAGGCGCGGCGTCGCACTGCATCGCCCGGCACGTGGGCACGCACCCGGTGCAGATCCTCGTGATCCAGGTGGGCACGCGCCAGCCGCTGGGCGTGGGCGCGGCGGGCCTGGCCTTGCTGGCGGCCCTGCCCGATGCCGAGGTGCAGGCCGCGATGGCGACCAACGCGCCCGTGCTGGCGCAGTACGGCGGCATGACGCCCGAGCGCATGGCCCTGCTGGTCAAGGCCACGCGCCAGCGCGGCTGGTCCGTCATCGGCAACCACGCCACGCGCGGCGTGCTGGCCGTGGGCATGGCGGTGCGCAACAGCGCGGGCGCACCCGTGGCCGCCGTCAGCGTGGCCTCCACGCTGGAGCGCATGCCCGGCGAGCGCCAGAAGCTGATTGCGCGCTCCATCGGCGACGCCCTGGCGGCCCTGCTGCCGGGCGGCCTCTGAAGCCCACGCCCCCGTCTGCACCGACAATCGCCGCTGCAACCACGAGCGCCCCACCCCATGGAACTGAGACAACTCCGCTATTTCGTACGCATCGTCGAGCTGGGCTCCATGAGCCGCGCCGCACTGGACCTGGACATGGTGCAGTCGGCGCTGAGCCAGCAGATCAGCCGGCTCGAAGGCGAGCTGTCCACGCGGCTGCTGCAGCGCACGCCGCGCGGCGTGGTGCCCACCGAGGCCGGCGTGGCGTTCTTTCGCGAGGCCCAACTCACGCTGCGCCATGCCGAGCAGGCAGTGCGCAGCGCGCAGCAGGCGCGGCTGTCGGGCTCGGTCAGCGTGGGCCTGGCGCCCACCACCGCGGCCATGCTGGGCCTGCCCATGATGCAGGCCATGCGCCAGCGCTATCCCGACGTGCGCCTGCACATGGTCGAAGGCATGTCCGGCCACCTGACCGACATGCTCAATGCGCGCGCCCTGGACATGGCCGTGCTGTTCGACGCGCGCCTGCATGGCGCCCAGGCCCGCGCTCCGGGGCGGCGCTGGCAGGTGCACCCGCTGATCGAGGAGGAGCTGTTCCTGATCCGCGCGCGCGGCCACCACCCCGAGCCGCTACCCCCACAGATGGCGCTGGCCGATCTGGCGGCCGAGCCGCTGATCCTTCCCACCGGCCTGCACGGCCTGCGCAGCACGCTGGACACGGCCTTCTCGCAGGCGCGCTTCGCGCCCAATCTGGTGCTGGAGGTGGACTCGCTGTCCATGGTCATGGCCGCCGTGGACGCGCGCCTGGGCAGCACGGTACAGCCCTGGGCCTCCATGGGGCGGTACGGCGATGCCGCCGAGCGCTTCGAGTGGTCGCGTATCACGGACAAAGATGCCCTGCGCACCAACCTGCTGTGCAGCCTGTCCGAGGACGAGCTGTCGCCCGCGGCCCTGGCCGCGCGCGTCGTGCTGATCGACTGCGTGCGCCAGCTGGTGCGGGGTGGCGCCTGGGCCGGAACCGCCCTCATCCATCACGAAGACTGATACCCCCATGCCGGCAGCCCCCTGCCCGCGGCGCGGCGTTCTTCCTACATTCGCAATCCCCACGATGGCGAATGCAAGGAGAACCCCATGGACACCGATGTCCTGGTCATAGGCGGAGGCAATGCCGCCCTGTGCGCAGCATTGATGGCGCGCGAGGCCGGCCGCAGCGTGCTGCTGCTGGAGTCCGCACCGCGCGCATGGCGCGGCGGCAATTCCGGCCACACACGCAACCTGCGCTGCATGCACGACGCGCCCCAGGACGTGCTGGTCGAGGCCTACCCCGAAGAGGAGTTCTGGCAGGACCTGCTCAAGGTCACGGGCGGCATCACCAACGAACACCTGGCGCGCATGGTGATCCGTGCCTCCTCCACCTGCCGTGGCTGGATGCGGCGCCACGGCGTGCACTTCCAGCCGCCGCTGTCGGGCGCGCTGCATGTGGCGCGCACCAATGCCTTCTTCATGGGCGGCGGCAAGGCCCTGGTCAACGCCTACTACCGCAGTGCCGAGCGGCTGGGCGTGCAGGTGCGCTACGACTCGCCCGTGGACCGCCTGGAGATCGAGGGCGGCGAGTTCAAGGCCGCCTGGGTGGGCGAACAGCGCATCACCGCAAAGACCTGCGTGCTGGCGGCGGGCGGCTTCGAGTCCAACCGCGAGTGGCTGCGCGAGGCCTGGGGGCAGAACGCACGCGGCGAGTGGCCGTCCGACAACTTCCTGATCCGCGGCACGGCCTTCAACCGGGGCGTGCTGCTGCGCCACCTGCTCGAAGACCATGGCGCCGACCGCATCGGCGACCCCACCCAGGCCCACATGGTGGCCATCGACGCGCGCGCGCCGCTGTACGACGGCGGCATCTGCACGCGCATCGACTGCGTCTCGCTGGGCGTGGTGGTCAACCGCGATGCCGAGCGCTTCTACGATGAGGGCGAGGACTTCTGGCCCAAGCGCTATGCGATCTGGGGCCGCCTGGTGGCCCAGCAGCCGGGCCAGACCGCCTGGTCCGTCATCGACGCCAAGGCCATAGGCCGCTTCATGCCGCCGGTCTTCCCGGGCGTGAAGGCGGACTCCCTGCCCGAGCTGGCGCGCAAGCTGGGCCTGGACGAGGAACGCTTCATGCAGACCCTGGATGCCTACAACGGCGCCTGCCGCGTCGGCAGCTTCGACCACACCGCCCTGGACGACTGCCATACCGAAGGCCTGGCGCCCGCCAAGACCCACTGGGCCCGCCCCATCGACACGGCGCCCTTCTACGGCTACCAGCTGCGCCCCGGCGTGACCTTCACCTACCTGGGCCTGGAAACCGACGACACGGCGGCCGTGCGCTTTGGCGGCCAGCCCAGCGCCAACCTGTTCGTGGCCGGCGAAATGATGGCCGGCAACGTGCTGGGCAAGGGGTATACGGCCGGCGTGGGCATGTCCATCGGCACGGCCTTCGGCCGCATCGCGGGCCGCAACGCGGCCCTGGCCGCCACAGGCCACCCGGCCGTGCGCGGCGCTGTCAAAGACGAGGCTTGAGAGATGCAAACCCTGAACGCTCTGGCCCAGGAGGCCCAGGCACTGGCCACCGGCAAGGTCATTCCCATCGTGCCTATCGCCACCGAGACAACGGCCGAAGGCGAAGTCGCGCGCGCCCTGCAGATCTGCAACGCCTGCCGCTACTGCGAAGGCTTTTGCGCGGTGTTCCCGGCCATGACGCGCCGCCTGGAATTCGGCAAGGCCGACGTGCACTACCTGGCCAACCTGTGCCACAACTGCGGCGCCTGCCTGCATGCCTGCCAGTACGCACCGCCACACGAGTTCGCCATCAATATCCCGAAGGCCATGGCCGAGGTGCGCGGCCAGACCTATGCCGACTACGCCTGGCCGCCCGCCCTGGGGCGCCTGTACCGGAGGAACGGCCTCACGCTGTCGCTGGCCCTGGCCGCCGGCCTGTCGCTGTTCCTGGTGCTGGCCGTGGCGCTGCAAGGCGGCCTGGGTCGCCTGTGGGGCGACAACCTGGGCGGCAATTTCTACCACCTGTTCCCGCACAACCTGCTGGTGGGCCTGTTCGCGCCCGTGTTCCTGTTCGTGGTGTTCGCGCTGGGCATGGGCGTGCGCCGCTTCTGGAAGGACGTCAAGCCCGCCACCAGCGGCGTGGACGTGGGCACGCCGGCCGCCGCCGAGGCCGCGCACGACGTGCTGCGCCTCAAATACCTGGACGGCGGCCACGGCGAGGGCTGCCACAACGAGGACGATGCCTACACCCTGAAGCGCCGGCGCTTCCACCACCTGACCTTCTACGGCTTCCTGCTGTGCTTTGCCGCCACTTCGCTGGCCACGGTCTACCACTACGTCTTCGGCTGGGCCGCGCCCTATGACTTCCCCAGCCTGCCCAAGCTGCTGGGCGCCGTGGGCGGCACCAGCCTGATGCTGGGCACGGCGGGCCTGTGGCATCTGAACCGGCGCCGCCACCCGCTGCACGGCGACGCGCGCCAAAAGCCCATGGACCTGGGCTTCATCGCCCTGCTGTTCCTGGTCGCCGCCAGCGGCATGGCGCTGTGGCTGGGCCGCAGCACGCCGGCCCTGGCCCTGCTGCTGTGCCTGCACCTGGGTGCCGTGATCGCGCTGTTCGCCACCCTGCCCTACGGCAAGTTCGCGCACGGCGTGTTCCGCACGGCCTCGCTGCTGCGCCACAACACCGAAAAGCGCCAGCCCAGCCCCATCGGCCTGGGAGCGGACTAGAGCGTGCGCCAAAGCGCCCCTGCACCCGCCTGCCTCGATTCCATCCCTACACCGGAGACACCCATGATGAACAAGCGACAGAACAAGCGCGCTTTCCTGCGCGCCACCACCGTGGCAGCCGCGCTGCTGGCCCTGGGCACCAGTGCGCAGGCGCAGGACTTCCCCCCGAAAAAACCCGTGACCCTGGTGGTGGGCTTCGCGGCCGGCGGGGCCGCCGACGCGGCCGCGCGCCTGATCGCCAAGAAGCTGGGCGAGAACATCGGCCAGAGCGTGGTGGTGGAGAACAAGGGGGGCGCGGGCGGCAACATCGCCCACCAGCAGGTGGCCAATGCGGTGGCCGACGGCTCGGTGCTGCTGTTCGGCTCGGTGGGCCCGCTGACCATCGCGCCCCACCTGATGAAGCTGCCCTATGACCCGTTCAAGGACCTGGCGCCCATCTCGGGCGGCGTGAACTTCCCCAACGTGCTGGTGGTGCACAAGGGCGCGGGCGTGAAGACGCTGGCCGAGTTCGTGGCCAAGGCCAGGAAGAACCCGGGCACGGTGGACTACGCCTCGACGGGCGCGGGCTCCGCATCGCACCTGGCCGGCGAGCTGTTCAACCAGCGCGCCGGCATCGACATGGTCCACGTGCCCTACAAGGGCGGCGCGCCGGCGCTGCAGGACCTGCTGGGCGAGCGCGTGACCAGCTACTTCGCGGCGCCGCCCACGGCCCTGCCCCACATCGAGGCCGGCAAGCTGATCCCGCTGGCCACCACGGGCCTCAAGCGCCCGGCGTACATGCCCGACATCCCCACGGTGGCCGAAGCCGGCTATCCCGGCTTCGAGGCGCTCAACTGGTATGCCTTCGTGGCACCGGGCAAGACCCCCAAGCCGATGCTGGACCGCTGGAACACCGAGATCGTCAAGGTACTCAACGACCCTGGCGTCAAGGAGGCGCTGAACAAGCACGGCCTCACGCCCCAGCCCACCACGCGCGCCGAGTTCGCGGCCTTCATGAAGAAGGAGTACGAGCAATGGGGCAGGCTGGTGAAGGAGCGCAAGCTCTCGGCGGAGTGAGCGGCTTGCGGGCGTTCAGGTCTTGACGGGCTTGCGCGCCACGGGGGCGGCAAAGCCCGCGCACAGGCGGTTCCAGACGTTGATGCTGCCGATCGCATAGGTCAGCTCCACCATTTCGCGCTCGCTGAAATGCGGGCGCAGGGCCTCGAAGTCCTGCTGCTCGGGGTGGGCCTGGCTCAGGCGCGTGCAGCGCTCGGCCCAGTTCAGGGCGGCGCGCTCGCGGCCGTCGTAGAAATCCGCCTCGGGCCAGGTGACGAGGCTGTGGATGCGCTGCAGGTCCTCGCCCTGGGACAGCAGCTCGCGCACATGCATGTCCACGCAGAAGGCGCAGCCGTTGATCTGCGAGACACGCAGGAACACCAGCTCCAGCAGCCCCAGCCCCAGACTGGACTGGCGCAGCATGGCGTTGATGCCGGCCTGGGCCTGGTACAGCTCGGGGGCCAGGGCCTGGAAATTCAGGCGCGGCTTGGGCGCGGCGAGGGGGCGGGCGGTGGACGTGGCGCTGGAGGCGTTCATGGAAATCACTCCTTGAGGGATGTAGCAGCCGGCCGGAATGGCTGGCCCATACCCTCTAGACGCGCCAGGTGGGCCGCCTGTGACAGCGGTGGCAAAAAAAAATCGCCACCCCGCCCAGGCACCCCGTGCAGGCCCCTCAGTCCGCGACGATGCGCCGCTCCGTGGCGATCTTGCGATACAGGGCGTTCTCGGCCGCGATCTCGCGCGCGAACTCCTCGGGGCGGTTGCCGATCACGCGCGAACCCGTGTCCTCGATCTGGCGGCGCACCTCGGGGCTGGCCAGCGCGCGCTGGGCGGCCGCATGCAGGCGCGCGACGATCTCGGGCGGCAGGCCCTTGGGCCCGTAGATGCCGTAGAAGGCGCTGCGGTTGACGGGCTCCAGCCCCAGCTCCTTGAAGGTGGGCACCTGGGGCAGCTGGGCCAGGCGCTCGGGCGCGGCCACCGCCAGCGCAGTGAGCCGGCCGGCCTTGATGAAGGGCAGAGCCGAGGGCAGGTTGTCGAAGACGATGGGCACCTGGCCGGCCACCGCGTCATTGAGCGCCGGGCCCGAACCCCGGTAGGGCACATGCGTGAGCGTCAGCCCCGAGCGGCTGGACATCAGTTCCATCAGCATGTGGCCGATGGAGCCGGTGCCCGCCGTGCCGTAGGCATGCTTGCCAGGGTTCTTCCTCACCTCGTCCACGAAGGCCGCAAAGCTCTGCGCCTTGAAGCCCGGATGCACGGCCAGCACATTGGGCGTGGCCGCGATGTTGGTGATGGGCGTGAAATCGGTCAGCGGGTTGTAGGGCAGCCGCGCATTGATGGCCGGATTGGTGGCCGTGGTGGACACGGTGGCCACGCCCAGGGTGTAGCCATCGGGCTGGGCGCGCGCGGCCTCGTGCGCACCGATGGCGCCGCCGCCGCCGCCCTTGTTGTCCACCACCAGCGGCTGGCCCAGGGCCTCGGCCATGCGGGGGGCGATCGCCCGGGCCACGATATCGGTGGTGCCACCGGCAGCGAAGGGCACGATCAGGCGCACGGGGCGGGCAGGGTAGGTGCCGGCATCGGCCGCCATGGCGCATGGCGCGGCGCCTGCGGCCAGCAGCAGGGCGCACAGGCTGCGGCGTGAAGTGAAGTGGTTCATGGGATGTCTCCTGGGAATGGCTGTGTTTTGAACGGACGGTGGAGGTTTCTGTCAGGCCGATGCGCGGCGCACGATGTGCGAGCGGTCCAGCGCACCGCAGGAGGAGGCGCCCAGCATGGCCAGGTTGCGGTCCACCTCGTCGCGCAGCAGGCCGATGGCATGCAGCACGCCGGCCTCGCCACCCACGGCGGCGGCATAGTTGAAGGGCCGGCCCACCAGCACCATGCGCGCGCCCAGCGCCACGGCCTTGAGCACATCGGAGCCGCGCCTGAAGCCCCCGTCGATCAGCACGGGATAGTCCGGGCCCAGGGCCGCCACCACGTCCTCAAGAATGCGCATGGCCGACACCGCGCCGTCGAGCTGGCGCCCGCCATGGTTGGACAGCACGATGCCGTCGGCCCCCACGCGCCGGGCCTGCAGCGCATCCTCCACGCTGAGCACGCCCTTGATGACCAGCGGCCCCTTCCAGCGGCGGCGGATGGCCTCGATATGGCGCCAGCTCAGGTGGTCGCGTGCCGAGAAATCGCGCAGCACGCTGGAGGACACGATGGGCGCGCCGCGCGTGGCGAAGGAGTTCTCGAAATGCGGCATGCCGTGGCGCAGCAGCGTGCGCAGGAAGGTGCCCGCCACCCAGCGCGGCCGCACCATGCCGTCCCAGGCCAGGCGCAGCCCGGGCTTGAGCGGGGTGGAAAAGCCGGTGCGGATGTTGTTCTCGCGGTTGGCCGAGATGGGGATGTCCACCGTCACCACCAGGGTGCGGAAACCCGCGCGCTCCACGCGGTCGATCAGGGCATCGATGCGCGCCTGGTCGCCGGGGATATAGGCCTGGAACCAGGTGGCCGGGCTCTCGCGCGCCACCTCCTCCATGGGGATCAGCGAGGTGCCGCTCATCACCGACACGATGCCCGCGCGCTGGGCCGCGCGCGCCAGCACCAGGTCGCCCCGGTAGGTGGACAGCGCATTGATGCCCATGGGCGCGATGCCGAAGGGGCTGCTGTAGCGCCCGCCGAACAGCTCCACGGCCTGGGAGCGCTGCGACACATCGGCCAGCACGCGCGTGGTGAAGCCCCATTCGCCGAACACCTCGCGGTTGTCGCGCAGCGAGGCGTTGTCCTCGGCCGCCCCGGCGATGTAGCCGAAGATGGGCCGGGGCAGGCGGCGGCGCGCGGCCTCCTCGAAATCATGCAGCGACAGCATGCGGCGCAGCACGGCCGGGGCGCGCGGCGCTGGCAGGGCGGATGCCGAAGGCGTGGAGGCAGAGGAAGAGGAGGAAGCGATGGCGGCCATGGAGCGGACCTCGGAATGTTCAGGAACCGGCGCCACTGTAGGCCGCGCATCCATTGAATGAAAGTGGATTATTTAGAATGCACTTGTTCGCTTTTTGCCAATGACAAGCCCATGTCCCCACCCTCGGTCAAGCAGCTCGAAGCCTTCTGGTGGGCCGCCACCTGCAGCAACTTCGCCACGGCCGCGCAGCGCGTGCACCTGTCCGTGTCCTCGCTGTCCAAGCGCATCACGGAACTGGAATCCGCGCTGGGCCAGCCGCTGTTCGACCGCAGCGGCCACCGCGCCGTGCTCACCGAGGCCGGCCAGCGCCTGCTGCCTGCCGCGCTGGAGGTGCTCAACGCCATGGCCGCGCTGGGCCAGGCCCTGGACACGCGCGAGGCCCTGGCCGGGCATTGCCGCTTCGGCGTGGGCGACCTGTCGGCGCTGACCTGGCTGCCGGCCTTCGTGGCCGCCGCGCGCCAGGCCCATCCGCAGCTGGTGCTGGAGCCCTGTGTGGACGTGGGCGGCGTGCTGGAGCAGCGCCTGGACGCCGGGGAGCTGGACTTCGCCGTCATCGCGGGCCGCTCCTCGCGCAGCAGCCTGCTGTCCCATCCCGTGGGCGCCGCCCGCTTCGCATGGACTGCCGCGCCGCACCTGCAGGGTGTGGGACGCCTGGGCGTGGCGGCGCTGCTGCAGCGCCATGCACTGATCACCCTGCCGCCACAGGCCGGCACCACCCGCCTTCTGGACGACTGGCTGCTCGCACAGCGCGCCACGGTGCGCGAACGCATCCTGTGCAACAGCTGGGGCGCCGTGGCCGGCATGCTGCGCGCCGGCCTGGGCGTGGGCTTCCTGCCCACCGGCTGGATCGCGGCGCTGGGCCTGCGCGCCATCGGCGGCACCACGGCCCGCTCGGCCCTGGCCCCCCTGCACTACGCCTTCCAGTGGCGGCGCGGCGATGCGCGCGCGCTGATCCCGGCCATGCAGCGGCTGGCGCAGGCGCAGGTGGATTTCAGGGTGATGCCGGGGGTGGTGGGGGTCAGGGCCTGAAAGGCTGCATCAGGTAGAAGCTCCGGCCACCACCAGCTGCGGCCGCACCTGCACCACCTGCCCGGCGCGCAGGCCTTCTCCATCGATGGCACGAAAGGCCTCGGCCATCAGGCCCTCGACGTTCTGGCGGACCATGTGCACGGGAAAGCGCAGGCATTCGGCGTAGGGATCCCAGTCGTAGCTGCCGAAGGCGCATTGCGCCAGCTGCGCATCGGGCAGCTCGCGCAGGAAGCGGATGGCGCCCTGCAGCGTGATGCCCGATGCGAACAGCAGGGCGCGCGGCAGGCCGCCCAGGCGCTCATGGAGCGCGGCCATGGCCTGCCGGGCCGCTTCAGGCTCGTAGCCGCAGCAGACGATGTGCTCCTGCGGTACGGGTTGGAGCGGGGCCAGGGCCTCGCTGAAGCCCGCGATGCGCTGTTCGGTCGCGTATTCCTTGCGGATGCCGCCCAGGAAGCAGACGGCATCGCTGCGCGCGCCTGCACCCTCGGCGGCCCGCGCCAGCAGCAAGCGCGTGAGTTCGGCCGCGCCCCAGCGGTTGTCGCTGGTGACGGAGGGCGCCTTCCTGCCGGGCAGGTCGACGTTGACATGGCGCACGCCGGCCTGGCGGCATTCGGCGCTGATGGCATCGGGCCGGGTGGCACCCGTGACGATGAGGTGCTCCACGCGAAAGGCGATCAGCGAGCGCACCGTCTCCACCTCCAGCGCACCGTCGCGCAGCGTGCTGACCACCAGCGGGCACAGGCCGCGCTCGTGGGCCTGGCGCTCGAAGGCCTGGGACAGCGCGCCGAAGAAGCGGTCCTCGTGCGTGGGAATCACCATGCCGATCAGCCCCGAGCGCTGGCGGCGCAGCCCGCTGGCCTGGCGGTTCACGGCAAAGCTGTGTTCCTGCGCCAGCGCCAGCACGCGCTGCGCCGTCTCCGCACGGATGCGCCGCGCCTGCCAGCTGCCGTTGAGGATGGCGCTGACCGTGGAGGCCGAGGTGCCGGCCAGTTCGGCCAGGTCGTAGATGGTGGAGGTGCGGGGGCGGTTCACGGTGCTCTGCAAGGGGTCGGCGGTGCCGGCGCCGGTGCCGGCGCATCTGGCGGCCATCGTAGCCGCTGGCGCCGCCTCGCAGGCCGTCCGCAGCGGCGGTTGTGCCCTCGCCCGGGAAATCCCGCATCGGCAATCGAAGTGCTCATGTCTATAGTTTGCGCAATCGATTGTGCAAACCATGAGGGAGGGATACCATGACCCAGGGTTGGAGCAGATTCGGCGCCCGTGCGCTGGGGGCCTGCATGCTGGCTGCGCTGGCCTGCATCGCCAGCGCGCAGGATGTGACCGTGGTGGCCAAGGTCGGCGGCATTCCCTGGTTCAACGCCATGGAGACGGGCATTCTCAAGGCCGGCCGCGAGCTGGGCGTCGAAAGCGGCATGGTCGGCCCCACCGAGGCCGATGCGGCCCAGCAGGTGCGTGCGGTCGAGGACCTGATCGCGCGCCGCAGCAAGGTCATCGCCGTCGTGCCCAACGATGCCAGGGCGCTGGAGCCCGTGTTCCGGCGCGCACGCAGCGCCGGCATCAAGGTGCTCACCCACGAATCGCCGGACCAGAAGGGCGCCGACTGGAACATCGAGCTGAGTTCCATCGAAGGCTTCGGCGAGCGCCACATGGACAGCCTGGGCAAGGCCATGGGCGGCGAAGGCCGCTACGCCGTCTTCGTGGGCTCGCTGACCGTGCCGCTGCACAATGCCTGGGCCGATGCCGCCATCGCCCACCAGAAGCGGCATTTCCCGAAGATGCAACTGGTGTCCGAGCGATTCGGCGTGGCCGAAAGCCTGGACGACTCCTACCGCACGGCCCAGGACCTGATGCGCGCCCATCCCGACCTCAAGGGCTTTCTGGCCTTCGGCAGCCAGGGCCCCATCGGCGCGGGCCGCGCGGTGGCCGATGCGCGCAAGGCCGAGCGGGTCGCGGTCGTGGGCTCCTTCTCTCCGGGCCAGGGCGCGAAGCTGGTGCGCGACGGCGTCATCCGCGAGGGCTTCATCTGGAACCCCGCGCTGGCCGGCGAGGTCATCGTGCACGTGGGCAAGATGCTGATCGACGGCCGCGAGCCCGTGGACGGCATGGAGATACCGGGCCTGGGCAGGGTGCAGGTGGACAAGGCGCGCCGCAACATCCAGGGCCAGAAGCTGGAGGCCATCAACCGGCAGACCATAGACCGGCTGGTCGGCCTGGGCCTGTGAGCCGGGCGCTGCCATGGATGCCACCCCAACGGCGCTGGTCCGCATGCAGGCGGTCACCGTGCGCTTCGGCGATGCCACGGCCCTGCATGCGCTGGACTGGGACGTGATGCCCGGCGAGGTCCATTGCCTGATGGGCCACAACGGCAGCGGCAAGAGCACGGCCATCAAGGTGCTCAGCGGCGTGCATGCGCCGCAGCCTGGCGCCTGCATCGAGATCGCCGGCCGCCGCGTGCAGCGGCTGACGCCCGCCAGCGCCAAGGCGCTGGGCGTCCAGGTGATCTACCAGGACCTGGCCCTGTTTCCCAACCTGGCTGTCGCCGAGAACATCGCCTTCGACCAGGCCATGGGCCGCTGGTGGGCGCCCGTGCGCCGCAGGCGCCAGCGCGAGGCCGCCCAGGCCGTGATGCAGCGCCTGGGCATCGCGCTGCCGCTGGATGCGCCGGTGGGCGGACTGCCCATCGCCAGCCGCCAGCTCGTAGCCATCTGCCGGGGCATCGCGGCGCGCGCCCGGCTGCTGGTCATGGACGAGCCCACGGCCTCGCTCACGCGCGCCGAGGTCGATGCGCTGCTGGCCGTGGTGCGGCGGCTCCAGGCCGAGGGCATCGCCATCGTCTTCGTGAGCCACAAGCTGGACGAAGTGATGGAGATCGCCAACCGCGTCACCGTGCTGCGCGATGGCCGCAAGCTCGGCACCTGGCCTGCGGCACAGCTGAACGCCCGACGCCTGGCCACGCTGATGACCGGGCAGGAGCCGGACGACAGCGTGCATGCACGCGACCTGTCCGCCGCGCCCGCGCTGCTGCAGGTGCGCGGCCTGGGCCGGGACGGCGACTACGAGGACGTGGGCTTCGACGTGCGCGAGGGCGAGATCCTGGGCCTGACCGGGCTGCTGGGCGCCGGCCGCACCGAGCTGGCCCTGGGCCTGTTCGGCATGCGCCGGCCCGACCGCGGCAGCATCCGCCTGGGCGGCGAGACGCTGGTCCTGCGCAGCAACCGCGACGCCATGGCGGCCGGCATCGCCTATGTGCCCGAGGACCGCCAGTCCATCGGCCTGGACATGCGCCAGTCCGTGCAGGACAACCTGGTGCTGGCCGTGCTGCCCCGCCTGTCCGGCCCGCTGGGCTGGCTGCCCGCGCGCCGCCGCGCGGCCACGGCGGCCGAATGGCGCGACCGCCTGCACATGCGCCTGCCCGCCCTGGATGCGCCCGTGCACCAGCTGTCGGGCGGCAATGCCCAGCGCGTGGTGCTGGCCCGGTGGCTGGCGACCGCGCCGCGCCTGCTCATCCTCGACTCGCCCACCGTGGGCGTGGACATCGGCAACCGCCAGGGCATCTTCGGGATCGTGCATGGGCTGGCGGCCCGGGGCGTGGCGGTGATCGTGATCTCGGACGAGGTGGCCGAGGTCTTCGCCCACTGCGACCGCGTGCTGCACATGCGCGGCGGGCGCATCGCGGGCGAGTTCGTGCCGGGCCGGCATGGCGTGGCCGAGATCGAGGAGGCCGTCCATGGCTGAACCGGTCCGCGCGCTGCTCCATGGCCACGCGGCCCGGCTGGCCATGGCCATCGCCGCCATGGCCCTGCTGTTCGGCGCCGTGGCGCCGGGCTTCTGGACGCTGGGCAACTGGCTGGACGTGGCCGAGGGCGCCTCGGTCACCGCCATCCTCGCCGTGGGCCTGCTGGTGGTGCTGGTGGCGGGCGGCATCGACATCTCGTTCGCCGCCACCGCCACGGTGGCCCAGTACCTGGCGGCGCACGCCGCCACGCGGCTGGGCTGGCCCGCCGCGGCCAGCATCGCGCTGGGACTGGCGACCGGCATGGCGCTGGGCGGGTTCAACGCGCTGCTGGTGCACCGGCTGCGCGCCACCTCCATCATCATCACCATCTCCACGCTGAACCTGTACTTCGCGCTGCTGATGCACGCCACGGGAGGACGGTCGATCTATGACCTGCCCGGCTGGTGGAGCAACGCCCGGGTGCTGGTGCAGCTCGCGGGCCCGGACGGCGGGCCCGGGGCCCGCCTGACCCTGCCCATCGCCGTGGCCGCAGCGGCCGCCCTGGTGACGGCGCTGATGCTGGGCCACAGCGCGCTGGGACGGCGGCTGCATGCCTTCGGCGGCAACCCCGAGGCCGCGCACCGCATGGGCATCGGCCTGGGCGCCATGCAGGCCGTGGCCTATGGCTGGATGGGGCTGATGGCGGCGGTCGCCGGCCTGGTGCAGGCGCACCGTGTCGGCGAATCGGTGCCCAACGCCATGGTCGGCATGGAATTGTTCGTGCTGGCGGCCACCGTGCTGGGCGGCGCCAGCCTGTTCGGCGGCACGGGCAGCGTGGGCGGCGTGCTGCTGGGCGTGCTGCTGCTGGCCGTGCTGCGCAACGGGCTGAACCTGATGGGCGTGTCGCCGTACTTCTTCCAGGTGCTGCTGGGTGCCGTGGTGCTGGCCAGCGCGGCCGCGACAGGATGGCGGCGCCAGCAGCGGCGCGGTGGCGCCATGCCGCTGGCAAGGGGCGCGCGATGACCCGCGCCGGCACAGCCCCGCTGGGCCTGATCGTGCTGCTGGCGCTGCTGTGCGCCGTGTTCACGCTGCTGCTGCCCGGGCGCTTCGCCACCCTGGGCACGCTGCAATCGGTGCTGCTGCAGGTGCCCGAGCTGGGCCTGCTGGCGCTGGCACAGATGCTGCCGCTGGTCAGCGGCGGCATCAACCTGGCCGTGGTCGCCAGCGCCAACATGGCGGGCCTGGCCATGGCCTGGGTGCTGGTGGGCGGGCTGTCGGCGCTGGGCCCGGACCTGTCGGGCCATGAGGGCCTGCTGATCGCCGCCGCGCTCGCCACGGGCGCGCTGGCCAGCCTGCTCGTGGGCCTGGCCAGCGGCTGGCTGGTGGCGCGCGTGCATGCCCATCCCATCCTCGTCACGCTGGGCACCATGTCGCTGATCAACGGCCTGTGCGTGTGGCTCACGCGCGGCAAGCCCATCGCAGGATTCCCCGAGGCCTTCCTGGCCCTGGGGTCGGCGCAGTGGCTGGGCCTTCCGCTGCCGTTCTGGATCTTCGCCGCCACGAGCCTGGCCGTGGGCCTGCTGCTGGGCAGCACGCGCCACGGGCTGGCCATCCGCATGGTGGGCTCCAATGCCGAGGCCGCGCGCCATGCGGGCATCGATACGCGCCGCGTGCTGATCGGCGTCTACACCCTGTCCACGCTGCTGTGCTGGGTCGCGGCGCTGCTGATGATGGCGCGCTTCAACTCGGCCAGCGCCGGCTATGCCCAGTCCTACCTGCTGGTCACCGTGCTCGCGGCCATCCTCGGCGGCACCGATCCCATGGGCGGCTTCGGCAGGGTCTCGGGGCTGTTCGTCGCCCTGCTCGTCCTGCAGGTCCTGTCCAGCGGGGTGAACCTGCTGGGCGCCAATGCCCAGCTCACGCAGGCGCTGTGGGGCGCGACCATGATCGCCGCCGTGGCCGCCCGCCACCTGCTGGCACGCTGGCGCGGCCGCACCAGACCCGCGCCCCTGGCCTCTTCCCAGCCCGAACCGGAGACTTCATGAACCCCCTCGGCATCCACGCGCTCGTCTGGGCCGGCGACCTGTCGCCGCAATCCACCCGCCATGTGATCGCCAGCACCCGCCAGGCCGGCTACGACCTGGTGGAGCTGTCCCTGCATGGGCCCCGGCTCATGGACCTGGCGCTGACGCGCGACCTGCTGCAGGAGCATGGTCTGGGCGTGGGCTGCTCGCGCGGCCTGACCTTCGAGGCCGACGTCTCCAGCGAAGATCCCGCCGTGGTCGCGCGCGGCATCGCCCTGCTGCAAGAGGGCATCGACATCACCGCACGCATCGGCGGGCACTACTTCGGCGGCATCCTCTACGGCGCCATGGCCAAGTACGGCCACCCCTGCACGCCGCAGGGCCGGCGCAACGCCGTCGAGGCCCTGCGGCGCGTGGCCGGCTTCGCGGGCGAGCGCGGCGTGACACTGGGCCTGGAGGTGGTCAACCGCTATGAAAGCAATCTGCTGAACACGGCCGCGCAGGCGCTGGAATTCATCGACGACGCGGGCCAGCCCAATGTGTGCGTGCACCTGGACACCTACCACATGAACATCGAGGAGGCCGACCTCGCCGCGCCCGTGCTGGCCTGCGGCGGACGGCTGGGCTATGTGCACATCGGCGAGAACCACCGCGGCTACCTGGGCGCGGGCCACATCGATTTCCCGCAGTTCTTCGGCGCGCTCGCGCGCATCGGCTACCAGGGGCCCGTGACCTTCGAGAGCTTCTCGTCGGCCATCGTCAACGAACAACTGTCCAACGCGCTGGGCATCTGGCGCAACCTCTGGGACGATGGCATGGACCTGGCCGTGCATGCGCATGGCTTCATGGCCGACGCATTGCGCAAGGCACGCGCATGACAGCCGCCCTGCCGGCGCAGGCCCTGGCGCGCGCGCTTGCCATGGCACGGTCGGGCGGCCGCCGCCTGCTGGGCCTGGCGGGCCCGCCCGGCGCGGGCAAGAGCACGGCCTGCGCGGCCCTGGTCCAGGCGCTGGGCCCGCTGGCGGTGGCCGTGCCCATGGATGGCTTCCATCTCGCGCAGGCCGAACTGGAGCGACTGGGCCGCGCCGACCGCAAGGGCGCGCCCGACACCTTCGACGCGGCCGGCTACGTGGCCCTGCTGCGCCGCCTGCGCATGCCCGTGGCGGGCGAGACGGTGTATGCCCCCGCATTCCGGCGCTCCCTCGAGGAGCCCTTGGCGGGCGCCATCGCCATCGCACCCGAGGTGCCCCTGGTCATCACCGAAGGCAACTACCTGCTGATGGCGGAACGCGACGCGCCCGGCACGCACTGGCCTGCGGTGCGCGCGCTGCTGGACGAGGCCTGGTACGTGGACCTGGACGACGGACTGCGCGTCGAACGCCTGCTGCGCCGCCATGAAGCCCATGGCCGCAGCCCGGCGGCCGCACGCGACTGGGTGGCGCAGGTGGACGGGCCCAACGCGCGCCGGATCGCGGCCACGCGGGGGCGGGCAGACTGGGTGTTGGATTTGAAGCCCAAGCCCTTGTCTCCCTCTGCGAAGGCGCCGCCAATACACCATGGCGCGCAGCAGCGCGATATCAGGGATGCGTAAGATGGCTCAGTAACACCAAGTCAAAGAAGCTCTACATGCGCCAGACAACAACGGAAGAAGTGCAGCAGTGGTTGGCGAATTTGAGTCGCCTACAGGAAACCAAGTCCTGCAAGGCTCCGGAGTTCCTGCGTCCTTTCCACTTTGTCTCACTGGCACTTGTGCTCAAGTCCAATCGCGCGGGACGGATTGAACTCCCAGACACGATCAAATCCTATGCAACGCGAATGAAGTTATGGGAGGCTGTCGGGCTGCGGCCGCCGCTGCGTATCAACGAACACAGTGCTACAGGCAAGTTCGTTCCCATCGAGACCCTGCGAACAAGAGACCAAACTGAAGACTGCGCAAGGCGCGTCGCCGAGATTACAGATCAAGCCAACCTGAATCCGGAAGCCAAGGAGAGTCTTGGCATTGCAATCAGCGAATTGATGGACAACTGCTTCGCGCATGCAAGAGTCAACAATGGTCTGCATGGCTTGGCTTGTGCCCAATTTTGGCCGAGGGGGAACCTTCTTCAAGTGGCGATTGCCGATACGGGCATCGGCATCCGAGAATCATTCAGGGTGGCCGACTCGCAGGAGATGCGTACGAAGGCAGCCACCGGAAATTGCTGCACCTTGGCGACCGAACTGCATGCGAGCAGCAAGCTGACCCAAGGGCATGCAGGCTACGGCCTTGCTCTTACACGGCAGCTTGCCGAGCAAAACGGTGGTGCACTTGGGCTGTACTCGGGCACAGAGTGGCATCACCATGCAAACGGTCATAGCAGGTCTGGCGTTGAGTGTGTAGCATGGCAGGGAACACTGGTCTTGGCAGAGTTCGACACAAGGAACACCATCAGTACCCAACGGGTCTACCAATCATGGCCACCAGTCAGGGGATATGCAGATGACGACTTCGACTTTTGAATTTCACATGGGGAAACTCGAGACCAAGATGGCAACACGCCCCAATGGCCAAGCTTTCCTGGAAGATGTTCTGGTCGCGCTGAGCCTGTACGAAGAGGTGGTTATCGATTTCGCAGACCGCGCCCCGACCCCCTCATTTGCTGATCAGTGCCTGGGCAGCCTCGCCGCCCAATTGGGCCTGACGGCCTTCAAGCAAAGGGTGAAGCTGAAGAACGTCTCACCATCTGCCCGACCTCTGGTGAAACACGTCATCCTTTCACGCGCAGCCATCGTCAGCCCCGACACTGCGTACTCATAGAAGTACGCCTTCACTGTCCAGACAACGCCCGCATGCTGCGGGCGTTGTCGTTATCAGGCTGGGGACCCGGAGCGCGCTCAGAACGCCACCACGCCCCCATCCTTGCGCGGGTCCGATCCGCCGATGTAGTGGTCGCCCTCGCGCAGCACCAGTTGCGCGCCGCCGAAGGCGAACACGCCATGGCCTTCCTCGACCGTGACCTCGTGGCCGCGTGCGCGCAGGGCGGCGACGACCTCGGCATCGAAGGCCGGCTCCACGGCCACGCCCTTGCCGCCCGTCACGCGCCAGCGCGGCGCGTCGGCGGCGGCCTGCGGGTTCTGGCCGTAGCGCAGCACGCGCAGGGCCATCTGCAGGTGGCCCTGGCTCTGCATGGGGCCGCCCATGACGCCGAAGGCCATCTGCGGCGTGCCGTCGGCGTTCATGGCGAACGCCGGAATGATGGTGTGCGAGGGGCGCTTGCGCGGGCCGACCTCGTTGGCATGGCCGGCCTCGGTGGTGAAGCCGTGGCCCCGGTTCTGCAGGCTGATGCCTGTGCCCGGAACCACCACGCCCGAGCCGAAGCCCATGTAGTTGGACTGGATGAAGGAGACCATCATGCCGCTGGCGTCCGCCGCCGCCAGGTAGACCGTGCCGCCCGGGCGTGGCGCGCCGTAGGTGGGCGCGCTGGCGCGTTCGCGGTCAATGAGCGCCGCGCGTTCGCGCAGGTAGCCGGCGTCCAGCAGATGGGCGGCTTCGACGCGCATGTGGTCGCCGTCGGCGTTGTATTCGTGCAGGTCGGCCAGCGCCAGCTTCATGGCCTCGACCTGCAGGTGCACGGACTCCACGCCGTCCAGCGGCTCGGCGCCCACGCCCAGTGCGTCCAGCATGCCCAGCGCCATCAGCGCGGCAATGCCCTGGCCATTGGGCGGGATCTCGTGGATCACCGAATCACCGAACCGCTGCGACACCGTGCCGACCCAGTCGGCCTGGTGGGCGGCCAGGTCGGCCTCGGTCATGGCGCCGCCGCAGGCCTTGGCGTGCTCGGCCATCCTGCGCGCCAGTGCGCCACGGTAGAAGGACTCGCCCTTGGTGGCTGCGATCTCCTCCAGCGTGCGCGCATGGGCTTCGCTGCGGAAGACCTCGCCCGCCTTGGGGGCCTTGCCATCGGGCAGGAAGCATTCGGCAAAACCGGGCTGGTCGCCGAGCCTGGCACCGCCCAGCGCCCACAGCGTGGCGATGGTGGGCGAGACCGCAAAGCCGTCGCGCGCATAGCGGATGGCAGGCCGGGCCAGTTGCTCGAACGGCAGCTTGCCGAAGCGGCGCGACAGCGCCACCCAGGCCGAGACGGCGCCGGGCACGGTCACGGCATTCCAGCCCTTCTCGGGGATGCCGCCCAGCGCGGCGAAATACTCGGGCGTCCAGGCTTCGGGCGAGCGGCCCGAGGCATTGAGGCCGTGCAGCTCCTTGCCGTCCCACAGGATGCAGAAGGCATCGCTGCCCAGGCCGCAGCCCGTGGGCTCGACCACGGTCAGCGCCATGGCCGTGGCAATGGCCGCATCCACGGCATTGCCGCCAGCCAGCAGCATGGACAGGCCGGCCTGCGCGGCCAGCGGCTGCGAGGTGGAGACCATGTTGCGCCCCAGCACCGGGGAGCGGTGCGAGGCGTAGGGAAGAGTCCAGTCCTTGATGGTGCTTGTCATGTCAATCCAATGTGATCTTGTTGTCCTTGATGACCTGCGCCCAGCGTGCGCTGTCGGCCTGCACCATGGCGGCGAACTGCGCGGGCGTGCGCGGCGGGGACGCTTCCACGCCCTGCCGGGCCAGGCTGGCCACCACCTCGGGGTGCTGTATGGCCTTGTTGAAGGCCTGGTTGATGCGCGCCACGAGTTCCGGCTTCATGCCCGCCGGGCCATAGACGCCGAACCAGGTGACCGAAGAATAGCCGGGCAGGCCGGATTCGGCGACGGTGGGCAGCTCGGGCGCCAGGGCGCTGCGCTTGTCGCCGGTCACCGCCAGTGCGCGCAGGCGGCCGCTGGCCACATGGGGCATGCCGGTGGGGATGGAGTCGAACAGCAGATGCACCTGGCCTGCGGCCAGGTCGGTGATGGACTGGGCCGTGCCCTTGTAGGGCACATGGGTCAGTTGAATGCCGGCACGCGCGGCGAAGGCCGCCGAGTTCAGGTGCACGATGGTGCCGTTGCCGCTGCTGGCGTAGTTGAGAGCCCCCGGGCGGGCCTTGGCATGGGCGATCAGTTCCTGCACGTTGCGCACGGGCAGCGAAGGCGTGACCAGCAGGATGCTGGCCGCGCCGCCGATCTCGGCGATGGGCGTGAAATCCTTGTCGGCCCTGTAGGCCAGGCGCGGCATCAGGTGCGGAGAGATGGCGTGCGTGCTGCTGGTGGTGAACAGCAACGTGTAGCCGTCCGGCGAGGCCTTGGCCGCCTCGCCCGTGCCGATGGTGCCGCCCGCACCCGGCCGGTTGTCGATGACCAGTTGCTGGCCCAGGTCCTGGGACATGCGCTGGGCCACCACGCGCGCCACGAGATCGGTGGCGCCGCTGGCAGGGAAAGGCACGACCAGGCGCACGGGGTGGGCGGGCCAGGCCTGCTGGGCCGGCGCCGGCAGAGCGGTGGCCCCCAGCAGTGCACAGGCCGCCGCGGTCTGCAACGCCTTGCGGCGCGGGATGGAAACAGTGGGCCATGCCTTCATGGACGCGCTCCTGGTCTGGTGAATGGACCGCCCCGGACCGTACCGGCGCGAGGCGCAACGGGCCATCCTAGAACCCTCGCCCCTTTGCCGCCATCAGCAAATTTGCAAACCTGCATTGCCACGGCGGCAAAACGCCCACAATAGGGCCCCCATGCCCGACGCCCGCCATCTCCTGTTGCAGGACACCGCACTGCGTTACTTCCATGAAGTCGCGCAGTGCGGTTCGCTGACCGAAGCCTCGGCGCGGCTGCATGTGGCGGCCTCGGCCATCAGCCGCCAGATCACCGCGCTGGAGGCGCTGCTGGGCACACCGCTGTTCGAGCGCCACCCGCGCGGCATGGTGCTCAACGCGGCCGGCGAGATCCTGGCCGACCACGCGCGCCGCGCCGGGCTGGACGCCGAGCGGGCACTGGGAGAAATCGAGGCCCTGCAGGGCCTGCGCAGCGGCCGCGTGCGCATCGCCAGCTCCGACGCCTTCGCCAGCGAATTCCTGCCGCGCCTGTGCGCGGCCTTCCAGCGCCAGCACCAGGGCATCGTCTTCGAGGTCAAGGTGCTGCCCACCCCGGACGTGCCCGAGGCCGTGCGCGGCGGCACGGCCGACATCGGCCTGTGCTTCAGCCGCGCGCCCGAGAAAGGCATTGCCGTGGCCTGCCGCGTGGCCGCGCCCCTGGTGGCCCTGGTCGCGCCCGGCCACGCGCTGGCCCCGGCACGCCGTGTGTCGCTGGCCCAGCTGGTGCGCCACCCGCTGGCGCTGACGCCGCCCGAAACCGCCGTTCGCCAGTTGCTGGACGCGGCCTGCAGCCGCCAGGGCCTGATGCTCACGCCGGTCATGGAGAGCAACCACGGCAAGACCCTGCTCAACTTCGCGGCCCAGGGCGGCGCCGTGGCCGTGGCCAGCGAGATCGCGGCGCGCCACATGGTGGCCACGGGCGCCCTGGTGGCCGTGGCGCTCAGCGACCGCGGCATGGACCTGCGCGACATCGAAGTCCAGACGCTGGCAGGCCGCACCTTGCCGCATGCGGCCCAGTCCTTCCTGGAACTGCTCCAGCTCAGATTGCCGGGATCCTGGTAGCAGGCGCCCGGCCCGGAAGTGCCCCGAACAGCCTTCACCAGCCCGGATTTCGATGCAGGCCAATTACCAGAAACAAAGGGCCGGCGGCGGAATTTCCAATGCAATCCAGGGCCTTGGTTACAAAAACAGGATAGTTCCTATTTTTCAATGCCGAAATGCGTCCGAATCTCTGAAAAAGCGGATTCCAGTGCCCGGAAGTCCCATTGCAAACCCTTGATTCGATAGGACTTGTCTGAATCTTGATAGGACGATTCTGAATCGCTCCTGCCACCCAGAATTTCCTGCCCATGCGCTGCCTATGATCGGTTCTCTATTCCTTTGGGACCACTGACTGCGCACGGCTCTGCGGCGCGGCGCATTCCAGAAACGGCGGCGGCATGGACACGAATATTCAGACAGGAAAGGATCCGCGGATGCCGCGGCAGGGAGCCGGGCATGGATGAGCGGCCCACGCTGACCTTCATGCTGTGCGGCCTGTGCGACCGCGATGCCACGCTGTTCCGGTCCTTCGTGCGGCTGGTGGACCATCGCACCCGCCACCGCTGGGAATGGAGGCAGTCCTCGGCCGATCTGGTCGTGATGCACGACGGACTGCGTGAGGTACCGTCCCACCGGCTGACGCTGCGCGTGGGCCGGCAGCCCCAGGACGGCCGGCATGCCAGCGACCACCTGGGCCTGCCGCTGCGCGCGGATGCGCTGGAGGACTGCCTCAATGCCCTGGGCATGCGGGCCCTGGCGATGCGCCAGACGGTGCACGGCAGCGCCCCTGCCGCCACCCCGGCCACGCCCTCCGTCCCCGATCCGGCCCAGGTACCGGACATGCTGGTGCAATTGCTGCGCTGGCCCCCGCAACAGCTGTTGACGGGCGCACACCACATCCGCCTGGCCACGCTGATGACCGGCCACCCGACCACCCTGCGGGTGCTGTGCCAGCGCTCCAACCTCGCGCCGGAGGTTTGCGCGGCCTTTCTGAACCGCCTGGATGCGGCCGGCCTGCTGCGCTGGACCGCCACGGCCTCCCACGCCGGCAGCCTGCAGCGCCATGCGGCACCGCCCCAGCCGGGAGTGCTGGAGCGCATACGCCGCCGCCTGGCACAACTGACGAGAGCCCCCAGCGCATGAGCGAACTCAAGATCCTGATTTCCGGCACCACGGGCGCGGGCAAGACCACGGCCATACGTGCCGTCAGCGAGATCACGCCGTTGAACACCGATGTGCGCAACACCGACAGCTCGCTGGACAAGGCACTGACCACCACGGGCCTGGACTATGGCGAGCTCACCCTGGACAACGGCGAGAAGCTGTACCTGTACGGCACGCCGGGCCAGGAACGCTTCGACTTCATGTGGAGCATCCTCTCGCGCGGCGCGCTGGGGGTGATCCTGCTGATCGACAACAGCCGGCCCGACCCCCTGGCCGATCTGGACCTCTACGTCCAGGCCCTGTCCAGCGCACTGCGCACCACCGCATGCGTGGTCGCGGTCTGCCGCATGGACCGGCATGTCCAGCCCGACCTCGAGAGTTTCGCCCGCCACCTGCAGTCACGCGGCCTGCTGTGCCCGGTGGTGCCTGCCGACGTGCGCGAATCCGCGCAGGTGGTGGCGCTGATCGAATTGCTGCTGCTGCAGATCGAAGCCCGTGCACAGGAGAGCCGTCATGACGACTGACCCCGCCCTGAAGGCGTGTGCCCATGCGGTCGTGAAGGCCCTGACGGGCAAGGTGCACGGCGTGCACGGCTGCGTGGTGAGCACCGAGGACGGCTTCGAGGTGGCCGCCCACGCGCAGGGCCAGGGCAGCACGGCCCGGCTGTCGGCCATGGCCAGCTCGATGGCGGCGCTGGGAGCGATCGCGGGCGAGGAGAACCAGCTGGGCGCCTGCTCCAACGTGGTGATAGAGGCCGCCGAGGGCTTCATCGTCATGCTGCAGGCGCGGCGGCCGGACCTGAGCCTGGTGCTCAGCGTGGTGGCCTCGCGGGAGGCCACGCTGGGCCAGATCCTCTACGTCTCGCGCGAGGCCGCGCGGATGCTGGAGCAAGGGTGAACGGGCATGGGCCGGCGGCAGCCGCCCTGCTTTTCAGGCGAGCGGGCACCGCACAGGTGCCGGACATTTCCACAACACAAGGGAGGTAGGAAGGCTATGGCCAATATCAAGCAGACCATGGACGAACTGATGCGCTGCGACGGCGCCATGTGCGCCGCGCTGGTGGACTACAACAGCGGCATGATCCTGGGGCAGGAAGGCTCCGGCGTGGACCTGGAGCTGGCCGCCGCCGGCAACACCGAGCTGGTGCGCGCCAAGCTCAAGACCATGCGCTCGCTGGGCCTGGAGGGCGCGATCGAGGACATCCTGATCACCCTGAGCCGGCAGTACCACATCCTGCGCCCCTCCACCCACCATGAGGGGCTGTTCCTCTATCTCGTGCTCGACAAGGCCAAGGCCAATCTCGCGCTGGCACGGCGCAAGGTGCAGGACGTGGAGGATGTGCTGGTGGTCTGACCCGGCCCCGTGCGCAGCAGGCCTCAGAAGCGCTCGTCACAGAGGGCCTGCCACTGCAAGATCTCGATCTCGCCGCGCTGCACCCGGATGATGCCGCGCGCCTGCAGTCCTTGCAGCAGCGTGTTGACCGTCTGGCGCGAGATCGAGAGCATGCGCGCCAGTTGCTCCTGCGTCACCTGCAGCCGGGGCCGGGCAGGAACGGCTTCCAGCCTTTCGCCATAGCCGCGTGCCATGGCCACCAGTCGCCGCACCAGGCGCTGGGGGGCCGGCAGCAGGGCCAGGTCCTCCAGGGCGGCGAAGGCCGCGCGCATGCGCCCCGACATCAGCACGCCCAGGTCATGCCAGTGCGCGGGGTGCTGGTGCAGCCAGTCCAGCAGCGGCTGGCGGGGCAGCTGCAGCACGATGCTGGGCTCCATGGCGTGGGCATCGTGGGTGCGGGGCGAGCCGTCGAACAGTGCGATCTCGCCGAACCAGGTGGCCGGGCCCATGCGCGTGAGCAGCGCTTCACGCGCATGCTCGCCCTGGCCGCCCACCCCGGAAAAGCCGATGCTGCCCTGGACCACGGCAAACAATCCGCCCTCCAGCGCGTCGCCGCGCAGGAACAGGGCCTGCCCAGGCTCCAGCCGGCGCGGCTGGGCCAGGGCCAGCAGGTGACCCGCGAATGATGGCTCCAGCGCGCTGAACCAGCGGCCGGTGTGCAACACGGGCAGATAGGAAAGCGGATGGTGGGACGGTTCCATGGGCAGGGCCTGGCGTTCCAGGCATCGTTTAAGACATCGATGTCGGGTAGCCGACAGACAAGGACCGGCCGCCTGGGTATTTTCGCCCCAGGTTCCGATCACTTGCCAGGAGACAGTCCCGCCATGCCATCCCCCCTCTCGATGCCCCGCGCACCAGCGCCCCCTTGCCGCCTGCTGGCCTGCCTGGCCGCGGCGACCCTGTTGAGCGCCTGTGCGGGCAGCCGCCTGCCCGTATCCGACATGGCCCGGCCGCAGGCGGCCAGCGCCGCCACGCGCACGGCCCAGCAGGCGGCGCTGGCACAGCAGCCACGCGATGACGCCCAGGCCATGGAGGACGCGCGGCGCGGCCTGATCGCCTCGGCCGACACGCTGGTCGTGCGCAATGCCCAGGGCCGGCCCATCTGGGGCATGCAGGCCTACGCCTTCCTGGAGCAGGAGCAGGCGCCCGATACCGTGCATCCCGCGCTGTGGCGCCAGGCCCAGCGCAACCGCGTCAGCGGTCTGTTCGAGGTCACGGAGCGGCTCTACCAGGTCCGCGGCCTGGACCTGTCGAACATGAGCATCATCGAGGGCGACACCGGCCTGATCGTGGTCGATCCGCTGATGTACACGGAGACCGCCCGGGCCGCCATGGAGCTGTACTTCCAGCACCGCCCGCGCAGGCCCGTGGTGGCGGTCATCTATTCGCACAGCCATGTGGACCACTTCGGCGGCGTACGCGGCGTGGTGCGCCAGGAGGAAGTGGATGCGGGCCGCACGCAGGTCATCGCCCCTGCGGGCTTCATGGCCGAGGCCGTGGGCGAGAACGTCATCGCCGGCCATGCCATGGGCCGCCGCGCCCTCTACCAGTTCGGCATGCTGCTGCCGCGCGATGCCAAGGGCCAGGTGGACGCCGGCCTGGGCAAGGCCGGCGCGCCCGGCACCATGGGTCTGATCGCACCCACGCGCGTGATCGGCAAGCCGCGCGAGACGCTGCGCATCGACGGCGTGGACATCGACTTCGTGCTCACGCCCGGTGCCGAGGCGCCTGCCGAGATGATCATGTACTACCCCCAGCTCAAGGTGCTGAACATGGCCGAACTCGCGGTCCATACGCAGCACAACCTGCTGCCGCTGCGCGGTGCCCAGGTGCGCGATGCGCTGGGCTGGTCCCGGCACCTGAACGACGCGCTGCACACCTATGGCGGCCAGGCCGAGATCCTGATCGCCCAGCACCACTGGCCGGTCTGGGGCCAGCCCCGGCTGCAGCGCATGCTGGCCGGCCAGCGCGACACCTACAAATACCTGCATGACCAGACCGTGCGGCTCATGAACCACGGCTACGTGGGTTCGGAGATCGCCGAGATGATCTCCATGCCCGAGTCCCTGGCCCGCGACGGCGCCACCCATGCCTTCTACGGCCATCTGAAGCACAACGTGCGCGCCATCTACCAGCACTACCTGGGCTACTACGAGGGCAACCCCGCCCAGCTGGAGGCCCTGCCCCCCGTGCCTGCGGCCCGCAAGACCGTGGAATACATGGGCGGCGCCGAGGCTGTGCTGCGCCGCGCCCGGGCCGACTACGAGCGCGGCGAATACCGCTGGGTGGCGCAGATCGCCTCGCAGCTGGTGTTCGCCGACCCGGCCAACCGCGAAGCGCGCCGACTGGCGGCCGATGCCTATGAGCAGTTGGGCTACCAGATGGAGTCCGCCACGGCGCGCAACGCCTTCCTGCAAGGCGCGGCGGAGCTGCGCAACGGCGTGCCGCAACTGCCCCGGCCCGGCGGCGCGGCGCGCGACCTGGTGCGCAGCCTGCCGCTGGAGATGTTCTTCGACTACCTGGGCGTGAGGCTCGATGCGGACAAGGCCGCGGGCCGGCGCATCGTGCTCAACTGGATCTTCACCGACACCGGCGAGCAGCGCAGCCTGAACCTCGAAAACAGCGCCCTGACCCAGAGCCCGGGCCTGGCCCCGGATGCCCATGCCAGCCTGCGCCTGACACGCGCCACGCTGGACGCCATCGCGGGCCAGGAAACCACGCTGGCCGATGCCGTGACAAGCGGCCGGCTGCGCATCGATGGCGACGCCGGCCAGGTCATGGCGCTGATGTCCATGCTGGACCGCTTCGAAAGCGTCTTCCCTGTCGTGGAGCCCCGGCCCCAGCGGCCCGCTCAGTAGCCGTGCTGCGCGCGGAAATCGCGCGCCTTGCCGAAATGCCCGTTGCCGATGAAGGGCACGGGCGGGCGCAGCGCCGACAGCGGCGAGGGATGGTTGCTGGTCAGCACCAGGTGGCCCCGGTCGGCAGGGATGAAGGCGCGCTTGGACTGGGCATGGCTGCCCCAGAGCATGAAGACCACGGGGCGTTCGCCCTGGGCGACATGGCGGATCACGGCATCGGTCAGCAGCTCCCAGCCCTTGCCAGAATGGCTGGCGGCCTGCCCCTCCTCCACCGTGAGGCAGGTGTTGAGCAGCAGCACGCCGTTCCGGGCCCATTTGACGAGGCTGCCGCCGGGGTCGGGGAAGGGCGGAAAGGGCACGCCCAGATCGCGCTGCATCTCCTTGAAGATGTTCTGCAGCGAAGGCGGCATGCGCACGCCCGGCGCCACCGAGAACGACAGCCCCTCGGCCTGCCCCCGGCCGTGGTAGGGGTCCTGGCCCAGGATGACCACGCGCACCTCATCGGGCGGCGTCAGCTCCAGCGCGCGCAGCGGCAGCGGCGGGAAGATGACGGCACCGGCCTCCAGGCGCTGGTGCAGGAAGGTCAGCAGCTGCTGGCCCGTGGCCCCCGCGAAGAAGTCCTCGACCAGCGGCTGCCAGCCTGGCGCCACGGGCCAGTCGGCGGGATCGGCGGATTGCAGTTGGGTCGGTGCGTCGGCGGAGGCGTTCATGGCGTGCGGGACAGGAGTTTCGGGGATGCGGGAGGGCGGCCGCGGGCCGTTTCAGGCAAACAGCTTGGCCAGCGCCTCGCCCGGCTCCTTGGCGCGCATGAAGGCCTCGCCCACGAGGAAGCCGTGGATGCCGGCTTCCCGCAGAGCCTTGACGTCCTCGCGGCTGCCTATGCCCGACTCGGTGACCAGCAGGCGGTCGGCCGGCACGTTCTTTCGCAGCTCCAGCGTGGTCTGGATGCTGACCTCGAAATTGCGCAGGTTGCGGTTGTTGATGCCCACCAGCGGCGTCCTGAGCTTCAGTGCACGCTCCAGCTCGGCGCCGTCATGGACCTCGACCAGCACGGCCATGTCCAGGCTGTGGGCGATCTGCTCCATCTCGGCCATCTGCGCATCGTCCAGGCAGGCGGCGATCAGCAGCACGCAGTCGGCGCCGATGGCGCGCGACTCGTAGATCTGGTAGGGATCGACCATGAAATCCTTGCGCAGCACGGGCAGGGTGCAGCTGGCACGCGCCTGCTTGAGGTAGTCGATGCTGCCCTGGAAGAACTGCCTGTCCGTCAGCACGGACAGGCAGGCGGCGCTGATGCCGCTCTTTCCATCGCCCTCGGCATAGCTTTGCGCGATGTCGGCGGGGATGAAGTCCTCGCGGATCACGCCCTTGCTGGGGCTGGCCTTCTTGATCTCGGCGATCACGCCGGCCTGGCCGGCCGCGATCCTGGCGCGCAGCGCGCCCACGAAGTCTCGCGTGAGCACGCGGCTTTCGGCGTCGCGGCGCATGTCGGCGAAGGACATGCGCTTCTGGGCGGCCGCCACTTCCTGCACTTTCACGTCGCAGATCTGCTTGAGGATGTCGGACACGTTGTTTCCTTGGTATTCAGCGATGAAGGGACTGTGCGGCTCAGGCCGCCAGCTGGGCCGTGTAGGCCACGAGTTCGTTGAGCTTGGCCAGGGCCGCGCCGCTGTCCAGCGCCGCCTGGGCGCGGAGCATGCCATCTTCGATGCTCGCCGCCACGTTGGCCGCATACAGCGCGGCACCCGCATTCAGGCAGACGATGTCACGCGCCGGGCCCTGCTCTCCGTGAAGCACGCCCAGCAGCATGGCCTTGGATTCCTCGGGATTGTCCACCTTGAAGGCGCGCGTGCCCACCATGCGCAGGCCGAAGTCCTCGGGGTGGATCTCGTATTCGCGCACCACGCCGTCCTTGAGCTCGCCCACCAGGGTGCCGGCGCCCAGGCTGATCTCGTCCAGTCCGTCGCGGCCATAGACCACGATGGCATGCTCGGCGCCCAGGCGCTGCAGCGCGCGCACCTGGATGCCGACCAGGTCCTCGTGGAACACGCCCATGAGGATGTTGGGTGCGCTGGCCGGGTTGGTCAGCGGGCCCAGGATGTTGAAGATGGTGCGCACGCCCAGCTCCTTGCGCACCGGTGCCACGTTCTTCATGGCCGGGTGGTGGTTGGGAGCGAACATGAAGCCGATGCCCACGTCGGCGATGCTGCGCGCGATCTGCTCGGGGCTGAGCTGGATGTTGACGCCCAGCGCCTCCATGGCGTCGGCGCTGCCGCTCTTGCTGCTGACGCTGCGCCCGCCATGCTTGCTGACCTTGCCGCCTGCCGCCGCGATGACGAAGATGGAGCAGGTGGAGATGTTGAAGGTATTGGCGCCGTCGCCGCCCGTGCCCACGATGTCCACCAGATGGCGCTTGTCGGCCACATGGACCTTGTTGGAGAACTCGCGCATCACCTCGGCCGCGGCCGTGATCTCGCCGATGGTCTCCTTTTTCACGCGCAGTCCGGTGACGATGGCCGCCGTCATCACGGGCGACAGTTCGCCGCGCATGATCAGGCGCATCAGGTGCAGCATCTCGTCGTGGAAGATTTCGCGGTGCTCGATGGTGCGCTGCAGCGCTTCCTGGGGGGTGATCTGGGTCATTGCGGTGTCTCGGTTCGGTGCTCGCCTGTCAGGCCTTCTGTTCCAGGAAGTTCTTCAGCATGGCATGGCCGTGCTCGGTGAGGATGCTCTCGGGGTGGAACTGCACGCCCTCGATGGCCAGGCTCTTGTGGCGCACGCCCTGGATCTCGCCGTCCTCGCTGGTGGCCGTGACCTGCAGGCACTCGGGCAGGGTTGCGCGGTCGATGGCCAGCGAGTGGTAGCGGTTGACCGTGAACTGCTCGGGCAGGTCGGCGAACACGCCCTTGCGGTCCGTGGTGATGACGCTGGTCTTGCCATGCATCTGCTGGCCGGCGCGCACGATGTCGCCACCGAAGGCCGCGCCTATGCTCTGGTGGCCCAGGCACACGCCCAGGATGGGCAATTGCCCCGCGAAGTGCTGTATGGCCGCCACCGAGATGCCGGCCTCGGCCGGCGAGCAGGGGCCGGGCGAGATCACGAGGCGGTCGATCCTCTCGCGTTCGACCAGGGCGATCACCTCGTCGAGCGTGGCCTCGTCATTGCGCACCACGGTGACATCGGCACCCAGTTCACCGAAGTACTGGACGATGTTGTAGGTGAAGCTGTCGTAGTTGTCGATCATCAGCAGTCTGGACATCACGGCTCCTGGGTCTCAAAGGGAAAAGCGGCAGGCGCGGGCATGCCGCTGCGAGGCCGGGCGCACGCGCGCCGCCTGGGGTGCTCGAGGGGGGAAATCTGGGGGCATCTGGGCAATCTCCTGGGTTCTGGGAGCCGCCGTGCCGGGGAGCCATCTGCTGGGGTGAGCCTTGCTGCCGTCACGGCGGCAAGGCGCGGTTCGCAACCGCAACGACGTGCCGCTTCCTTACTGGAAGCGCCACCACTGGGCAACGATGATGGAAACGGGGGTACCGTTCATGGCTGTCTTGGATCGAAAGTTCAGAGGTCTGGAAGACGTGCATGCAGCAGGCTGCATAGCGGCACATGCTAACACAGGGCCTGCCCGGTGCGGCAGCCCGCCCCGGCGGCCACGTCATTTCAGGAAATCGGGCTGGTCGAACTTCTGCTTGAGGAAACGCCCATTGGCCAGCAGCGCCTGGGCATCGCTGGCTGCCACATGGGCCACCACCTGCTGCATCTGCGCAGCCAGCAGCGCCAGCTGCTCGGTCAGCAGCTGCCTGGGCGTCTTGCCTTCGTGCACGGGCTGCGTGACCCGGAACAGCGGCGGAAGGGCCGCGTAGTGCGACAGCGTCGCGGGCAGGTACTCCAGAACGGTCTCGCGCACCGTGAACAGGCCGTCATTGAAGACCGGGCCGGCGTCGGCCAGCGCGGGCAGCACCTCATGCACGGAGCCACGCACGCTGTCCAGGTGCCGCTGCATCTCGGCCGTCAGCAGCGGTGCGGCCTGGTGCGCCAGCTCGTCGATGCGCTCGCGGATGTCCTCGGCGCTCCAGTGCTGCCGCAGTGCGCGCTCGAAGCCGGCATCCGCCGGCCGCAGGGCCCAGCCCAGCAGCAGGCCCGCGCCATACAGTCCCAGGGTGATCCAGCCCCAGCCGGCGCCGATCACGCCCGTGAACAGCAGCACCGGCCCCAGCAGGGCCAGCGCAAGGCCCGCAAGGTTGCCGTTGCCGTAGAAAAAGAGCAGGAGGCGGCGCATCACGCCTGTCCCTTCATCCGGGGGCCGCTCACTGGTAGCCCCGGATTTCCTTGAACACCCGCGCCAGCCCTCCCTTGCCTGTGCTGCGCGCGTCGAAGGCTCGCCCACCCGTCAGCCGTGCCAGGTCCTGCATCTCGCCGGGCTGCGCCTCGCCGAAGATGATGGGGAACACCCGCGCCAGGGGCGCGCCGCCGGCGCGAGCCATGCGCTGCTCGCGCTCGAACGCGGCCCAGTCGCGCCCGGCGGTGTTGGCCCCGTCGGTCAGCAGCACGATGCTCACGAAGCGTTCGGGGTCGGCCCGCAGTTCCTGGCGCGCCTGCTGCTGGGCCAGCGTCAGCGCGTCGTAGATGGCGGTTCCGCCATCGGCCAACAGGCTGTCGGCATAGTCCAGGACCTGGGCGCGGCCGGCCTGCAGGTCGCCGGGCTCGAGCTGCACGCGCACGGGCTGTCCGACCTGGCCCGAGAACGGGATCAGCCACACCCGCTCGCGCGCCTGGAAGGCCGCATAGCGCTGGCTGGCGGCCGAGGCCTCGGCACCGGAGAGCAGCTTCAGCGCCTCCTTCATCTGCACCAGCCGCTGGCCCTTCATGGAGCCGCTGACGTCCAGCACGAAGATGCTGGTGGCCGGGCGGCGCAGCTCGCCCTGGTAGGCCGACAGCACGGCATCGATGACCTCCAGCCGGTTCGGAAAGCTCAACTCCACCACGGGCGTGGCCGGCAGTTGCGCGCTGGCCTGCGCCTCGGGGATGGACGGGCGCAGCCGGGCCTGGCGCAGGGGCTGCTCCTGAAAGCCCGGCGCCTTGAGCCGGGCCACGAGCCTGTCGTACCCATCGCGCTTGCCGGCGTTCAGCAGCATCAGCGGATAGTCGGCCGAGATCACGCCGTCACGCGGATAGACCAGCGCCAGGCGGTCGGCCGCGGGCAGCCTCTCGTTCAGGCGCAGGATCACGGCCTCGTAGTTGACCAGCGCATCGACAGCGGCGGGCTCGCGCTCGAAGGCCTCGGCCAGCCAGCCCGAGCTGCCCGCCGTGAGTTTCTGTCCCGACAGGAAATCCTTGAGCACGCGGGCGTCGACCTCCCTGGCCTGCAAGTCCTCGGTCTTGCCGGCCACGGCCGAGGCCACCGCGAACAGCGCGCTCATGCCGGTGTTGGAGCTGGCCGGATTGGTCATGCCGTAGCGCAGCCGGCCCTGGGCCGCGGCACGCGCGATGTCGGCCCAGGTCGGCACCGCCTTGTCCCAGCCCAGCTTTTGCAGCACCGGGACTTTGACACCCAGCGCCACGCGCGAATAAAACAGCTTTTCGCGCGCCAGCGGCCTGTCGGCCAGTGCCAGCGCGGGGTAGGCGCCATTGGGCGGCAGGATGGCATCGAAACGCTCGCCCGCGTTGATGCGCTCGACCATGTCCAGCGTGCCCGCGTAGCTGAGCCTGAGCGGCACGCCGGCCTCCTTCGCGGCCTGCTCCAGCGCGGGCGCCACGTCCTGGAGTTCGGACCCCGCAAGCACCGTGAAGGCGACCTCCCCGGCCTTGGCTGCAGGCTGCGCGGCGGCCGGCTCGGACGACTTGCCGCAACCGGCCAGCGCCAGGCCCAGCCCCAGCAACAGCAGCAGGGCCGCCAGGCGCTGCGGCATGCTCACAGCTGCACCTCGCCGACCGGTGCGCGCAGCGCATCGCGCACCTCCTCGCGGCGGGTCTTTTCGAGGTAGGCGCGGGACTTGTCCACCTCCTGCGACAGCGTGTCCACCGTGGTCTGCATGGAAGCCAGCGCCTTGACCTTGAAGTCGGCCATGGCGTCCATGGTCTGGTAGATGTTGCCGAAGGCCTGCTGCAGCCGGGCGATGTCGATGGTGCTGGCGGCCGCCTGTTGGTGGATCTGGCCGCTTTGCTCGCGCAGCAGCTCGCTGGTACCTGCGATCAGGTTGCCCGTGGTGGTGTTCAGTGCCGTGATCTGGTCCAGCACCAGCTTCTGGTTGGCCAGCGCCTGCGCCACGATGACGGCGGTGCGCAGCGCCGAGACCGTGGTGGTGGTCGCGCGGTCCACGCCCTTGGCCAGTTCGAGGTTGTTCTTGCGCACCAGGTCCAGCGCCAGGTAGCCCTGCACGTTCACCGCCATCTGGGTGAGCAGGTCGGTGACCTTCTGGCGTGCGTAGAACAGCATGTCCTCGCGCACCACGCGGGCCTTTTCGGGGTCGCTGGCGTCCAGCTGTGCGGCCTTGGCCTGCAGCGCCGCGTCCAGCTTCTTGCCGATGTGGATGTATTTCTCCAGCCGCTCCATGAGGCCCCACAGGTTGGCCTTTTCCTGCTCGATGGCGGCGTTGTCGCGCAGCAGCTCGTCCTTGCCGCGCTTGAGGCTGTCGATGATGGCGTTCAGGTGGCTCTGGCTGGACTGGAACTTGTCGAAGTAGTCCACCAGCCTGTTGCCCATGGGAATCAGGCCCAGCAGCTTGCGCGGCTTGAACAGGTCGTCCTGGCGCGAGGGGTCCAGTGCCTCCACCTGGCGGCGCAGATCGATCAGGCCCTGGCCGATCTGGCTGCCCTGGTCGAACAGGCCGTTGCTCAGCGTCTTGACCGGGCGCTCCAGCATGCGGTTGGAGACGGCGGCCGCGGCCTCCACCTCCCGGTTGCCCATGCCATGGATGCGTTCGACCGCGCCCTTGAACTCGGGCGACTGGCTGTCGTGCGCCGTGATGTCGTCGATGAACTGTGCGACCTGGGCGTCGAGCTGCTGCACGTCCTCGGCCCTCAGGCGCACCTTGCCGCTGGCCGATTCGACAGGCACGGGCAGGGCCGGCGCAGGCGGCTCCAGCACGAAATCCTGCTCCGGCACGGGCAGGGACACGGCGGCGTTGGCGGTGGTGGTCTGGGGGATTTCGCTCATCGGTTGCTCCTGGCTCGTTCGGTCATTTGAAGCGCTGCTCCATGTCCACGATCATTCGTTCCAGCCATTCCTGGCTGGGCGGCTCGATCACGTCCACCAGTTGCACGGGGGCCTGCACACCCTGCGTGGCCCAGCGCTCGGGCCCGTGGATGTCGCCGCCCGTGCGAAAGCCGTACTCCTGCGCCAGCGCGCGCAGCTCGGGGTCGGATTCGAGCAGCTGGCCCACGCGTTCGCCCGCGGGCGTGTAGGGCACGAGCACATGCTTGGAATACAGCGTGGGCTGCGGGTAGAGCATCACCATCTCGCTGTTCCTGCGCTGCGGATGCCTGAGCAGGAACTCCACCAGCTGCGACTCGTAGGCCACCAGCAGCGGCGCCTTGCCCATGCCCAGGGCCAGATAGTCCTCGAACGGCCCCGCCGAGGAGCTTTCCTGGAATCCCTGGCGCAGGAACAGCGGCGCCACCTGCGGCATCACGCGCGCCAGATCCTCCGGGCCCTGCACCACCTGCTGGCCATTGAGCACATAGCTGGCCAGCGCCAGGTACATGGCCGCGCTGTTGGAGCTGCGCACATCGGTGCTCGCGGGCAGGACCGCCTTGCCGGTGGCGAAGGCCGACGAGGCCTTGAGGTCACGCCAGCGCGTGCCCTTTGCGGCCATGGCCAGCAGCGCCGGAAGATCGGCCACGTAGTAGAAGTCGCCCTGCTTTCGCGCGACGCCATTGGCGATCAGGATGTCGGCGATGGGCCGCCAGCTCGCCAGCACGATGGGCGTGTAGAACGGCGTGTAGACATTGGCCGCCCTGGCCGCCGCCTTGAGCTGCGCCGCCGCCGGCGCACCCGACGGGAAACCGAAATCGTAGAGCTTGGGGTCGTAGCCGTTGGCGATGCTGCGCGAGCCCGCCTTTTGCACCGTCACCGTCACGCCATGCCGGGCCAGCACCCCGCGCACGCGCTCGTCCTGGAAGAAGGCTTCCTTCTCCGAGCCGATCAGGCCGCGCGCCGTCACGGCCTGCTGCTGTGTCAGCTCTGCCTGGCGGTCCTGCACCAGGGCCGTGCGCGAGTACCAGATGCCGCCGCCCACGGCCGCCAGCAGCAGGGCCGCCAGCCCTGCCGCCAATGCACGGCGCGCGTTCACTGCGGGACTCCGCAGTGGATGGCAGTCACGGGAAATTCGGTCATGAACGCGCGGGCCGTTGTCATGTCTTGGTCAAAAGAAACTTCTTATACGGAAGTTTTGTGACACAACGACGACAGGCCGACCCGGCGACCGACCGGGCCGCGCCGGGACTACCTCACGCCGATCAGCTCCGTGAAGCTGCGCCCCTCGGGCGTCTCGCGGCGCTGCTGCACGCGGTGCTTCTCGAGCTGCTCCCAGGTGTGCAGCCGGCTCTCCTGCGTATCGCGCCGGGCGCTGGCGATCTGGTTCATGCCCGTCTCGATCAACGTGGTGATGCTGCTGCTGTCCTTCACCTTGATCAGGTCGTAGTTGCCCGACAGCGGGTCCAGCATGCCGCTGTGGCGCGCCTTCTTCGAATATGCGTCCAGGGATTCGGTCATCACCTGGGCGATGGTCTCGCCCGCCGTGCCCCGGGCCTGGCGGGAGGTCTTCTGGCCCACCTGGTACTCGGCCCGGCCGGCCTCGGTCACGGCGCCGAATCGGTTGGTCTTCTCGAAGTCGCCGCTGAAGCTGGCCTGGAAATCGGCCAGGCCGCTTTGCAGCGACTGCACGGAACGCTCCAGCCCGGACAGCACCGCCATGCGCTGCGCCGCCTCGGGCGCCTGCGCGCTGTGCAGCTGGGTGAAGGCGCTCTTGAACAGGTCCACCAGGGCTTCGTCCGCGCGACCCCGCTGCGCCGCGGCGTCGAAGCGCTGCAGATGCTGGTCCAGCGCGGCCTGGCGCTGCGACGCGCTGACACCCACGGGGGCCTCGGACTCCAGGTTGACGGCCAGCTCGCCGGCCGCGCCCTTCATCGCCACCGACTTTCCATCGGCGCCCACATGCAGGCTGAAGGAGGACAGGGGCTGCGAAGGCTTGGGGTTCTGGATGTCCAGGTCCAGTCCGGCCAGGACGCCGCGGTCGAAATCCATCAGCTTGCCCAGCTCCAGCCGGGGCTTGCCCCGCTGCCCCAGGGCTTCCAGCGCCTCGTCCAGCCCGTCGGCGAGCCGGCCGATGGCTGCGCTCTCGGCCTGGCTCAGCGTCCCCGAACTCGTGACCTCGACCCGCAGCCCGCTGCTGCTCCCCTCCTGGCTGCCGTCATTCGTGGCGATCCTGAGCTCCACGCTCTGGCCCGACTGCGTGCGGATCTTCAGGCTCACGGTGGCCGCGCCCTCGGACACCCCGCCCAGCGCGACCTTGTCCAGGGCCTGTGGGTCCGCGCCGCCCGCAACGGCGTCGGTCTGCGTGGGCTCCTGGTACTCCGCGATCGCCTGGCGAAAGTCCGTCTGGCCGGCGGCAATGCGCGACAGCAGCGCACCGCCCAGGCCGCGCCAGCGGTCGGCCAGGCTGGCGGACGGGCCCAGGGCCAGATTGCGGGCCATCAGGGTGCTGACGTCACCCCGATCCTGCGAAGCCCAGGTCCGGCTCAACCGGAACTGCCCCATGTCGACAGGCTGCGGCCTGGCATAGATGGCGCTGGCGTCGACGGACTGGCCCAGCGTGACCTGCGTGCCCTGCACGTCTTGCGCGCCGGATGCCGCCGCCCCCTGCGTGCCGGCCTGCGGCTGCCGCACGGCCACCGTGGCCTGGGGCCGCGTGCCCAGTGCGCTGGCGGCAAAGCCGGCGCCCGTGGATGGAATGCTGGTCATGGGTGAATGTCTTCCTTCGGTCTTTTTCCTGGGCCAATGGCGCTCCAGACCATTGCAGGCATGGATTTCCTCTGTTCAAGGTCCATCGGCAGATTTCCGGTTTTCTTTACCCACGGCGCAAATATGACTGCCACACCTGCCATTCGGCCCGGACAGCCAATACGGAACACCCGGGCGCAGCAGCGCGAAGAAACCAGCGCCAACATGGCCGCAGCAGCGGATGGCAGGCCGCCCCGCTACTGGCGCAGGCCTTTTTTTGACTTAGGTCAATTCAATAGATCAGGCGGCATCGATATAACGGATTGGCAACATCAAAAACTGACGCTGCAGTGCAACATAGATAGAATGAAAAAGACCAATAGGCCTTATTGGCATGCAAACTTGTTATTTGCATCCATCAAAACAGGCTATCGAAGGCATTGGCTTCAAAGGAAGCATCAACATTTGCCGGCATGCATATGTCTGCAATACAGGGCGGCCTGCGCCTCCCGGGCAGGCCCTCTGATCTGGAGCATTCGAGATGACGCTACTGGCTGGCAAGAAGGGACTGGTCATAGGGATCGCCAACCGCGACAGCATTGCCTGGGCCTGTGCCCAGGCAATGCATGCGGCGGGTGCCGAGATCGGCGCCACATGGCAGAACGACAAGGCCCGTCCCCATGTGGAGCCGTTGCTCGACGAGATCGGCGCCGGGCTGCGGCTGCCGCTGGACGTGGGCGACGACGGCCAGATGCGCGCGCTGTTCGATGCGGCCGCCACGCGCTGGGGCCGGCTGGACTTCGTGCTGCACGCGGTGGCCTTCGCGCCGCGCCAGGACCTGCAGGGCCGCGTGACAGACAGTTCCCGCGAGGGCTTCGCGCTGGCCATGGACATCTCCTGCCATTCCTTCATCCGCATGGCACGCCTGGCCGAACCGCTGATGCGCGAGGGTGGCAGCCTGATGACACTGAGCTACCTGGGCGCCAGCGAGGTCATGCCGCAGTACGGAATCATGGGGCCGGTCAAGGCCGCGCTGGAGTCGGCCACACGCTATCTGGCGGCAGAACTGGGCCCCTCGCGCATCCGCGTCAACGCCCTCTCGCCGGGGCCGATCGCCACGCGCGCTGCCTCGGGCATCGCGGCCTTCGACGAGCTGGTGGCCGACAGCATGCGCCGCTCGCCCATCGCCGGTGAACTGCGCCCCGACGACGTGGGCCCGCTGTGCGCCTTCCTCGCCTCGGACGGGGCGCGCGCCATCACGGGCTGCACGCTCTACGTCGATGGCGGCCACCACATCCTCAACTAGCGGCCCCTTCCGGGCATGCCGCATGCGACCCAGATGACCACAGACCTGTCCCGAACCGCCACGGCCTCGCCCATGCCGCCGCTGCTGCTGGCCGCGCTGGGCGCCGCGCTGCTGGCCGGATGCACTTCCATGGCGCCCGTCCAGGAGCCCGTCTCCCTGCCCGTGCCCCAGGCCTGGCCCGCGCACCTGCAGGCCGGTACGCAAGGCGCTGCAGCCGCCAGCCTGGCCTGGCGCGACTACTTCACCGACCCGGTGCTGCGCCAGCTGATCGCCACCGCGCTGGAGCACAACCGCGACCTGCGCGTGGCCGCGCTGCGCGCCGAAGAGGCGCGCGCGGCCTTCCAGATCCAGCGCTCCGAGCTGTTCCCGGCCATTGGCGTGGGCGGCCAGGCCGCACGGGCACGCGTGCCTGGCGACCTCAACCTCTCGGGCCGCTCCGTGGTCAGCGGCGAGTACCGTGCCGAGGTCGGCTTCAGCAGCTGGGAGCTGGACCTGTGGGGCCGCGTGCGCAGCCTCAAGGACGCGGCGCTGCAGACCTGGCTGGCCAGCGATGCGGGCCGCCATGCCGTGCAGACTGCGCTGATCGCCCAGGTGGCCGACGGCTACCTGGGCCTGCGCGAGCTGGACGAGCGCGTGGCCATTGCGCGCGAGACGCTGGCCACGCGCCAGGAATCCTTTCGCATCTTCACGCGCCGCGAGGCCGTGGGCGCCAGCTCGCGCCTGCAGCTGGCCCAGGTCCAGACCCTGCTGACCCAGGCGCAGGCCCTGCTGGCCCAGCTGGAGCTGGCACGCGCGCAGCAGCTGCACGCCCTGGCCCAGCTGGTCGGCGCCCACCCGGGCCCGCTGCCCGCCGCCGCACCCTTTGACGACGCCCTGGTGCTGGCCGAGCTGCGGCCGGGCCTGCCCTCGGAACTGCTCGCGGCGCGGCCCGACATTGCCGCGGCCGAGCACCAGCTGCGCGCGGCCCGGGCCCAGATCGGCGCGGCGCGCGCCGCCTTCTTCCCGCGCATTGCGCTCACGGCCCGCTGGGGCACGGCCAGCGCCGAACTCGACGGCCTGTTCGACGGCGGCAGCCGCGCCTGGGCCTTCGTGCCCACGGTGTCCCTGCCCATCTTCGACGGCGGCCGGCGCCGCGCCAACCTGGAGCTGGGCGAGATCCGCAGCGACATGGCCGTGGCCCAGTACGAGAAAGCCATCCAGACCGCCTTCCGCGAGGTGGCCGATGGCCTGGCCGCACGCCGCTGGCTGTCCGAACAGATCACCGTGCAGCGCACCGCCGTGCAGGCCCAGGCCGAGCGCGCGCGGCTGGCGCAGCTGCGCTACGACAACGGCTCGGCCGCCTACCTGGAGGTGCTGGACGCCCAGCGCGACCTGCTGGCCGCACGCCAGCAACTGGTGCAAGCGCGGCGCGCCCTGCTGTCCAGCCAGGTGGGCCTGTATGCCGCCCTGGGCGGCGGCAGCGGTGCGGAACCTGCCGCGCTGCCCGCCACCCTGCCGGCCATGCCTGCCGATCCCCCGAATTCCTGAAGCCTCCGGACCCGCCCATGGACAAGAACACCTCTCTGAAGAACAAGATCGTGCCGATCGCCGCCGTGGCGGTCCTGGCCCTCGTGGCCTGGTGGGCCTGGAAGACCTTCACGCCCAAGGGCCCGGGCGAGGGCTTCGTCGGCAGCAACGGCCGTGTCGAGGCCACCGAGATCGACATCTCCACCAAGCTGCCCGGCCGCGTGGAGGAAATCCTGGTGCGCGAGGGCGACTTCGTGCGGGCCGGCCAGCCCGTGGCGCGCATGCAGATCGACACCCTGCGCGCCCAGCGCCAGGAAGCCGACGCCATGCGCCAGCAGGCCGAGCACAGCGTGGCCGCGGCCGAGGCCCAGGTCACGCTGCGCCGCAGCGACCTGGCCGCCGCCCAGGCCCTGATCGTGCAGCGCGAGACCGAGGTGGACGCGGCACAGCGCCGCTTCAAGCGCTCGGAGACGCTGGCGCGCGAGGGGGCCTCCTCCGTGCAGGAGCTCGATGACGACCGCGCCCGCGTGCGCGGCAGCGAGGCGGCGCTGGCGGCCACGCGCGCCCAGGCCGCCGCCGCCCAGGCCGCCGTGAAGGCCGCCGAGGCCCAGGTGGTCGGCGTGCGCTCCCAGGTGCAGGCCGCCACGGCCACGGTGGCGCGCGTGCAGGCCGACATCGACGACGGCGTGCTCAAGGCCCCGCGCGACGGCCGCGTGCAGCTGCGCGTGGCCCAGCCCGGCGAGGTGCTGGGTGCGGGCGGGCGCGTGCTCAACCTGCTGGACCTGTCCGATGTCTACATGACCTTCTTCGTGCCCGAGGCCGCCGCCGGGCGCATCGCCCTGGGCAGCGAGGTGCGCCTGGTGCTGGATGCCGCGCCCGAATACGTGATCCCGGCGCGCGTGTCCTTCGTCGCCAGCCAGGCCCAGTTCACGCCCAAGACCGTGGAGACCGCCAGCGAGCGCCAGAAGCTGATGTTCCGCGTGCGCGCCCAGATCCCGCCCGAACTGCTGCGCCGCCATCTGGAACAGGTCAAGACCGGCGTGCCCGGCATGGCCTGGCTGCGCACCGACGCCAGCCATGAGTGGCCCGCCAACCTGGCCATCAAGCTGCCAGCCCAGCCCGCGCAATGAGCGAGAGCACGACGCACCACGCCAGCGGCTGGGTCGTGCGCCTGAAGGGCGTGCACCAGCGCTATGGCCAGGTCGAGGCGCTGGCGGGCATCGACCTGGACATTCCCGAAGGCCGCATGGTCGGCCTGATCGGGCCGGACGGCGTGGGCAAGTCCAGCCTCATGGCGCTGATCTCCGGGGCGCGCAAGATCCAGGAAGGCAGCGTCGAGGTGCTGGGCGGCGACATGGCCCAGCGCCGGCACCGCGAGGCCGTCTGCCCGCGCGTGGCCTACATGCCGCAGGGCCTGGGGCGCAACCTCTATCCCACGCTGTCGGTGGAGGAGAACCTGCAGTTCTTCGCGCGCCTGTTCGGCCACGACGCGGCCGAGCGGCGCCGGCGCATCGACGACCTCACCCAGGCCACGGGCCTGCGCAAATTCCTGGCCCGCCCGGCCGGCAAGCTGTCGGGCGGCATGAAGCAGAAGCTGGGCCTGTGCTGCGCGCTGATCCACGACCCCGACCTGCTCATCCTGGACGAGCCGACCACGGGCGTGGACCCGCTGGCGCGCGCGCAGTTCTGGGACCTGATCGCGCGCATCCGCCGCCAGCGCCCCGGCATGAGCGTGCTGGTGGCCACGGCCTACATGGACGAGGCCCAACGATTCGACTGGCTGGTGGCCATGGACGAGGGCCGCGTGCTGGCCACGGGCTCACCCGCCGAGCTGCTGGAGCGCACGGGCAGCCGTTCGCTGGAGGAAGCCTTCATCGCCCTGCTGCCCGAGGAGAAGAAACGCGGCCACGCGCCCGTGACCATCGCCCCCCTGCCCGAGGGCGGCGAGGACGACATCGCCATCGAGGCCAGGGACCTGACCATGCGCTTTGGCGACTTCGTCGCCGTGGACCATGTGTCCTTCCGCATCCGCCGTGGCGAGATCTTCGGCTTCCTGGGCTCCAACGGCTGCGGCAAGAGCACCACCATGAAGATGCTGACCGGCCTGCTGCCGGCCAGCGAGGGCCAGGCCTGGCTGTTCGGCCAGCCCGTGGACCCGCGCGACATCGACACGCGCCGCCGCGTGGGCTACATGACCCAGGCGTTCTCGCTGTACGGCGAGCTGACCGTGCACCAGAACCTGGTGCTGCACGCGCGCCTGTTCGGCGTGCCCGAGGCGGACATTCCCGCGCGCGTGGCCGAGATGCTGCAGCGCTTCGACCTGCAAGCCGCGCAGCACAGCCTGCCGGCCGCCCTGCCGCTGGGCATGCGCCAGCGCCTGTCGCTGGCCGTGGCCATGGTGCACAAGCCCGAGCTGCTCATCCTGGACGAGCCCACCTCGGGCGTGGACCCCGTCGCGCGCGACGGCTTCTGGCGCCTGCTGGTGGAGCTGTCGCGGCGCGACCGCGTGACCATCTTCATCTCCACCCACTTCATGAACGAGGCCGAGCGCTGCGACCGCATGTCCATGATGCATGCGGGCAAGGTGCTGGACAGCGACACGCCTGCGCGCCTGGTGGCCAAGCGCGGCGCGGCCACGCTGGAGGAGGCCTTCATCGGCTACCTGGTCGAGGCCGGCGGTGGGGAAGCGCCGTCCGAGGAGCCGCCCGACACCGCGCCGGCGCCGGCAGTCGCGCATCCCGCGCGCCGGCGCCGCTTCAGCGCCCGGCGCATGTTCAGCTATGTCTGGCGCGAGGCGCTGGAGCTGCAGCGCGACCCCGTGCGCGCCACGCTGGCCCTGGTGGGCTCGCTGATCCTGATGTTCGTCATGGGCTACGGCATCAGCCTGGACGTGGAGGACCTGCGCTTTGCCGTGCTGGACCGGGACCAGACCACGATCAGCCGCAGCTATGCGATGAGCCTGTCGGGCTCGCGCTACTTCATCGAGCAGCCGCCCATCGCCGACTACGGCGAGCTGGACCGGCGCATGCGCAGCGGCGAGCTGGCCCTGGCCATCGAGATCCCGCCGGGCTTTGCGCGCGATGTGCTGCGCGGCGGCTCGGTGCAGGTGGGCGCCTGGTTCGACGGCACCATGCCCACGCGCGCGGAGACCGTGCGCGGCTACCTGCTGGGCATCCACCAGCACTGGCTGACCGAGCAGGCGCGCGAGCGCCTGGGCGCGGCGCCGGCCGGCCTCATCGACATCCAGACACGCTTTCGCTACAACCCCGACGTGCGCAGCCTGCCGGCCATGGTGCCGGCCGTCATGCCGCTGCTGCTGCTGCTTTTGCCCGCCATGCTGACGGCCCTGGCCGTGGTGCGCGAGAAGGAAAGCGGCTCCATCACCAACCTCTACGTCACGCCGGTCACGCGCACCGAATTCCTGCTGGGCAAGCAGCTGCCCTATGTGGCGCTGGCCATGCTGAACTTCGTGCTGATGTGCCTGCTGGCCGTCACCCTGTTCGGCGTGCCGGTCACGGGCAGCTTTGCCACGCTGGCCCTGGCGGCCCTGATCTTCAGCGGCGCCTCCACCGGCTTCGGCCTGCTGGCCTCCACGCTGACGCGCAGCCAGATCGCCTCGATGTTCCTGGTGCTGATCGGCACGCTGATCCCCACCACGCAGTTCGCGGGCCTGGTCGACCCCGTCTCCTCGCTGGAGGGCGCGGGCCGCGTCATCGGCGAGGTCTATCCGGCCAGCCACATGATCGCCATCAGCCGAGGCGTGTTCAGCAAGGCGCTGGGGTTCCGGGAGCTGGCCGGCTCCTTCTGGCCGCTGCTGCTGTCCGTGCCCGTGATCCTGGGGCTGGCCATTGCGCTGACCCGGAAACAGGAAAACTGAGATGCGCACCCGTCTTTTCTCCAACATCTACCGGCTCGGCGTCAAGGAGCTGTGGAGCCTGTGGCGCGATCCCGTGCTGCTGGTGCTCATCGCCTACGTGTTCACGGTGTCCATCTACACGGCAGCCACGGCCATGCCCGAGAGCCTGCACAACGCGCCCATCGCCATCGTGGACGAGGACGGCTCGCCGCTGTCCCAGCGCATCGCGGCGGCCTTCTATCCGCCGCAGTTCGCGCCGCCGGCCATGATCGATCGCACGCAGATGGACCCGGGCATGGACTCGGGCACCTACACCTTCGTGCTCAACATCCCGCCCAACTTCCAGCGCGACGTGCTGGCGGGCCGCGCGCCCGAGCTGCAGCTGAACGTGGACGCCACGCGCATGAGCCAGGCCTTCACGGGCAACAGCTACGTGCAGCAGATCGTCTCGGCCGAGGTCAGCGAATTCGTGCGCCGCTTTCGCGGTGCCACCGCCCTGCCCGTGGACCTGGCGGTGCGCGCGCGCTTCAACCCCGCGCTGGACAAGATCTGGTTCGGCGGGCTGATGCAGATCATCAACAACGTGACCATGCTGTCCATCATCCTCACGGGCGCGGCCCTGATCCGCGAGCGCGAGCACGGCACGGTGGAGCACCTGCTGGTCATGCCGGTGACACCGACCGAGATCATGCTGGCCAAGATATGGTCCATGGGACTGGTCGTGCTGGTCACCGCCTTCGCCTCGCTCAACCTCGTGGTGCGCGGCGCCCTGGGCGTTCCCATCGAAGGCTCGCTGCCGCTGTTCCTGGCCGGAGCCGCGCTGTGCCTGTTCGCCACGACGTCACTGGGGATCTTCCTTGCCACGCTGGCGCGCAACATGCCACAGTTCGGCATGCTGCTGGTGCTCGTGCTGCTGCCGCTGCAACTGCTGTCGGGCGCCATGACGCCGCGCGAGAGCATGCCGGACCTGGTGCAGAACATCATGCTGGCCGCGCCGACCACGCACTTCGTCGAACTGTCGCAGGCCATCCTCTACCGCGGTGCGGGGCTGGACGTGGTCTGGAAGCCCTTTCTCGCGCTGGCCGCGATCGGCTCCGTGCTGTTCGCCCTCACCCTCACCCGCTTTCGCAAGACCATCGGCCAGATGGCCTGATTTCGTTCCGCCACCCAGGCGTCTTTCCATCTCAACCAGCAAGGAGTTTCACATGAGCGCACAGACCATTCCCCTCCATCTGCTCAAGGCCCAGCTCGAACTGCAGCTGCACCTGGGCCGGCTGCTGCAGGAAAGCGGCCAGCAGTGGCTGGAGCAGGCCGCACGCAGCGGCCCCGAACGCATCGCCGAGACCGGCAGCGAGATCGAGGGCGTGCAGCAGACCAGCAGCTGGCAGGAGCTGGCCACGCTGCCGGCCCAGGCCTTCTGGCGCCATGCCCACCTGCGCATGGGCCATGCCCAGGCCCTGGTGCAGACCGCCGTGGCCAGCCAGATGGCCCTGACCCAGGGCGTGCAACAGGCCGTGCGCGACTGGCAGCAGCAGGTGGCCGCCACGCTGGGCGACGCCAAGGGCGCGGCCGACACCGCCGTGCCCTGGAGCGACCTGCTCGCACGCTGGACCTCGGCCGTGCAATCCGTGGCCACCCCCGGCCATGCAGCCAAGGCGCCCGTGCAGGACGCCGCGGCCAAGGATGCCGCCCAGCCGCTCCAGTGAGCCCCCTGCCGCGCCGGTAGCGGCCAGCCCGCGCACCGGCGCCATCCGCACGACGAGGACATGCCATGCCAGCAACAGGAGAGGGCCAGATGAACGAGGAACGCAAGAGCGGCAATGCCGCGGACTGGGCAGGAATGTGGGGAGATCCGCTGAAGCTGCCCCAGGCAGCGGCGCAGTACGCCACGGACGCCTGGCAGCGCACGCTGCTGTATGCCGACATCCGGCGCCAGCGCGGCAACCAGTACCGCGAGCACCTGGCAGAGGAAGTGCCCAATGTGCTGAGCTTCCAGGCCGAGATCGTGCTGTCGGGGCTGGAGCTTCCGCGCCCCGTCAACTACGGCCTGGCGCGCATCGCGCCCATGGCCGGCACCGTGGTCGATCCGGCCAGCCGCCCCTTCATCGTCGTCGATCCGCGCGCCGGCCATGGCCCGGGCATCGGCGGCTTCAAGCCCGACAGCGAGATCGGCGCGGCCCTGAAGGCCGGTCATCCCTGCTACTTCGTGGGCTTCCTGCCCGACCCGGTACCCGGCCAGACCGTCGAGGACGTGATGCGCGCCGAGGCCGAATTCGTGCGCAAGGTCGCCGAGCTGCACCCCGAAAGCCGGGGCAAGCCCGCCGTCATCGGCAACTGCCAGGCCGGCTGGCAGATCCTCATGACCGCCGCCGTCTGGCCCGAGCTGTTCGGCCCCATCATCGTGGCCGGCGCACCGCTGTCCTACTGGGCCGGCGACAACCCCATGCGCTATGGCGGCGGCCTGATGGGCGGCAGCTGGATGACGGCGCTGACCAGCGACCTGGGCGCGGGCCGATTCGACGGCGCCTGGCTGGTGCAGAACTTCGAGAACCTCAACCCCGCCAACACGCTGTGGGAAAAGCAGTACCAGGTCTATGCCGACGTGGACACCGAGGGGCCGCGCTACCTGGGCTTCGAGAAGTACTGGGGCGGCCATGTCTTTCTCGAAGGCCGCGAGATGCAGTACATCGTGGACAACCTGTTCATCGGCAACCGGCTGGCCACGGCCGAGCTGACGACCTCGGACGGCGTGCGCATCGACCTGCGCAACATCCGCTCGCCCATCGTGGTGTTCTGCTCGCATGGCGACAACATCACGCCACCGGGCCAGGCCCTGGGCTGGATCACCGACCTGTACCGCGACGACGAGGACATCGCCGCCCACGACCAGACCATCGTCTTCGCCACGCATGACAGCATCGGCCACCTGGGCATCTTCGTCTCGGGCGCCGTGGGCCGCAAGGAGCACCGCGAGTTCGCCGAGCACATCGACATCATCGACCTGTTGCCCGCCGGCATCTACCGCGCCGAGATCGCCGACCGCCCGGCCGGCGTGCCGCCGCAGGAGCTGACCGACGACGCCTACCTGATGAAGATCCGGCGCAGCAGCCTGGACGAGGTGCGCGCCATCGTCCAGCCCGACCCCGAGAGCGAACGCCACTTCGCCGCGGCCGCGCGCGTCTCCGAGATCAACCTGGCCCTGTACCGCAACACCGTGCAGCCCTGGGTGCAGGCGCTGTCCACGCCGCTGTCGGCGCGCTGGCTGCAGGCCATGCATCCGCTGCGCGTGGGCTATGAGTGCTGGTCGGACTCGCACCCGCTGGCCCCGGCCGTGGCCCAGGCCGCCGAACATGCGCGCGAGAACCGGCGCGCCGTCGATGCCGACAACCCCTTCCTGAAGGCACAGGAAGCCCTGTCGCAGGCCACGGTGCAGTTGCTGGACAGCTACCGCGACCAGCGCGACACCATGCAGGCCCGGCTGTTCCATGCCATCTACGGCTCGCCCCTGGTGCAGGCGCTTGCCGGGCAAAGCCGCCAGGACGACGGGCCACCACGCCCCCACCCCGGGGAATCGCCCGAGCATTGCCAGTACATGCGACAGGAGCTGGCGCGGCTGCACGAGGGTGTGGACCAGGGGGGGCTCTACGAGGCCGTGATCCGTGCGCTGTTCCACGTGCTGCGCGCACGCGGAGAGGCCGATGAACGCCATTTCCGCCACGCCTGGCGGCTGCTGCAGGACCACCTGGGCGGCGTGCCGCCCGACATGGCGCAGTTCCGCCGCATCGTGCGACGCCAGGCGCTGCTCATGCAGCGCGAGCCCGAGGCCGCCATGGCGGCCATTGCCCATCTGCTGGCCGCCTCCCCGGCCCGCGACATCCGCTGGGGCATGGCGACGGTGGACGAGCTGGCCAACCAGGGCGGCAACCTCAGCGAGGCCGAGCACCAGCGCCTGCAGCAGGCCTTGGCCCATTTCGTGCGAGCCCTGGAGACGGCAGAGCCAGCGACCGCGGTGCCGCAGCCGCCGCAGCAACCCGCGCCGCCCACGGCAGCCGCACCTGCGAAGTCCACGCCGGCCCGCAAGGCAGCCACGCGCGCACCGGCCAGCCGCGCGCACACCAGCCCTCGAAAGAAACGATGACTCCTTCCACCGCATCCGATGCGGCCTCGCCGCCTGAAGACCTGGCGCTGCTGCACAACCACCGCTTTGACGAGTTGCGCGTGGGCGACAGTGCCAGCCTGGACCGCACCCTGAGCACGCAGGACCTGCGCCTGTTCGCCGCCCTGTCGGGCGCGGCCGTGGCCGACAGCACGGACGGCAGCGCCGATGGCGACGACACCCCCTTGATCGCCCACGGCATGTGGGGCGGCATGCTGCTGGCCTCGGTGCTGGGCACGCGGCTGCCGGGCCCCGGCACCACGCTGGCGGGCCAGACGCTGCGCTTTCTCGCGCCGCTGGCGGCCGGTGACCGCCTCACGGTGCGCGTGGAGGTGCTGGACAAGCAGGCCGAACAGCGCCAGGTCACGCTGGCCGTGGCCTGCACCAACCAGCATGGCGCGGCCGTGATCGAAGGCCAGGCCATCGTGCACGCGCCCACGCGCCATATCGAGCGCCAGCGCACCAGCCTGCCCGAGATCCGCCTGAACGCGGGCGGGCGCGACGGCCTGCAGCGCCTGCTGGCCCATGTGGCCGGACTGCCGCCCATCCGCGTGGCCGTGGTCCATCCCTGCGACGAGCCCAGCCTCTCGGCCGCGCTGGATGCGCGCCGCGAAGGCCTGATCGACCCCATCCTGGTCGGCCCGCGTGCACGGCTGGAGGCCGTGGCCGCCGAGCACGGGCTGGACCTGGGCGGGCTGCGCATCGAGGACGTGCCGCACAGCCACGCCGCGGCCAAGCGCGGTGCCGAACTGGCCGCCTCGGGCGATGCGGAGGCCATCATGAAGGGCAGCCTGCACACCGACGAACTCATGGCCGAGGTCGTGGCCTCGGCCTCGGGCCTGCGCACCAAGCGCCGCGTCAGCCATTGCTTCGTATTGCAGACGCCGCACTATCCCCGGCCCTTCATCGTCACCGACGCCGCCATCAACCTCGCGCCCGACCTGCAGCAAAAGGCCGACATCGTGCGCAATGCCATCGCCCTGGCCCATGCCATCGGCGTGCCCGAGCCCAAGGTCGCCATCCTGGCCGCCGTGGAGACCGTCAGCCCCCACATGCCCGCCACGCTGGATGCGGCCGCGCTGTGCAAGATGGCCGACCGCGGCCAGATCGCGGGCGGCGTGCTCGACGGCCCGCTGGCCTTCGACAACGCCGTGTCCATGGCCGCCGCGCGCACCAAGGGCATCGATTCGCCGGTCGCGGGCCAGGCCGACATCCTCGTCGTGCCCGACCTGGAAAGCGGCAACATGCTGGCCAAGCAGCTCATGTACATGGGCGAGGCTGCCAGCGCCGGCATCGTCATGGGTGCCAAGGTGCCCGTCATCCTGACCAGCCGCGCGGACAGTCGCGCATCGCGCATCGCCTCCTGCGCCATCGCCCTGCTGCTGGCCCACCGCTACCGGAACACCCCGCCATGAACCCCAGCACCTCTCCCGCCCGCGACCTGGTCGTGGTGCTCAACTGCGGCTCCTCCAGCATCAAGTTCGCCGTCTTCGATGCCGCACAGGCGCCGCTGCCGCGCAAGCCGCTGTGGAACGGCAAGGTCCAGGGCATAGGCGGGCCGTCGCCCGACTTCGGCGAGACCGGCGTGCCGCCCTTCGCCGTGGCGCTGGATGCCGCCCACCCCTACCGCGCCGCGCTGGAGCTGATCCGCGAGCGCATCCAGGCCCGCCTGGCGCAACAGCCGGGGGCCCGCGTGGCCGCCGTCGCCCACCGCGTGGTGCACGGTGGCAGCCGCTACTTCGAGCCCGTGCGCGTCGATGCCGGCGTGCTGGCCGATCTCAAGGCCTTCATCCCGCTGGCGCCGCTGCACCAGCCCTTCGCGCTGGAGGCCATCGAGATCCTGCTGCGCGAGCGCCCCGACATCGTGCAGGTGGCCTGCTTCGACACGGCCTTCCACCACACGCTGCCCAAGGTCGAGCAATTGCTGCCGCTGCCGCACGCGGCCTGGGAGCGCGGGCTGCGCCGCTACGGCTTCCATGGCCTGTCCTACGAATACATGGCCACGGCCCTGCCCGAGCGCCATGGCGGGCTGGCACACGGGCGCACCATCATCGCCCACCTGGGCAGCGGCGCCAGCCTGTGCGCCATGCAGGACCTGCAAAGCGTGGCCACGACCATGGGTTTCTCGGCGCTGGACGGCCTGATGATGGGCACGCGCACCGGCGCGCTGGACCCCGGCGCCGTGATCTACCTGATGGAGATCGAAAAGCTCAGCCTGTCGGAAGTGGGCCGCATCCTGTACCACGAGTCCGGTTTGCTGGGCGTCTCGGGCAGCTCGTCCGAGCCGCGCGTGCTGCTGCCGCTGGAGGCCGGCGACGATGACCGCGCCGCGCGCGCACGTGACGCACTGGCGCTGTACGTGCGGCGCATCGTGCGCGAGATCGGCGCCCTGGTCGCCGTGCTCGGTGGCCTGGACCTGCTGGTGTTCACGGCCGGCGTGGGCGAACACAGCGCCGAGATGCGCCGGCGCATCTGCGAGGCCCTGGGCTTCCTGGGCCTGCGCGTGGACGCCGAGGCCAATGTGCGCGACGCCGCCGTGATCTCGACGGCCGCCAGCGCCGTCACCATCGGCGTGGAGCCGACCAACGAGGAATGGGTGGCCGCGCGCCACGCGCTGCGCTGGCTGCCGGCCGCAGCTGCGGCCTGAATCAGTCTCCGGAGCCGCCCTCGCGCAGCCGCGCGAACTCGCGGTGCTCGTAGGCGATGCATTCCTCCATGAGGTGGCGGTAGACCGCCTCCATCATGTCGCTCTGGCCGCCCTCGGCGGCCGCGCGCTCGCGCACGCGGGCCACGATGGCCTCGATGCGGCCCTCGTCGCGCACCTGGGAAGCGTCGGCCTTGATGCGCGCGGCCTGGCGCATGTAGCCCATGCGCGTGACCAGCAGCGGCACCAGCACATCGTCCAGCGCATCGACGTTGCGGCGCACGTCCTGCATGTCCGTGCAGTGCTGCACCAGGTCGATGGCGCGTCGGGCCTTGTCCGTGCTCATTCCAGTCCTTCCTCCACCAGCTCGGCCGCGCGCAGCAGCGCACGTGCCTTGTGCTCCGTTTCCTTCCATTCCATCTCCGGCACCGAATCGGCGACCACGCCGGCAGCCGCCTGCACGTAGAGCGTGCCGTCCTTGATCACACCCGTGCGGATGGCGATGGCCAGATCCATGTCGCCCGCAAAGCTCAGGTAGCCGCAGGCACCGCCGTAGATGCCGCGCTTGGTGGGCTCCAGCTGGTCGATGATCTCCATGGCATGCACCTTGGGCGCGCCCGTCAGCGTGCCGGCCGGGAAGGTGGCCTTGAACACGTCCATGCTGTCCATGCCCTCGCGCAGGAGGCCCTCGACATTGCTGACGATGTGCATGACATGGCTGTAGCGCTCCACCGCGAAGGCCTCGGTGACCTTGACGCTGCCGGTGCGGGCGATGCGGCCGATGTCGTTGCGTGCCAGGTCGATCAGCATCACGTGCTCGGCACGCTCCTTGGGATCGGCCACCAGTTCCTTCTCGATCGCCTTGTCGGCCTCGGGCGTGGCGCCGCGCGGACGCGTGCCGGCCAGCGGGCGAATGGTGACCTTGCGGCCCTCGTCCGTGTTCTCCTGGCGCACCAGGATCTCGGGGCTGGCGCCCACCACGTGGAAATCGCCCAGGTGGTAGTAGTACATGTAGGGGCTGGGGTTGAGCGAGCGCAGCGCGCGGTACAGGCTCAGGGGGCTGGCCGTGTAGCGCTTGTGGATGCGCTGGCCCACCTGCACCTGCATGAAGTCGCCCGCGGCGATCAGCTCCTTGGCCTTTTCCACGGCCGCCAGATAGTCGTCCTTGGCGAAGCTGCGCTGCGCCGGATGGTTCTCGCCCGCCTTGATCTGCGGCGCGCTGACCGAGTAGCGCAGCTGCTCCTTGAGCTGGCGCAACCGCTTCTTGGCGCGCGTATAGGCCTCGGCCTCGCCGGGGTTGGCATACACGATCAGGTACAGCTTGCCCGACAGGTTGTCGATCACGGCGACTTCCTCGCACTGCAGCAGCAGGATGTCGGGGCAGTTCAGCGTGTCGGGCGGGCAGGAATCCTCGAGCTTCTTCTCGATGTAGCGCACGGCGTCATAGCCGAAGTAGCCGGCCAGGCCGCCGCAAAAGCGCGGCAGGCCCGGACGCAGCGCCACCTTGAAGCGCTTCTGGTAGGCAGCGATGAAATCCAGCGGATTGCCCTTGGCCGTCTCCACCACCTGGCCATCGGTCACCACCTCGGTGCATGCCGCATCGCCGAAGCCGCTGGCGCGCAGCAGCGTGCGTGCAGGCAGGCCGATGAAGCTGTAGCGCCCGAAGCGCTCGCCGCCCACCACGGACTCCAGCAAAAAGCTGTGCTTGCCGTCACCGCCCGCATGGGCCAGCTTGAGGTAGAGGGACAGGGGGGTTTCGAGGTCCGCAAACGCCTCGACCATCAGAGGGATGCGGTTGTAGCCCTGCGCAGCAAGGCTCTTGAATTCGAGTTCGGTGATCACGGGGGAAGGCTCCGGATTGCGTGGCGCTGGCAGACCTGGTGTGGGATGCGGGCTGCGTATGGATTGCGCCGATTCATTCGATTGGCCCGTAGGGCCTCGGGTGCACGCCGGGTCGCGCCCCGGGTGCTTCAGCTGTTCAGTTGGACAGGCTTGCGCCAGGGCCAGGCTCCCCGGTCTCCACAACCTGCAATGAACATGCGATGAATGAACATAGCGGGCAAGTGTAGCGCAGTCGCGGCTGGGTACAAGTGCGGACCGGCGCCTTGCGGGGCGCCGCAGGGGCCTGCCATGGACACAATTGACACCCTGGTCAGCCTGACCAACAATGGCAGCACAACCTGACCAGAAAGGTCGACCATGCCGTCCCATTTCTCTGCCCGCACCGACGCTGCCTTGCCCGAGGGCGAACGCGACCCGCTGAACCGCGCCCTGCGGGACCTGAGCCACCAGGTCGGCTCGGCCATGCCGCGCAACACCACGCCGATGCCGATCTCGGTCTTCAAGGCGCAGTACGGATCGGTGCTCAAACAGGCCGATCACGACGGGGTGGCCCTCATCTCCCAGGGCCGCAAGCGCTACGTGATCGTCAGCGAGGAACACATGGTGGCCCTGTCCGCCAACGAACGCGCCCCGCGCACGGTGGCCGACATCTGCCGGTCCCTGCCGCTGCCGCGCCAGGCCGTGGATCTGTCCGCTGCGCAGATGGCCGGGGCACGGGGCGATATCGACGTACCCGCCAGGCACGCCCGATGAGCCGCTACCTGCTGGGGCCCCGCTGCCTGCTGTGGATGGCGAACCAGGAGCCCGCAACCCTGCAGTGGTTCTCCACCATCAGGCCGCTGGACTGCATCGTCAGCGACCTGTCCATGTCCATCGCCAAGGCGGCCGTGGCCGAGAAATTCCACGACCTGCGCGACCGCAACGAATGGTTCTCCCTGCTCGACGCGCTGTATGCCAACCTGCGTGCCGAAGGCGCCTCCATGCTGACCAGCGTGGACAACAAGGTGCTGGAGCGCTTCATCGAATGGCGCAACTTCGCGCCGCTGGACAGCCAGGGCCCGCAGGGCACGGCGCCGCTGGCGCAGGACCTGCGGCTGCTCATCGCCACGGCCGACCTGCTCAAGGTCTGCTTTACCGAGCCCGCCAACCTCTACCTGACGCAGGCCGCGGCCCGGGGCGTCACCGTGCACGCGCTGTGATGGACTTCGACGTACCGCCCCTGTCCAGCGCGGTGCGCCAGGGCCTGCGCAGGCGCCGGGTCATCCTGAGCCTGTCGGGCGGCGGCTATCGCGGCCTCTTCAGCGCCCATGTGCTGGAGCGCATCCACCGCGAATTCGGCAACGGCGGCCTGCAGGAGAAAGTGGACCTGTTCGCCGGCACCTCCATCGGCGGAATCATCGCCACCGCACTGGCCAGCGGCTGCCCGCCCGCGCGCACCAAGCAGCTGCTGCTGGACCATGGCCCCGCCATTTTTCCGGCCAAATGGCTGCCCGGCCTGCGCCAGGCCATGGGCAAGGCGCTCTATGACAGCGCCCCGCTGCGCGCAGCGATCAAGGAGGCCATGCCGCAAGCGGAGCAGTCCGCCCTGGGGCAACTGCAGGTGCCGCTGCTGCTGCCCGCCGTGAACTGGAACTCCTCCCAACTGCATATGCTGGCCAGCGGCGCGATGCCCGACAGGGACCGGCTGGGCCTGACGCTGATGGACGCCATGCTGGCCACATCGGCCGCACCCACCTACTTCCCCGCGCACGCCGCAGCAGGCCATGTCTTCGTGGACGGCGGACTCGCCGCCAACGCGCCCGACCTGCTGGCCCTGCAGGCCGCCCGCCAGCTCTGGGGGCCGGCGGCCGACATCGTGATGATCAGCATAGGCACCGCCAACCCCCAGCAGGGCCAGGACCCCGTGGCCATGCCCCGGCGCGGACTGACCCTGGTCAAGCCCCTGCTGGATCTGGTCATGGCCACCCAGGAAGTCCAGGCCGTGAACGCGGCCCGCCAGGAACTGGGCACCAGCAGCTACCTGCGCCTGAACTTCACGCAGCCCGCAGCCCAGCAAAAGCGCCTGGGCCTGGACATCGCCAACGCCGACAGCACCCGGCTGCTGCAGGCCCTGGGCGACGAATGCATCGCCGCCCTCACGGAGCAGGAAAAGGCGCTGCTGAAGAACGTCCTGGGCTGAAACGCCCAAGGCTTCTCGCCCACCCGGCCGAGCGAAGCGAAGTCCCGCACCCACTCCCCGCATGTCCGCGCCTGCGGTGTGGTGGTTGCGGGGTTGCAGTCCTGCCGAAGGACAGGACTGCTTCGTCAACTGACTCGCCGTGATGGGTTGAACGTAGCGCGCAGAGCGAAGTGAGTTTCACGGCCGACCCCGCAGCCGCCGCGGCGCAGGTTGCCCCGCAGCGCAGCGAAGGGGTCTCGGACATCCGGGCGCTTTTCTTTGCTCACTTTCTTGTAGCGAGACAAGAGTGTGAGTCGGCCGCCGGGCCGAAACCCGGCCTCGAAAAGAAACGCCCCGACAGGGGCTTGCAAAGAGAACCCGCGCGCAAACGCAGCCGAAGCAGCGCCATCCACCGGCCCGCGAAAACCCTGTTGCCACCCCCACCCGATCCCCACAACATGTCGCCCGGACGTAACAAACCGCAACCGGGCCACACGCTCCCGGCAGGAGACACCATGACCGCCTTGCCCCGCTGGATGAAGACAGCCGCCCTGGCCGTGGCCCTTGCAATGCCGCTGGCAGCGGCGGCCCAGGAGCCGGCGCGCACCGTGGGCGGCGTGGCCTACCCGGTCCAGGCCGGCGTGGGCGGGCAGACGCTGCAGCTCAATGGCGCAGGCATACGCTACAAGGCCATCTTCAAGGTCTACACTGCGGGCCTGTACCTGGAAAAGCCGGCCGCCAGCCTCCAGGAGATCGCCGCCCTGCCAGGGCCCAAGCGCGTGAGCGTGACCATGCTGCGCGAGATCGACTCGGCCGAGCTGGGCAAGCTGTTCGCGCGCGGCATCGAGGACAACATGGAGCGCGCCCGCTTCTCGCGCCTGGTGCCCGGCGTGCTGCGCATGAGCGACATCTTCACCCAGCACAAGAAGCTGCTGCCCGGCGAGAACTTCTCGGTGGACTGGGTGCCGGGCCAGGGCGCCCAGGTCTTCGTCAAGGGCCAGGCGCAGGGAGCGCCCTTCCAGGAGCCCGAGTTCTTCCAGGCCCTGCTGGGCATCTGGCTGGGCCCGCACCCGGCCGACGATCAGCTCAAGAAGGCCTTGCTGGGCGGCTGAGCCGGCGCGGGTGGCCGCCCGTCGAAGCGCACCCGTATTTCCAGGCCCACGGCGCCGGGCAGGGCCGTGAGCGTCCAGCCATGGGCCTGGGCGATCTCCAGGCAGATCGGCAGGCCCAGGCCCGCGCCCAGGTCACGCCGCTCGCTGCTGCGCCAAAAGCGCTCGAAGATGCGGCCCAGGTCCTCGGCCGCGACGCCCCGGCCCTGGTCCGCCACCCAGAAGCCATCGTTCGACGCCCGCACCGTGACTGTGCCGCCCGGCGGGCTGTGCTGCACGGCGTTCTCGATCAGGTTCTTGAGCAGCACGAAGAGCGCGCCCCTGTCGGCATGCCAGGCGTGGGCGCCGTCCTGCACTTCGCAGTCGATCCGGACGCCGCATTTTTCCGAGGCCCGGGCCATGAAGTCGCAGACCTCGCCAATGATGGCTTGCGGCGCAATCTCATCCATGCGGTAGCGCTGGTGTTCGCAGACCTCGGCCAGGTGCAGCAGCTGCTGCACCTGGCGGGCCATGTGGTCCACGTCCTTGAGCAGTTCGGGGCTGCGCCGCTCTTCGGGTTCGAGCTCGATCTGCACGCGCATCAGCGCCAGCGGCGTCTTGAGTTCGTGCGCAGCCATGGAAAGGAATTCCTGCTGGTTGCGGAACCCGGCCTGCAAGCGGTCCAGCACATGGTTGAAAGCCTCGACCAGGGGAGCGAACTCCCGGGGCAGGTCCTTGGCCTTCAGGCGCGTGTCCAGGGTCTGCGGAGTGATGCGCTGCGCATCCCGGGCGGCCACGCCCAGGGGCCGCAGCATGCGCTGCAGCGTGCGGTGCGTGGAGACCAGGAACACCACCAGGAAGACCACGCCGATGGCCACCATGCCGCGCCACAGCGCCGGCAGGCCCACCGACTCGCGCAGCCAGTCCACCATGCGGTCGCTGACGGCCACCTGCACATGCCAGGTCATGCCATCGTGGACCAGCGTCGCGGTCCCGGCGCGCATGACCACGCCACCGCGCTCGTAGGCAAAGGCCTTGAGCTGCGGATCAAAGCCCTGGCCGTTCTGCGTCAGCGGCTGCATCTCGCCGTTGGGGGCGAATACCACGCGGCCTTCGGCGTCGGTGATCCTCAGCTGCATTTCCTCGCCCAGGCTGGTCAGCATCCAGCTCTTGAGCTCGCGCTCGCTGAATCCCTGCGGTACGCCGTCCGCGCCGAAGCGTACCCATTCGGCGACCTTCTCGGCCGCATGTCCCATGCCGCGCTGCAGCGCATAGCTGTCGAAGGGCTTGGCCATGAGAATGACCAGCGCGCCGACCAGCAGCGCGCTGAGCGCCATGCTCAACCCATAGACGGCCAGCAGCCGCGAGCGCAGGCTACCGGGCCAGCACAGGTTCGCGAAGCGCATAGCCTTGCCCCCGGATGTTGACGATCTCCAGGCAGGAGCCGGCGGCCGCCAGCTTGCGGCGCAGCCGATGCAACGCCACATCGAGCGCGTTGGGCGTGACCACGCTGGACATGCCCCAGGCCGCGGCCTCCAGCGCCGGGCGCCGCACCGTGGCCCCTGCCTTGCGCACCAGGCTGAGCATGATCTGCAGCTCCGCCGGCGGCAAGGCGATGGTGGCGCCCGCGCACTGCATGCAGGCCTGCTGCGGGATGATGCTGATGTCGCCCAGCGCCGGAGCCAGCTCCTGCACCAGGGCCGGCCGGCGCAGCAGCGCGCGCACGCGGGCGATCAGTTCCTCCATGGGGAAGGGCTTGGTCAGATAGTCGTCGGCGCCGGCCTCCAGCCCACCGACGCGGTCGCTGAGCGCGTCACGGGCCGTGAGCATGAGGCAGGGCGTGGAACGGCCCGCGGCGCGCAGCCGCTGCACCAGCTCCAGGCCGTCGCCATCGGGCAGGCCGCGGTCGATGACGATGACGCCATAGTCGATTTCCTGCAGGGCCAGCCAGGCCGGAGCGATCTGCTGGAAGACATCGGTCTCGATGCCTGAATGGGCCAGGGACCGGGCGACCAGCGCAGCCAGCCGTGCATGGTCCTCAATTAAAGCGATGCGGTTCATGGTTTGCGTCGTTCCCGCACAGGGACAGCAGATGCTCCCGGACCCCGGCGATGCGCTGCGCCGCCATGGGTTCCACCAGCACGTGGATGACCCACAGGTCCTCGACCATGGCCCGGCACTGCAGGGCGATGTCCTCGGGCACCAGGTCGTCCGCGCACGCGGCATCCACGAAGTCGAACCAGATGTTCTGGAATCTCGCCCGCGTCAGCAGCTGCGCGGCCGTCTTCTGGCCACGTCGGCGCGACAGCGCATGCGCGCACACGCAGCGCACATAGGCGCGCAGATGCCGCGCGGGCCCAGGTGGCTCCCCGGCCAGCACCTGCAGCAGGTCCTCGCGGAACTGCAGGATCACCCGCTCGAAGATCGCCTCCAGCCGCGCGGCGCGGTGCAGGCTGCAGTCCTGGAAGCGCGCGCCCAGGGAATACGCCTGACCGGCCGCCTTGATACCTATCACGTCCTGGTAGATGGAGCCTTGCATTGCGATTGCACGTTCTTGCACGTTCTGTCGTTTCAAGCATCCTCGGGCCGGCCACGAAGCCCGCAAACCCTTGGGGAAAACAGCCATGCTCCACGAGAGCGTCTTACTGGCGACTTACCGGCCATCAAATTCGCCAGGGAAATGCGGAAATATGCAATCGGCCGGCTCCATCAATATCGACTCAAACTTCCTCCTGCCAGCCAGAAACATGGCGAACCAGTGCCCACTGTGCCAGCCACAGGGCGAAATAGCCGAAAGTCTCCACCAGCTCCTCGAGCACGATCACCTGAAAATCGAACCAGTGCTGAAGGAATATGAAACCATGTCCTTCCGCATTGGTTGAAATCACCATCGCCACGATGAAAAGCACCAGGCTGAATACCGGTATTGCACGCTCGCGCACCATGCGTTTGAAAACCCTGTTCCAGAGGTCATGGCGCACGAACCAATAGCAGCACAGCAGCAGCATGCCGCCGACCACCCACTTGACGGCGGGCCTGTACCACAGGACCTGGGAGCTGATCACCGGACCCCACTTGCCTGCACCGATGCTGGGCAGGAAGGCCGCTCCCCAGGCCAGCTCCCGCCCCAGGAAAGCCAGCCAGAACAGGGCCGCGATCCACCACAGCGGGGCCGCGATGGCCCCTTTCTGACTGCGTGCCGCGACCAGGGCGGCGCCCATGCCCAGCAGCAGGGTCACGGCCTGTATGTTCTCCAGCAGGCCATTTTCCCAGCCCACGCTCTGCGGCAATACAAAAGTCAGGGGAAAACTCAGCAGCAGCCCTGCCAATATCGCCAGATTCCACAGCCGCAGCCAGTAGTCATCATGGTCTCCGGAAGCGGGTATTCTTTTTATTTGATTCGAAGCAGGCATCTGATACAGGGCGACTGGCGCTTTCTCTGGCTATATGGTTCTTGCAAGCACTCAATATCCGGAAAAATCATATTCCGGAGTTTGAAAATGGAGGGCGGACGGGCCGTCCCACCGTTTTTCATTACATCAGACTTGCAGCCAGATTGCATCAGTGTGACAAATATGCCCTGCCAGGCGCGCTGCCGGCCCGCAGCCCGGCCACGCGATCGCAGCCAGGTGGACGCAGGGGTTCAGGCCCAGCGGATGGCGCGGACCTGCGGCGCGGCCCGTACCAGATCGCGGAAGTAGCCGGGCAGCGCGAACAGGGCCGGATGCACCTCGGCGTTGTAGTAGCGCAGGTCGGGCAGCCGGCGATCGGCCAGGCGCTGGCGCAACTGGGCAGGCGTCGGCGCCATGGCATCCAGCGTGTCCGAAGCCACGGCCAGGCCCCAGTAGGCGCCATACAGGGGAATGTAGAGGCCGTAGCAGCGCACGATGGCGAAGCGCTGGCGCAGGCTGGCCACCAGGCCGGCGACCTGGGCCCCGTGGAACACGGGACTGCCCAGATGCAGCACCAGGGCGCCGCCCGGCGCCAGCACGCGCTTCATGCGTGCCAGTGCAACATCGGAGTAGAGCGCGCTGGCGGGCGTGTCGGGATCGGTGAGGTCCATCAGCGCCAGGTCGAAGCGTTCCTCGGTGTGCTCGACCATGACCATGCCATCGCCTATGCGCAGCTGCAGGCGTGGATCGTCGAAGACCCCCCGGTGGACCTGCCGCAGATGGGTGCGGGCGGCCTGGACCACGGCCTCGTCCAGCTCGGCCACCACCACCTGCTCCATGGACGGGTGCTTGAGCAGCTCCTCGGCCGCGCCGCCATCGCCACCGCCCAGGATCAGCGCCTTGCGCGGTGCCGGGTGGGCCATGGCGGCCGGGTGCACCAGGGCCTCGTGGTAGAAGAATTCCTCGCCTTCCGAGGTCATGAAGCGGCCATCCAGGCGCAGCACCTTGCCGAACTGCGGCGTGTGCAGCAGCTCCATCTGCTGGTGGGGCGTGCTCAGTTGCTCGCGCCGCGTGGTGCGCCAGCCAAAGCGTGCATGCGGGGTGAGCGCCTCCAGGGCCCAGTCGCCCTGATCGGGCGCTGTATCCTGCCGGGCGCCGGGGCCGATGTCGCCGCGCATCAGCTGCTGGCGCACCACGCGGCCCGGCGCATAGGCGGCAATCACGCCCTCCATCAGCGCACGGGCCTTGCCCGAGTTGTCGGCGGAGAAATTGCAGACATAGACATCGACGGTGACGCAGCCGGTCTCGGGCCAGGTGTGTATGGCCAGGTGCGATTCGGCCAGCAGCACGGTGCCGGTGACGCCTCCGGGCTGGCCCTGGTAGTCCGGGAACTTGACCCATCGGTCCTCCACCAGGGTCAGGCCGGCCATTTCGGTCTGTGCGCGGCACAGGGCGGCGATGGCATCGGCATCGAGCATGTGGGGCCCGTTGCCCTGGCATTGGTAGAGATCGGCGGTCAGGTGCAGTCCATGCATGTCGCGTGCTTCCTCCTTGTCGGTGGCCGGATCGCGGCCAGGATGGCAAAGCGAACGACTCTAGCAAAAATGCAAATCGCACCTTCAAAGTGCGTTAAACACCATCAAAACACCGCCTTTTCCCAGCAAATAAAAACCGGTGCACCGACCGTCAGGCCAGTTCGGTCAGCGCATCGACAAAGCCGTCCGCATCGACCTCGCGCACCGGCTGGCCATGGTTGTAGCCGTAGCCGACCAGTACCACGGGGCAGCCCGCAGCGCGTGCGGCCTGGGCGTCGTTGCTGGAGTCGCCCACCATCAGCGTGCGTGCCGGCTGCGTGCCCAGGGCCTCGCAGGTCTTGAGCAAGGGCAGCGGATCGGGCTTCTTGCGTGCGAAGGAATCACCGCCGAAGACCTGCTCGAACAGCGGCGCCAGCCCCTTTTGCTCCAGCAGCGGCCGTGCGAAGGCCAGCGGCTTGTTGGTCAGGCAGGCCAGGCGCAGTCCCTGGGCACGCAGCGCCTGCAGGCCTTCGAGCACGCCGGGATAGACATCGGCGAACTGGCCGTTGAGCTGCAGGTAGTGGTGTTCGTAGCGCTGCCAGGCCTGGCCATAGACGGCATCCACGTCGGCCGCGCCCACATGGGCCAGCACCGAGCGGATCAGGTGCTCGGAGCCCTTGCCCACCATGTTCTCGATGGCCTGCGGGGCGATGGCCGGCAGTGCGAGATCGGCCAGCATGCGGTTGAGGGCTTCGGCGAAGTCACCCAGGGTGTTGACCATGGTGCCGTCGAGATCGACGATGGCGGCGTCCAGGTCTGCGTGGTTCAACGGAATAAGGTTTGCAATCATGGAATGGCGTGACGAAATTCGAGAGGAAGGGCGCTACCCGGGTCGCATGAAGCGTGGCGGATGGAGTGCGCAGTGCCGACATGCTGCCAGACCCGCCAGCGCTCGGAGCCAACGCGGGTACTTGAAAGTGCACGACATGCTCTCGCACCGCAGTGTCGCGCTGCAGATCCGAGCCCGTCCCGGCCTACAGAAGAATGTCCGCGGTGGGGTACTTCCAGAAGTCCCGCAGCAGGTAGCTGACCGGCATGTTCAGATTCATGGCGCCGGGCGGAATCGCCTGCAGGAACCACTTCTCGTAGATCGGGTGGATTTCGCGGCTGGTGATGATCCGCTTCATCTCTTCATCGACCAGTTTCTTGAACGCGGTATCGGCTTTTGGCAACATGATCGCCAGGGGTTCGGTGGTCAGGAACTTGCCCACCACCTTCAAGGCGCGAGGATGGGGCCGTGCGGCGGCCAGCCCGTTGAGAAGCACGTCATCCATCAGGAACGCATCGGCTTCGCCCTTCTCGACCATCTCCAGGGCCTTTGCGTGATCGGGCGCCTCCACAATGGTGATGCCCAGGAGCCGCTGCCTGTTGGCCTGCGTGGCCACGGCCATCGGGCTGGTGCCCTTGGTCGACACCAGCTTCTTTCCCTTGAGATCCTCCATCCCGTTCACGGTGCTTTCGGCCTTCACGAGCAGCCGGGCGCCGGTGATGAAATGGGGAACCGTGAACGCCACGGACTGGCGCCGCTGCGCGTTGTTCGTGGTCGAACCGCACTCCATGTCGGCCTTGCCCTGCTCGATCATGGCCATGCGATTGGCGGGCGTGACCATCACGAACTCCACCTTCATGTCCTTCTTGCCCGTCTGCCTGCGCACCGCGTCAGCCAGCCGCAGGCAAAGATCCAGCGCGTAACCGACGGGCTTGCCGCTGCGGGGGTCGATGTAGGAAAAGGGGATCGACGATTCCCGGTGTGCAATCACCAGCGTGCCACCGGCACTGACCTTCTCGAGCACACCGGCTGTCGATACGCTGCCCAGGGCCCACAGGCCCAACGCAATTCCCCACTGGCGCAAGATCATCTGAGTCCTCGGATCGGCAGAGCCGGGCAGCGCCCGGCGGTGTAGTGGCAGGTTATATACGCATTGTTACGAGATGCGCAAACCTGAATCACCCCAGTACCGAGAGGAGGGCCATGGGGCCAGGGCGTCAGACGGCAGATGGGGGTCGGCAGAAAGCTCAGTCCCTGCGCTGGCGGCGAGGCTGCTGCCGGGTGCGCGCCGCCTCGCCGTGCAGCCAGGCCAGAAAGGCCGCCACGGCAGGCTTGGCGGCGTTGCGCGGCGGGTAGACGGCGAAGTGCGCCTTGACGCGGACGGCCTTGTCCATGCCGAAGGGCGCGACCAGCTTGCCGTCGGCGATGTGGCCGCCCGCGTTCATGGCGCTTTCCAGGGCCACGCCCAGGCCCTGGGTGGCCGCGTCCAGCGACATCTGCGCCCGGTCGAAGCGCACGGCGTAGCGCTCGGGCGCGCGCAGCGTGCTGAAGGCGCCGAACCAGTCCGACCACTGGACGATGCTGACGTTGCTCTGGATCAGCGGCACCTCCAGCAGCTGCTCGATGCGCCGCAGGCCGTGCTCCCGCACGAATGAGGGGCTGGCCAGCGGCACGATACGCTCCTCGAACAGCGGCTGCACCTCCAGCTCGGGCCATTGGGGTATGCCGTAGCGGATATCGACGTCGGCCTGGCCCAGCGCGAAGTCGCTGTGCGAATGGGCAGCGGACAGGTTCAGCGAGATGTCCGGGCAGGCCCTGGCAAAGGCGCGCAGGCGGGGCATGAGCCACAGGCTGGCGATGCTGGGTGCGCTGTGCACGTACAGGCTGTTGCCCACGCTGTGGCGCAGGTCCTCGGTGGCCGAGACGATGGCCGACAGCGCGCCCGACACACGCTCCAGGTACGCCTGTCCCGGGCGGCTCAGGCGCACGCCGTGCGCGCTGCGCTCGAACAGGCGCACACCCAGCTGCGCCTCCAGCCTGGCCACCTGGTGGCTGACGGCCGAGGCGGTCAGGTGCAGTTCGGCGGCGGCCAGCGCGAAGCTGCGCCGACGCGCCACGGCCTCGAACGCCAGCAGGTTGGCACTGGGCGGGATGGATGCCATGGCATGACTCCGGGTGACCCCGTACATGGGCTGATGATCCGTCATCTTAGGCTGATGAAACATCGTTTGTCTTCATGCTCGCGCCCCCCCAAGATGCCAGCACACCCAACGGTACGGAGACAAGGACATGCTGCTCAAGGACAAGGTCGCCATCATCACCGGCGGCGCAGGCCCCAACGGACTCGGCTTTGCCACTGCGCGCCAGATGGCGTCGCAGGGCGCGCGCGTGGCCATACTCGACCTGGAACGCGCCGATCCGGCCGCTGCGGCGGCGCGCCTGGGCGAGGGGCACCTGGGGCTGGTGGCGGACGTGACGGACAAGGCCGCGTGCGAGGCCGCTGCGGCGGCTGTGCTGCGCGCCTTCGGCCGCATCGATGCGCTGGTCAACAACGCGGGCATCACCCAGCCTGTCAAGACGCTGGAGATCAGCGGCGCCGACTACGACCGCATCCTGGACGTGAGCCTGCGCGGCACGCTGTACATGTCGCAGGCGGCGCTGCCGGCCATGCGCGCGCAGCGCGCGGGCGCCATCGTCTGCATTTCCTCGGTGTCGGCGCAGCGCGGCGGCGGCATCTTCGGCGGGCCGCACTACTCGGCCGCCAAGGCCGGCGTGCTGGGCCTGGCGCGCGCCATGGCGCGCGAGTTCGGCGCCGAGGGCATCCGCATCAACTGCGTGACGCCGGGCCTGATCGAGACCGATATCACGCAGGGCAAGCTCGACGCCGCGCGCAAGCACGACATCGCGCAGACCATTCCGCTGGCGCGCCTGGGCCGGGCCGACGACGTGGCCGGCGCCTGTGTGTTCCTGGCCAGCGACCTGGCCGCCTACTGCACGGGCATCACGCTCGATGTCAACGGCGGGATGCTCATCCACTGAGTCCGGCACCGCCCGCCTGGCCATGGCGTGCATGGCCGCACAACACAAGGAGACAAGACCATGCAACGCAAGACCTTTCATCGCGCGGCCCTGGCTGCCTGCGCCCTGCTGCTGCCGGCCCTGGCCGCTGCCCAGGCCGTCAAGCTGACGCTGGGCCACGGCGCCGCGCCCGACAACCCGCGCCATCTGGCCGCGCTGAGGTTCGCCGAACTGGTCAAGGCCGGCAGCGCGGGCCGTATCGAGGTGCAGGTCGCCCCCTCGGCACAGCTGGGCGACGACGCGGCCATGGTCACGGCGTTGCGCACGGGAGCGCTGGACCTGTCGGCCAACTCCCAGGGCGCGGTGGCGGCCGCCGTTCCCGAATATGCGGCCTACGGCATGCCCTTCCTGTTCGCCACCCCGGCCCAGGCCTTCCAGTTGCTGGACGGCCCGCTGGGCCGCGAGCTGGCCGACCGCTCGGCCGCCAAGGGCATGGTGGTGCTGGGCTACTGGGACAACGGCATACGCCACATGAGCAACAGCCGACGGCCGATCCGCAGCGTGGAGGACCTCAAGGGCCTGAAGATGCGCACGCCGCCCGATGCGGTGCTGGTGGACATCATGCAGGCCCTGGGCGCCGAGGCCCAGCAGATCAAGTTCGCCGAGCTGTACGTGGCCCTTCAGCAGGGCGTGGTCGATGGCCAGGAGAACCCGTTGGCCAACTTCCACGCCAGCAAGCTCTACGAGGTGCAAAAGCACCTGACGCTGACCGGCCACATGTTCCAGATGACGCCCCTGATCATGGCCAGGCGCAGCTGGGAGCGGCTGCAGCCGGCCGACCGCCAGGTACTCACCGAGGCCGCCCGGCAGGCCACGGCCTACCAGCGCCAGCTGTCACGCGACGCCGAAGACCGGCTGCTGCAGGACATCAAGGCCAAGGGCGTGGAAGTCCACGCCATCGACGCCAGGGCCTTCGCCCAGGCGACGGCCAAGGTGCAGGACAAATGGCTGGCCGGCCCCTCCGGCGCCTACCTCGCCAAGGTCGTCAAGGCCGCGGGCGGGCAGTGACGCACCACGGGAGTCCTTCATGAACATCGTCGAACGCCTGGTCACCGGCCTGTGCCGCGCCGTACTGTGGGCCAGCACGCTGGTGATCTTCCTGATCCTGGTGTGCAACACCGCATTGCGCTATGCCGCAGGCGCCAGCCTGCAATGGGCCAACGAAGTGCCCGAACTGCTGTTTCCCTGGCTGGTCATGTCGGGCGTGGTGCTGGCCGCCGCCCATGGCGCCCACATCACCACCACCTTCCTGGTCGAGAAGCTGCCGGCGCGCGCCCGCCGCGCGGCCGCCGTGCTGGGCTGGCTGGCCGTGGCGGGCCTGTATGCCACGCTGGCCTGGTCCACGCTGGGCATGCTGGAGATCGTGCATGACGAGCGCAGCCAGATCCTGGGCATTCCCGGCTCGGTCACCTACGCCTGCGTGATGGCGGGCATGGCCATGCTGAGCCTGCTGGCGCTGCAGTCGGCCTGGCGCGCCTGGGGGGCCACGGCGCCGTGCAACGCCGCACAGCAGGCCGGAACGGGCAGCCCCGTGCCCAGCCCGCACTGGTGAGACAGGGAGATCGCAATGTCTTTCGTCATGCTCCTCGTCTTCATGGCCGGCGCCGTGATCGCCATGCCCATCGCCCATGCGCTGCTCATGGGCGCCATGGCGGCGGCCGCCACCTCGGACCGCGTACCGCTGGACCTGCTGGTGCAGCAGATGGTGGCCCAGGTCCAGAGCTTTCCGCTGATCGCCATTCCGTTCTTCATGCTCACGGGCTCGCTGATGATGGGCGGGCGGCTGGGGAGGCGCTGGTGGGCGTGCTTTCGGCGCTGATCGGGCGCTTTCACGGCGGGCCGGCCCAGGTGGGGGTGATGTCGTCCACGCTGTTCGGCGGCGTCTCGGGCTCGGCTGTGGCCGATGCCTCGGCCATCGGCTCGCTGATGATCCCCTGGCACCGGCGCCTGGGCTATCCGCCCGCGTTCTCGGCCGCGACGCTGGCGGCGGCGGCCACCATCGACATCCTGATCCCGCCGTCCATTCCCATGATCCTGTTCGCGCTCAGCGCCAATGCGTCCATCGCGGCGCTGTTCGTGGCGGGCATCCTGCCAGGGCTGGCGATGTGCGCGGGCTTCATGGGCGTGTGCTGGTGGGTGGGCCGGCGGCGCGGCTTCCCGCGCGACACCACGCCCTTCGAATGGCATGCGTTCCGGCGCCACCTGCTGCATGCCGGCCCCGCGCTGCTGCTGCCGGTGCTGATCATCGTCTTGCTGCGCTTGGGCATCGCCACGCCCACCGAAGTGGCCGTGCTGTCCACGTTGTACGCGGGACTGGTATCGGTGCTGGTCTACCGCGACCTGGGCTGGCGCCGGCTCAACGATGCCGTCATCCACGCGGGCCTGGCCACGGGCGTGGTGCTGCTGGTGATCATGGCCTCCTCGGCCATCGGCTGGCTGCTGACCTTCGACCAGATGCCCAGCGGCATCGTGCAGTGGGTGCAGTCGCATGTGCATTCCGCCTGGATGGTGATCGCGCTGATGAACCTGCTGATGCTCTTCGTCGGCATGTTCATCGACCTGCCGGCCGCCGTGCTGCTGCTCACGCCGGTCTTCGTGCCGCTGGCCCGGAGCATCGGCATGGACATGACCCAGCTCGGAATCATGATGGTCGTCAACCTCGCCCTGGGCCTGTACACGCCGCCCGTGGGCACCACGCTGTTCATCACCAGCTCGCTGGCCCGGGTCAAGGTGGGCCAGACGGTGCGCGAACTGATTCCCTTCTACCTGGTGGCGCTGGCCGTGCTGGCGCTGGTGTCCTATGTGCCGGCCAGCATCCTGCGCTGAGCCGGTACCGCCAGGCCCCATACCGTCCGACCAGGGAAACAGCGCTTGAATGGGACACCGCTGCAGCGCCCGGATAGGCGTTCGGTCCGCACATGCCGCTTACGGCGCCCTGCCCACTCCGCACGAGCGCTACGGCATCCGCCGGCAGGCACTGGCGGCACGCATACCCCCCGGCTGGGATGGGCACACGAGGACAAGAGCGGGCGGGATTCAGCGCAGCTCCAGCACGTAGCCGAGGCCGCGCACCGTGTGCAGCAGCTTGGTGGAGAAGGGGTCGTCCAGCTTGCTCCTGAGTCTGCGGACCGCCACGTCGACCACATTGGTGGGCTTGTCGAAGGGCACCTGCCATATCTGCTCGACCAGGTCGGCGCGTGGCACCACGTCGCCCTGGCGCTGCAGCATCACCATCAGCAGCATGAACTCCTGCCGCGTCAGATCCAGCCGCAGGCCGGCGCGCTCGGCGCGCGTCCTCGACAGGTCCAGCACCAGATCCCCGAGGGTCAGCCTGGGGCCGCCTGCACCTGGCGGCCTTGTGCTGCGCATGCGCAGGCCCGCCCGGGCCAGGAACTCGGGCAGCCTCACGGGCTTGACCAGATAGTCGTCGGCCCCGTTCTTCAGGCAGAACACCTGGTCCTCCAGGCTGTGGCTGCGGGTGACGACCATCACGGGCGTGCCGACCTGCTCGCGCAGGCTGGCCAGCAGGGCGCGACCACCCATCCCGGCAATCTCGAACTCCAGCACCACCAGGCAGTATTCCTGGCGCAGGACCAGGCCGAGTGCATCCCGGCCGTTGCAGGCCACATCCACGTTGAACCCGCTGCGCGACAGGCCCTGGCGCAGGTACTCGGCCGATGGGGCATGGTCATCCACGATCAGGACCCTCATGTTCGCTCCTCGGCGCAGCCTGCAGATGCAATCAGCCCAGGACCTGCTGCAGGATGCTGCGCTGCCTTTTGGCCCATTTGGTCCCGACGCGCATGGCCTCGCGCTCATGGGAAGAGGCGGACGCGAAGAACACGCCCTCCTGCAGCTGCAGGCGCTGGAACAGGCGACGCATCTGCAGGGCCCGCACACGCAGGGAGCCCTCCAGGACCACGGACTCCTGGCGCTCCACCGAGAACATGGAGGCCGCCATCTCCAGGCACTCGCGTGCATGCTCCGACACGGCCGGCACGGCGCGCGGCTCGCACAGGCGCGCCTTGGCCACGAAGGGATTGCGCCCCACCACCATGCCCCAGGGGCGCATCGCCGCGGAAGGATTCACGGACAGCGCCTCGAGCTTGGTGAGGCCGAAGGCGCGCGCCAGCCGCAGGCGCATCGCCAGCAGTGGCGCCGCATGCTGCACCTCGTCAATGGCGGCCCAGGCCTCCTCGTCGCTGCCGGCTACCGGCAATATCAGCGAGCCCAGCAGCAGATTGGCCAGCGTATCGCCCTTGCCCGCCGCCGCGTGCAGCAACCCGACGCCCTGCTCCATGGCCTCGATCTGGGTCGCATCCCTGAGCACCAGCGCCCCGAGCCGGCGCTCGGCCTCCGCCAGTCCGTAACGGGCGGCCTTTTCAAGGCAAAAGCGCGCCAGCGTGGGATTCGCGACCGAGCTGCGATAGTCGGAACAGATGCGGAACAGGTGCAGCCATGCGATGGCGATGCCACCGTCCGCGGCCCTCAGCAGCAGGGCCGCGGCCTTGCGCAGGTTCTGCGAGCCCACGAGCCGCTCCGGCGCCAGATGCGCGCAGGGCAACCCCGCCAGCGCACGCCCCAGCACATGGCAGGCATGGAGGTCGCCGCCGCCGGCACAGTGCTCCAGCGCGGCCTCTATCCTGCCGACCTGCAGCCGTCCCAGGCCATGGCCATGCGATTCCGCCTCGCGCACGACATCGACGATCAGCTGGTGCAGGGCCATGCCGGGAACGGTATGTTGCAGATCCGCCAGGGTCTCCAGCATGAGCACCGCTTTCAGCGACTGGCCGGCCTCCATGGCGGCACGCGCCTCATGCGCAACCACCCCGCAGATGTCCGCCGGCATGACCACGCGCAGGGCCAGCAAGGCCTGCAGCAGGCTGCTGGGAGCCTCCCCGTCGCAACCGCAGGCCAGCTCACGGGCCAGCGGGCTGCTGCAGCGCCCCAGCCATTCCCGCCCTTGCCGCAAGTCGCCCCGTGCAAGCTGCAATGCGGCCAGCTTCAGGCGCCCCGCGTCCTCGTGCTGGGCAGCGATTTCCAGAGGCTCCAGCAGGCCATGCTCGAGCAGTTCGGGCAGGCTCAGATGCATGGCGATGCAGACCGACGCCTGCCGCCTGGCCTGGGACATGGCGGCCTTCAGATAGCCGACTCCCGTGGGTACGTTTCTGGGAATTCCCGCCGTGCCGGTCAGATAGGCCTCACCCAGTTGCAACCTGGCTTCGGCATCCCCTGCTTGGCGAGCATCCGCAGCCTGACATCTTCGCGCCGCATGTCCCTCTCCTCCTGCTGGATCTTCGAACCTGTTCATTCACGGCGTTAACCCCGATGACGATCAGGCCCGCTTTTTTATTTGAATGAAATAGCGCAAATACTATCCACCACGCCGTATCAATGAACCGTCTGAAAGATGACGTTTCAGACATTTTCAAGAAAGATTAGTGCAATAAAAAAAGAGATTCTCCGACAACGGAGGGACGATGTTGTCGCAAGGGCACGAATAACACCGGGAAACAATCACATTGGCTTGCCAGCCCTACCCTGTTATTTATCAAACCCGGTCCATGGACTGTGCGAATTCTAGTATTCGATGCGATGTCCACAGATGGCATCTCATCCAATGAATCCATTTCCCAGCCAAGGACTGAGCATGAAAATCCACCACATACTGGCCGCGGCCACCCTGCCGATCATTTCCATCGGCGCCAGCGCCCAATCCAGCGTCACCCTATTTGGCATTCTCGACACCAATATCCGCTATGTGAACAACAGCGACCTGCCCAGCAACATCACCATGGACAACGGGGCCTGTCCTCCGGCCGCCTGGGCTTCAGGGGCATCGAGGATCTGGGCGGCGGGCTCAAGGCGGGATTCTGGCTGGAGTCGGATGTCTACGCCGACACAGGCGCGACCCATGCAAGCGGCAAGTTCTTCCAGCGCCGCTCCACGGTCAGCCTGATGGGCGGCTTCGGCGAAATCCGCCTCGGCCGCGACTTCACGCCCGCCGCGCAGAATCCCGTCAAGTTCGACCCGTTCAACGTGATCGGCCTGGCCAATTCCAACCGCATCAGCCGCCTGCCCGGCGCCATGACGAACTACTACCGCAGCGACAACGCCATCCAGTACTTCACTCCCAAGTGGAATGGCCTGCAGGCAGAGGTGATGTATGCGCTGGACGAGAATCCCAAGAGCAGCGTTGGACGCCACGTTGCAGGCCGCGTGAGCTATGACAACGGCCCGATCAGCCTGGCCATGAACATCGGCCGCACGGACATCGCCGCAGGGGGCGTGAAGCTCAAGCAGTATGGTGTGGGCGCTTCCTACGATTTCGGTGTTGCCAAGCTGATGGGCTATTTCCAGCGTGAAGATCTTCCATACGGCACCTACGGCTCCAGCACGCTGGGCGCCGAGGACCGCTGGCAGATCGGTCTGACCGTTCCCGTCGGCAACAACTACATCCGCGCCTCCTATGTGCGCACCGACTCGCGCAAGGGCCCCGCCGCCTTCAACGGCAGCGACGCCAACCGCTATGCGATCGGCTACGTGCACAACCTGTCCCGCCGCACGGCGCTGTATGGAACGGTTGCCCGCATCACCAACAAGGGCGGCGCGAACTTCAGCCTGGCAGGCGGCACACCGGGACTGGCCGCCGGCGGCAGCTCCACGGGCACCGAATTCGGCATTCGCCACGCCTTCTAAGCCAGGGCCCTCAGACCTGCCCGAGAAACATGACGAAATTGTCAGTCAATTGCCCGTAAATACGGCATATCGGATGGGTAGAGTGGCTGCCATGGATCAGAAAAGATCCATGGCATTTTCATATGGGATTGCCAACCATTGAATCAGGAGACCACCATGAAGAAATTTTTTTTTCCGTGGGCGCCGCAGCCATCCTCATGACCGGCTTTGCAGCCCATGCCGATCAATTCCCCACCGGCAAGTCCTATTACGGCTCGCCCGCGCCGGCAGGAAATTACCGGACCATCGACCTTTCCCGCAAGGAGCCCATCAACATCACATGCGGTGAAACCGTCAATTTCAGCAGCCAGGGCAAGGTATTCGCCTGGAAGGCAAGTTCCATCCAGCACAACAATGTGCCCGTGTCACGTTTTGCGCCTGCGGGCTTCGACGCGCAGGGCCGCTCGATCTTCATCAGCCCCAGCGAATTCGAGCAAGGCGGCTGACCGCGCCCGCGCCGGTTTTCGCGTTGCTGAAACAAGCAAAGGCCCGCAGTGCGGGCCTTTGTCCGTTCATGGTGCCGGCGCTCAGGCGGCCAGGGCGCCGCGCATGGCGCCGATCACGGCCTTGTAGTCAGGCTTGCCGAAGATGGCGCTGCCAGCGACGAAGGTGTCGGCACCGGCATCGGCCACACGGCGGATGTTGGTTTCCTTGATGCCACCATCCACTTCGAGGCGAATGTCGCGGCCGCTGGCCTCGATGCGCTTGCGTGCCTGCTCGATCTTGCGCAGCGTGCTGTCGATGAAACTCTGGCCGCCGAAGCCGGGATTGACGCTCATCAGCAAGATGAGGTCGATGTCGTCGATCACCCAGTCCAGCACCTCCAGCGATGCGGCGGGATTGAACACCAGCCCGGGCCTGGCGCCCTGCGCACGGATGTTCTGGATGCTGCGGTGCACGTGGGTGGAGGCGTCGGGGTGGAAGCTGATGTAGTCGGCCCCGGCCTTGGCGAAAGCCGTGGCCAGCTCGTCCACGGGGAGACCATCAGGTGCACGTCGACGGGAACGGGCTGGCCGTCCGGCGTCTTCGCATGGGGCTTCAGGGCCTCGCAGATCATGGGACCGAACGTGAGGTTGGGCACGTAGTGGTTGTCCATCACGTCGAAATGGATCCAGTCGGCGCCGGAGGCGATCACGTTCCGGACCTCATCGCCCAGGCGGGCGAAGTCGGCGGACAGGATGGAGGGGCGATGCGGTAGGTGGGGCTCATGGCCCGCAATTGTCGCAGCTAGCCCATGCCGGTGCATGGAGGCACCCAAAACCATGGGCGGCAAAGCGTGGGGGCGTTTGCGGATCACACGGATGCGGGCAGTTAATATCGCGCCCATGCCCATGAACGAGTTCCAGGTCCAGGTCCGCCCGGCCTTCTTGCCAGAGCAATCCGCTCCAGCCGCGGGCGTGTACGCCTTTTCCTACACGATCACGGTGACCAATACCGGCGATGTGCCGGGGCAATTGATCGCGCGCCACTGGATCATCACCAACGAGCTGGGCCATGTCGAGGAAGTCAAGGGCCTGGGCGTGATCGGCCGCCAGCCGCTGCTGCAACCCGGCGAGTCCTTCGAGTACACCAGCGGCTGCCAGCTGCGCACGCCCAATGGCAGCATGCAGGGCAGCTACCTGTGCATCAGCCACGAAGGCGAGGTCTTCGAATGCAGCATTCCGCGGTTCCAGCTGAAATCGGGCGCCGATGGCGACAGCTTTCCGGACCCTGACAGCCGCGTGCTGCACTGAGCGCCGCCGCCGTGCGGCACGCTAGCCTTGCGCCCTGCCGCCCCACCCATCCATGAAGCGAATCACCCAAGACCTGCCCGGCCTGCTGGCCGCACTTGACCCCGAGGCCGACCTCGCCCACCGCCACCTGTGGCTGATCCACCTGCTCGAATGGGTGCGTGCACCCAAGCCGTCGGTGGATGGCGCCGTGCAACGCGTGCAGCTGCTGGTGGAGGCCGTGGAGGCCGATCCTGCGGTGCGCCAGCGCCTGCATTCCTGGTGGCTGCGCTTCATCGACACGGTGGACATCACCGCATTGCTGGCCGATTTCGGCTTCGCGCCGCGCACCAACATGTTCAGCGAGCTGTCCGAGCGCGCGCGCTACAAGCTGCTGCCCAGCACGCCCGAGACAGTGGACGCCTCCGAGCTGTTCATGCTGGCCATGCCGGACGAATTCGACGCACGCTGGCTGCATGCGCTGGAGGCGCCGCTGCTGGAACGCATCGCCGTGCTGCTGACTGACGGCAGCGAGGGCCAGGGCAGCAGCTTCTGGCAGAACAGCCTGCTGGGCGCCATCACCTATTGCACGGGCCAGATCCTGTCCACGGGCTTCTCGCCCGAGCTGCGCCTGCGCATGGACGAGCAGGCCCGTGACGACCAGCCTTTCCATGCGCTGATCCACGATACGGAAAGCCTGCGCGTGGAGGTGATGCATGCGCTGCGCACGAACGACCGGCGCGACGCGGCCGAGGCCCGGCTGCGCGAGCGGCTGGACGCCTGCCGCGCTGCCGTGACCTCGGTCTACGCGCATTTCGAGTCCGAAGGCATCTCGGTGGGTCTGGTGTTCCGCCTGCGCCAGTTGCGTGCGCGCATCCTGCGCGTGCGGCGGCTGCTCGACTGCCTGCTCGCCGACAACCGCGCCACCGAGACCGCGGACCTGCTGGCCAACCTGGTCTCGGTGGGCATAGAGCGGCGCAGCCTGCGCGCGCTGCTGTCCACCAACACCTCGCTGCTGGCCGCCAAGGTCGCCGAGCGCAGCGCCGAGACCGGCGAACACTACATCACGCGCACCGGCAAGGAATACCTGTCCATGGTCACCAAGGCCGCTGGCGGCGGCTTCGTGATGGCCTTCACCACATTGATGAAGTTCGCGCTGTATGCGCTGGGGCTGTCGGCGTTCTGGGGTGGCCTGGCTGCGGGCATCAACTACTCGATCAGCTTCGTGCTGATCCAGCTGCTGCACTTCACGGTGGCGACCAAGCAGCCCGCCATGACGGCACCGGCCATGGCCGCCAAGCTCAAGGACCTGCGCGCCAGCGAGGCCATCGAGGAGTTCGTGGACGAGGTGGCCCATCTGGTGCGCTCCCAGGTGGCGGCGGTGCTGGGCAACGTGCTGGTGGTATGCCCCATGGTGCTGCTGCTGTCGCTGGGCTATGCCCAACTGTTCGGCCATACGCCCATCGATGCCCCGCATTCGATCGCCGTGCTCGACTCGCTGAGCCTGCTGGGTCCGTCGCCGCTGTTCGCCGCCTTCACGGGCGTGCTGCTGTTCGCCAGCAGCCTGATCGCGGGCTGGGCCGAGAACTGGTTCGTGCTGCGCCGCCTGGACTCGGTGATCCGCTACAACCCCGGCATCACGCGCTGGCTGGGAGCCCGACGCGCCGACCGCTGGGCGCATTTCTGGCGCAAGAACATCTCGGGCTTCGCCGCCAATGTCTCGCTGGGCATGATGCTGGGCCTGGTGCCGGCCTTCGCGGCCTTCTTCGGCCTGGGCCTGGAGGTAAGGCACGTCACGCTGTCGGCAGGCCAGATCGGCGCGGCCAGCGCGGCCCTGGGCTGGGAGGTCCTGCACTCCAACGTCTTCTGGTGGGCGGTTGCCCTACTGCCGGTCAATGGCGCGCTGAACGTCACTGTCAGCTTTTATCTGGCATTCCGCGTCGCGCTGAGGGCACACAATGTGAGCGGAGTCGACCGCTCGCGCATCTATTCGGCCATCCGCCGCCGCCTGCGCACAGCGCCGTTGAGTTTCTTCCGCCCCTGAGCCTGCGGGATCTCGGGACACACGCGGAACCCACGTGCTGGCACGCCCGCCCGGCCCCAGGCCCGGCAGGCGCGCCAGTGGATCGCCATCGAAGTGTCCGCGCGTGCCCGCACGCGGGACGCGGCCTCGCCCGTGCCGCAGGGAATGCCTTGCGGAGCTTCGCTTGCGAGCCGCCGGCTCGCGTTGAAGGACATGCGTATGAATGACATGCTGAGCTTCTGGGAGCCCTGGCTGAGGCCGTCCGCGGGACTTGCCACGGTGCAGTGGTCCCTGCTGCTGGCCGTGGCCACCATGGTCGGCTATGCCTGCCAGCGCCATGCCGCCTTGCCCAAGGTGGTCGGATATTCGCTGGTCGGCGGGATTGCCGGATTGATCGGCTTCGGCGCCAACACGGCCTGGCCGTTGCAGGGCACGGGGCTGTTCCTGCTGGAGCTGGGCGTGGCCATCATCCTGTTCGAATGCGGCGGCCGCATCACGCGCTGCGCTGGTTCCGGCACAACCCCATGGTGCTGGTACAAAGCGTCGCGGAGTCCGCACTGACCTACTTGCTGGTGTCGCTGGTGCTGGGCTGGCTGGGGTGCCCGCCGAGGTCGCGGGACCGCTGGCCCTGGTGGCCATGGCGGCCTCGCCCCTGGTGCTGACGCGCGTGGTGGCCGACATGCGCGCCGCCGGCGCCGTCACCGACCGCGGCCTGGTGCTGGCCACGCTGTCCACGCTGTATGCACTGGCCCTGGGCAGTGCCAAGGCCGGCATGCTGACACGGCCCACGGCCGGCCTGCTGGCCTCCATCACGCCCGTGCTCGTGGTACTGGGCGTCTCGGTGGCCGTGGCCCTGGTGCTGGCGCTGCTGATGCGCCTGGCGCTGCGCTTCATGAGCCCGGCCAGCGAGAACACCTCCATCCTCATCCTCACGCTGATTTCGGCCAGCGTGCCGGTGACCTCGTACCTGGGCGGCTCCGCGCCGCTGGCGGCGCTGCTGGGCGGCATCCTGCTCAAGCAGTTCAATCCACGCCCCTGGGCATGGCCGCGCCAGCTGGGCACGGCGGCCTCGCTGCTGACCATGCTGATGTTCGTGCTGGTCTCCACCGTGGCCGCGCAGGCCGACTGGAGTGCACCCGTGGCCGGCGTGGTGGGGGCCGTGATCCTGGCACGCCTGATCGCCAAGACCCTGGGCGTGGCCGTGGGCAACGTGGGCACGGGCGCCAACTGGCGCCAGGCCTTCTGGGTAGGTTGCGCCATGGCGCCCATGTCCTCGGTGGCGCTGCTGATCGCCTCGCAGTTCGTGGCCGCGGCGCCCGAGCTGGGCGCGCAGATCGCGGGCGTGGCCCTGCCCACCATCCTGGTGATGGAGGTGCTGGGTGCCGCCCTGGCCACCGTGGCCATCTACCGCTCGGGCGAAAGCTCCCGTCCCTGGAAGCCGCTGAGCCGATCGAATACCGCAGGAGATGAACGTGAGTCTTGAAGCCTTCAACTCGTCCGAACCGCTGACCCTGGGCGTGGAGCTGGAGCTGCAGCTGGTCAACACCCACGACTACGATCTGGCCCCCCTATGCCGAGGACATGCTGCGCCTCATGCTCAAGAATCCGCTGCCCGGCAGCGTGGTGCCCGAGATGACGAACAGCATGATCGAGATCTCGACCAGCGTCTGCCACTCGGCCTCCGAGGTGCTGGGCCAGCTCAGCCAGATCCGCGATGCCCTGGTGCGCAGCGCCGACAAGCTCAACATCGCCGTGGTCGGCGGTGGCACCCATCCATTCCAGCAATGGCATGAGCGGCGCATCTACGACAAGCCGCGCTTCCAGGAGCTGTCCCAGCTGTACGGCTACCTGTCCAAGCAGTTCACCATCTTCGGCCAGCACGTGCACATCGGCTGTCCCGACGCCGACGCGGCACTGCTGATGCTGCACCGCATGTCGCGCTACATCCCGCACTTCATCGCGCTGTCGGCTTCCAGCCCCTATGTGCAGGGCCAGGACACGGCCTTCGACTCGGCGCGGCTGAACTCCGTGTTCGCATTCCCTCTGTCGGGCCGTGCGCCCTGCGTGCTGCACTGGAACGAATTCGGGCAGTACTTCGAGAAGATGACACGCACGGGCGTGGTCAAGAGCATGAAGGACTTCTACTGGGACATCCGCCCCAAGCCCGAGTTCGGCACCATCGAGATCCGGGTGTTCGACACCCCGCTGACCATAGAGCGGGCGGCTGCCCTGTCCGGCTATGTGCAGGCGCTGGCGGCCTGGTTCCTGGACACCCAGCCGTTCACCCCCGTCGAAGACGACTATCTGGTCTACACCTACAACCGCTTCCAGGCCTGCCGCTTCGGCCTGGAGGCTGTGTATGTGGACCCGGCCTCAGGCGAGCACATGCCGCTGGCCGACCACATTCTCAAGACCATGGATGCCGTCGCCGACTATGCGGCCCGCCATGGCGCGGCACCCGCCCTGCACCTGCTGCGCAGCGACGTGGCCGCCGGCAGCAACGATGCGCGCTGGCTGCGCGAGCGCCAGCGCGAGGAGCAGTTGCTGGCCGAGGTCTCGCGCCAGGCCGCGCTGCGCTTTCGCGGCACGGCCGTCTGAGGCGCCCGGCCGCTGCGCGCGGCCTCCTCACTCGGGCTGTATGCCGGCGGCCTTGATGACCTGGCCCCATTTCCGGGTCTCTTCGGCCTGGAAGGCGGCCAGCTCCTGGGGCGTGGCGGTCCAGCCTTCGGAGCCGGACATGTCGAAGAAGGACTTGGCGCCCGCGCTGTGCACGGCGTCGGACAGCAGGCGGTTGAGCCTGGCCACCACGGCCTCGGGCGGCGTGCCTGCAGGCGCGTAGGCCGCGAACCAGTAGCCCATGTCGTAGCCCTTGACGCCGGCCTCCTCCAACGTGGGCACCTCGGGCAGCTGCGGGCTGCGCTTGGTGGTCGAATAGCCCAGGGCACGCAGCTTGCCCGACTTGACCTGGGGCACGCCGGTCGAGGTGTCGGTGATCATCAGGTCGATCTGGCCGCCCAGCAGGTCGGTGATGGCCAACGGATTGCTCTTGTAGGGCACGTGCATCAGGTCCACGCCCGCCAGCTGCTTGAGCATCTCGCCGGCCACACGGCTGGACGAGCTGCCGCTGCCGAAGGACAGCTTGCCCGGCTGCTTCTTCGCTGCGGCCAGCAGCTCGCCCACACTCTTGTACGGTGCGTCGGCACGCACCACCAGCACCTGGCCGCCCTTGCCCAGGCCGGCCACGGGCGCGAAGTCCTTGACCGCGTCATAGGGCAGCTTCTTGTACAGGTGCTGGTTGGCCGCATGCGTGGTGTTGGTGGTGATCAGCACCGTGTAGCCATCCGGTGCCGAACGCGCCACCTGCTGGGCGGCGATCATGCCGCTGGCGCCGCCCTTGTTCTCGACCACCACGGCCTGCCTGGTCGCCGTGGTCACGGCCTGGCCCAGCGCCCGTGCGAGCTGGTCGGTGGCGCTGCCGGCGGCGAACGGCACGACGAAGGTGATGGGCTTGGCCGGAAAGTCCTGCGCCAGGGCCGGCACGGCGGCCGCAGCGAGCGAGCAGGCGGCCAGTGCCAGCAGGTGGCGGCGCAGGAGGTTGCGGGAAAACGTGCGGGGAAGGGTCATGTCTGTCTCCTGTGTTGTGGTGAATGTTTCTTGCAATGGCCCGGTCTACTCGGGCGCCAGATGCGCCAGCAGATCGGCCGGCACCTCGACCGGCATCTGCAGCAGCCAGTACGACAGCGCCTTGCCGTGGCTGTCGAGGTTGAGCGCGTCGTTGACGCCGCCGTCCAGCACTGCGTCCAGCACCCAGTTCATGGCCTGCAGGCGCTCCAGCACGAAGCGCTGCACGCGCGCCGGGCGCCGCGCCGCGAAATGCGCGGCCACGCGCTGCTCGGTGACCTGTTCCACCAGTACCGGCCAGCAGGCGGCGTTCCAGGCGATCGGCTGATGTTGGAGCGATTGCCCTTGTCGCCCGTGCGGCCGTGGGCCAGGCGGTAAAGCGGCACCGTGCGCACGGTGCGGTCCATCGTCGAGGAATTCATGCTGCGTCCTCCTGCGCCCAGTTCCAGCCCGTGGCGACACGGTCCTGCGGCAGCAGGCAGGACACCGTGCCCAGCCGCGCGCGCGCAGCGCCGTGCGCACGCCGCCGCCACCGGCCGGCCCGCAGGTGTACAGGGCGTTGACCTCGCGCGGCAGGCGCTGGGCCTGGGCCTGCGTCGGACGCAGCCAGGCCGCGCGCAGGCGCACGTCCTGCGGCGGCGCGGCGGCTGCGGGCCGGGCGTCGCGCCAGCGGCCCGCATCGTCGCCCAGCACGCTGGCCACGCCGATCCAGTCCAGGCGCAGGTCGCCCGCCGCTTCGCCGCCCAGGCGCTCGCGCAGCACCTCGCCGGCCAGCCGGGCGCGCTCCAGCGCGCGCGGGCCGGCATAGGAAATCTCGCCCTCGGCCAGCCAGCCCGAGGCATGGCAGACATTGACCTTGTAGCAGCCGTTGTGCGCATGGCCGCGCACGCCGCTCAGGCGCACGGCATCGGGCCCCACCCGGTGCACCTCGGCCTCGGTCAGGTCGGCCACCACGTCGGGCGTCAGGTAGGCGGCCGGGTCGTGCACCTCGTACAGCAGTTGCTCCTTGACGGTGCGCTCGCTGACCAGGCCACCCGTGCCCTCGGGCTTGGTGATGGTGCAGTCGCCCGAGTTCTCGATGATGGCGATCGGGTAGCCCAGCCGTGCCAGGCCTGGCACGTCCTTGAAGCCCGGGTCGGCAAAGTAGCCGCCCGTGACCTGGGCGCCGCATTCCAGCAGGTGGCCGGCCATGGTGGCGCGCGCCAGGCGGTCCCAGTCATCCCATGCCCAGCCAAAGTGGGCCATGGCCGGACCGAGGGTCAGCGAGGGGTCGGACACGCGGCCGGCCACCACGATCTCGGCACCGGCCTGCAGGGCCTCGGCAATCGCCCGCGCGCCGATGTAGGCATTGGCGCTGACCAGCGACTCCTCGGGAAATCCTGGTCCAGCGCGGCCCGCAGCGCCTCGCGGTGCGCCGGGCCGCTCACGTCGTCACCCTGCACCACGGCGATGCGCGGCGCGCGCAGGCCCAGGCGTCGCGCCATGCGCTGTATGCAGCGCCGCGCCCTGCGGGTTGGCGGCGCCGAAATTGCTGACGATGCGTATGCCGTGCGCCAGGCAGTCGGCCAGCACGGGCTCCAGCAGGTCTTCGAGCAGGGGCTCGTAGCCGGCATCGGGCTGCTCGCGCCGCGCGAGCTGGGCCAGGGCCAGCGTGCGCTCGGCCAGGGTCTCGAAGATCAGGCAGGCGGGCTGGCCGCTGGCCGCCAGCGCGCGCACCACGGGCGCGGCAGCATCGGTGCGGTCGCCCGAGAAGCCGGCCGCGCAGCCGACCCACAGCGGGGTTTTTCCAGGTTGTCCATGCAGGCCAATGTAGGCAGCCCCTGCTAATCTGTGAAATCGATTGTTCGAATCGACTTATCCAAAACCCGATGAATATCTCCTCCCGCCAGCTCGATGCCTTCATCGCCCTGGCCCAGCTCTGCAGCTTCACGCTGGCCGCGCAGCGCTGCCATCTGTCGCAGCCGGCCTTCAGCGCCCTGATCAAGGGTCTGGAGGACAGCGTGGGCGTGCGCCTGTTCGACCGCAGCACGCGCCATGTGGCGCTCACGCAGGAAGGCTCGCAATTCCTCGAGGCCGCGCAGCGCATCCGCGCCGACCTGGGCGATGCCGTGCAGGGCCTGCGCGAGGCGGCGGCCCTGCAGCGCGGGCGCGTGTCCATCGCCCTGCTGCCCTCGCTGGCGGCCGCGTGGCTGCCGCCCGTGCTGGCGCTGTTCCATGCGCGCCATCCGGCCATCCACCTGCAGGTATCGGACCTGCTGTCCGAATCCTGCATCGCCCAGGTGGCCTCGGGCCAGGCCGACCTGGCGCTGGCCGCCATCCGCGCCGACACCGAGGAACTGCAGGCCGAATGGTTCTGCGCAGACCAGCTCCACCTGGTCTGCCGCACCGACCATGCGCTGGCAGCCCTGCCCGCGCCGCGCATGGCCGACCTGCGGGACCAGCCCTTCATCCAGCTCGCGCGCCACAGCAGCGTGCGCCAGTACCTGGAATCGCAGGAGCAGGCGCCGCCGTTCAACACCTTGCTGGAGGTGGAGCACCTGGCCACCGTGATGGGCATGGTGCGCGCGGGCCTGGGCATCAGCGTGGTGCCGGCCCTGGCGCTGTTCCACTTCGTTCAGCCCGGCCTGGTGACGCGCCCGCTGGCCGATGCCGACCGCCAGCGTGACCTGTACCTGGTGCGCAGGCGCCAGCGCAGCCTGTCGCCGGCCGCCCAGGCCTTCCATGCGCTGGCGCTGGAGCACCGGCCCGGCGCGGGCGAGGCCGCATGAACAGCACAGCACACACCTCGCAGCACAATAGCCCGATCGCCAACCGCCTCCGAAAGCCGCCGCCACCGTGGGTGAATTCGACCTGATCCGCCGCTTCTTCCAGCGCCCCGTGCGCCGTGCCGCCCTGGGCGTGGGCGATGACTGCGCCCTGCTCGCCCCGGCGCCGGGCATGCAGCTGGCCATCTCCAGCGACATGCTGGTCGAGGGCCGGCATTTCTTCGCCGACGTGGACCCGCGCCTGCTGGGCCACAAATCCCTGGCCGTGAACCTGTCCGACCTGGCGGCCTGCGGCGCGCGCCCGCTGGCCTTCACGCTGGCCCTGTCCCTGCCGCGCGCCGATGCGGCCTGGACCGAGGCCTTCGCAGGCGGCCTGCTGGCCCTGGCCGACGCCCATGGCTGCGAGCTGGTCGGCGGCGACACCACCCAGGGGCCGCTGAACATCTGCATCACCGTCTTCGGCGAGGTGCCGCCCGGCCAGGCCCTGCTGCGCAGCGCGCGCGCGCGGGCGATGACATCTGGGTCAGCGGCAGCCTGGGCGATGCGCGCCTGGCACTCGAAGCCCTGCTGGGCCACACCACGCTGCCCCCGAAATCCTGGCCGCCACGCGCCAGCGCCTGGAGGCGCCCACGCCGCGCGTGGCCCTGGGGCAGGCGCTGCGCGGCATCGCCCGCAGCGCCCTGGACCTGAGCGACGGCCTGCTGGGCGACCTGGGCCACATCCTGGAGCAGTCCCATGTGGGCGCCAGCGTGGACACGCGCCTGACCACACCGCTGCTGGCAGCGGGCCATCGCGCGCCCCTTTCCATCGACCTGCTGCATCAGTGCACGCTGTCCGGTGGCGACGACTACGAACTGTGCTTCACCGCGCCAGCCGACCGGCGGGACGCCGTCGAGGCTGCAGGCCGCGCCAGCGCCACGCGCGTGACGCGCATCGGCCGCATCGAGGCAGCGCCGGGCCTGCGCCTGATCGGCCCGGATGGCGCAGCACTTTCGCCACAATGGGCCTCGTTCGACCACTTTGCCGCGACCTAGCTTTTCCCAAAGGACCTGCCCATGGCCCAACGCCTGCCCCTGCTCGCCCTGACTGCCGCCTGCGCCGCCCTGGCCGGCCCCACGGCACATGCCCAGACCCCGGCCCAGGAAACCACCATGGCCCGCGCCCCCATCGCACGCGTCACCCTGTACCCAGGGGTGGCCTCGGTGGAGCGCACGGCACGCATCACGGCCGCCACGCGCCAGCTGGTGTTCGAGTGCCTGCCGGGCGCCATCGATGCGCAAAGCCTGCAGGTCAGCGCCGATGCCGGCGTGCGCGTGGGTGACTACAAGGTCCAGCTGCAGCCGCGCGAGCTGGCCTCCAAGGCCTGCGCCAGCCCGCTGGAACAGCAGATCCGCACGCTCGAAGACCAGCTCGCCGCGCTGGAGGCCGACGAGGCCGCCGCCAAGCTGGTCGGCGACTACCTGCAAGGCCTGGCCAAGCCGGGTGGCGGTGATGGCAAAGCCACGGCCCTGCCTTCCGCCGGCCAGCTGGGCACAGCCACCGAGGCGCTGCGCACCACCAGTCGCGGCAACACGCTGCGTGCCCACCAGGTGCTGCGCCAGAAGCAGGCGCTGCAGGAGCAGCTCAAGCCGCTGCAGCTCGAACGCGACCGCACGGGCGCCGGCAATTCGCAGGTGATGAAGGTCACCGTGCAACTGGCCAGCCCGGCCGAGGCCAATGTGCAGCTGACCTACCAGGTGCGCGGCCCGAGCTGGCAGCCCACCTACCGCGCCCAGCTGGACCCGGCCAGGGGCACGGTGGCCATCGAGCGCCTGGCCCTGGTGGCGCAGAACAGCGGCGAGGACTGGAGCCAGGTGCAACTGCTGCTGTCCACGGGCCAGCCCGCGCGCAGCACGCAGGGCCGGCTGCCCAATCCCTGGACGCTGGACGTGGAGCGGCTCCCCGCCCGTGGCCGCCATGGCGCCCCGCCGGCGCCGGCACCAGCCGCCCCGGCAGCGATGATGCTGGAGCGCGCCCGCAAGCCCGGGGCATCCGGCGAGGCCGCCGAACTGCCGATGCTCGACGTATCCAGCATCAACACCGCCTACGCCACGCAGTTCACCGTGCCCTACCGCATCAGCGTGCCGTCCAGCAGCGAGCGCGTGACGCTGGCCCTGGGCGCGCAGAACCTGCCCGCCACCTTGCTCACGCGCACGGCGCCCGCCGTGGAGGAGGCCGCCTACCTCGTGGCCCAGCTCGCCGTGCCGGCCGGCGTCTGGCCCGCAGGGCCCGTGGCCCTGTTCCGCGACGGCGCCTTCGTCGGCCAGGGCCGGCTGGACTTCGGCAATGCCGCCGCGCTGGCGCAGGGCCTGTCCTTCGGGCGCGACGACCAGGTGATCGTGCGCAACCTGCCCGTGGACTCGGCCACGGGTAGCGGCGGCCTGCTCGGCAGCAGCACCGAGCGCCAGGTCACGCGCCGCTTCCAGGTGGACAACCGCCATGACCGCGCCATCGAACTGCAGGTGGTGGACGCGGCCCCGTCTCGCGCAACGAGCAGATCCGCGTGCAATCCCAGTACAGCCCGCAGCCGGCCACCACGCGCTGGAACGACCGCAACGGAATGGTCGCCTGGCAGCAGCCGCTGGCCGCAGGCGCCAGCGCCGGCTTCGAGGCCCGCCACCAGATCCGCCATCCGCAGGACGTGCAGGTCGAAGAACGCCAGTAAGGCGCCCTCGGGCCGCAGGAGCGCCGCTTATGATCACGCCATGAGTGACGCGCCGCTGCGGCCGGAGGTTTCCGGCACCCCTGACCCGACTGGCTTTTCCCCGGCAAAGCCTCCCCGGGGGGCATGGCACGCCCCACGCTGGAATTCATGATGTCCCACCCGGCCCATTTCATCGCCATGGGGCTGGGATCGGGGCTGGGGCGCATCGCCCCCGGCACCGTGGGCACGCTGTGGGCCTGGCTGTCCTTCCTGCTGCTGCAGCACTGGTTCACACCGCAGCAGATCGGCCTGCTGATCGCGGGCAGCATCCCCTGGGCTGGTGGGCCTGCACGGTCACGGCACGCCACATGCGCGTGGCCGATCCCGGAAACCTGGTCTGGGACGAGATCGTGGCCTTCTGGCTAGTGCTGTGGCTGGTCATGCCCACGGGGTTCTGGGGCCAGCTCATCGCCTTCGCCCTGTTCCGTTTCTTCGACGCGGCCAAGCCCCAGCCCGTGCAATGGGCCGACCGGCTGTTCAAGGGATTCGGCTGGCGCGGCGGCTGGGGATCATGTTCGATGACCTGGTGGCCGCTTTCTGCACCCTGCTGGTGATCGCGGGCTGGCGGCATTTCGTGGGCTGAAGGAGCTGCAATGAACGCACCGACCGAAACCGTCGAAACCCTGGCCGGCCTGTTGCAGGCGCGCGGCTGGATGCTGGCCACGGCCGAGAGCTGCACGGGCGGCATGATCGCCGCGGCCTGCACGGACCGGGCGGGCTCCAGCGAATGGTTCGAGCGCGGTTTCGTCAGCTATTCCAACGCGGCCAAGCACGAGTTGCTGGGCGTGCCCGAGGCGCTGATCGCCGAGCATGGCGCCGTCAGCGAGCCCGTGGCGCGCGCCATGGCCGAGGGCGCCGTAGCGCATTCGCACGCCCAGTGCAGCGTGGCGGTGACGGGCGTGGCGGGGCCGGGCGGCGGCAGCGCCGCCAAGCCCGTGGGCACGGTCTGGTTCGGCTGGAACGTGTACGGCACCACGCACAGCGAATGCCTGCGCTTCGACGGCGACCGCGCCGCCGTGCGCCAGGCCACCGTGGCACACGCCTTGCAGCGCCTCAATGCGCTGATCAGCGCAAGGCTTTTATGAGCCGGTGCGCGATCTCCTGCAGCGGTGCAGGCAGGGCGCGGTAGCTTTCCAGCAGGCGCTGCTCGTCCACGGGCAGCGGGGCGTTGTCGTCCTCCAGCCCGGCCGTGAGCTCCAGCGCCGTGGTCTGCAGCGCCAGCGCCACGCGGGCCAGGGTGTCGTTCTTGAGGGTACGGATGGCGCCCGATTCGATCTGCGAGACGGCCGAGGCCGTGATGCCTGCGGCCTCGGCCAGCCGGCCCTGGGTCATGCCCAGTTCGGCGCGGCGGGCGCGTATGCGTTCACCGATGTGTTTCATGGCCGGTGGATTCAAGGTACGGGAATGCAGGCGCTCAGGCGCCGTGGCACTTCTTGAACTTCTTGCCGCTGCCGCAGGGCAGGGGTCGTTGCGGCCCGGCTGCTCGCCCTTGACGATGGTTTCCTGGCGCGGGCCCATGCTCTTCCAGATCTGGCGCAGGTCGTACAGCGCCCAGATGGCCTCGCCGAACTGCTCCACGCGTTCCTGGCTGGTGCTGGCGGGGCCGTCTTCGTCGTACATGCAGACTTCGGGCGTGCCGGTGTCGTCCTCGGTCAGGGCCACGACGGCGTTGAGCGCTTCGTTGAGCCAGCCGGCGGCTTCCTTGTCGCGCGGTGCGGCCCATTCCTCGGCCCAGTTCTCGACCACGAACATGAAGCCCAGCGCCCAGACCTGGCCGAACGAGGGAATCTCGCCTTCTTCAGGGCGTTCTTCCTCGGGCAGCGACAGGATGGCGCCGCGCATGTCCATGACCTCGGGCTGGAAGGTACGGTCGTCCTCCAGCGTCTTGACGTCGGCGTCCAGTTGGGCACGTGCTTCTGCGATGCGCAGGCCCGCCAGCTCCAGGAAGCGCGCCTGCTGCGCCTCGTCCTTGAAGACTTCCAGCAGGGGCAGGGGCTGGCCTTCGACGGCCTCCAGCGTGCCGCCGTCGCCCAGCAGCATGGGCAGCCACTCGGCGGCCGGCACCTCGCGGCGCGTGCACACCAGGGCGGTCAGGAAACCATCGCAGAACTCCCACTGCGGAATCTCCTCGCCGCGCGTGCGCAGGTCATCGAGCAGATCATCGAGCTCCTCCAGCGCTTCGGGCGCCAGGGCGGGCTCGTCGGGCAGGGCTGCGGCGTCGTGGGAATCGTTGGACATGGCGGGAATCTCTCGGGAAAACTGGGGAAGGAACCGGCCACGGCCAGCCCCTGGATGAATGGCCCGCAGTGTATCCGCGCCACCAAGCCCGTGGCGCCCGCTCGGAACATGTCCCCGAAAGCCCACCTTTCCCAATCGCCCACCGCCTTTAAAACTGGCGCGCCCCAAGACCAGGGGCACCGAGGAAGGGCCGCCCCGCACCGAGGGTGCCGTCTCCCCCCCGCGAAGCGAGAGGGGGGAAGCCGCGCAGCGGCTCAGGGGGCTTACAAAGTCCTTGCGATGATCTCCTTCATGATCTCGTCGCTCCCCGTAGATGCGCCCGATGCGCGCATCGGTCCAGGCCCGGCCGACCTGGTATTCGGTCATGTAGCCATAGCCGCCGTGCAGCTGCAGGAACTCGTCGAGCAGGCGGTTTTGCAGCGCCGTGGCATTGAGCTTGACCATGGCGGCGCGGTCGGGCGTGAGCGCGCGGCGCAGGTGCAGGGCGATGCAGTCGTCCACGAAGATGCGCAGCATGGTGGCCTGCGCCTTGGCCTCGGCGAGCTTGAAGCGCGTGTTCTGGAAGTCGAACACGGGCTGGCCGAAGGCACGGCGCTCGCGCGTGTAGGCAATGGTCTTGTGCAGGAAGGCCTCCAGCGAGGCGGCCGCGCGCACGGCCACCACCAGGCGTTCCTGGGCCAGCTCGTGCATCAGGTACCTGAAGCCCGCGTTCTCCTCGCCCAGCAGGTGGTCGGCGGGCACGCGCACGTTGTCGAAGAACAGCTCCGAGGTGTCCTGCGCCATGAGGCCGATCTTCTCGAGCTTGCGGCCCTTGGAGAAGCCGGGCATGCCGTCCTCGACCACGATCAGGGACACGCCCTTGGCGCCCATCTCGGGCGCGGTCTTGGCCACGACGATGACCAGCTCGGAATTGATGCCATTGGTGATGAAGGTCTTCTGGCCGTTGAGCACGTAGTGGTCGCCCTCGCGCCGCGCCGTGGTGCGCACGGACTTCAGGTCGCTGCCCGCGCCGGGCTCGGTCATGGCGATGGCGCCGATCATCTCGCCTGCGGCCATGCGCGGCAGCCAGCGGTCCTTTTGCGCCTTGTTGCCGTAGGCATGGATGTAGGGTGCGACGATGTCCGAGTGCAGCGGAAAGCCCAGGCCGCTGGCCCCGGTGCGCGCGATCTCCTCCAGCAGCACGGCCGCATGGCCGAAGTCGCCGCCGCCGCCATAGGGTTCGGGCAGCATGGGGTTGAGCAGGCCTTCGCGCCCCGCCTTGCGCCAGACCTCCTTCGGGACGATGCCCTGGCGCTCCCATTCGGCATGGTGGGGAACGATCTCGCGTTCGAAGAAGCGGCGGACCTGCTCGCGGAACTGTTCATGGTCTTCGCGGTAGACGGTGCGCTCGGTCAGGTCTTGCATGGGTCGGTATCCGGTGGTTGTCGATGAGGAAAGACGGTGAAGGGCGGTTCAGGCGCTGCGCAGGTGGAAGCCGGCCTGGGGCTGCTCGCGCAGCCTGTCCTTGAGCACGCGGCGCAGCAGCTTGCCCGTGGGCAGGCGCGGCAGTTCGTCCACGAATTGCAGGCGCTGCGGACGCTTGAGGCGCGACAGCGTGTGGCCCGCCTCGGCGACGATGGCGCGCGCCATCTCGGCACTGGCCTCGTGGCCGTGGCGCAGCACGACCACGGCCATGGGCTGCTCGCCGAAGTCGGGCTCGGGCACGCCGACCACGGCCACCTCCTGCACGGCCGGGTGCGTGGCCAGGGCGTTCTCTATCTCCTGCGGATAGAGGTTGACGCCTCCCGACAGGATCAGGTCGGCGCGCCGGTCGCTCAGGAAGAGGTAGCCCTCTTCGTCCACATGGCCCAGGTCGCCATAGGTGGCCCAGCCGCGCTCGTCGATGGCCTCGCGGGTCTTGGCGGGATCGTTGAGGTAGGCGAAGGGCGCCACATCCGAGAAGAACACGCGGCCGATCTGGCCCGCAGGCAGCTCCTGCCCATCGTCGCCCACGATGCGCAGCCGCCCATAGCTGGCGCGGCCCACGGAGCCGGGGCGCCGGCGCCATTCGGCGGAGTTGATCAGGGTGATGCCACAGCCTTCGAGCCTGCGTAGTACTCCAGCAGGATGTCGCCCCACCAGTCCAGCATGGCCTGCTTGACGGCCACCGGGCAGGGGGCGCGGCCGCATGGATGGCACAGCGGTGGCTGGACAGGTCATGGCCGCGCCGCACCTCCTCGGGCAGTTGCAGCAGCCGGCCCAGCATGGTCGGCACCCACTGGCTGTGCGTGATGCGGTAGCGCTCGATCAGCGCCAGCGACTGCCGGGCGTCGAAGCGCGCGGTGATCACCACCGCGCCGCCGCCGTCCAGCGTGCGCAGGCAGTAGCGCAGTGGCGCCGCGTGGTACAGCGGCGCGGGCGACAGGTAGACCGTGTCCGCGCCGAAGCCCATGTTGCGCTGCCAGGACAGGAATTCGGGGTCGGGCTGTTCGCGGTAGACAGGCGCGGGCAAGGCCTTCCTGATGCCCCTTGGGCCGGCCCGTGGTGCCCGAGGAGTACAGCAGGTCGCGCCCCAGCGGGCGGCCCGACAGGTCGATGGGCGCGGGCGCGCCTGCGCGCGCCAGGCGGCCAGGGCATCGGCCAGCGACGGCAGGCCCGTGGACGCGCAGTCCACGTCCACCGAATGCGCGTTGGCGGCCAGCGCAGCCGGCAGCTGCGCCGCCGTGGCGGCGGAGGCAAAGACATGGCGCGCCCGCTGTCGCCCAGGATGTAGGCCACCTCGGGCGCCGTCAGGTGGGTGCTGATGACCACCGCGTACAGGCCCGCCAGGCGCGCGGCCAGTACCAGCTCCAGGATCTCCACGCGGTTTTCCATCAGCACGGCCACCGTGTCGCCGGCCGCCAGCCCCTGGCCGGCCATCCACTGGGCGATCTCGCGCGAGCGCCGCGCCAGTGCGCCGGCCGTGTGCTGCTCGCCACTGTCGCCCATGGTCAATGCGATGCGGTCGGGCCGGGCATCGGCCCAGCGATGGAAGTCATGCACGCCCGTCTCCTTTTTTTTTTGAGCCCTCTGTCTCGAATCCGTAGAACCAATATCAGTATTTTTTTTTCTCTGGTTTTTTTCATTGGGGAAAACGCTTTTGCCACACATAAATCACGAGACATATCATTCAATTAACGAAACAACAGTCTCATAAAACCTCATGGACACTCCCGTCATCGTCGACGCCATCCGCAGCCCCATGGCCCGGGCCAAGCCCGACGGCGCCCTGGCCCGGCTCCATCCGGTCGACCTGCTGAGCCAGGTGCTGGAGCAGTTGGTGCAGCGCAACCGCATCGACCCCGGCACGGTGGACGATGTGATCACCGGCTGCGTGAGCCAGGCGGGCGAGCAGGCCGGCACGCCGGGCCGCCTGGCCTGGCTGGCCGCGGGCCTGCCGCCCCACGTGCCCTCCACCACCATCGACCGCAAATGCGGATCGAGCCAGCAGGCCGTGCACTTCGCCGTGCAGGCCATCATGTCGGGCACGCAGGACATCGTGATCGCCTGCGGCGTGGAGTCCATGAGCCGCGTGCCCATGGGCAGTTCGCGCATGGGCCAGAACACCCACGGGCGCGCGCTTCGATGCACGCTTTGCGCCGGGGCTGGTCGGCCAGGGCGTCTCGGCCGACCTGGTGGCCGCGCGCTGGGGCCTGGGCCGCGAGGAACTCGATGCCTATGCCGCGCGCTCCCACCGGCGCGCCCATGCGGCGCAGTCGGCCGGCAGCTTCGCGCGCGAGATCGTGGGCATCACCAACCCCGCCGGCCGCGTCACGGCCGACGAGACCATCCGCCCGGACACCAGCGTGGAGAAGCTGGCCACGCTCAAGGCCGTGTTCCAGAGCGAGGAGCTGTCGGCGCGCTTTCCACAGATCCGCTGGCACACCACGGCCGGCAATGCCTCGCAGATGACCGACGGCGCCAGCGCCATGCTGCTGATGAGCGAACGGCGCGCCCTGCAGCTGGGCCTGCGCCCGCGCGCGCGCTTCGTGGCGCTGGACGTGGTGGGGACGATCCGCTGTACATGCTCACGGCACCGATTCCCGCCACGCGGCGCGTGCTGGCCAAAGGCCGGCATGCGGCTGGAGCAGGTCGACCACTACGAGATCAACGAAGCCTTCGCCTCCGTGCCCCTGGCATGGCAAAGGAACTGGGCGCCGACCCCGAGCGGCTGAACCCGCGCGGCGGCGGCGCCATCGCCCTGGGCCATCCGCTGGGCGCCTCGGGCATCCGCCTGATGACCACCCTGCTGCACGCGCTGGAGGACAGCGGCGGGCGCTACGGCCTGCAATCCATGTGCGAGGCCGGCGGCATGGCCAACGCCACCCTCATCGAACGCCTGTGAGCCAGGCCCCGGAGACCCATCCATGCAACTGCAAGAAAACATGACGGCCCTGGTGACGGGCGGCGTATCGGGCCTGGGCGAGGCATCGGCCCTGGCGCTGCTGGAGCGCGGCCTGAACGTGGTGGCAGTGGACCTGAACGAGGAGCGCGGCGCGGCCATGGTGGACGCGGCGCGCCAGCGCCACGCCGGCCGCCTGCGCTTCGTCAGGGCCGACGTGGCCGATGCCGACCAGATGGCCGAGGCCATCGCCGCCGCCGAGGACTTCGGCGAATTCCGCGCCCTGGTGCACTGCGCGGGCGTGGGCGGTCCGCTGCGCCTGGTGGAGAAGGACGGCAGCCCCGGCTCGCTGGACAAATACACGCACATCGTGCGCGTCAACCTGATCGGCACGTTCAACACGCTGCGCCTGGCCGCCGCCAGCATGGCGCGCAACGACATCCTGGACGGCGAGCGCGGTGCCTGCGTGCTCACGGCCTCGGTGGCCGGCTACGAAGGGCAGATCGGCCAGATTCCCTATGCCTCGGCCAAGGCCGGCATCATCGGCATGACCCTGGTGGCGGCACGCGACCTGGCCACGAAGATGATCCGCGTGTGCACCATCGCGCCGGGCCTGTTCGACACCCCATCCTGGCCAGGCTGCCCGAGAACATCCGCCAGTCGCTGGCCGCGTCCGTGCCCCACCCCGCGCGCCTGGGGCAGGCGCCCGAGTACGCGATGACGGCGCTGCACATCCTGGAGAACCCCATGCTCAACGGCGAAACCATCCGCCTGGACGGTGCCATGCGGATGGCCCCGCGCTGAGCGGGGCCTGGGCAGGGCAAGAGCGCAAAAAAGGAGACAGCATGCACACACGCCGCACCCTGCTGGCCACCGCATTGATATGCGCTGCCGGCCTCCCCTGGCCGTCCATGCCGCCGAGGCGTGGCCCACCCGGCCCATCACCCTGGTCGTGCCGGGCGCGGCCGGCGGCTCGACCGACATTCCCGCGCGGCTGCTGGCGCTCAAGCTGGGCGAGCGGCTGGGCCAGCCCGTCATCGTGGACAACAGGCCCGGCGCGGGCGGCTCCATCGGAGCCAGCCAGGTCGCGCGGGCGCAGCCCGACGGCTACACGGTGCTGGTGGGCAACACGGGCTCCAACGCCATCAACTACACGGCCTACAAGAAGCTGCCCTACAAGCCCGAGGACTTCGTGGCGCTGACGGACATGATCTCGTTCTCCAACGTGCTGGTCGTGCCGCAGGCATCGCCGGTGCGCACGCTGGACGATCTGCTCCGGGCCGCGCGGCAGGCGCCGGGCAAGCTGTCGTTCTCCTCGGCCGGCGTGGGCCAGACCACGCACCTCATGGGCGAGCTGCTGCGCGAGCGCACGGGCGTGGACGTGGTGCATGTGCCCTATCGCGGCTCGGCGCCGGCCACGGCGGCCATCGTCGCGGGCGAGACGCAGTTCATGTTCGACAACCTCACGGCCTCGCTGGCGCACATCAAGGCGGGCAAGCTGCACCCCATCGCCATCACGGGCGCCACGCGCGAGCCCGAACTGCCCGAGGTGCCCACGGCCACCGAGCTGGGGCTGCCGGACTTCGACAAGGTCGGCTGGATGGGTTTCTTCCTGCCCGCACAGACGCCGCCCGCCGTGGTGCACAAGCTCACCGACCACCTTGTCGCCGTGCTCAGGGACCCCGAGGTGGCGCGCCGCTACCGCGAGCTGGGCGGGCGGCCCGGCGGCATGCCGCAGGCGCAGTTCACCCAGCTCGTGGACAACGACCGCAAGGGCTGGGGCGCGCTGATCACCGGCCGGCAATTGCAGCTGGACTGACAGACCGCAGGGCCGGCCCCGGTCCGCTCAGGACAGGCTGGACGCGCCCAGCATGCCCTCCACCAGCCGCACCAGCGTGATCAGGCGCGGCCCGGCCTCGCTTTCCAGCTCGCGGCTTTGCGGGCTGTAGATGGGCAGCGAGACCGAGAACACCCAGTACTCGCCGTCCCGGGCCGTGGACATGGGCACGGCAATGGACTGGATCTCGCGGTGCAGGTCGCCATGGCTACGGCAAAAGCCATGCTCGGCCAGGTCGCGGCGCGCATCGTCCAGGCGCTCGCGCAGCTGCTGGGCGCGCGCGGGGTCGCCGGCCTGCAGTTCGGCGATGAAGGCCTCGCGCTCGGCCTCGGGCAGGCTCAGCAGGTAGGCGCGGCCCGTGGCCGTGCGCGACAGCGAGATGTGCACGCCGATCTCGGGCAGGAAGACCTTGTTGGCCAGCCCGTTGGCCAGTTCCACCAGGCACAGCTGCCGGCCATGGCCCACGGCCAGCTGGATCTGGCCGCCCAGGTGGTTGGCCAGTTCCTGCATGTGCGGCCGCGCGAACTGGCGCATGTGCATGCGTGCCAGCACGGGCGAGGACAGGTTCAGCAGCCCCACGCCCGGCACGTACTTGGACAGGCGCTCCGAATAGCGCATCAGGTTCAGTTCGCACAGCGTGTCGATCAGGCGGAACAGCGTGGGCTTGGGCAGGCCCGTCATCTCCATCAGTTCGCGCGCGCTGAGTTCCTGGTGCTTGTTGGAAAAGCACTGGAGGACGGAGACGCCGCGCACCAGGGCGGCAACCAGCTTGCCACTGTCTTCTGCATTCATGGATCGATGGAGTACGAAAAGATGAAACGATTGTCTCAATTCTCAAGGCACTCCATCGCCATTTTTCCGATTCCGCCGCAGTGCAAACCCGGATTCCGGCCTTGCCCCAGGTCATGGAGATGACACGGCACAATCGGAGCATGCCCGGGCGCCCTGCGCCGGCACCACCAGACAAAGCCCGCCGTGTCCGAACCGCTCCCCGCCGCCCCATCCCTTGCGCCGCCAGACTACGACGCCTTCCTGCGCGACCATGTGCTGAGCCAGCCCCTGAGCATCCAGCGCTATGACCGGGGCGACGAAACCCTGTGGGTCAAGCGCGCGGGCGCCAGCAATCCGGCCTGGCGCTACCGGGCCCTGGCCCTGCTGGCCGCCTGCCTGCGCCTGCCGGTGCTGCGGCCCGTGCCCAATCCCGGCGGACACGAGGCCATACGCACCGAGGTGCGCCGCCTGCGCCAGCTGGCCCGGCGCGGCCTGCGCGTGCCCGCCGTGCTGGCCGAATGCGAGGATGGTTTCGCCATGCGCCACCTGGGAAGCCCCGGCGTGGAAGCGCCCTCGCTGGGCAATGCCATGGAGGCCGTGCTGCCCCGGGGTGATGGCAGCACGCTGGCGCTGTGGCTGCAGGGCCTGCAGACGCTACAACAGGTGCACGGCAGCGGCGACTGCCTGAGCCAGGCCTTTGCGCGCAACATGGTCTGCTGCGCCGATGGCGTGATCGGCTTCATCGACTTCGAGGACGACCCCGCCGCCCACCTGCCCCTGCCGCTGTGCCGCGTGCGCGATGCGCTGTGCTATGCCCATTCCACGGCCTGGATACTGGCCAAGGCCGGCGCCATGCCTGCGGCGCGCTCCGCCTGGCAGGACTTCGTGCAGGCCATGGAGCCCGAAACCCGCGCCCTGATGGAGCGCACCACCCGGCAACTGGCCTGGGTGCGCCACCTGCCGAGAGCCGCCGCCTGGGCCGCGACATGCAGCGCCTGCGCATGGCGTACACGCTGGTGACGCCGTAGCAGATCAGGCGCAGAGGTAACCCAGCGAAGCGCTGACGCGGCCCGCTTGCGCGCGCACGGCCTGCGCCACCGCCCCCCGTGGATCGGGGTCGAAACCGCCGCTGGCGCCCAGCGCGCACAGCACGCCTACCACATGGCCCGTGTAGTCATGCAGCGGCGCCGCGACGGCGCTGATGCCGGGCAGGTTGACGTCGCGTATGGCCGCGCAGCCCGCGGCACGGATCTCGCGGCGCAGCACGCCCAGCGGATCTTCGGCATCCAGCAGCGCACGCCGCGCGGGGCGCCTCGGCCAGTTCCTGCGCCAGCAGCGCATCGACGCGTGCATCGTCATCCATGAAGGCGAAGAACGCGCGCCCCGTGGCCGACCACAGCAGCGACATCACCGAGCCCACGCGCACGTTGACGGTGACCGGCAGGCCGGGCTCCTCGAAACGCACGATGGTCGGCCCCAGATTGCCCATCACGGCCACGAAGCTGGTCACCTGCAAGGCCTCGCGCAAATGCACGAGGGCCGGCTCGGCCACGCGGATGGGATCGCACTGGCGCATGGCGGCCAGGCCCACGCGGATGGCCTCGGAGGCCAGCGCGTACTGCGTCCCGCCCCGGTCCTGCTCCACCAGCCCCTCGGCCATCAGGCTGGCCAGGTAGCGGTGCACCTTGGCCGGGCTTTCCTCCACGGCCACGCCGATGGCCGTCAGGCTGGCGCGCCCGCCCAGCGTGGCCAGGGCCTTGAGCACGGCCAGGCAGGTCTCGGCGGCCTGCACGCGCTGGCGCCGCTCGCGCGTCGGGATGGGCTCGGAAGTCTCGGGAGCAGAGGCAGAGTTCATGGCGTGTTGTAAGGGCTCGCGGGGCATTGTGCCGCAGCTTGCGGGTAATCCCTGGCGCCATTTTTTACGCAATGCGTAGAAAAATTACGCAAAACAAGATTCCTCGGATTCCATCCCGCCTCACGGAGACACGCCCCATGCACAAGCGCCTTTTCACCACCGCCCTGGCCGCAGGCCTGCTGGCCACCACCGCGCTTTCCGGCGCACTGGCCCAGGACAGGTTCCCCGCGAAAAGCGTGCGCTGGATCGTTCCCTACGCGGCTGGCGGCGGCTCGGACTTCCTGGCCCGCACCATCGGCCAGGCCTGGGGTGGCCAGGTGCACCAGCCCATCGTGGTGGACAACCGCCCGGGCGGGAACACGGCCATCGGTGCCTCGGAAACCGCGCGCGCACCGGCCGATGGCTACACGGTGCTGTCGGCGGACAACGGCACCCTGGTCTTCAACCCTGTGCTCTACAAGAGCCTGAGCTACAACCCCTCGCGCGACCTGGCGCCGGTCACGCTGATGGGGCGCTTTCCCATGATCCTGGTGGCCGGCCCCGGCATGGCGGCCGCCAGCGCCAGGGAATTCCTGGCGCTGGCGCGCACCAGCAAGGACGGCGTCAACTACGCCTCGGCCGGCGCCGGCAGCCCGCACCACCTGGCCATGGAGCTGCTCAAGGTGGAGGCGGGCCTGAAGCTGGTGCACGCGCCCTACAAGGGTGCCGCTCCGGCCCTGGGCGACGTGGCCGGCGGCCAGGTGCCCGTGATGATGGTGGACCTGGGCCGCGGGTGCCGGCTTCATCAAGGGCGGCAAGGTCCGCCCGCTGGCCGTGGCCAACGCCACGCGCCTGCCCCAGCTGCCGGACGTGCCCACCTTCGCCGAACTGGGCCTGCCCAACGTGCAGGCCGCCGCCCTGGTGGGACTGGTGGCGCCGGCCAGGACGCCGGCCCCGGTCATCGCGGCCCTGCACAGGCAGGTGGTGGCGTCCATCAATGAGCCCGCCGTGCGCCAGAAGCTCGTCGATTTCGGCGTGGAGCCCGTGGGCAACACCCCCGAGCAGTTCTCCGCGCTGCTGGCCAGCGAGAGCACGCGCTGGCACAAGCTGATCCGGGACCAGAACATCACCCTGGATTGAGCCCTTGCACCGACCTGTCCCCGAGCCTGCCATGACTGCCTCCGCCACGACCGCCCCCTCCCCCGCGCGCTGCCCCTTCGACCACCGACAGACCGGCGGCCAGACCGGCCCCACGGGCTGCCCCGTCAGCGCCGGGGCCGCGGCCTTCGATCCGTTCAGCGACGGCTACCAGCAGGACCCGCCCGAGTACGTGCGCTGGTCGCGCGAGCAGGAGCCGGTGTTCTACAGCCCCCGGCTGGGCTACTGGGTGGTCACGCGCTTCGACGACATCAAGGCGGTCTTCCGGGACAACCTCACGTTCAGCCCCTCGATCGCGCTGGAGAAGATCACGCCCACGGGCGAGGAAGCCAATGCCGTGCTCGCCTCCTACGGATTCGCGCTGAACCGCACCCTGGTCAACGAGGACGAGCCGGCCCACATGCCGCGCCGCCGCGCGCTGATGGAGCCGTTCACGCCCGAGGCGCTGCGCCACCACGAACCCATGGTGCGCGAACTGGCGCGCGCCTATGTGGACCGCTTCATCGATGACGGCCGCGCCGACCTCGTGGACCAGATGCTGTGGGAGGTGCCGCTGACCGTGGCCCTGCACTTCCTCGGCGTGCCCGAGGAGGACATGGACAGGCTGCGCGAGTACTCCATCGCCCACACCGTCAACACCTGGGGGCGCCCCAGGCCCGAGCAGCAGGTGGCCGTGGCCCACGCGGTGGGCAACTTCTGGCAGCTGGCCGGCAAGGTGCTGGCCAGGATGCGCGAGAACCCCGACGCGCCGGGCTGGATGCAGTACGGCATCCGCAAGCAAAAGGAGCTGCCCGAGGTCGTCACCGACTCCTACCTGCATTCCATGATGATGGCCGGCATCGTGGCCGCGCACGAGACCACGGCCAATGCCACCGCCAACGCCGTCAAGCTGCTGCTGCAGCACCCCGAGGCCTGGCGGCAGATCTGCGAGAACCCCGCCCTGATCCCCAATGCCGTGGAGGAATGCCTGCGCCACAACGGCTCGGTCGCCGCCTGGCGGCGCCTGGCCACGCGCGACGTGGTGATCGGCGGCGTGCCCGTGCCGGCGGGCAGCAAGCTGCTCATCGTCACCTCCTCGGCCAACCACGACGAGCGGCATTTCGCCGACGCCGACTTCTTCGACATCCACCGCGACAACGCGGGCGACCACCTGACCTTCGGCTATGGATCGCACCAGTGCATGGGCAAGAACCTGGCACGCATGGAGATGCAGATCTTCCTGGAGGAGTTCACGCGCCGCCTGCCGCACATGCGGCTGGCCGAACAGCAATTCACCTACGTGCCCAACACCTCGTTCCGGGGGCCCGAGCACCTGTGGGTGGAGTGGGACCCGGCCCTCAACCCCGAGCGCCGCGACCCCGGGCTGCTGCGGCAGCGCCAGCCCGTGCGCATCGGCGAGGCTCTCAACGGCGGCGCCACCCGCAGCATGCGCGTGGTCGAGGCGGGTGCCGCGGCCGATGGCGTGCTGCGCCTGCGCCTGCAGGCGGCCGACGGCCACACGCTGCCGCGCTGGACGCCTGGCTCGCACATCGACCTGCAATGCGGCGATACCGGCCTGTCGCGCCAGTACTCGCTATGCGGCGACCCGCAGGACGCCAGCGGCTACGAGATCGCCGTGCTGCGCGAGGCGCACAGCCGGGGCGGGTCGGCCTGGGTGCATGAACACCTGCGCAGCGGCGCCACCGTGCAGGTGCGCGGGCCGCGCAACCACTTCCCGCTGGACGAGGGCGCCAGCCATCTGATCCTCGTGGCCGGCGGCATCGGCATCACGCCCATCTCGGCCATGGCACGGCGCGCCAGGGCACTGTGCCTGTCCTACGAGATCCACTACAGCGGCCGGCGCCGCTCCGGCATGGCCCTGCTGGCGCAGCTGCAGGCCGAGCACGGCGACCGCCTGCATCTGTACATCGCCGAGGAAGGCCGGCGCGCCGACTACGCGGCCCTGCTGGCCACGCCGCGTGCCGGCGCCCGCATCCATGCCTGCGGCCCGCAGCGCCTGCTGGACGGCCTGGCGGCCGCCTGCGGCCACTGGCCCGAGGACAGCCTGCGCGTGGAACATTTCGTCTCCACCGTGGGGGCGCTGGACCCGGCCAGGGAGCATGGCTTCGAGGTCGAGCTGCGCGACTCCGGCGTCGTGCTGCAGGTACGCAGCGACCAGAGCCTGCTGGATGCACTGCGCAGCGCGCGCATCGACGTGCAAAGCGATTGCCGCGAAGGCCTGTGCGGTTCCTGCGAGGTGCCCGTGCTCGAAGGCGAGGTGGACCACCGCGACAGGGTGCTCACGCGCGGCGAGCGCGTGGCCTGCACCAGGATGATGAGCTGCTGCTCGCGCGCGAAGGGCGGCAGGCTGGTGCTGGGGCTTTAGAAATACAAAAGCCCCAATGCCGTCATCGGCAATGGGGCGATCGCACAGGTGGGCACGCCTGGTGCGTGCCAGCCTCCAACCGAATTACTGGTTGGCGATTTCCAGCGCGGCGTTGCGGGCTTCCTGGATGAAATCGATCAGGGAATGGATTGCTTGGCGCATGGTGAACTTCCTTGCTGAGACGCTCAACAATCACTGGCGGCATGCATCTCAAGTGCCGCTAATGCCGGGAAAACCCTCTAAGTGTTAACCCTTAGATTAAGTATAAACCACTAGTCACCGCCGCGCAAATGCACAGTTGTAAGCGCACGTCAAGATTCCACAGAGGCCCCCTACTCCGTCCCAATGGCGGGCATGGGATGATCCACACCTATGACCGCGCCTTCCGTATCTCTCGCACCCTGGCATATCGAGCCGCTGAACCCGGCCGAGGCGCCGTGGCCGCTGCTGCTGTCGGCGGACCCGTCGCGGGAGAAGGTGCGCGGCTACCTGGCGGGCTCCACCTGCTTTGCCGCGCGCGAGTCCTTCCAGCGCGAAGGCCAGCCGCCGCGTCCCGGCGGGCGCGGCGAGGTGCTGGGCATGTGCGTGCTGGTGCCGCTGCGCGCCAGCAGCGACGAGGCACCGGCCCCGCCCGCCTGGGAGCTGATGAACATCGCGGTGGTCGACGCGCTGCACCACCGGGGCCTGGGCAGCGCCCTGCTGCGCCGTGCCATCGAATGGGCGCGCTCCCAGCGAGCGCCCCGCATCGAGGTCGGCACCGGCAGCTTCGGCGACCAGCTGGTCTTCTACCAGCGCGCGGGCTTTCGCGTGACGGGCATAGAGCGCGATTTCTTCCTCAGGCACTACACCACCCAGCTGTGGGAGCGCGGCGTGCAGCACCGTGACATGCTGCGGCTGACGCTGGAGCTGCAATAGGACCGGACTCTCAGTCGCCGGAGGACAGCTTCATCAGCACCAGGCCCGTGACGATGAGCACGGCCGCGCCGATGCGCATGGCGCTGACCTGCTCGCCCAGGACCGTGATGCCGACCAGGAAGGCGCCCACGGCGCCGATGCCGGTCCAGATCGTGTAGGCCGTGCCCAGGGGCAGGCTGCGCATGGCCACGGCCAGCAGGCCGAAGCTGGCGATCATGGTGACGATGGTGATGGCGCTGGGCACCAGCCGCGTGAAGCCATGCGACTGCTTCATCGAGAACGCCCAGACCACTTCGAGCAGCCCCGCCACCAGCAGATAGACCCATGCCATGGAAAACTCCTTGTTGAGCCGGGTCGTCCCGGCGCATGCATGTCCCGGTGTGGGGGAGGCCGTCCTCCTGGCAGAAGGGCCTGCGCCTCCTGCATGGCCGCCAGTTTAGGAGAAAGCGGCCCAGTTGGCCGCTGCGTCACCGTTGCCCCACGGCCGCCTGGGTGGTTGCAATGCAACACCGGCAAGCGCGGCGAGAAACCGCAGGAACTCAGGCGGCCAGCGCCTGCTGCTGTTCCGCCAGCAGGATGTTGCCCACCGTGGCACCGAGGCCGGCCACGCGCTTGCGCAGCTTGAGCACGGCCTTGTCCTTGCTGATCAGCAGCGCCCGGTGCTGGCTGGCCAGGTCCAGGAAATGCTGGTCGTCGGGGTCGGTGCAGGCAAAGCGGATGCGCGGCGCGTCGTCCACGTACTCCACCGCCTCATCGAAGGCATGCAGCACGCCCTCGGCCGTCTTGCCGTAGAAGGCCACGCGCGGCGCGATCTGGCTGTAGTGCAGCACGCGCTCCAGCTCGATGCGCTGGGCCTGGTCGGCGATCCAGCGCATCTGCCCCCGCTGCACCAGCTCACGGATGGGCGGAACGTGCGGATCGTCGAAGATCAGCATGTCCAGCACCACGTTGGTGTCCAGCACCACGGGTCTGGGCAGGGGACCTTCGTAGCCATCGTTGCACAAGGGCCAGCGCAGCACGATCTTCATGCCGCGCCGCTCCCGTCCTGGCCTTCGGCGTTCCTTCTGGGCTTGACCGCGCCGCGGACCATGTCGAAGCGGAACAGCCGGCACTCGATGGGACCGTTCCACATGGGCGTGCGGCGCGCTTCCTTCAGGCGCATCTTGCCGGGCAGCTTGAGATCGGGCGTGAGCATCCAGGCGCTCCAGCCGCTGTAGTTCTTCTTCCAGTGGGTGGCCAGCTGGCTGAAGAATTCCACGCCATCCTCGGTCTGGGCCGTCTCGCGGCCCGCGCGCTCGACCACGGACATGCGCTCGCGGGCGCTGCGGCCGGCCGAACCGGCGGCGGCAATGCGCTCGCCATAGGGCGGGTTCAGCAGCATCAGCCCCGGCTGCTCGCAGGGCGGCATGCGCTGCAGCGCATCGCCACCGCGCAGCTGCACGGTCTTGCCCACGCCCGCGCGGTCGGCATTGCGCTGGGCGAAGTCCACCATGCGGTGGGACACGTCGGAGCCATGGATGGCGACCGGACTGTCGGGCAGGATGGCCGCCTCGGCCTCGTCGAGCATGGCCTCCCAGACATGGCGCTGGAAGGGCACGAGCTTCTCGAACGCGAAGCGCCGCAGGATGCCGGCCGGAATTCGCCGCGCGATCTGCGCCGCCTCGATGACCACGGTGCCGCTGCCACAGCAGGGGTCGTACAGCGGCAGGGGATCGTCGCCATGCGGGTCCCAGCCCGTGGCGGCGATCATCGCTGCGGCCAGGGTTTCCTTGAGTGGCGCATCGCCCTTGTCCTCGCGCCAGCCGCGCTTGAACAGCGCCTCGCCCGAGGTGTCGATGTAGATGGTGGCCTCGTCCGTGGTCAGGTGCAGGTGCACGCGCACGTCTGGCTGGCGCGTCTCCACGTCGGGACGCACGCCCTTCCTGGCGCGGAAGCGGTCGGCGATGGCGTCCTTGACGCGCAGGGCGGCGAAGTTCAGGCTGGTCAGCGGACTGTGCTGGGCCGTGACCTCGATCTTGAAGCTCTCGCGCGGGGAGAACCAGATCTCCCAGGCCACCTCGCTGGCGGCGCGGTACAGGTCGTTCTCGTTGCGGTACAGGGACTGCGACAGCTGTACCAGCACGCGCTGAGCCAGGCGGCTGTGCAGGTTCAGCAGCATGGCGTCGCGCCACAGGCCGCGCACCATCACGCCGCCACGGCCGACCATGAGGTCGTGGCCGCTCAGGCCCGTGATCGCATGGACCTCGTCGGCCAGAAAGCCCTCGACGCCGGCAGCGCAGGGCAGAAACAGATGCAGTTGGTTCATAGCTTGGGTGCCGAGCATACGCGCACCGCGATTCCCCGCGCAGGCGCCAGCCGAAACCCGCTTGCCTGCACGCCTGCACAGGCCTACAGTGGTTGCAACCGCGAGGGAGAGCATCATGGATCCTCGAGTTGTCCCAGTCCGTACGGACTTCCTCGGCGCCGCCCAGGCCGCGCGCCTGGTCGCACGCCACGGCGTCGTCGCCTGCCTGGCCGGCCTGGCCGACGCCATCGAGGCCGATTTCGCGCGCTGGCCCGACTTCGAGAAGTCGGCCCGCATCGCCCACCATTCGCCGGGCGGCGTGATCGAGCTCATGCCCGTCTCCGACGCGCGGGACTATGCCTTCAAGTACGTCAACGGCCATCCCGGCAACACCGTCCGGGGCCTGCCCACCGTGATGGCCTTCGGCGCGCTGGCCGACGTGACCACGGGCCTGCCCGTCTTCCTGGCCGACCTGACGCTGGCCACGGCGCTGCGCACGGCGGCCACCTCGGCCCTGGCCGCGCGACGGCTTGCCCGGTCCGGCAGCCACACCATGGCCCTGATCGGCGCGGGTTCGCAGGCCGAATTCCAGGCCCTGGCCTTCACGGGGCTGCTGGGCATCGAGCACCTGCGCATCTTCGACATCGACCCCCGCGCCATGCGCAAGCTGGTGGACAACCTCGGCCATGCGGGCATCGCCGCGCAGCGCATCGCCTGCTGCGCCAGCAGCGCGCAAGCCCTGCAGGGCGCCGACATCGTGACCACGGCCACGGCCGCCAAGCAGCGCGCCTGCGTGATCGCCGATGCCGACCTGCGCCCCGGCACGCATGTCAACGCCGTAGGGGGAGACTGCCCCGGCAAGACCGAGCTGCCTGCGCAGCTGCTGCGGCGCGCGCGCATCTTCACCGAGTTCACGCCGCAGACGCGCGTGGAAGGCGAGATCCAGCAACTGCCTGTCGATGCCCCCGTGACCGAGCTGTGGCAGGTCATCGTCGGCCAGGCGCCGGGACGCACGCACGACACCGAGATCACACTGTTCGATTCGGTGGGCTTCGCGCTGGAGGATTACTCGGCGCTGCGCTGGATGCATGCGCTGGCCCGCGACACCGGCCTGCTGCAAACGCTGGACCTGGTGCCCACGCTGGACGATCCGCGCGACCTGTACCGGCTGGTGCGCGAGGCAGGACAGGCAGAACGCGGCTTTGGCTGACACGCCGGCTGCGTACCATGGTGCCATGAGCATGAACACGCCCCTGCGCCTCATAGGCGCTCCCACCGACATCGGCGCCAGCCGCCTGGGCAGTGCCATGGGCCCGGACGCATTGAGAGTGGCCGGCCTGGGGCCGGCGCTGCGCCAGCTCGGCTGCCAGGTGCGCGACATCGGCAACCTGGCCGGCCCGCCCAATCCCCAGACTCCGCCCGAGCAGGGACTGCGCCACCTCGCCGCGGCCCGCGCCTGGATGCAGGCCGTGCACCAGGCCGTGGGCCAGGCGCTGGACGATGGCGAGCTGCCCCTGATGCTGGGCGGCGACCACAGCCTGGCCATGGGCTCGATCAGCGCCGTGGCCGCCCACTGCCGCCGCCAGGGCCGTGCGCTGCGCGTGATCTGGCTGGACGCCCATGCCGACTGCAACACCCCTGATATCTCGCCCAGTGGCAACCTGCATGGCATGCCCGTGGCCAGCCTGTGCGGCCTGGGGCCCGAACCGCTGACCGCGCTGTCCCAGGGCGGCCAACCCGCGCTGGCGGCCGCCGCGTTGTGCCAGATCGGCCTGCGCAGTGTCGATGACCAGGAAAAGCGCCTGCTGCACGCGCTGGGCGTCGAGGTCTACGACATGCGCGCCATCGACGAGCTGGGCATGCGCGAGGTCATGCGCCGCGCGCTCGACGGCCTGGAAGGCAGCGGCACCCACCTGCACCTGAGCTTCGACGTGGACTACCTGGACCCCGACATCGCGCCCGGCACGGGCACGCCCGTGCGCGGCGGCCCCAGCTACCGCGAGGCCCAGCTGTGCATGGAGATGCTGGCCGACACGGGCCGGCTGGGCTCGCTGGACCTGGTGGAGCTCAACCCGGCCCTGGATCTGCGCAACCAGACGGCCGAACTGGTGGTGGACCTGCTGGAGAGCCTGTTCGGCAAGAGCACGCTGGTGCGGGTCGGCCGCTGAACCCGCTCAGCACGGCGTCAGCGCGACGCACCAGCCATCGCCCGCCGCTTCGATGGCAAAGCGCACGGGCAGGAACCGCGCTATCACCTCGAAATTGCTGTGCGCATGCGCTGTCAATTGCGTGCAGGTGTAGCGGGCCCCACGCCCGCTTTTCCAGACGGCCAGCGCCAGCGGCAGGGCCCACTGGTCAGCCAGATGCGGCCCCAGCGCGGCCTGGCCGGACTGGTAGCGGAGCACCTCGCGCGCCAGGTCTCCGGCGACCTTTTCCGCGCTGACGCCCTTGACGCCGAACTGCGTGAAAACCTCGCTCAGGTGCTCGTAGGCCAGCGTGGCCAGCAGCGCATTGCCCGGTCCCTCGTTCTGGCGCGCGGCGCCCACCTGCAGCTGCTCGCCAGACCAGCCCAGGGCCTGGCCCAGCCGGTCCAGCTCGCGCCGGGCCACCGCGCGTGGCAGCGCGGGCGCGAAGCATTCGGCAAGGCTGGCCACCGGGGCGCCACGTTCCGTGAGATCGAAAGGCGCAAGCCCATGGATTGCCGGCGAGATCGTCACGTCCATCTCACCGCCGCCCGCCGGATAAAAGCCCAGGCGGCGCAGCCGCAGCGCGGAGCGCGCGCCCAGCCTGTGCAGCAGAGGCGCATAGCTGCGCTCCAGGAAGTGGAAGGACGGCGCGGCCGGGTTGTGGGTGCCGCCGCCCAGGGTCAGACGGCTTTCGCCTTCGGCCAGCATCAGCGCGGGCCACAGGGTCTGCAGCAGCAGGGTGCAGCTGCCCGCCGAGGCGATCACGAAGCGGTACTCGCCCGCACGCACCGGCCCTGGCGTGAACTGCAGCGCCTGCGAGTTCATCTCGGCGCCCTGCACCTGCGCGCCGCAGATGTCGGCCGCGGCGTTGACGCAGGCCAGGTGCTGGCGCATCAGGCCCGGCCTGGCGCGGCCGGCGCGGATGCGCCGCATCGCGAACGGCGTTCCCGTGCACATGGACAGCGCCAGCGCGCTGCGCAGCATCTGTCCGCCGCCCTCTCCGGCGGATCCGTCGATCTCCATCATTTTCCTGTTTCCTTCTTCATGCCCTGCCCCTGTACCCGACCGGGCGGCCGAAGGCTGCGCCTCAACCCTTCACGCACACCACCTGCTTGAGGGTGTGCACCACTTCCACCAGATCCTGCTGCGCGGCCATGACCGCGTCGATGTCCTTGTAGGCCATGGGAATCTCGTCCACGACATTGGCATCCTTTCGGCATTCCACGCCCTCGGTGGCCTTGATGTGGTCCTGCACGCTGAACATCTTCTTGGCCCTGGTACGGCTCATCACGCGACCCGCGCCGTGGCTGCAGCTCTCGAAGCTCTCCTGGTTGCCCAGGCCGCGCACGATATAGCTGCGTGCGCCCATGCTGCCCGGGATGATGCCCAGCTCACCGCGCCGCGCGCTCACCGCGCCCTTGCGGGTGATGAACACGTCCTCGCCGAAGTGGCGCTCCTTTTGCACGTAGTTGTGGTGGCAGTTCACGGCCTCCACATGTGACTCGAAGGGCTTGGCGATCACCTTGCGCACGGTCGCGATGAGGTTGGCCATCATCACCTCGCGGTTGCGCATGGCGAACTTCTGCGCCCAGGACACGCCGCGCACGTAGTCGCCGAAGTAGCGGGCCCCTTCTTCGAAGTAGGCCAGGTCCTTGTCGGGCAGGTTGCGCTGATGGAGTTCCGCGTCCTTCTTGGCCAGCTCGATGAAATGGGTGCCGATGGCATTGCCCACGCCGCGCGAGCCCGAGTGCAGCATGAACCACACGAAGCCCGCCTCGTCCAGGCAGATCTCGATGAAGTGGTTGCCGCTGCCCAGCGTTCCCAGGTGCTTGCGGTTGTTGGTGTTGGCCAGGCGTGGATGCAGCTCGCACAGCAGGTCGAACTCATCGGCCAGCGTGGCCCAGACCTGGTCCACCGATACGGGCGGGTTCTCCCAGCTGCCGGGATCACGACCCCTGTGGCGCGGCACCGAGCCATGGGGCACGGCCTGCTCGATGGCCGAGCGCAGCGGGCCCAGGTTGTCGGGCAGGTCCTCGGCGCGCAGCGTGGTCTTGGCCGCCATCATGCCGCAGCCGATGTCCACGCCCACGGCCGCCGGGATGATGGCCTTGACGGTGGGGATCACCGAACCCACGGTGGCGCCTATGCCCAGGTGCACATCGGGCATGGCCGCGACATGCCTGAAGACCACGGGCAGGCGCGCGGCGTTCTCCAGCTGCTTGCGCGCCTCGTCCTCCACGGGCACGCCCCGGGTCCACATCTTGATGGGCACTCCGCCCTCGACTTCATGCAGTTGGTAGTTCTTCATGGTGCTGCTCTCTTTCATGTCTTTGTTCTTGGTTGAATCGTTTTTTCGCCTCAAGTGGCCATGGCGTCGAATACCGCGCCTATGCGCTCATCCAGCGGGTAGCACTGGTGGTCGCGCTTGCCTGAAGGCAGCCAGGTGCTGGCCGGGCCACGCTCGGCCAGTTGCAGCAGCTTTTCTGCCCAATGCTTCTTGGTGCCTGTCTGCGAGAGCCACTGCTCCATCGTTGCACGGTAGCCATTGCGATCGGATGCGAAGGCATTGCTGATGCAGTGCCCACCCCAGATGAATTCGTAGAAGCATGCATCGACAAAATGCAGCGTGGCGCTCTCGCTGTCACAGGTCAGCCAGTGATCCAGTAGGGGCTGGAGCGGCACACCAGCGTAGTCCCACATGAGCAAAAAGGAGAAGACCTCTTCGCCCTGGAAGACGCTGGTGTCCGGCTCAGCCCACTGCTCCAGCCCCAAGGCAAAGAAGGCACGAGCAAAGGCTTGCAACGCCGCGCTTTCCTGCGATGAAAAGGAGCCGGGCTCGCAACGACCAAGGCGGTCCAGATACAACTCGGTGGAGTGGTGCAGCCTTGCGCCCTGCGCCAGCAGTTCCAACATTCTTGGCGCCAGGTACTTGATCTCATCCGCAGGCTGGACCACGCTTTTGGCAGCGTCGTTGTATTGGTAGAAATGGTGCTCGGTCAGGCTGCGCAGGGGCAGTCGACGCATCTCGCGCTCCAGGTCTGCGTCCATGCAGCATGTGACGCAAGCGTCCAGCGCTACCGACGGCGACCTGTATCCCGCAAAGCTTTGGTAGAGCGCCTGTGATGCAGCAACCAGGGCGTCTGTACGCTCCTGTATTTGCGCTGCAGGCGATTGCATCCTTTTCGATGTCATCTTCTTGTCCATGGTGTCTCTCCTTCAAGGGCAGGCATGAAGCAACCGGCACCGCCGGCGACTCCACGCCCGCCTCATCGCGCTATCAACGCATCTTCACCAGTCCGTCGAGCACCTGGTCCAGCCCGCCGAACACGGAGATCTTGTCGATGCGCTCGGCCACGCGCTCCAGGGTCTCCAGCTCCTTCATGCGCAGGGCCACGGGGTTGTCCTCCATGACCTTGGCGGTGTTGAGCAGCGAGCGCGTGGCCGCCGTTTCCTCGCGGCGGCGGATCACGTTGGCCTGGGCCTGCTTTTCCGCCTGCACCACCTGGGTCAGGATGGTCTTCATGTCGCCGGGCAGCACGATGTCCTTCACGCCCACGCTTTCCACCACCATGCCGAAGGGCTGCAGCTTCGTCGCCATGTGCGCGGTCACCACATCGTCGATCACCGTCTTGTTCTCCAGCAGCTCGTCGAGCGTGCGGGTGCCCACGGCGGCGCGCAGCGCGAACTGCAGTTCCCGGTACAAATGCTCGGCAGGCTTTTGCAGCTGGGCAAAGGCGCGCAGAACGTCGGTGTGGCGATAGGTGGCGCTCAGGTTCAGGCGCAGGCTGACCTTGTCGCGGGTCATGATGTCCTGGCCCGAGACCTCGACGGCCTGCAGGCGCAGGTCCACCAGCTCCACGGCGATGCTGCGGCCGAACTTCCAGAACGCATAGGCCCCCGCAGGCAGCAGGCGATCCACCCGGCCGTCGATGGTCAGCAATGCACATTGGCCCGCGGGCACCTGTACCTGCAGCACGCCGTTGAGGCCGGACACGCTGCGCTGACGCAACTGGGTCTGGGTCAGGCGCGCCACGAGGGCGGCGGGCAGCTCGGCACCGGCGTGCAGGTCGATCACCTGCACGCCCACCTCCACCAGGCCCTTCCAGTAAAGGCGGCGCGTGCCGGGGGGCAGGATCTCGACCAGCACGCCGTTTTCGCTGCGCAGGCCCACTTCGTTCTCGGCCAGGTCCACGCGGATGAATTCCGACTCCACGACGGCGGGCTCCTGGGCCATCAGGTACTCGGCCAGCCCGTGCGTGAAAGCGGGCTGCTCCAGCGCAAAGGTCTCCACGCGCAGCGCATCCGTGCCGGCGAACAGCCAGTGCCTGCCACTGTGCAGCACACGCTCGAAATCGCCATTGCGCAGCAGCAGTGCGCGTTCGTTCTTCTTGATGGTGATGCGTTGGATCTTCAGCATTTCTTCTTCTCCTCATCCGGCGTCTTCGCCGCAATCAACAGGGGTGCCGTTACAGCGATGGCGGGGCCCCAGGGGACACGGCCAGGGCCTCGCGGTGCGCCTTGGCTGCTGCCCCGCGGGCGGGGAGGCAGCCTGGCTGGCTGCGGGCGCCGACCGTGCCGGGTACTGGCACAGCCGCCACCGCTGACGGGAAGTGGCTCAGGGCGGCATCGCAACCCGGGGACACGTCCCGCGTTCGGCGGGTGGTCTTTCGACCGTTTCATGGCCCGACCTTTCGGTCGGAAGAATGGGCAGGATTCGAACCTGCGACAGTCCTCTTGCGAGGGTGCTCTTCCCAACTGAGCTACCAGTGGTGGCAAGCCGGGAGTCGAACCCGGCTTCTCTTTCGAGAAGGTCTCCACGACCATGCCGTCAGCCAGCGCTTGCGGCGTGCGGCATGCAGGGAATCGACAGGCCCCGAAGGGCCCGGACTCCCGGCACCGGCGGGGCGGATTCACATCCCAACCCCGGCCTGTGAGCGGTCGCCGCTTGCACTGGATGCCTTGTCTTTTGCGAGATACGTGCCAACTTCCGGCCCCATGCCGAAAAATTTCTCAACCCATTGATTTGATTGAACAATCCATTTTTCACACAGGCATCTCTTTGACTCATTTCCATTCAAAACTAGAATAAAAGCTAGAAAACTAGATTGAATATGCAAAAAAGCAAAGTGGTCATCGGCTTCCTGGGCTCGCAGCTGGACGCAGGCCGGGGCGCCGGGCGGTGGGAAAAGTGGCGTCCGACGGTCTCCCTGGTCCAGCACGAGGACCTGGTGATCGACCGCCTGGAGCTGCTGCACGCGCCCGCCCATGCGGACCTGGCCCGGCTGGTGCGCGCCGACATCGCCACGGCTTCTCCCGAGACCACGGTGAACCTCGTGCCCATGGACATGGCCGACCCCTGGGACTTCGGCGAGGTCTACGCACGCCTGTTCGACTGGACGCAGTCCTACCGCTTCGATCCCGAGCGCGAGGAGTACTGGACCCACATCACCACGGGCACGCATGTGGCACAGATCTGCCTGTTCCTGCTGGTGGAGTCGCGCCGCATTCCCGGCGTGCTGGCCCAGACCTCGCCCCCAAGGCGCCAGCGGGAGGCCGACCCTGGCAGCTACGCGCTGATCGATCTGGACCTGTCGCGCTACGACGTGATCGCCCAGCGCTTCGGCGCCGAGCAGCGTGAGGCCGTGCAGTTCCTCAAGAGCGGCATCGCCACGCGCAATGCGCACTTCAACGCGCTGATCGACGAGATCGAGCGCGTGGCCGTGCGTTCGCGTGCGCCCATCCTGCTGACCGGCCCCACCGGCGCGGGCAAGTCACATCTGGCGCGGCGCATGTACGAGCTCAAGAAGGCCAGGCACCAGGTCCAGGGCGACTTCGTGGAGGTCAACTGCGCCACGCTGCGCGGCGATGGCGCGGCCTCGGTGCTGTTCGGCCACAAGAAGGGGGCCTTCACAGGTGCCGCCGCCGACCGCGCCGGCCTGCTGCGCAGCGCGCACCAGGGTGTGCTCTTCCTCGATGAGATCGGGGAACTGGGCCCGGACGAGCAGGCCATGCTGCTCAAGGCCGTGGAGGAAAAGCGCTTCTATCCCATGGGCAGCGACCGGGAGGTCAGCAGCGACTTCCAGTTGATCGCAGGCACGCACCGCGACCTGCGCATCGACGTGGCCCGGGGGCGTTTCCGCGAAGACCTGTTCGCACGTATCAACCTGTGGTCCTACGCATTGCCGGGCCTGGCCGGCCGCCCCGAGGACATCGCGCCCAACATGGACCACCTGCTCGCGCGCTCGGCCGACGAGACCGGCCAGATGGTGCGCTTTAACGTGGAGGCCCGCGAGCGCTATCTGCGCTTTGCACGCTCGCCCGATGCGCTGTGGAGCGGCAACTTCCGCGATCTGTCGGCCAGCATGACACGCCTGGCGACGCTGGCCGATGCCGGCCGCATCTCCACGGCCCTGGTCGATGCCGAGATCCAGCGCCTGAAGTGGCTGTGGCAGCGCGGCGATGCGGAGCAGCCCGGCGGTGTGGCGCTGCCCCCCGGGCTCGACACGCTGTTGCCCGGTGAGACGTTGACGCAGATGGACCTGTTCGACCGCTTGCAGCTGGAGGCCGTGCTGCGCGTGTGCCGTGAATCGCCTTCACTGTCCGAGGCAGGCCGCCGCCTGTTCGACCGCTCGCGCACGCAGCGCAGCGTGGTCAACGATGCCGACCGCCTGCGCAAGTACCTGCTGAAGTTCGGCTTGAAATGGGAGGCTGTCACCCGCCACACCCTCTAGCCGGTCAGGGTCCGGTGCAGGCTACAGGGCCTTGCGCAGCGTGGTGGGGGGGATCTTGAGCAGCTCGCGGTACTTGGCCACGGTGCGCCGCGCGCATTCGATGCCCTGCTCCTTGAGCATGTCGGCCAGTTGGTTGTCCGACAGCGGTTTCCTGGGATCCTCCGCCGAGACGAACTGCTTGATGAGGGCACGCACGGCCGTGCTCGATGCATTGCCGCCAGCCTCGGTGCCCAGGCCCGAGCCGAAGAAGTATTTCAGCTCGTAGGTGCCCTGGGGCGTGGCCATGTACTTGGCCGTGGTCACGCGGCTGATGGTCGACTCGTGCAGGCCCAGCGCATCGGCGATGTCGCGCAGCACCAGCGGGCGCATGGCCAGCTCGCCATGCACGAAGAAATTCTTCTGGCGCTCCACGATGGCCTGGGAGACACGCAATATGGTGTCGAAGCGCTGCTGGATGTTCTTGATGAACCAGCGCGCCTCCTGCAGCCGCTGCTGCAGCGCCGCATGGCCTTCGCTGCCCCGGTGGCTGCGCAATGCACTGGCATAGATGTCGTGCACGCGCAGCCTGGGCATGACGTCGGGGTTGAGCTGCACGCTGAACTCCACCCGTCCCGCGCCGCTGCGCACCGGGCGCACGATGACGTCGGGCACGATGATCTGGCGTTGCACGTCGGCAAAGCGCCGTCCGGGGCGCGGCTCCAGCCGGGCGATCAGCGCCAATGCCTCGCGCAGCCGCTCCTCACGCGCGCCACAAAGACTGGCCAGCTTGCGCAGATCGCGCCGCGCCAGCAGGTCCATGGGCTGGGCACAGATGTCCAGCGCGGTGCGCAGCACGGCCTGCCGGTCCTCGTCCTCGCTGCCGCCGTCGCCCTCGCGCCGGGCATCCGCCAGCAGGTCACGCAGCTGCAGCGTCAGGCACTCGGCCAGGTCGCGGGCGCCCACTCCCACGGGCTCCAGGCTTTGCAGCAGGCGCAGCGCCACGGTGAAGCGGTGCACCAGCTCCTCTCGCTCCTCCATGTCATCAGCGGCCAGGCCCTGGGCCAGTTCCTCGATCGGGTCCTCGAGATAGCCGTCGTCGTTGAGGTTCTCGATCAGGAACCGCAGCGCGGCGCGATCCACCTCGCCCAGGCGCAGGCTCAAGGCCTGGCGGTGCAGGTGGTCGGTCAGGCTCTCGCCGCTGCGGGCCAGCTCCGTGGCATCCGTCTCGTCATCATCGCCCTGGCCACGCGTGCGGCTGGAAGGCGCATCGCTGCCCCAGTCGCGGTCATCGGAGCCCGATGTGCCCTGGCCGTCCCCTTCCCAGCTCAGGGACTCCGCCGTGCCGGAGGCTTCCACGGCATCGCCGGCCGAAGCCTCCGCAGACGGCTCCCACTCCGCCGTGGCAGCCGGCGCATCCGCACGGCTGTCCGCAAAGGAGTCCGCGCCTTCGGCACCGGCACCGCCGGGTTCGGCGGAGCCTGCGGCGGCATCGTTGCCGCCCTCCTCGGTCGCCAGCTCCAGGAAAGGGTTGTCGCCCAGCATCTGTTCGACTTCCTGCGCCAGCTCCAGCGTGGACAGCTGCAGCAGCTGTATGGACTGCTGCAGCTGCGGCGTGAGCGAAAGATGCTGGGAGACACGCAGCGAAAGCCCGGGCTTCAAGCGGCAGCTCCTTCACGCAGACAGTCTGGCAGTCGGGCCGGGCTTCGCATGGCGCTACATCCGGAAGTGTTCACCGAGGTAGACGCGGCGCACTTCTGCGTTGTCCACGATCTCCTCGGGCGTGCCCTGGGCCAGCACGTGGCCATCGCTGATGATGAAGGCATGGTCGCAGATGCCCAGCGTCTCGCGCACGTTGTGGTCGGTGATGAGCACGCCGATGCCGCGCGCCTTGAGAAAGCCGATGATGCGCTGGATCTCGATCACGGCAATGGGGTCGATGCCGGCGAAGGGCTCGTCCAGCAGGATGAAGCGCGGCTGCGTGGCCAGGGCACGCGCGATCTCGACGCGGCGGCGCTCGCCGCCCGACAGCGCCAGCGCCGGCGAGGCGCGCAGATGGTCCACGCGCAGCTCCTGCAGCAGCTCCGTCAGGCGCTCCTCGATGACGCTTCGCGCCAACGGCCGGCCCTGCTCGTCCTTTTGCAGCTCCAGCACGGCGCGGACATTGTCCTCGACGCTGAGCTTGCGAAAGATCGACGCCTCCTGCGGTAGATAGGACAGGCCCAGACGCGAGCGCTGGTGGATGGGCATGTTGCCCACGGACTGGCCGTCGATGAAGATGTCACCGCCGTCGCTGCGCACCAAGCCCACGATCATGTAGAACGAGGTGGTCTTGCCCGCGCCGTTGGGGCCGAGCAGGCCCACGACCTCGCCTTTTTCCACGGTCAGAGAGACGTCCTTGACCACCTTGCGGCTGCCGTAGGACTTGGCCAGGTGGCGGGCCTGCAGGCTGCTGCCCTGGGCCATGCGTTGCGCCGCACCGACGGCTTGCGCCTGCGTGCTCATCGCCTGGTTCCACCCAGGCTGTCCAGGGTGCCGCTGGGCTGCAGCGGCGTGCCAGGCGACACAGGACGCGGCTGTGCGCCCGGTGTGCCTTCCTTGGGCGCCAGAACAGCGCGAACGCGCCCGCCCTGGCCGGCCGTGGAGCTGGGCTGGCCACCGCTGGTCTTTTGTCCATCGACGGTGAACACGTCGGTGAGGTTGTTGTAGACGATGATGGAGCCCGTGATCTCATCGCTGAGCTGGCCGCCACGGTAGCGCCGCAGCTCGCCGCGGCGGATGAACTTCACGAGGTCGGCCTTGCCGTCATATTCGATGACCTCGCCCTCCCCTTCCACGAACTCCTCGGGCTGGCCGGGGACGGTATCGCGCTTTTGCCGGAAGAAGGCGCGCTTGCCGGACTCGGCCGTCACCACACCGTACTGATAGCCTTCCGGGTCCTGCCGCACATCGAGCTGTGCGCCGCGCAGCACGATGGTGCCCTTGGTCATCACCACATTGCCGGTGAACACGCTGGTCTGCTTGAGCTCGTCATGGCGCAGCGCGTCGGCCTCGATGTTCATGGGCTTGGTGCTGTCGGCCTTTTCAGCCAGAGCCATACCGGCGAAGGCCGCCAGGGCGGCTGCGAGCAGGAGGGGGGAAAGTCGTTGTTTCATGGAGGGCACGCTTCTTGCATCCATTGTAGGGGGTGTCGCGCGCAACCGTTTCTGGCGTCTTTCAGACGACGGCAAAGCCCAGCCATGCAGGACACAAAAAGGGGTTTCCAAAAGCAACAGGCCCGCGCTGGGCGGGCCTGTTGCACGGTGGCAGGACCGAAGCCTTGCCTCAGCCCTTGCGGGCGGTGGCGATCAACTGGTCGACCACGCGCAGCACGTTGGTCATGTTGCCGGCCTTGGTGCCATCGGTGTAGTAGCGGCCTGCCACGCCCATGGCCGGCACGCCCTCGACCTCGTAGTCCTGCTGCAGCTGGGTGGCCTTGCGCACCTGGTTGGACACGGTGAAGGAGTTGTAGACCTCCTTGAACTTGGCCACGTCCACGCCCTGCTTGCCGACCCAGGCGAAGATGTCCTCGTCCTTGGCCAGGCGGTTGCGCTCCACATGGATGGCATGGAAGGCGCGCGCATGCATGGTGTCCAGCAGGTTCATGCCTTCAAAGGCGTAGTAGAGCTTTTGCTGGGGCACGAAGCTGGCGTTGAAGGCCACGGGCACGCGGTGCACGACCACGTCGGCGGGAGCCTGGTTCTTCCACGCGGCGAAGGTGGGCTCGAACGCGTTGCAGTGCGGGCAGCTGTACCAGAAGAACTCGACCACCTCGACCTTGCCGGCGCCAGCGCTGGTGGGCGCGGGCTTGCCCAGCTTGATGTAGTCCTTGCCTTCCTTGGGCGCTGCCGCCTGGGCCTGGACCGCGGAGGTGCCCAGCGTCAACGCGCCAGTGGCGGCTGCGGAGGCAGCCAGGGAGAAATCGCGGCGATTCATCAAAACAAACTCCTCGTTCAATGCTGGAGGTTAGGAGGCACGGCCTCGCCAAAAGTTCATCGCTTGTTCAGCGCGTCATCGCGCCGCGCGCACCAGAGTCGATTCCACGCCGGCGCCATCGAGCTTTTGCTTGAGCTGCTCGGCATCGTCGCGCTTGGCGAACGGACCCACCCGCACACGGAAGATGGTGATGCCGTTTTGCTCGCGCTCGCTCACGCGCGCCTCCCAGCCCAGCATCGCGAGCTTGGCGCGCTGTGCATCGGCATCGCCCTGGCTTCGGAAGGCGCCGGCCTGTACGAAATAGTTGAAGCCGGCGTCGGCCTTCTCGGCCTTTTCCGCCTTCTCGGCAGCCGCGGAGCGTGCCTTGACCAGGTCACCCAACGGATCGGTCGAGGTCTTGCCGTCGGCCTTGGCATCCGGCTTGGCGGGGGGCTTGGCAGGATCCACGGGCGCGGGCGGCGGCGTCACGCCGCCGGCCACGGCCGGCGGGGTCGGCGTGCTATTGCCAGGCAGGGCAGGCGTCACGGCAGCCGGGGGTGGCGGCGCAGGATTCCTGCCCTGCAACGGCGCATTGGGATCCCAGTTCTTGTTGCGCTGGGCCTCGGCCGCGTCCTGGTCAGCCGTCTTGCCACCCTTGGTGAGGAAGGGCACCGGCACCTTGGTCACATAGACGGCAACGGCCAGGGCTGCTGCCAGGCCGACGATCATGCCGATGATGAGACCGATGACGGTGCCCCCACGTTGCTGTGTCTTCATAGATCGTTGTGGTCGCTCGATTTACATGCGTTGCGGGGCCGAGACGCCCAGCACCGCCAGGCCATTGTGCAATACCTGGCGCGTGGCCGAGATCAGCGCCAGGCGCGCGAGCCTGACCTTCTCATCGTCCACCAGGATGCGCTCGGCATCGTAGTAGCTGTGGTACAGCGAGGCCAGCTCGCGCAGATAGAAGGTCACGTCGTGCGGTGCATTGCCTTCGGCGGCCGAGGTCAGCATGGCCGGGTACTTGGCCAGCTGCAGCATCAGGGCCTGGGCCTGCGGGCCTTGCAGCGCAGAAAGGTCCACATCCTTGAGCGTGGACGCATCGCCACCCCAGGCCGCCAGCACGGAGCAGATGCGTGCATGGGCGTACTGCACGTAGTACACGGGGTTGTCGTTGTTCTGGGCCACGGCCAGGTCCACGTCGAAGGTGTACTCGGTGTCGGGCTTGCGCGAGAGCAGGAAGAAGCGCACCGCGTCCTTGCTGGTCCACTCGATCAGATCGCGCAGCGTGACGTAGGAGCCTGCCCGCTTGCTGATCTTGACTTCCTCGCCGCCGCGCACCACGCGCACCATGGTGTGCAGCACATAGTCGGGATAGCCGGCCGGGATGCCCACATCGGCGGCCTGCAGGCCGGCGCGCACGCGCGCGATGGTGCCGTGGTGGTCGGTGCCCTGGATGTTGACGACCTTGCCGAAGCCGCGCTTGAACTTCTGGATGTGATAGGCGACATCGGGCACGAAATACGTGTAGTTGCCGTCCTTCTTGCGCATCACGCGGTCCTTGTCGTCACCGTAGTCGGTGGACCTGAGCCACAGCGCGCCATCGAGCTCGTAGGTGTGGCCGCCCGCGATCAGGCGCTGCACGGCATCCTCGACATAGCCGTTGGTGTAGAGGCTGGATTCGAGGTAGTACTGGTCGAAGTGCAGATTGAAGGCCTGCAGGTCCTTGTCCTGCTCGTTGCGCAGGTAGGCGACGGCGAACTGGCGGATGTTGTCGTAGTCCTCGACATCGCCATTGGCCGTGAATTCGCGGTCATCGGCCTTGACGGTCTTCTTCACCTTGAAATCGTCGGCGATGTCCTGGATGTAGTCGCCGTTGTAGAAGGCCTTGCTTTCCGGATTCTCCGGATCCGTGGGCCAGCAGGCGTCGCCGGGCTTGAAGCCCTTGGCACGCAGCTGCGTGCTCTTGGTCAGCGTGTCGATCTGCACGCCCGCGTCGTTGTAGTAGAACTCGCGGTGCACGCCCCAGCCCTGGGTGGCGTAGAGATTGCAGATGGCATCGCCCAGCGCGGCCTGGCGGCCATGGCCCACGTGCAGCGGGCCGGTGGGATTGGCCGAGACGAACTCCACCAGCACTTTCTCGCCGCGGTCGGCCTGCCAGCCGAACTTCTCGGGCTGGCCCAGCACCTCGCGGATCACTTCCTGCTTGGCGGCGGGCTTGAGCCGGATGTTCAGAAAGCCGGGACCGGCGATCTCGATGGCATCGACCCAGCGCTGGAAGGCGGGCGTGGCCTCCAGCGCGGCCTTGAGCTGCTCGCCGAGCGCACGCGGGTTGAGCTTGAGCGGCTTGGCCAGCTGCATGGCGGCCGTGCAGGCGAAATCGCCATGGGCAGCCACCTTGGGAGATTCAAAAGCGGCACGCGCACCGGCGCCGGGCGACAAAGTTTCGAGCTCGCCGGCAAGGGCCGCGAGCAGTTCCTGTTTGACGGAGAGCATCGGCGGATTCTACGTGGCAGCCCCGCCCCATGCCGCCGGACAGGAAAACCAGGCCTACATGCCCCGTGCCCAGAACACCGCGACGACCGCGATCACGGGCACCACGTGCGCCTGCCACATCACCCAGCGGCGCGTGCCGGTCACCTCGGTGGCAGAAGGCAGTCCCTGGCCGGCATCGAGGGCGCGGCGCCAGCGCCGGAAGGCCAGCGTGGGCTTGATGGACAACAGGGCACCGACGACGAACAAGGTCATCTTCAGATGAAACAGTGGCTGCGAAACGTACCAGGACATGCCCTTGACGCCCCACACCAGGCGCGCGATGCCGGTCAGCACCAGGAACACCACGGCCAGCCCATAGATCATGTCCAGCCGCGCCAGGCGCTGGACCACGGCGGGACTCATCCATTCGCTGCGACACAGTGCCGCCTGGCTGGACAGGAACACCACGAAGGTCAGGATCGCCAGCAGGTGCAGGCTGGCCAGAATGGCTTCTATCGTCATCGCGAACCCGTAAAAGAAGTGAACCCCATGGGCCAGGCCCTCCCGGAGGTCCGCCAAGCCCATGCCCGGGCCTCATTACGCCAGAAATACCGGAGGCCAACCTGATGCCCGAGGCAATCGGTAGACCTCCGCAGTCCGCTCACCGCGCGAGTTCTTCGCGCAGCCAGTCGTCCAGCAGCGTCTTCTCATAGCGCAGGGGGTCGTTGGGATAGAGGTCGGGGCGCATCATGAAGCTGGGGTCGCGCAACTGGCGGCTGCCTTCGCGCAGCAGCTTGCCGCCCGCATCCAGCAGCTTGAAGCGCAGGTCTATGCGCGGCGGATAGATGTCGCGCACGATGCGCACATCGGCGGCCTGGGGTCCGCGCCAGGGCTCGAAGCTGCCGGCACGCTGCACGTCGGTGACATGCACCTCCAGCTTCTGGCCGGTAGGCAGCCTGGGAGCAGCGCGCTCGGCCAGGTGCTGGCCCAGCGCATCGACCCAGGCGCGGCGTGCCTTCTCGCCCTCGCGCGGGCCGCTGCGCGAGGCATCGAAGCGCGCGGGGTCGTCAAAAGTCACGCTCACGATGCCTGCGGGCACGGCGCCCTGGCGTGGCCCGCCGGCCTGACCGGGCTCCGGCACATGGGTTGCGCAGCCCGCGGCCAGCCCCAGGCAGGCGGCCCCCAGCGCCATGCGCATCCAGCGCCGCCACCCAGACGACGCCTGGCGCACCGTGGATATCGCTTGTGTTGCAGTCGACACCGCCATTCGTTCCTCCTTGGCTGGCCGGCCCGCTCAGGCCGCCTGGGTACGGCGCCAGAACTCCGGCTGCTCGTAGTGGTGCTTGAGATAGTCGATCCACAGGCGCACGCGCAATGGCATGTGCTTGCGCTGGGGAAAGACCACGAAGATGCCATTGGGCGGTGCCGCGAACTCCTCCAGCACCGCCACCAGGCGCCCGGCGGCGATCTCGGCCTCGACCTCCCAGGTGCTGCGCCAGGCGATGCCCCAGCCGCCGATGCACCAGTCATGCAGCACCTGGCCGTCGGAGCAGTCCAGAGGCCCGCCCGGCTTGAAATGCACGACCTCGCTGGTGCCACTGTCGGGATGCGGAATGCGGAAGGCCCAGCCGCGTGTCTGCGAAGCGTCGCTGGACAGCGTAAGGCAATCGTGTTGCGTGAGTTCGCTGGGGTGGCGCGGCGTGCCACGGCGTTCCAGGTAACCCGGCGTGGCAACGCACAGACGCCGGTTGTCGGCGATGCGCACGCTGACCAGGGCCGAATCGGGCAGGTCGCCGACACGCACCGCGCAGTCGAACCCTTCGCCAGCCAGGTCCACCACCCGGTCACTCAGGTTCAGTGAGATGGTGACGTCGGGATGCAGGTCGCGGAACCGCGGCACCAGGGGCGCGACATGGCGCCGCCCGAAGCCCGCAGGCGCCGTGATGCGCAGATGCCCCGTGGCCTTGACCCCGCCTGCGCTGACGCTGGCCTCGGCATTGGCCACATCGGACAACAGGCGCTGGCAGTCCTCCAGAAAGGCGCTGCCTTCATGCGTGAGCGAGATGCGCCGCGTGGTGCGCACCATGAGCTTGACGCCCAGGTGCTCCTCCAGGGCATCGAGGCGCCTTCCCATGATGGCCGGCGCCACGCCTTCGGCCTTGGCGGCCGCCGTGAGGCTGCCGCGCGTGGCCACCGATACGAAAGACTCGAATGCCTTGAGCTTGTCCATGACCGCTGTCCGTTTCTCTTCTGTTTTCTTGCCGGCATGCCAATGCACGCCTGTCTCCTGGGGCCGCCTTTTGCACAGCAGGCACGGGCTGTCTGCCCTGTGCGCCACGCATCAGGCCACATGCCGGGTCCGTAGGTTCCAGCCTGTTCGCAACCTTCCCATATTTTTGCGTAAAAGTCACGAGTTTTAAGATTTCCGGTCTATTTATGTACGCAAATAAATCTAATAAAGTATTCCTTATAGTCAGGCCCGAAGAGGGTCTGAGCAGACTTTCCATCCATCCAACTCGGGGGTTCCCACCATGACCGATCGCACCCAAGTCCACAGCCTGCAGGTCGCTACAGAGCTGCACCGCTTCATCAATGAGCAAGTGCTCCCGGGCACCGGCGTCGCGCCCGAGGCGTTCTGGAAGGGCTTCGACGCGATCGTCAATGACCTGGCCCCGCGCAATGCGGCCCTGCTGGCCGAGCGTGACCGCCTGCAGGTCGAGCTGGACACCTGGCACAAGGCCCACCCCGGCCCCATCACCGACATGGCAGGCTACCAGCAGTTCCTGACCCGGATCGGCTACCTGGTCGAGTCCCCCAAGGACGCCAAGGCCACCACGGCCAACGTGGATGCCGAACTGGCCATCCAGGCCGGACCGCAACTGGTGGTTCCCATCCTCAATGCCCGCTACGCCCTGAATGCAGCCAATGCCCGCTGGGGCTCGCTGTACGACGCGCTGTATGGCACGGATGCCATCAGCGAAGAAGGTGGCGCCGAAAAGGGCAAGGGCTACAACCCCGTGCGCGGCGCCAAGGTCATCGAGTTCGCGCGCAATTTCCTGGACCAGGCCGCGCCGCTGGCCACGGGCTCGCACAAGGATGCGGCCGGCTACCGCGTCGAAGGCGGCCAGCTGGTCGTCGCGCTCAAGAACGGTGGTTCCACCGGCCTGAAGAACGCCGCCCAGTTCGTGGGCTACCAGGGCGATGCGGCCGCACCAGCCTCGGTCCTGCTGGTCAACAACGGCCTGCACATCGACATCCGCATCGACAAGACCACGGCCATCGGCAAGACCGATGCCGCCGGCGTGGCCGACGTGGTGGTCGAGGCCGCCCTGTCCACCATCCTGGACCTGGAAGACTCCGTGGCCGCCGTGGATGCCGAGGACAAGGTCGTGGGCTATGCCAACTGGCTGGGCATCCTCAAGGGCACGCTCACCGAGACCTTCGACAAGGGCGGCCAGCGCATGACGCGCGGCCTCAACGCCGACCGCGAATACACCGGTGCCGACGGCAAGAGCGTCAAGCTGCACGGCCGCTCGCTGATGTTCGTGCGCAATGTCGGTCACCTGATGACCAACCCGGCCATCCTGTGGGGCAATGGCAAGGAAATCCCCGAAGGCATCCTGGACGCCATGGTCACCACGGCCATCGCCATCCATGACATCAGGGGACTGGGCGCCAACGGAATCCGCAACTCGCGCACCGGCAGCGTCTACATCGTCAAGCCCAAGATGCACGGTCCGGCCGAAGCCGCCTTCGCCAGCGAGCTGTTCGGCCGCGTGGAGCAGGTGCTGGGCCTGCCAGAGAACACCGTCAAGCTGGGCATCATGGACGAGGAGCGCCGCACCAGCGTCAACCTCAAGGCCTGCATCGCCGCCGCCGCCTCGCGCGTGGCCTTCATCAACACCGGCTTCCTGGACCGCACGGGCGACGAGATGCACACCGCCATGTACGCCGGCCCCATGGTCCGCAAGGCCGACATGAAGGGCAGCGCCTGGCTGGCCGCCTATGAGCGCAGCAACGTGCTCGTGGGCCTGGGCCTTGGCCTGCGTGGCAAGGCACAGATCGGCAAGGGCATGTGGGCCATGCCCGACCTGATGAAGGCCATGCTGGAGCAGAAGATCGGCCACCCCAAGGCCGGCGCCAACACCGCCTGGGTGCCCTCGCCCACGGCCGCCACGCTGCATGCGCTGCACTACCACCAGGTCAATGTGGCCGAGGTGCAAAAGCAGCTGGAAAAAACCGATGCCGATGCCGAACGCGCCACCATCCTGGCCGACCTGCTGCAGGTGCCGGTCGTCAAGGAAGACAAGTGGAGTGCCGCCGAGAAGCAGCAGGAGCTGGACAACAACGTCCAGGGCATCCTGGGCTATGTGGTGCGCTGGGTGGACCAGGGCGTGGGCTGCTCCAAGGTTCCCGACATCCACAACGTGGGCCTGATGGAAGACCGCGCCACGCTGCGCATCTCCAGCCAGCACATCGCCAACTGGCTGCAGCACGGCATCGTGACCGAAACCCAGGTGCGCGAAACCTTCGAGCGCATGGCTGCCGTGGTCGACCAGCAGAACGCCGGCGATGCCCTGTACAAGCCCATGGCCGGCCACTTCGACACCTCGATGGCCTACCAGGCCGCCTGCGACCTGGTCTTCAAGGGCAAGGAGCAGCCCAGCGGCTACACCGAGCCACTGCTGCACGCCTGGCGCCTGAAGGTCAAGGCAGCGGCCTGACGACAGGGGCGCGACCTTGGCGCCGTGCGCTGCTGAAAGGCACTTCCGCCCCTCCACGGTGCCGAAGTGCCTTTTTCATGGACATACACTGGCGGCACCATGACCAAGCCGCCGCTCGACGCCAGCCTGTGCCCCCTGTGCGGCCGCTCCAACCGCTGCGCCGTGATGGAGGGGGGCGATCCGGGCGGCTGCTGGTGCATGGATGCACCGATCTCCCCCGACGCCCTGGCCCGCATTCCCCAGGATGCACGCGACCTGGCCTGCCTCTGCCCCACTTGTGCCGCCCTGGCCGCCACGGAAACACCGCCATTGCCGCGAACGCAGGGCGAAAAGTGGGGATCCGGTGTCAGCTCCGCGAGCCTTCCCGGGCCGATATGATCGGTGTTCTACCTCTTCAATGAACTCGAGCAGGAGACTCACATGCCTACATACCATGTCGAAATGATGGAAGGCCGCACCATCGAACAAAAGCGCAAGCTGGTCGAAGAGATCACGCGCGTATCGGTCGAAGTGCTGGGCGGCTCGCCCGAATCGGTGGACATCCTGATCACCGACATCAAGCGCGAGAACTGGGCCACGGGCGGCAAGCTCTGGACCGAGCGCAGCTGATAGCAACCGGCCAATCACACCAAGGGCAGCTTTGGCTGCCTTTTTCGTTGATGCCCGGTCTTACTCGACGATTCCCTTCAGCCTGAACCGCGTGCTTTCTTTCGTTTTTACACGTGCGTCCTGCATTGTGCTTGCAGCAGACGCCTGAAGCGTTAGGCTATGGACTGAACTACGCAAACGACGATACCGCCATGTGCCAGCTGCTTGGAATGAACTGCAACACGCCCACCGACGTGCGCTTCAGCTTCTCGGGGTTCACCCAGCGGGCGGGCAACACCGGCGATCACACGGATGGCTGGGGCATCGCCTTCTTCGAGGACAAGGGCCTGCGCCACTTCGTCGGCTATGAACGCGCCATCGACTCGCCCATCGCCAAGCTGATACGCGAATACCCGATCAAGAGCCGCAACGTCATCGCCCACATCCGCAAGGCCACCCAAGGCGCCGTGAGCCTGCAGAATTGCCATCCCTTCGTACGCGAGCTGTGGGGCCATAACTGGGTCTTCGCCCACAACGGCGACCTCAAGAATTTCTCCCCCAAACTGCATGCCCACTTCCACCCCGTCGGCAACACCGACAGCGAGCAGGCCTTCTGCTGGATCCTCCAGGAATTGTGGAAATCGCATGCGGGGTTGCCCAGCGTGCAGGAGCTGACGCATACGCTGCGCGACCTGGCCAAGCGTATCTCTCCACACGGCACATTCAATTTCCTGCTGTCCAACGGCGAGGCGCTGTGGGCCCATGCAACCACGCATCTTTGCTACATCGAACGCCAGCACCCTTTTGCCCAAGCCCATCTGTCCGATGAAGACCTCAGCGTGGACTTTGCGCGCGAGACCACCCCACAGGATCGCGTGGCCATTATCGTCACGGCGCCGCTGACCAAGAACGAGACCTGGACACCGATACAGTCGGGAGAGCTCAAGGTTTTCGTTCAGGGAGAATGCCTGCCACTGTGAGAGAACGCCTTGCACAAGAAAAAAGGAGGCCGCGCCAGCGCCCTCCTTTTTTCTGGTTTTCCCTTTTTCCTTTTCAAAGGCCCAATGCAAAAAACCCCGTAGCCTTGGGCTACGGGGTTTCTTGGGCTGTAAGAGCCTGACGATGACCTACTTTCACACGGGAACCCGCACTATCATCGGCGCAAAGTCGTTTCACTGTCCTGTTCGGGATGGGAAGGAGTGGTACCAACTTGCTATGGTCATCAGGCATAACTTGTTGTCATGCTGCCCTCGGGGCAACACAACTAATTCATAGAGTCTTCAATCAGCTTTATATTTCGACTGCGTCTTACTTGGCATAACCACCTTGATGATCACTTCGTCATCAAAGTTATAGGGTCAAGCCTCACGAGCAATTAGTACTGGTTAGCTTAACGCATTACTGCGCTTCCACACCCAGCCTATCAACGTCCTGGTCTCGAACGACTCTTCAGGGGGCTCAAGGCCCCGGCAGATCTCATCTTGAAACGAGTTTCCCGCTTAGATGCTTTCAGCGGTTATCTCTTCCACACTTAGCTACTCGGCAATGCCACTGGCGTGACAACCGATACACCAGAGGTGTGTCCACTCCGGTCCTCTCGTACTAGGAGCAGGCTTCCTCAAATCTGCAGCGCCCACGGAAGATAGGGACCAAACTGTCTCACGACGTTTTAAACCCAGCTCACGTACCTCTTTAAATGGCGAACAGCCATACCCTTGGGACCGACTACAGCCCCAGGATGAGATGAGCCGACATCGAGGTGCCAAACACCGCCGTCGATATGAACTCTTGGGCGGTATCAGCCTGTTATCCCCAGAGTACCTTTTATCCGTTGAGCGATGGCCCTTCCATACAGAACCACCGGATCACTATGTCCTGCTTTCGCATCTGCTCGACTTGTCAGTCTCGCAGTTAAGCACGCTTATGCCATTGCACTATCGTCACGATGTCCGACCGTAAC